>JBGVKG010000058.1:0-21220 GCA_045123575.1 Lachnospiraceae bacterium
TTATAGATGCTAATTGAGATATAACTAGCAAAAACGAAACCTTGCGGAAGCTTGTAAATGCATTAAATATATTATTTTTTATTATTCTTATATTCATACTTTCTTTTATTCCTTCGTCTTATATTAGTAACCATTATTTACAACATAATAATATATATACTCTATTGACTTCTTTTCTTTTTGATAGATTTACTTTTTTCAATCATTTTCCCACACCCATCTGATACATCTCATATCAGCATTCTTCCTCCCTTGGGTTTTATCTGTAATACTGCATTGCACGGAATGTATAATCATCTACCTTCGCTGATGATATACATACCGATGATGCATATCCCTGTACAATATGAAGATAATCAACTACTCCACTAGATATTTCTCTTCCGTTTATAGCTGCTTCAGTTGTACCTCCATTAGGCACTGCTTGACCATGACATGAACTATGTTCATACTTTTCAGTATACCAATTATATTCATATACATAATAGCTATAATACTTTCTGCTATCTGTTGGATTCTGTACACTTGTACGAGCATACTCTACATCACCTGCAGCAGTATAATTTCCTACTGTTCCATAATATAGATTTTTCTTTGATATATTCTAACCGAATAACCAATTCCAAAAATCACTCAAATCAAATCCATATGTAGACATAAGAATACCTCCTTTCACTTTGTTATATACAATCATATAACTCGCAAAAAGAGGCTTCTACACTCCATTAATTAACGACATATTTCGTTAATTAACGACATATTTTTATGCAATTTCACTTATCCTCAGACAATCACTTCCACTCTAAACACACCCTCATTTAGCGTGTATTTTAAATCTCCATCATACTTTTCAACAACATTTCTTATATTCTTTGTCCCATATCCATGATTTTTTTTATCTGATTTTGATGTTGTCGGATTACCATATTCATCAAATTCAATATTTTTATAACATTTGTTCTCCTGGCATATATATAGTTCTCCATCAACTGTACTCCATTGTACTTTTATAATTCTTTCATCTTTTGGCAATATTTCACAAGCTTCAATTGCATTGCTAAGAATATTTACAACCAATGTACATATATCATACTCATCGTATTTTTCTCCTAAACCTCCAAGGCTACTATGCCAATCTAGCAGAACATCTTTATTCTGCATTTCTTTCATTTTCTCTGCTATAACCGCATCCACCGCCACTATTCCTGTAAAAACAGCTACTTGAGCATCATTGTGTTCCTTGTACATTTTACAGATATAATCCTTTGCCATCTCATACTGCATATTCTCTAGATATCCTGATAACGCCCACATATGAGCCTTTACATCATGTCTAAACTTTCTCATATCCTCGTCTTTTTCCACAATCAACCTAACATACTTTTCCTGCTCAGTCATATACAGACTCATCTTCTCATTTTCTCTCTGAATTAACTCGTTTTTATATCTAGCAGTTGACAGCCATATAAATAAACCAAAGAATATAACGCAAACACTTAATATCAACACACCCAATAGATTTGTCTGATTGTAGGGTATATTATATCTTGGACCGATAGATTGTAGGGCACTTATTACTAGAACAAAGCTAACTGCCCCTATAGTCATCACTATATAAACACGTTTACCAAAAAACAGCTTTATCCTTTTAGTCTTTATATTATATAGACAAACTGCCATAAATATAGAACAAGTTACTGCTAGCATTACTATTGAAAAAATTTTATTATTAGCAACATCATATTGCGGTATATCCATTATTGTAGCCGTAACATATGTACCTAGTAACCCAAATATTGATTCTATCAAGTAAGCACACGGATATATCAATAATGTTATTAATACATTTTTACTACTTAAAAAGCCAATCACTGTAAAACCATATATAAAAGTGATTATTGTTACAGAAAATATTTGCTCATTATATGTGTTAATTACAGAACATAACATCATTCCTACATACACTATGATTATTGGTCCTCTTTTTTTAGATAGCGTAACTTTTAATACCTGCGTATAACACAACAAAATAGCTGTCAGTTCCAACACCGTGAATAAAACATTATATATATATTCGTTCATTTACCCTCTCCTGTACCTAGCAAATCTATATTCCTTATACTCTTCTCTCCGTGTGGCATAATATTTTCTTCCCACTGGAAAAAATTCTGTTACATTATTTATTTTTATATGCGTACTTTTAAATTCTTCTATATACCTAAAATTGATAAGATACGACTTATGTACACGTCTAATATGCTTGTCGTAAAATATTTCTTCCCAATACTTAAGATTTTTTGTTTCTGTATATGCATTATTAACTGTAACTATTTTTATATAGTTACCATCACCAGATATATACATAATATCTTTAGTATTTAAAAGAATACTTCTATTCTCTGGAAAGATTTCTATTATATCTTCATCAGATTCCTTTTGCAATCTGTCAATTATTTTATTCATTTCTTGAATAAACTTTTTATCATCTATAGGCTTACTCAAATACCCTCGGGTCTTGTCACCAAAAGAATCATAGACTGCATCCTTATTCCATGAAACAAATAATATATTTTTTATATTCGATAAATTACTTATTTTTTCTTTTACTTCTATGCCATTTATACCTGGCATCTCTACATCTAGCAACAATATATCAATTTGCTTGTTACAATTCAATATTTCCTCCCCAAAAGTAAACACTTCATATTCAATTTGTATATCTATATGCTTTTTGAGTTCATTGCACATTTGCACTTCCTTATCTCTCCAGCATTGTTCATCATCACATATCCCTATAACCATACTTTATCTCCTTAGTATTGTGTTGCATTCTATTATATTTGCATACAGTCCTCTTTGCAATGACATATTTTTACATAATCTAACAAAAATAAACCCATAGGTCTGCGACTTAATTCAGTCACCCTGACCTACGGGCCTCATAATACACACTATATATTTACAATCTTATTCCGCTGTTACGCTCTTACCAGATGCCTGTACGCTTTTTACTAATATAAACACTAATCCCACTAGACCTGCAACCATACATATAATCCCCATCACCAGCGGACTATCTATATCTGCCAGTACAGTATAGCTTCTTAACCAACTTATCGGCTGTGAGAATAAAGTATGCATAGCTCCATATACAACTAACATATATGCTACATAAGATGCCACAACATTCTTATATTTTCTTTCGCTCTCCCATTTGGATACCACCACACAGAACCATACGCACACAGGTAGTGCGAATGCAATAATATATGGAATAAGACATACATATATCGCTATCATATAATGACAAACCGTTCCAATAACACTGCATAACACAGTTATAGATGCTACTATTATAGGCATAATAGCAATTCTATTTTTTTTATTCATCATTGTTTGAGCTGTTATCACTTCCTGCTGTAATACATTTGCTTCCTTTATCTTGCATACAATTGCATTAATGGTATGTACAACGGATATCACAATCAATACATATATCATTATCAAATAGCACTGAGCATAAAAGTTGCTTGTTTTCTCTACATATGTCTTCTCATGTTCGAAAACAGTTGCCTTAACTAATTCATTTCCTGTCCATATGCCTACTAATGATACAGCAATATTTATAATACCAATATAAATATTTGTACTTGCTTCCGACTTGGACTTTCCACGTTGTATAGATATATATCCAATCATAAAAAATGTTGTCATAAGCCCAACCGCACACATTCCTAATATTAGATATTGTGTGTAAAACTCATAATCATCATACTTACTCACAACAGCACCCTTATCAAATGGAGCAAACGCTAGTAAATACGTTACGATGCAGGCTATTATGCCTAGTAGATTTGTTACTTTTAGTCTTTTTGCAATCTTTTCCATATGTATCCCTCCTGATTTGCATGTCTATAAAATTTTACAAAAAATCTGTCGATTTTTCAAGTTTCATTGCACCAACTACACTTTTTGTGCACCAACTACACCAATTTCCAATATTCTATCCTCTGTTCCTCTACAAAGCCATTCTCCATATACATATTGTAGGCCACCTCATTTGCACCTGTTACGTGCAACACTATCTTTGCCACATCATCCTCTAGAAGATGGTTAAGCACAAGCAACAAGGTCTCTGTTCCATATCCCTTGCCTCGTTCTTCTTCCTTGACCTCTACATCATGGATAGCTGCCATATTGGATGAATATTCTACCTGACAGGTTCCCACCTGTTTTTCATCCCTAAAGCTTTCATATATGCCCGTGTTTTCTTCTTTTCCATACTTAAGACTCAATATTCCTTTAGGCTCTGGCTTTACTAACATATCATAGGTCAGTAGATAATCCTCATCTATCAGCTTGGCATTTAATCTTTCCAGATAATCATCCATATCCTTGCTATCTGGCTCCTTTACCACACATCTATATGTGATACCGTATTCTCTTACATGTTTCATAGCTTCACCAAGCAAGGTCTTAAAATATCCCTTCCCTCGCTCTGTTGGCAAGGTTGCACTATATATATCACATGACTCCTCATCTGGTATGAATACTGAAAGATAGCTTACAAGTCTGCTACCATCATACATCATATAGTAGCATGGAAATTCCTCTATAGCATTTAACTCCTGCTCTAGGAATGATATTCCTTTAGTGCCATCTACAGCGGCGCTTTCCTCTACGAGACTCGTTATATCATAATATTGTCCCATAGTTAATCTATTAGTTATGAATATTTCCATACTATATCTCCCTAGTAGCTTCCTTAAGCCATGCTAATTCTTCCTCATTCATATAAGGAGCAATCTTTTCATATACATCTTTATGATACTCGTTAAGTCTAGCTCTATCCTCTGCTGTCATCATACCGAAATCTATAGCTTCCAAATCCATAGGCACCATAGTCAGATTCTCAAGCTTTAGGAACCTGCCATAGGCTGTTTCCTTGTGTAGGACACAGACAACCATATTTTCTGTTCTGATACCAAACTTTCCTTCCTCATAGTAACCAGGTTCATTGGAGGTTATCATTCCCTCCTCTAAAACTGCACTATCTGTTATACCGTTTATTATCTTCCATCTGAAGCTGTTTGGTCCCTCATGTACATTTAGATAATATCCTACACCATGACCAGTTCCATGATTGTAGTCAAGTCCCATTTCCCACAGTGGTCCTCTAGCAAGATAATCTAGATTTACACCTCTTGTACCATATGCAAATTTAGCTGCCGCCAATGCCAGATGACCCTTAAGCACCGCTGTATAGCACTTCTTTTCTTCATCTGTACATGGTCCTAATGCTATAGTTCTAGTAATATCTGTTGTTCCCTCAAGATACTGACCACCTGTATCGAAGAGAACTAGTCCTGCTGGTTTAAGTGTTGCATTACTCTCCTCGCTGGCAGAGTAATGACACATAGCAGCATTGGCACCATAAGCTACTATAGGCTCAAAGCTTGGCCCCATATAGTTCTCACCCTGCTCGCGCAGGCCTTCCAGATACTTTGCAGCACTTATCTCTGTTATATATATCTTGCCTATATTTTTCTTTAACCAGTACATAAACTTAGTGACTGCCACACCGTCCTTAATGTGGGCTATACGCTCATTTTCCACCTCTACTGGATTCTTAATAGCCTTTAGCAGTAGTGTCAGATTGGTATCATATATAACATTTACACCTTCTGGTATATTTTTCACGATGGCATAATTTGCCTTAGTTCCATCGATATATACTGTCTTATCAGATGGGATATTTTTAACTTCCTCATATATATCATTGTATGGCTTAACTAACACACCATCTTTAGCTAATTCACCTTTAACTGCTGCAGAGAATGCCTCCTTTGAACCATACAGGTCAGCCTTTGTCTGTTCCACTATTGCATAGGACAACACTACTGGATTACAAGCTACATCCCCACCTCTGATATTAAATAACCACGCTATATCGTCTAGAGATGTCAATATATATATATCAGCTCCTCTTTCCGCCATATACTCGCGTATCTGCGCCAGTTTTTCGCTAGCTGCCTTGCCACAATACTTTGTATCCAGTATCATAACTGGTTCCTTAGATAGTTCTGGTCTATCCTCCCATATCTCATCTATCAGATCCTCCGCATATGATACCTTCACATCCTTGCTACAAAGAGTTTCCTCCAACTCCTTGGCATAACCATAATCCACACATCTACCGTCAAAGCCTAATACATCTCCTGAGCCTAGTATAGACTCTAGATATTCCTTCACTGTTGGAACACCGTCTACACCTATCTTCATCAGCTCAACACTTGTTCCTTCAAGCTCCGCTGCTGCCTGTATAAAATATCTTCCATCAGTCCAAAGTCTCGCCTCAGTAGCTGTGATAACAGCCGTTCCTGCTGAACCTGTGAAACCTGTTATGTATTTTCTAGTCTTAAAATAATCTCCCACATACTCTGAGCCATGAAAATCATTTGTTGGCACCATATATGCAGTGATGCCCTTATCCTTCATAACCTTTCTTAACTGTTCAATTCTTCCATCAATTACACCTGACATAACTTTATTCCTCTCATTTTTATGTATTGATACTTCTTAGTGCTCGTCTCACTGGCTTTGCCACCATATATGCCACTACTACCATACATATATCCTTTGGCAGATATGGCACTGTAATCGCCATCAGACTAGGTAATATATCCATATCCATTATTATCATAAATTGTATTATTCCTGCAGTATGACATATTAAAAGTCCTAATAACGATAATATTATCTTCCATATAACCCTGCCAGTAGTCATACCCCAGCCACACAATGCTGCCAGTGGGATAAATCCCCATAAGAAACCTCCCGTAGGTCCTAGTAGCACCCCTAGACCAGAGGTCATATTGCTATACACCGGAAGTACCAGCCCTATAACCACATATAGAGCAGCCGTAGCCGCTCCGTATCTTACACCTAATACATATCCTATAAATGATATAGCAAATGTCTGTAATGTTATAGCAACACCAAAGATATTTACTCCCAATGGTATAGCCGATATTATACAGGTAAATGCTAGAAACACACCTACCATAGCCATCTTTCTAACTGACATCTTCATTATGATTCCTATTCTCCTCACACTGTATGTTATAACATCTCTAGAGATTTAAATTCCTTATCTATATATTTACTCATCCATCTGCCTAGCACCATAGACAGCTCTGTCAGTACCTCATCCGTGACAGTGAAGGTATATAACTTACCTACTGGTGATGATATTATGTATTGCATAGTATAGAATGTGGAGGTGTTTAGGTCTATAGTATCCTTAGATACTTTCATACATTCATGGCATACTGTTCCGCTTTTATCCACACTAAAACCTCGTAAGTCTTCCTTCTCCCCACAATGTACACAACCAAATACATCTGGATATTCGCCGTTTAATGCAAACATTTTCAGTTCATATATATGTCTGATAAGCTTTAGAGGGATACTTTTGGCCACTAGCATTTTAAGTGTAATATACAAGAGATTGACCATCTCCTTAGACTCTACATTCTCACGGCTATAATAATCTGCCAGCTCTAAAAAATAAAATCCATAGTATATTGCATCCATATCAGTTGACAAATCTTCAAAATAGTTGCTTATCTCCATATCTACCATATTGTAGGCAGACTTACCCTTATATAAAGTAAAATCCCCAAAGGTAAATGGTCTACAACCTGCTGCAAAGCGGTTAGATGGTCGTCTAGCTCCCTTTGCAAACACTGTTACCTTTCCACGTTGACCTGTAAGTATAACCAAACGTTTGTCATACTCACCTACCGGCGCTGCTGATATGACTATTCCCGTTACTTTGATATTATCGTAATTGCCTTGCAATTGCGTTTTTGTTTGTATATCCACGCCGGTCCCTCCTTAAATATTCATAATAAATGTATTGAAAACGGATTTTTATCAAAAGTACTCTACAAGGACTTTCGGTCATAGCCAAAGTTCTTCATCTGAGTATCGCTATCTCTCCACTCCTTACGAACCTTAACCCACAACTTTAGATTAATCTGCTGCTCCATCATTTTCTCTATCTCATAGCGAGCCGCTGTGCCTATCTTCTTAAGCATAGCACCCTGCTTACCTATTACGATACCCTTATGCGAATCTCTCTCACATACAATTGTCGCATCTATATCCACTATCTTGCCATTTGGGCGCTCCTTCATCTGGTCAATATATACTGCTATACCATGTGGTATCTCCTCATCTAAACACTTAAGTGCTTTCTCACGTATAAGCTCCGCCACAATCTGACGCATTGGCTGATCTGTCACTGTATCCTCATCATAGTACATAGGACCATAAGGAAGGTACTTAAGTATAGTTGCCACAAGGTCATCAGTATTAGTATTTTTAAGTGCTGACACTGGTACTATCTCGGCAAAATCATATATCTTTCTGTAATTGTCAATAACCTTAAGAATCTCCTCTTTCTTAATAGTATCCACCTTATTTATAACCAATATAACTGGTATCTTCACTGACTTAAGTTGTGTAGCTATATGTTGCTCACCAGCACCGATATAATCTGTTGGTTCCACAAGCCACAGCACTGCATCTACTTCTCTAAGAGTGCTTTCTGCCACCTCTACCATGTATTCTCCAAGCTTATTCTTAGCCTTGTGTATACCTGGTGTATCCAAAAATACTATCTGTCCCTCATCACATGTGTACACAGTCTGTATTCTATTTCTAGTTGTCTGTGGTTTATTTGATGTAATAGCTATCTTTTGTCCTATGATAGTATTCATAAGTGTTGACTTTCCTACGTTTGGTCTTCCTATCAGTGACACGAAACCTGATTTAAATTTATCTGACATGTATATCTCCTTTCATTTGGTTAAAACCTGTGTTTCACCTGCTTTATTTAAGTAGATTTCTAGTTTCCTTAAACATTTCCTTTTCAGCTTCTATATTAGTTGCACTACCTACTACACATATATTGCCCTGGGACAATACCGCCTCTATAACATCGGCAAGCTCATGTAGCTTTTCATTTGATAGTGAAAGTACCGCATCTCGTTCTGCCTGTATCATAGTCTTATCTATGCCACACATATACCATCTATATGCCATCTCACCCTTTACTCTAGGTGTCTTTGGTCTGTCCATATAGCTAATTGTACCTATAATGTACTTTAAGATATTTCTATCTGTTTCATTAAAATTTCTAAGGTATGCTGGTATATTTTCATATATCTCATTTGTTTTAGCAAGATTTGGATCCCTGTATGAGCAAAGATATACATTACCACCATATGTGGCTGCCGCGAAGCATCCATAAGCTCCACCCTTAACTCGTATATTCTCCCACAGATAACCATACTCCATAATATTTTCAAAAGCCTTAAGCGTTCCTGTATATTCATAACCAGCCTGCTTGAAGCTTCCTGCTCTAGCTACATACTGTACCTGAGATGATATTTTAAATCCTTCATTCTTCTTATCTACCATTATCCTTCTAACTGCTGGTACAGTCATATTCTGTCCTAGACCATCCATTAGCTTTCCTATTGAAGTCGACATAGCTTCATAACCCTCATCATTACCAGTAAAGCTTATGATAAGATTATCCTTAGTAAAGATACTCTTCATTGTCTTTCGTATATTTTCCAATATCTCATCTGCTCGCTCGTCAAAGCTATCCCACAGCTCATCTATAAATGTCATATAATCAACACCTGTTATACGTTCCATAAGAGCCATATTCTCAAGGTAATATGACATTGCTCTGTTGATAGCTATAGTATAGCCACTGTTAGCTACCTTCGACTGTTGATTAGCCTTTATCTCCGCTACAATATCTTTGATACGTTTCTTATCATCTATAAGCGTATGCATAAGGAGCTCTTCTAGTAGTTCTATTGCCTTGCTTATCTTCTCGTAGAATACCTTTACCTTTACATCCACTCTTAGACTATACTTGTCTATCTCGTGAACATCTGAATACATCGCAAGTTCAGTACTCATGCCGCCTGTATGAAGGTTGATAATATTGTTAAGAGTTGCATAGTCGTGATACTCTGTTGCCACATATCCTATTATACTTCTTACTAGTCCTATATATGGTACTAATTCTTCTGATACACTTGCAGTATCAAAAGAAGTTGTTATATACGCCACATTATTAGTATTTATATTACTGTGTATAACCTCTACATCTGATATATTCTTCTGCTGGTATTCTACTATTTCCGCATTTGTATCTATATCTGTAAGTTTCAGCATCGGAATACTTTCCAACTCCTCTGGAGTGCTTGGCTCACTTTGATACTCTAACAAATGCTTTGTATCACATACTATATTTTCCAACTCTTCCAGACTAAGAGAATCCTTATATGCTTTAAGCTTTTCCTCTAATCTCTTCTCCTGAGCTTCTACCATACCCTTTTGTGGTGCTACTGTCACAAGTGCTTTTGTAGTATTATCTAGGATAAACTGCTCTATCAAAGTCTCAAAATATCCTGTATCCACCACACTATTAAGGTATATATAAGCATCCTTTGCATCCAATAATGCAAATGGCTTTCTCTCATCCAATATCAACGACTCTATAACATCTATACTATAATAAATTCCCTTAGGGAAATTGCCAAAATCAGCCTCTCTATATCTAAACTCCAATACATTTAAAGCTGCCTTAAGAGAATCTCTATCAATACCTTCCTGCACAATCTTCTTTAATGTATCTTCTATTACACTAACTATCTTATCCTTATTGGCCTCATCGGCACCCTTTGCCACTATGAGGAAAGCGTTATCCTTATATGTTGTGCCTCCTCCATATACATCCTTGGCAAGTCCAGCATCTATTATAGCCTGCTTAACTGGTGCACCTGGCATAGACAACAGCGCGTAATCAAGCACATCCATAGCTATACTAAGCTTAATATCAATGCCCGCTCCAAAGCTTGAACTATATGCTATATATGCCTTGCCATTCTCGTCTTCATCTTCGCCTATAGCGTAAGTCTCTCTTAACTCCACAGGCTTCTCAAATGGCTTTTGGTCTAATATCTCTGCATCCACATCCATATACTCATAATGGGACAGATACTCTCTATCCATATATTCAAGACGTTCTATGGCATCTATATCTCCATAGAGGAATATTATACTATTTGATGGATGATAATACTTCTTATGGAAGTTCAAAAACTCCTCGTAGGTCAAATCAGGTATATTCTCTGGGTCACCGCCTGACTCATACACAAACTGATTATCCGGATTCATAGCCTTCTTAACTGCAGCATATACTACTCTCTCAGGGGATGAAAATGCACCCTTCATCTCATTATATACTACACCACTTATCTTAAGGTCATCGTCTACATTCTCTAACTTGTAGCTCCAGCCTTCCTGCATAAATATTTCCTTGCGGCTATATATATTAGGGCTAAATACCGCATCTAAATATACATCCATAATATTCTTAAAGTCAGCATCATTGACACTTGCTAACGGATACATAGTCTTGGCTGTATATGTTGTAGCATTTAAATATGTGTTAAGGGAACCCTTTGCAAGCTCCACAAACGGATCCTTTACAGGATACTTCTTAGAACCGCACAAAACAGAGTGTTCTATAATATGTGGCACTCCTGTATCGTCCTTACATGGTGTTCTAAAGGCTATATTAAATACCTTGTTATTATCATCATTTAATAACACTACCACCTTTGCCTTTGTCTTCTTGTGGCATAATAAAAAGCCTACTGACCCTAAGGTCTCAATAGGCTGTCTATCTATTAAATCATACGCCTCAAGGCGTGAAAAATCTATATCTCTCATCTTACTCTCCTACTATCTAATCAATGTTAATATTACCTTAAAACCACAGCAAAATCAAGGAATATTACAGTAAATCACGGACCTCCTCTATAGTTGCAAAGCCCTCCTTAAAAGTACTAGCACTACCTGCTGCTACGGCATAGCTCAGCGCATAATCATAGTCTTTCGCCACTGAATATCCTGCTATGAAACCAGCCACCATAGAATCACCAGCTCCGACAGAATTGATAACCTTACCCTCTTTTGCTTTCTTGGTATGCACATGTCCATACTCATCTATCAATATAGCTCCATCTGCACCTAAAGACACTAATACATTAACAGCACCCAACACCTGTAGCTTCTTCGCACCTGCTATAACAGCCTCTTCACTCTCTAGCTTCTCCCCTAATATATCCTCTAGTTCTTCCTTATTAGGTTTTACAAGGAAAGGATGAAGTGGCAATGTATTGGTAAGGAGTGTCCCTGTTGCGTCAATTACTACCTTCACATTTTTCTCCTGCATGCTATACATTATATGTGAATATACTGTATCAGTCATACCTATAGGCACACTTCCTGCCAGCACTAACATATCTTGCTCTTGTATATTCTTCAAACGCTCCATAAGTAGTACTATATGACTCTTTTTAAGATGTGGACCTGTCGCATTTATCTCAGTTTCTTGCTTATTATCCGTCTTTATCTTTACATTTATGCGTGTATCTCCATCTATATATACGAAATCAGTCTTGCATCCAGCTTCTTTTATAAGCCTCTCAATCTTCTCTCCAGCAAAACCTCCCAAAAAGCCCATAGCCACACTATCTACACCAAGATTTTTAAGCATATGTGACACATTGATACCTTTTCCACCAGGTAGCACATACTCACTTTTACTTCTATTCAATTTACCTACCATCACCTCATCTGTGCATACCACATAATCAAGTGACGGATTAAACGTAACTGTATAAATCATATAAACCTCCTTATGATTTTTCTTCGACTACTTAACCATATATCAAGTAGTTTGATTATAGCATATATTTATATATTTTTTGAATCGGTGATTAGATTTTGGAGTTTTCTAATGACTAGGTTTTCGAGAGTTTATAAACTATGTCTTTCATATGTCAGACAGTGTGCTACGGAAGTTCGTGTGTAAGAGGACAGCATTGAGAAAATTCGTAAAGTATTTGTGCGTCGAGAACACGAAAAAGCCAGCGGCCGAATCTGTTTGACGAAGCTCGCCCATTTACAATAGGGCGAGCAAGGAGTTATGCAGGCCGCTGACTTGTTATAAGCTCTTCGTGTTAGAGACGCACAAATATAGAATTTTTGAAAAAAGCTGTCCTCTGCACACGGACTTTCGTAGCAACACGGTCTGCCTCGATGAAAGACACAGTATCTTTTCGAAAACCTAGTCAATAAGAAAACTCACAAAATCTCCTCAATGCTTCAAAAAATATATAAACATACACTATAATACTACTTGATATATGGTTAAGTAGTCGCTTAAAAAGCACAAGAAGACAAGGCTCGCATTAGGCGAGCTTTGTCTTCTTGTCATTTCTATATTCAAGGGTCGGCTCTACATCTGTCTCAACCGACTCTCGTGTAATTGTACATCCAACGATGTTTGTATCTGATGGTACTTCGTACATAACGTCCATCATTACATCTTCAACTACTGCACGAAGACCTCTTGCACCAGTCTTACGCTCAAATGAACGCTCTGCAATGGCATCTAACGCTTCATCTGTGAACTTTAAGTTTACACCATCTAGCTCTAAGAGTTTCTGATATTGCTTAACTATCGCGTTCTTTGGCTCCTTTAAGATACGAACAAGATCTTCCTTCTCGAGCTTATCTAATGCTACTGTCACAGGTACTCTACCTATAAACTCAGGTATAAGACCAAACTTTACAAGATCCTGTGGCATAGTCTTTTTGAACATCTCAGCTTCATTAATATCTGAACCAGAGCCAACCTCTGCTCCGAAACCGATAGACTTCTTATCCAGTCTGTTCTCAACTATCTTCTCTAAGCCATCAAATGCTCCACCACATATAAATAAGATATTCGTTGTATCTATCTGTATAAGCTCCTGATGTGGATGCTTTCTACCACCCTGTGGTGGTACTGAAGCAACAGTACCTTCCAATATCTTAAGAAGTGCCTGCTGTACACCCTCACCAGATACATCTCTAGTGATAGATACATTTTCAGACTTCTTTGTTATCTTATCTATCTCATCAAGATAGATAATACCATACTGTGCTCTCTCTACATCATAATCTGCTGCCTGTATTACCTTTAAGAGTATGTTCTCAACATCCTCACCTACATAACCAGCCTCTGTAAGAGCTGTAGCATCCGCTATGGCAAATGGAACATTAAGAAGCTTTGCAAGTGTCTGAGCAAGGTAAGTCTTACCAGAACCTGTTGGTCCAAGCATAAGAATATTACTCTTTTGAAGCTCAACTCCAAGCTCCTTGCCTGATGTTACTCTCTTATAATGATTGTATACAGCAACCGCTAATACCTTTTTAGCCTCATCCTGACCGATAACATACTCATCTAAGAATTCTTTGATTTCCTTTGGTTTAAGAAGATTGATACCCAAGTCCTCTGATGACTCATGATATCCCTCGAATTCCTCTTCCAGTATCTCTGCACATGTGTCGATACACTCATCACAAATATATGCACCATCATGTCCTGCTATAAGTCTTCTTGCCTGAGTATGCGACTTACCACAGAATGAACATCTCATTTTCTTTGGGTCATCCACTCTATTTGACATACAGTTTCACCCCTCTTATGCTCTATTCTCTACTATACGGTCGATGAGACCAAACTCTAATGCCTGTTCAGCACTCATCCAGTTATCTCTGTCTGTAGCCTTCTCAACCTCTTCAACTGTCTTACCACAATTATTTGCAATAATTTCGTTGAGCTTTTTCTTTGTCTTTAAGATATGCTGTGCAGCTATCTCAATCTCAGTAGCCTGGCCCTGAGCACCACCAAGTGGCTGATGTATCATAATCTCAGCATTTGGAAGAGCAAGTCTCTTGCCCTTTGTACCACCAGATAAAAGGAATGCTCCCATACTAGCAGCCATACCAATACATATTGTAGATACATCACACTTAATGTAGTTCATTGTATCATAGATAGCCATACCGGCGGTTACTGAACCGCCTGGGCTATTGATATATAACATAATATCCTTTGTGCTATCCTCTGACTCAAGGAATAGAAGCTGTGCCACTACAAGGCTAGCTGTTGTCTCATTTACCTCTTCACCAAGGAAAATGATTCTCTCCTTTAAGAGTCTTGAGTAAATATCATAAGAGCGCTCGCCTCTGCTAGTCTGCTCTACGACATAAGGTACTAAACTCATAATCTTCTCCTATTCCGTCGCTAATCGCGACTTATGACAATCAGACAAATATATGTCTGTTATTATTTGTTGTTCTCTAAGAGGAACTCTACAGCCTTAGATACAGCGATATCCTTCTTCATAGATGCCTTCTCTACGTCAGATACCATCTCCTTAAGCTTTGAAGCTTCCATCTTATACATCTCAGCCATTGTCTCAAGTTCCTTCTCGATATCAGCCTCTGTTACCTCGAAAGCTTCCTTAGCTGCAACAGCCTCAAGTACAAGTCTTACCTGAATTCTCTTAAGAGCCTGTGGCTTCATCTGCTCCTTCATCATATCCATTGTCATTCCTGTGAACTGCATATACTGCTCAAATGAAAGACCCTGGCTTGCAAGTCTGTTTGCAAAATCTCTAATCATATCGTTCTGCTGTGTCTCAACCATTGCCTCTGGAATATCCATCTTTGCATCAGCGATAATAGCATCGATAAGCTTCTCTTCCTTCTCGTTCTTAGCTGCTGCCTCAGCCTTCTCCATAAGCTTAGCCTTGATATCAGCCTTGTACTCAGCAAGTGTATCGAAATCTGAAACATCCTGTGCGAAATCATCATCTAACTCAGGAAGCTCCTTAACCTTTATCTCCTTAACAGTTACCTTGAACATAGCTGGCTTGCCCTTAAGCTCCTCTGCATGATACTGCTCTGGGAATGTAACATTAACTTCTACTTCCTCACCGATGTTCTTACCGATTAACTGCTCCTCAAATGTATCGATGAATGAGTGTGAACCGATTGTAAGTGGGTAATCTGTTCCCTTACCACCTTCGAATGCAACACCATCAACGAAGCCTTCGAAATCGATAACTGTCATATCACCGTCAGCTACTGCTCTATCCTCAACTGGAATAGTTCTAGCCTGCTCCTCCTGAACCTTCTTAAGCTCAGCGTCAACGTCCTCGTCCTTAACCTCTGGAGCTGCAACCTCTACCTTGATACCTGTATACTTACCAAGCTCTACCTCTGGCTTAAGTGCTACTGTAGCTGTGAAGATGAAAGGCTGACCCTTCTCTATCTGAACTACTTCGATATCAGGCTGTGAAACAACCTCGATCTCTGTACACTTTGTAACCTCATCGGCATAAGCCTCTGGGATAATAATATTTGCAGCGTCCTCGTAGAATACGCCTACGCCATACATCTTCTCGATCATTGCGCGTGGAGCCTTACCCTTTCTGAATCCTGGGATGTTAAGCTTGCTTTTATTCTTCTGATAAGCCTTATCGATAGCCTTGTCAAACTCCTCAGCTGACACTTCGATTGTAAGCTTTGCCATGTTCTTCTCTAATTTTTCTACCTGTAAACTCATTGTATAATTCCTCCTTATTTGCTTTACCTATCTAGCCTTGCAGCCACATGAATAGCAAAGCGATAGTCATAATTGCACCAAGATACTATACCATAGTTTTCCAAGCTTGTCATCATTTTTCTATAATAATAATGTAATTAAAAAGTGACAAATTTCTCCTAATCTGATACTATGAAAATGTATTTTTGAGATATTTTCTAAGAAAGGATGATTATATATGAAAAAAGCATATGCATTTCTAGCAACAGGATTTGAAGAAGTGGAGGCTCTCGCAGTCGTTGATATTCTTCACAGAGCAAAAGTAGATGTAAAGATGGTGTCTATCACAGAGGAAAAACTTGTCACAAGTAGTCACGGTATAACTATAATGGCTGACTTAACTTTTGACGATATAATAAATAATGAGGCAGATTTACTCTTCCTCCCTGGCGGACTTCCAGGTACAACAAACCTTGGAGCTGATGAAAGATTATGCTCATTACTGACAAAGCACTATGAAGCTGGCAAGCATGTAGCTGCTGTCTGTGCTGCCCCTAGTGTATTAGGCCAGTTAGGTTTCCTTAAGGGCCGTAGGGCTACTTGCTACCCTGGTTTTGAGGATAACCTTACAGGTGCAGTGGTACTCACAGACGACAGAAGCGTCCGTGTGGTTACTGATGGCAATGTAACAACCAGCCGTGGTATGGGCACAAGCGTAGAATTAGGTTTAGAACTTGTACGCATCCTAGTAGATGAAGCCACAGCTAATTCTTTAGCTTTAGCCGTACAGCATATCTAAGCTTTAATCAAACCGCCATTTAATATTACATTACAAATGGAGTTATTTATGAAAAAGAAACTTGGACATTCAATAAAATATACCGCATTAGGAACATTAGCAGGTTCGGTTTTACTTGTATCATGTCTATCTATGGCATGTAACAATAAGGTAAAGACACCAAATATGAACATTACCTATGGACCTGAGATAGGTATCGCAGATGGTAGTGTGGATTTATCTGGCGACTCTCCTATCATAAGCATCTCTGCTATCAAGTCTGAAGCCGGTATGAACATCGAATATCTTTCTGGTGTTACCATAGAAAACGAAGGAGCTTTCCCAGACTTAGAGATATGGGTAGACGCATCCACAGTTGATATCTTCACACCTGGAAATTATACAGCCATATATACCTTTAACTATAGTGGCAAATCAGTTTCAGAGGAAGTCACTGTAACTATAACAGATGAAAGTAACAGTGGCGAACAGTCTGCTAGTTCCATTAAACCAAGCGGAACAACTAAGCCTAACGTGACTACTAAGCCTAATGTGACCACTAAGCCTAATGAAACTACTAAACCTAACGTGACTACTAAGCCTAATGAAACAACTAAGCCTAATGAAACAACTAAGCCTAATGTGACTACTAAGCCTAACGTGACTACTAAGCCTAACGAAACTACTAAGCCTAATGTGACTACTAAGCCTAACGTTACCACTAAGCCTAATGTGACTACTAAGCCTAATGAAACAACTAAGCCTAATGTGACCACTAAACCTAACGTGACTACTAAACCTAACAAGACTACATCGAATAATAACCAGTCAAGTGAAGATACTACAACTACAAGGGAGATTGTCACAACGTCCAATAAATCGACCACTGAATCTCGATACATTGGAAATTACACTATTGAGTTATTATCAGGTAAGACAGTTACTATAAGAAACACTACATCTAAGTATATAGTTTCTACTAGAACTGATGTAACTTATACAACAAGAAATGGTTGTTCTTATAAGGTATCGAAGCTAATCATTACCTACAATACCGGTGCTGAACAGATTCTTGAAACACTCGAAGAGCGCATAGATTAACTATAATATAATGGAGATAATATTGTGGAAATAGAAAAGAAATATTTAGTGAACCTTGAAAATCTGCCATTTAATTTAGACGACTATCCTTATCATAACATGGAACAGGCTTACCTTTGTACAGAGCCTGTGGTACGTGTACGTATGGAGGATGATAACTACTATATGACATACAAAAGCCGTGGATTAATGTCTAGAGAAGAATACAATCTTCCTTTAGATGCCACGTCTTACGCACATCTTTTAGCCAAAGCGGACGGAACAGTCATTACCAAGAAACGCTATATCATACCTTTTAAGGACAATAATATCGGTAAGGATTTAATTATTGAGCTAGACATTTTCGATGGTAAGTATGCTGGACTTGTTATAGCAGAGATAGAATTTGAATGCGAGGATGATGCCAATGCAATCACACCTCCTGTATGGTTCGGCGAGGATGTTACATTTGAAAAAAAATATCATAACTCTGAGATGAGTAAGGGTTAATCATTCTATAAAAAGAGATTGCTTCGTGGTGAAGCAATCTCTTTTTTCATACATTATCTAAGTGCTGTTATATTCATATTTTCCTGACGGGATAAGTCTACATATGCGCCACCAACTAGTACACCTGGACGGCCAAGTGCAAACTTATTGATCATAACAATCTTACCCTCGAGGTCACCATTTAATACAACCTCTGTATTGATATACGATGATGCTATCTTCTCAAGGAATGCAAATAATACCTTAGGATCGTATGCATCCATATTCTCCTCAAATACTGATATAACCTCAAACGGACATATACCCTTTCTGTATACACGATTAGATGTCATAGCATCATATACATCAGCTATAGACACAATACGCGAGAACTGGTGTATATCATTGTATCTTAACTGTGATGGGTAACCTTTTCCATCGCATTTCTCATGATGTTGCAATGCTGAAAGCTTTATACGCTCATCTAAATCCATTTCCTTAAGCAGATTGAATCCATGTACAGTATGTGTCTGTACCAATGCATACTCTGTAGGAGTAAGACGATTTGGTTTGCCTATAACTTCTATAGGAACCATTACTTTTCCTATATCGTGAAGCAAGCCACATACAGTCAATACATCACATTCCTCCGCTGTAAAATTCATCCATTTTCCTATAATTCTACATATAAGCGCTACGTTGATAGAATGTATATATGTAAGGTCATCATAACCTTCTATACAATGAATCATATCAAACAAGCTTACATCCGGCTTAAAGTCATCTGTTATCTTCTTAACACTATTTAGCAATTCATCTACTCTAACAGTTGCATTTTTAGTTATTACGTCATTTATACAGTCTTTGATATTCGTAACAGATTCATTGAACATCTTCTCAAATATTTCAAATTCTTCACTCTGCTTTATCTTCTCGTAATAACTTCCTGTTTCTACATTATATTCCTCAAAAATATGTCTCTCTAAATCGTCCTGTGTGTATGAAGTCAACTTCACAGGCTTATCATCCTCGATAAAGAAATCAAACACAGAATAATACTTAAGTCTCTCTATTATATCTTCATCTAAAACTGTGCCTCTCGAGATAACGAGATGGTTGTTGTCTGTATACACATCACCAGCTACTATCATTCCCGCTTTTGCTTTAATTGTAAGAATTCTCTTCATTGTTTCTTCTCCTACCCACTAGTTTACTACATTCTTGGGTGTTCCTTCCATAAAACTCGCTATATTATCACACACTATTCCCAATAGACGTTCCCTAGTTTCTATCGGTGCCCACGCTACATGTGGTGTTATGGTAATATTTGGTGCTGTAAGAAGTGGATTTCCCTCCTCCATCGGCTCAATAACCAGCGCATCTACTGCCGCTGCTCCAATGATGCCTTCATGTAAAGCTCGTGACAAATCTTCCTGATTCATAATACCACCTCTGGCAGTATTAATGAACATAGCTCCCTTCTTAAATTGAGCAAATGTCTGATAATCAAACATACCTTCAGATTGGTCATTTAATGGACAATGTACTGTCACTATATCTGATATCTGCACTAATGTATCTAAATCGACAAATTCTACTGTTTCGTCTTCTTTTTCACTTCTGTTATACGCTAATACTCGCATACCAAACGCCTTCGCAATATCTGCCACTTTCTTTCCTATGTGACCATATCCTACTATACCTATTGTCTTACCTGACAATTCATACATATCATACACAAATGGTGAGAATACTTCTGCCCTAGTCCATCCTCCGTCCTTTACAAAATGGTCATATTCTCTAATCTTATTAAATTGATTGAGAATAAGGGCAAATGTATGTTGAGCTACTGCATCTGTAGAATAACTTCCTGCATTACATACTACAATATCATGCTCCCTAGTATACTCTAAATCGATATTGTTGTATCCGGTAGCAAACAACCCTATGTATTTTAGATTTTGACATTCTTTGAGAATATCTCTATGCAGGTTTGTCTTATTGCATAGAACTATATCCGCATCTCCGATATGCTCCGCCAATTCATCTGGCTTGGTCAACTCATATACCACAAGTTCTCCAAGATCCTTTAATGGTGAAAAAAAGTCATGGTCTGATGCTATAGTTCTAGCATCCGTAATCACTATCTTCATGATATAAATATCTCCTAGAAAAAGTGTTTTTGTACAAGTGCATTTGACATATAGTATAGCATTTTGTAACAGAAAAGTAAAGCATTGTTTAGGTATCAACTTTCATCTACATCTCCGCCGCAGTGCGAAATCAATCGCAGTCGCTCGCGACTACGATTAAGCCCTTAGCGGAGCGTTTTT
>JBGVKG010000059.1:0-57513 GCA_045123575.1 Lachnospiraceae bacterium
AAGCATTCGTGCTAAGAGGGGCAGAAAATCAGATAATAGCGTAATATGTGGTACTGGTATTGTAGACTATGCATAGAAGACGGCTGGGGCGGGATACAAAAACCCTCGGTCTTTTGACCGAGGGTAATATGTGAAATATTAGGTTTCTTATTATGATAAGTGCCAGATATCTCTGTTGTACTCTTCAATTGTTCTATCTGATGAGAAGAATCCTGCCTTAGCGATGTTTGTAAGCATCTTCTTAGCCCATGTCTTTCTATCAGCATAATCCTTAAGGGCTGTTTCCTTAACTCTGATGTAATCTTTCACATCTAAGAGTGTCATGAACCAATCCTTCTGGATGAGCTCTGCGTGAAGTCTCAATAATACATATGCATTACCAACCTTCATCATCTCTGGGCTGATAAGGAAGTTGATGTACTCTCTGATATCAGCATCATTGATGTAGTAATCCTTAGCAACATAGTCGCTCTTTGCATAATGCTCGATTACCTGCTCACTGCTCTCACCGAATGTATAGATGTTATCTGAACCTACGAGCTCAGCTATCTCTACATTAGCACCATCCATTGTACCAAGTGTAACTGCACCGTTAAGCATGAACTTCATGTTACCTGTACCTGAAGCCTCCTTAGATGCAAGTGAAATCTGCTCTGAGATATCACAAGCTGGGAAGAGCTTCGCAGCCTTTGATACATTGTAGTTCTCTACCATAACAACCTTAAGGTATGGAGCTACTTCAGGGTCATTTGCTGTAATATCCTGTAAGCAAAGAATTGCATGGATAATATCCTTTGCAATCTGGTAAGCTGGAGCTGCCTTAGCACCGAAGATTACAGTGATAGGTGTCTCTGGCTTATTACCCTTCTTTATCTCAAGATACTTGTAGATAACGTAAAGTACATTTAACTGCTGACGCTTGTACTCGTGAAGTCTCTTAACCTGTATATCGAAAATTGAATTCTCGTCGATATCAATGTTCTGTGTAGCCTTTAAGTAGTTCTTAAGAACAACCTTTCTAGCCTTCTTTGTCTCAAGGATACCATTAAGAACTTCTTCATCATCTAAGAACTTCTCTAAATCCTTAAGCTTTGTAGCATCCTTCTTGAAGTCTGGTCCTATAAGCTTCTCGATGTAAGCTGCAAGGTCCTCATTACAGTGAAGTAACCATCTTCTGAATGTGATACCATTTGTCTTATTGTTAAACTTCTCAGGATAAATCTTGAAGAAGTTGTTCAACTCGCTGTTCTTTAATATCTCTGTATGGAGATATGCAACACCGTTTACACTGTATCCATAATGGATATCCATATGAGCCATGTGTACTCTGTTCTGATCATCTATGATGTATACAGACTTGTCATCATACTTAGCTCTTACTCTCTCATCTAATACTCTGATGATTGGAACAAGCTGTGGCACGATCTTCTCAAGGTAGTGGATTGGCCACTTCTCAAGTGCCTCTGCAAGGATTGTATGATTTGTATATGCACATGTCTTTGAAACGATCTCAATAGCCTCATCCTGTGAGATACCCTCTGCCGTAAGGAGTCTTATTAACTCTGGAATAACCATAGATGGGTGAGTATCGTTAATCTGGATAGTAGCGTACTCATGTAAATCATGAAGATTGCAACCCTTAGCCTTAACTTCGTCAAGGATGAGTCTAGCACCATTTGATACCATGAAATACTGCTGATAAATTCTAAGCATATGACCAGCTTCATCTGAATCATCTGGATAGAGGAATAATGTAAGATTCTTCTCTATCTGTGTCTTGTCGAAATGAATATCATCACCCCATACAATACTCTCATCGATTGATTCAATATCAAATAAATGGAGCTTGTTTGTTCTATTCTCGTAGCCTGTTACGTCAATATCGTATAATACAGACTTAACCTTGAAACCACCGAATTCAACCTCATAATACTTGTCCGACTTTGTAAGCCAGCTTGTATTCTCTATCCAAGGATTCTTTGTCTCCTTCTGGAAATTATTCTCGAATACCTGCTTAAACAAACCAAAGTGATAGTTAAGACCGATACCGTCACCATTGATACCAATGCTAGCCATTGAATCAAGAAAACAAGCTGCAAGTCTACCAAGACCACCATTACCAAGTGATGGTTCTGGCTCAATCTCCTCTATATCGTAGATGCTCTTGCCAGCTTCCTCAAGCTCAGCCTTTACATCTGCGAAGATTCCTAAATTAATTAAGTTGTTTGATAAGAGCTTTCCGATAAGGAACTCTGCTGAGATATAATAAACCTTCTTCTTACCCTCGTTTGACACTCTCTTAGCTGACATATCCTTTGTCATTTCAAGAAGAGCTACATAAATTTCCTCGTTTGAACAAGCGCTTAACTCTTTGCCGTACTTATTAGTACAAAATTCTTTTAACATATCTGCCTCCGTCTTTTCGTGCAACCTTCTCAATTAGCACTTTGCTAACGCTCTTTTGTCTATTAACGGTTATAAAATATAACAAAAATTGTAAACCGTCACACGGGCATTATACAAATGTTTGTTGTACAATACTTGCAATATCGTAGCATTTTATTGCACAATACTATCAAGCTTATATATAGCCGCTTCATATGGTCTAAGAGCTATTTTGCTTAGATTTTCGCTAGTATCAGCATAGTTACTAAGCACCAACGATGCCTTACAATTCTCGTTTTCTAAATCTATCGCTTCTATAATCCTATCTCTTCCATAGAAGTTACAAATCACAAAATATTTCTCTGTACCATATCTTCTATAATATGCAAATATTTCTTTCTCATTCATAAGTGCTGGAACAAAATCCCCATACACCAATGCCTTTGAGTTATGTCTAAGCTCTATCAGCTTCTTATAGAAATGAAGTACACTGTTTTCATTCTCAAGACTTGTCTCTACATTTATATCTCTATGATTTGGATTTACATCTATCCATGGATGTCCGTCTGTGAATCCTGCATTCTTGCCACTTGTCCACTGCATAGGTGTTCTACCATTATCACGGCCCTTTATATATATAGACTTCATTATATCTTCCTTAGACTCGCCCTTTTCTATTCTCTCCTTGTACATATTGAGAGTTTCGATATCTTTGTAGTCCGATATATTTTCAAATCTAACATTAGTCATGCCCAATTCTTCGCCCTGATATACAAACGGAGTTCCCTTCATACCATGAAGAAGTAATGCCAGCATCTTTGCGCTCTCTTCTCTGTATGTTGTATCATTGCCATAGTGAGATACGATACGTGGTATGTCATGATTGTTCCAGAAAAGTGTATTCCAACCTCTGTCGTATTCTGTCTGCCACTTATATAAAATTCTTTTCAACTCTACTGGGTCAAGTTCCTTTGTATTCCACTTCCAGCCTTCCTCATCCAGTGTAAGATGCTCAAACTGGAACACCATCGACAGCTCATTATTCTCCGATGCTGTATACTGTGTTGCAATATCTATATTTGCGGACCAGCACTCGCCTATAGTGATGATATCCTTACCTGTTCCTCTAGCATTAAAGCCTTTCTCATATAGCTCGTTAATATACTGATGAAGCTTTGGTCCATTTGCTACTATCTTCTCATCAGGCACCTTGCCTATATTTTCTATAACATCAAGTCTAAACCCCTCTACTCCCTTATCAATCCAAAACTCAACTATATCAAAGAGTGATTTCCTCACATTCTCATTATCCCAATTAAGGTCTGGTTGCTTCTTACTAAAAAGATGAAGGTAATACTGCCCTGATGCCACATCAAACTCCCATGCACTACCCGAGAAGCACGAACCTAAATCGTTTGGCTCATGTCCATCTACTGGATCTCTCCATATATAATAATCTCTATATTTATTGTTTTTTGACTTCTTAGCCTCTATAAACCACTTATGCTCGTCAGAAGTATGATTGAATACCATATCCATAATTATACGGATTCCTCTAGCCTTAGCTTCTGCTATAAGCTTCTCAACATCTGCCATAGTTCCGCATTCATCCATAATATCCAAGTAATCAGATATATCATAACCATTATCATCATTTGGCGACTTAAATATTGGACTAAGCCATACTGCATCTACACCTAACCATTTAAGATAATCAAGTTTTTCTATAATACCAGCGATATCACCAATACCATCTCCATTACTATCCTTGAAACTTCTTGGATATATCTGATATACAACTGCTTCCTTCCACCAACGTCTCTCTGCCATGATTTTCCTCCTCTTTTTTGACATTATATGTAATTTCTATTTATTTACTTATTTTATAGCTATACTTTATGTATTATATCACAAATAAACAATATGTTTTTATTTTTTTTTATACATACACCATTTCTATCATTTAGTATAATAGTATTATATTGCTTTGTTTTCTAACACATTAGCATAACCATTTAATAGTATACTATCAATTACTAATCATTTCAAGAAAGGATTGCATTATGAACATTTTGGAATATGAAAATTACGAAGAAAAAAAGACTCACGGTGAGGATTCTTTTCCATATATAACATATCTTTGTACTATTCCGTTAGACTTTACTTCAGTTCCAACGCATTGGCATAACGAGTATGAAATCATATATATCAAGAAGGGCATCGGAGTAATCTCTCTTGATTTGGAGCCACATATAGTTCACGCTGGAGATATTCTTCTAATTGTTCCAGGACAGCTACACTCTATCGAGCAGAAAGGCTCTGAAACGATGGAATATGAAAATATCATCTTCGGACAAGATATTATATCAAATAAGCATAATGATTTTTGCTATAATAAATATTTTCATGCTCTTGTTAAAAGAATTGTACACCTTCCTGCTATATTCAATGAAGATTCTTGCTCATACTATCATGATATAGCTAGATGCGTAGACAGTGCTGACGAAATATGCAAAACATTCCCTAACGGATATCAACTTGCCTTAAAGAGCTATCTTTTCCAAATGTTTTTTATTATATTTAGCAATTTGCCTGTGGATAACACTCCTGTTAAACGTAAAAAATCCTTAGATAAGATGAAGGTTATTATAAAATATGTTGAAAATAATTATGCCCACAACATCACTATCGAGGATATGGCGAATCTTTGTGACTTCAGTCAGTCTCACTTTATGAAATTTTTCAAAAATAATATGGAGGTTTCATTTATCGAATATCTGAATAATTATAGATTGACGATGGCATCTAGATTACTTCTCTCTTCAACCTCATCTATCATAGCTATTGCTATGGAATCAGGATTTGATAATCTGTCATACTTTAACAGACTTTTCAAAAAAAAGTACGAGATGACACCAAGCGAGTTCAGAAGGAGATATACATAACAAAGCCTTGTCGAGAGATTTTTCTCTCTGACAAGGCTTTTATATTTTTAGATAAATACGACGAATGCTGCGATACTTCTAATACTGTAGCCCTTCTCTGTTGCTAACTTCAGCACGAATTGTAAATGTTGGTTTCACTTCATCTCCGTATCCAAGTGTAAATGATATTCCATCCTTTGTAGCACTGTGATGTATGTACGATCCAACATCATGAACCTCTATTTCATATCCCATTTCCCTAAAAGTTTTATTAAACTCTTCAAAGGATGAATTCACTGTCAATCCATAAACTGTTACTTCAACATCTGTAATCTCTATTCTAGTTATGTATTGTCCTCCATCGGCATAATCTGGATATGCAGAAACAAGATATGTTACATAATACTCTGGCTTATGCTCATTACCTTCTTCATCTATGATTGGTTCATAACCTTCGCCATAGAATTCTCTAGCCCCCATCCAACCGTAGATTTCTCGGTAGCCTCTATCACTCAGGTTTCCAACCTGCTCTGTTATCCAGAATCCTAGGTTAGTATCTTCTGGACGTTGTAATTGAAACACCTCTGATGTTTTCTTTGTCTCAATCTGCTTCTCATTATCACAAGCCACCACTAACATTATGGTGAACAATACAGCTATAACCAATTTTACTTTCTTCATATACTTTCCCCCTGCTTATCTTATTATTTATTTCGCTCGTACTTCTACTTAAATCTTTCCATTTACACATTATCACCGTTATATTATATTGTCAATCAAACAAGGACTACACCCATCCTAGCATCTTCATCACAAACACCCAAAATGTCACCATAAAAGCCGACATTACCGTAGTCATCGCAACTATACTTGCTGTCAGGGTTCCCTTATGTCCCATATTCTTTGCCATAATGTAGCAGCTAGGTGTTGTTGGTGCTCCTAACATTATAAGAACTGCCGCCATCTCTGCCACTCCAAAGCCCAAACCTGCTGCCACTGGCAGAAATATAGCTGGCTGAACCACAAGTTTTATAAGAGATGCCGCTATAGTCGGTCCTAGCATCTTTATCGCCGCTGCACCCTCGAAACTAGCACCTATGCATATAAGTGCAAGAGGTGTTGTAAGGCTTCCCACACTATCTATAGTCTTATTTATGACATAAGGAAAATCCAAGTCAAAGTACGAAAATACCATACCTGCAAACAAGCTTATTATGATAGGATTGGTTACCACTCCCTTAAATGCTTTCAAAGCTGTTTTCTTTATATCTTTATCCTTATTGTCCAAACTCTCCACTGCCAGTATTATCACTGCGAATATGTTGTATAATGGCACGGCTCCTACTATCATAATAGGCCCCATACCTGCATCACCTGCTACATTAGCTATAAGTGCCAATCCAAGTACTGCTGCACTGCCTCTGTATGAGCCTTGGACAAACTCCGCAATGACGCTCTTATCCTTCAGAAATATGCGGGCGCCTATCCAAACTGCCAATATGCACACCAATGTTACAACAAAACAGTACAACACATATCTGCCATCGAAGTTTTCTTTTATGCCACAGTCCTTCATATCCATAAATAGCAGACAAGGAAGTGTCACGTTGAAGTTTAACTTATTTGCTACACTTACAAACTCGTCAGTTATGAAGTTTTTTCTTTTCAATACCCAACCTATGACCATTACTATAAATAATGGCATTGTTGCATTGAGACTGAATATTAAATTATCTATTATCATAGTGTCACACTTTCTGGTTATATATATATATATATATATATTATGGGAAAATTTGTTTACACAAATTTCCCCTCTGGCATTTATGCACTTAAGTTATATTTAGATTTCTCAGCAAAGTTCACTTCGTAAACTTTGGCCACGCTGGCATTTATACACTTAAGTTATATTTAGATTTCTCAGCAAAGTTTACTTCGTAAACTTTGGCCACGCTGGCATTTTTACACGTTCTTTCTATTTGCTTTCCTCAGCCTCTACCTCTATCTTACGGATTTCCTTTGTACGAATCTCCTTACAGATTTCATCGATAAATACTGAAAGTTCCTTCTGTCCTTCATCACCAAGGTAACGGCTTCTTACAGATACCTTGCCTTCTTCCTCTTCCTTCTGACCTACTACCAACAGGTATGGTACTCTCTTAAGACGTGCATCTCTTATCTTGAAGCCAATCTTCTCTGAACGATTATCCATAGTAGCACGGATACCATTGTTCTTAAGCTCTGCCTCTACCTTAGCTGCATAGTCAGCATACTTCTCTGAGATAGGAAGAACACGTACCTGCTCAGCACATAACCATGTTGGGAAAAGTCCTGCATAATGCTCGATAAGCCATGCCAGTGTTCTCTCATAGCAACCCATAGATGTTCTGTGGATGATATATGGTCTAACCTTCTCACCATTCTGGTCGATGTAGTACATATCAAACTGCTCTGCAAGAAGTGCATCCCACTGGATTGTTATCATAGTATCTTCCTTGCCATATACATTCTTAGCATTGATATCTACCTTTGGTCCGTAGAATGCTGCCTCACCAATATCCTCTGAGAACTCTATATTAAGCTCGTTAAGTACGTCTCTGATGTGCTGCTCTGTCTCATCCCAAACCTCTGGAGAACCGATATACTTTGTTGTATTCTCTGGGTCTCTCTTAGATAAGTGGTATGTTACCTCGCTCTCTACTCCCAGTGTCTCTAAACAATACTTAGCTAATGCTAAACAGCCCTTGAACTCCTCAACCATCTGGTCTGGGCGAACGATTAAGTGACCCTCTGAGATAGTAAACTGACGCACTCTTGTAAGACCATGCATCTCACCCGAATCCTCATTTCTAAAGAGTGTAGATGTTTCACCGTATCTGATAGGAAGGTCTCTATAGCTCTTCTGACTGTTCTTATATACATAATACTGGAATGGACATGTCATAGGTCTAAGAGCGAATACTTCATCATCCTTATCCTCATCACCAAGCACAAACATACCATCCTTGTAGTGATCCCAGTGTCCTGATATCTTGTAGAGGTCTGACTTTGCCATAAGAGGTGTCTTTGTTCTAACATATCCTCTCTTTGTCTCCTCATCCTCTATCCATCTTTGAAGTTCATTGAGCATGATAACACCATTTGGCATAAGAAGTGGAAGACCCTGTCCGATAACGTCAACTGTTGTAAATATCTCCATCTCTCTACCAAGCTTATTGTGGTCACGCTTCTTGATATCCTCAAGATGCTCAAGATAAGCCGCTAACTCATCCTTCTTTGTGTATGCTGTACCATATATTCTAGCAAGCATCTGATTCTCTGACTTACCTCTCCAGTAAGCACCTGATGACGATATAAGCTTAAATGCCTTGATAGCACCTGTCTTCATAAGATGTGGACCTGCACAAAGGTCTACGAAATCTCCCTGGCTGTAGAATGATATAATAGCATCCTCTGGAAGATCCTTTATGAGCTCTACCTTGTATGGCTCACCCTTCTCTTCCATAAACTTAATAGCCTCTTCTCTTGGCATTGTAAATCTCTCGATAAGAGCATTTTCCTTGATAACCTTCTTCATCTCTGCCTCTATCTTATCCAAATCCTCTCTTGAGAATGGTGCATGCTCAAAATCATAGTAGAAGCCTGTATCTATAGATGGTCCTATAGCAAGCTTAGCCTCTGGATAAAGTCTCTTTACAGCCTCTGCAAGTACATGTGAGCATGTATGTCTGTAAGCCGCCTTACCAGCCTCATCATTGAATGTAAGGATGCTAAGTGTAGCGTCCTCCTCTATAACCGTTCTAAGGTCAACAACCTCGCCATTTACCTCTCCTGCACATGCAGCTCTGCCTAAGCCCTCACTGATATCATTAGCGATATCTATAACCGACATTGCCTGTGCGTATTCTTTTACTGAACCGTCTTTTAATGTGATCTTCATTTTTCTCTCTTCCTTTCTGATTATTTTTACTATATTTACATTACGATATGCGTTCCTTAGGGTCGCGTTTTTTGTCATATAGGAAAGTTTGGAGAACTTTCCTATATGATAAAAAAAGTCCCTCGCACCGTAATGGTACAAGGGACGATATATAACCGTGGTTCCACCCAAGTTGCAGAATTTTTTCTGCCTCTCATAATGATTGTAACGTAATCAACGGACCGGATTAGGGCCGCTCAGAGGTAGTTTTCGATATAGCCGGGAACAAGGCATTCACACCATCTAGCCTCTCTCTGTATAAATCATAGTCATATGTGACTACAATTAAAATTCCTTTATGCTCATCTACTCGTCTCGTCATAGCGTTAATTTATTCTGTTAGCTCAACACTTTTGAGCTATACTATATTTTAACACGAATAAAGGATTTGTAAAGTAGTTTTTTCGATATAATAATCGTATAAAATTTGACATATATCAAAGAATAAATTACAATTTTCATAACAACAACTGAAAGGATTATCAAAGCTTATGCATTTATTTATAACTATACTGGTTACATTTTTCGCCGGCATGGGCGCCGGACTAGGAACAGGTTTCGCCGGCATGAGTGCTGCCGCCGTTATATCCCCTATGCTTATAACATTTCTCGAAATGGATCCATACACCGCAGTAGGTATTGCATTATCATCAGATGTTCTAGCTAGTGCTGTATCCGCTTACACTTATGGCAAAAATAAAAATTTAGACATCAAAAATGGCGTCGTAATGATGACAAGCGTTCTAATATTTACCATAGTAGGTAGCTTTATTTCTAGCTTAGTACCTTCAAACACAATGGGTGGTTTCTCTGTATTTATGACATTTATATTAGGTATCAAGTTTATTTTAAAACCTGTTATGACTACAAAAGAATCTATGGAAGCCGTTGAACCTAGAAAAAGATTTATCCAATCTGTCATTTGCGGTATTTTCATCGGCTTTATATGTGGATTTATAGGTGCTGGTGGCGGTATGATGATGTTACTCATATTAACCAGTGTACTTGGTTATGAACTAAAAACAGCCGTAGGTACCAGTGTCCTCATTATGACGTTTACAGCACTAACAGGTGCCATATCACACTTTTCGTTTGGCGATACACCTGATATCTTAATACTCAGCCTCTGTGTAATTTTCACCCTTATATGGGCTCGTATCGCAGCTTTATTCGCCAATAAAGCAACACCAGCAACTCTTAATAGAGCTACTGGCATAGTGTTAGTTGTGCTAGGTATTGTTATATTTGCATTTAAAATGTTTTAAACCTTATTCGATTTTATCTATTAAATCAACAATATCACAATATAATATTTTTGCTAATTTAGCCAGTGTTGACACACTGGCTTTACTTATGTCCTTTTGCCGCTGTTCGTACTGCTGTATAGTTCTAACAGATACTTCTGCACCGTCTGCCAGTTGGGATTGACTCATACCTGCCTGAATTCGCCTAGCCTTTAAACTTGTAGTTCCACTTTCTAGTTTACGTAGCTCCTCCATCTTTTCTACGAAATGTCGTATATCCATTTCATGATAAGCAGTGTACATAGCCACAATTTTACTAATAGAAACTATTCTTGTTATATCTGCATAAGATATTCCACTATACCATTGATAATATGCTAATGCCCATCCAGCCCAATACTCTGGGCTTCTATTTGCTGCATAATCCACATAAACTCGTTGAACTTCCCCCTTACATTCATACAATACCTCATATGTCAACTCAATGCCAGAACGTCCTACCAGCACACTTGCATCACCGCGTCCAAATCTATCAGCCATACCCGAAGATATAAATAATTCAAAATATTTATCTATATCATATTTCATCTGATATACGGCAAAGTCCAGCATTCGCCCCAATGCATTTCGCCCTTTTTCCAGATACATTTTATCGTAAGCGTGCATCATCTTCACCCATCTCCTCATCTAAAATCTGCATTATATAAATATCGCCCTTTTGTCTCTTATATCTTTCTGTATCCAAATATTCTCGTCTGGCATTTTTATCTCTAATCATCTTTTTTATATACCATTCATCACTTCTTGACACCTGGTATCCCTCAAACTCAATTGAATCAAATGCTCTCTTACTCTTTATAACAAACTGTTCTCCCAACTCGCCTAGATACATAGCCTTGCTTAATTGTCTGTAAGATATAGTTCCATTGATAAAGTCCTGCGCAAATGAAAAATAGCTATCATCAGCTCTATAACCTATAATAATGTCATACTGATCACTATCTATCAAGAAATTTGCCAATATATACTCCCTCGCCTCCATAGCTAACGCAGAAAATATGTCAAACTCTCTATTCTTCAATAACAATGCCAACCAATGAAGTATACAATATTTTTCATCGCATAAATTAAGTATGTTTAATTCCTCGGTATCTATCTCGTAACAATTAGCATACCCGTCTCTATTGAAACCTACACCCCATTCTTTAGCCATATTTATATCTTTCGTGCAATAAAAGCCCACGCCATAGTCATTGTAACTCTTACCATAGCCATACAACGGCTTTTCAATTATTTTGTCTGAACCATGATATATTTTTTGTCTCATACTATCACCTCTCTCCAACTATACTCCTTTAGGAGTATAGTTGTCAAGTGTTCAAAAAAAGCTGAACATGTCAGCTTTTCTTTTTCATTATAACATATCGTTTCTCTGATCATTACCGCATTGGCATATAGTAATATCTATCTCCTTTTTAACCCTATACCATAGACACAACAGGATCTTTCATTGGAGCTATCTTTTCGCAGCTCTCTGCATAAAGCACAGGGCCTTCTCCACCGTAATCGCTTCTATTTTCTTTTTCTATGGTCACTACCATATCTACTGTATTTTTGTCTGCCAGATTCTTTGCTTCTTTCGACTTACATATCAATCCCATGAATACAAGGTCATCAGCACAGCAAGTCATAGCTGGTCTACCAGCTACAAAGTAATTCTTTGGCAATCTTTCTTCCTTCATAACCAATGTTTGAAGTCTAAATTTCTTTCCGGCATATCTGTCTATATTGTCCCATACATCAAGGTAAAATATACCGTAATGTTCTGGCTCTATCTCCACGATATCAGCCTTTAAATCATAAGGTAAATCCTCATCTAAGAGTGGTAAATCAATTTCACCCTCCTCATCCTCAAACACTGTCTCTATTGCAGTATTTAATGACTTGATAGTTCTCTTATATCCATTTAACTTATCTATATCTCTACAACGATTCATTATAGTCATTTCAGAGTTTCTTATCATATCTGCAAAAAGTGAACGCATATTGTTAACATAAGTTTCGAAAGTTATACCATCGATAATAGTCATCTGCTGACGGATTGCCCAATTAGCTGGCAACTTTGTTTCTATATCCTTCGCACCCCACATACCATTATACTCGATAATGACCCTATCTGCATCGTACTTAGCCGCTAACATTTCAAGGTTTTCAGGATTAAAATCCTCCTCATCCTCAATAGTTTCTACATAAGTATTTAACGCCTTTAGTTTAACTTCATCGTACTCTTCTACACCTTCCTCACATTGTATGATAAGTGTAGGCTCGTCCTGTCTAAAATAATCCTGTTCAACAGTAAAGTTTATAAATTGAGTTTTTCCACTCTCTAGAAAGCCATATATAACATATATATTTCTAGTCATAGCATCATTCCTCCTACATTTTAGCCTGGCCTTTATTAGACCTCTTTATATCTACTTTTCTTAGTAAAATCTCATTCAGAGATTTTAGCCTAGTTCATAAATATGTTTTTAAGCTCGTCCTCTGTATATCCTGCAGCTATAACACATATCTTTCCAATATAGTCTTTATTGCCTTCTCTGATTTCGAACTGTCCTGGAACATAATCAAAGTATAACCAATGTTCGCCACATTCACACTCTACGATACCCTTTGAACGAAGGATAGTTCCTTTTGTTTCCTGTTCAAATCTAGCAAATATCGCCTCCAGCTTTTCCTTTGAGAACGCCTTTGATGTCTCCATACCCCAGCTTGTGAACACTTCGTCTGCATGGTGATGATGGTGATGTCCATGATGGTCATGTCCACAACAACACTCCTCGTCATGGTCGTGGTGGTGGTGGTGATGCTCGTGATGGTCATGGCCGCAACAACACTCCTCGTCATGGTCGTGGTCGTGATGCTCGTGATGGTCATGGCCGCAACAACACTCCTCGTCATGGTCATGGTCGTGATGCTCATGATGATGGTCATGCTCATGAATCAAATCTTTAGCTGCACTGTGGCTATTAAGAGCTCCCTTTAATACATCATCTGACAATTCACTAACAGGTGTTGTGATAACTGCCGCATTTTCATTTATTTCCTTCACAAGGTGGAGAGCCTCCTCAACCTTACCTTCTTTAGCTATATCTGTTCTAGAGAATATAACTGTTTTTGCATTCTCTATCTGATTCTTATAAAACTCTCCAAAATTCTTAAGATACATCTTACATTTAGATACATCTATAACTGCTACCTTATAGCAGATTTCAAGCTTAAGCTCTTCTGCTACATTTTCAACTGCCTTTACTACATCAGACAACTTGCCTACGCCTGATGGCTCTATAAGTATTCTATCTGGATTGTATCTGTTTACAACTTCCTTAAGGGACTCACCGAAATCACCTACCAATGAACAACATATACATCCAGAGTTCATTTCTCTTATCTCGATACCAGCTTCCTTAAGGAAACCACCGTCGATACCTATTTCTCCAAATTCATTTTCTATAAGTACAACATTCTCACCTGCATATACATGTCCTAAGAGATGCTTTATAAGTGTTGTTTTTCCTGCTCCCAAAAATCCTGATATAATATCTACTTTAATCATTTTATTACCTCCAACAAAACTATAGGAGTTCTGCATCAGTGCAGAACCCCTATATTATACCACTATCCGTAGGAAATCTCAAGATAGGCCCAATCATCTTTATTCATAGACTATCTTGTTATCCCAAGAAACTTCTTTTCGAATTCCTCATACGGTATTGGTTTACCATAATAGTAACCCTGTATGAAATTAACATTCATATCACGAAGCATCTGTAGCTGAGCACTATCTTCAACACCCTCTACGCATACCTTTGATCCCAGTTTATCAGACAGCTCTGTTATAAGTTTAACAAAAGTTTGCGCATAATCATCAGTAGTAAGATCATCTATAAAGTGCTTATCCACCTTAATAATATCAAAATCCATTTGTTTAATATAATTCAATGAAGAATAACCTGTACCAAAATCATCAAGAGCTATTCCTACACCTAACTTCTTGATTTCCTTTATAACCTTCTTCATATTTGTCATATCATTAATAGCAAGGCTTTCTGTCACCTCAAGGATGATATTTTCTGGCTTAACACCAGTTTCTTTAATGATATTAGTGATAGTTTCAACAACATTATTCTGGACCAACTGCACTATAGATAAATTAACATGAAGTTGCTTATCTATACCTCTGTCACTCCATTGTCTATTGATACGACACGCTTTTCTTAAGAAATATTCTCCTATGATAACTATTAGACCTAAATGCTCTGCCAAAGGTATAAAATCAACCGGCATAAGGAAACCTAATTCCTTACTATTCCATCTAATAAGAGATTCTCCACCTTTACACTCGCCTGTATTTGCATCCATTATAGGCTGTATATACAACTCAAACTCCATACCACCTACAGCGATTGCTGATCGCATATTTTTCTCTACATCCAGACGTTTAATAGATGTTCTCTCATCCTTTGCATTATAGTAACGAACTGTATTCTTTCCAGCCTTCTTAGCATCATACATAGCTATATCAGCTCTCTTTATAAGTTCATTTACTTCCTCACCATCATCAGGATAACACACAATACCCATACTCATAGTTGAATAATATTCTGCACCATTAAGCATCCATGGTGTATTAAACATCTCATATATTTCCTGCACTATAGCTTTCAAACGATGCTTATTTTCAGGCAGTACCAATATAACAAACTCATCTCCACCAACTCGGTAACAACTATCTGTTATACCCTCTATTTGCTGTAAGCCCATAGAAATCATTTTTAGTAGCATGTCTCCATGCTGATGTCCTAGACCATCATTTATGTGTTTAAAGTCATCCAAATCAAGGAACATCATGTATCCCTTTTCATCTTCTGCCTTAGCCTTCTCAACAGCCTCATATATATCGCTCTCGCAGCGCATACGATTATATAATCCTGTAAGGAAATCATTATTAGCCTGAAACTCTATACGTTTCTCATACTTCTTATCAGTTGTGATATCTGTTATATTACACAATGCAACTCGGCTACCATCTACCCATGTAATATCAGACATTCTTATGTCAAACCATTTCTGATATCTGTTATCGTAAGTTTCCCATCTCTCATAACTTTTTCGCATTTTGTCACAATTCTCACAAGATTTAAAATTGCCACACAATCCAAAATCGCTACACTGTTTACCTAACATATCTGTCTTAACGAGGCTCGTCATTTTCTCATTACAAAACAGTATTTCTCTTGTGTTCTTATCTATAACAAACAATCCGCTTCCAACATTATCTAGTATCTCACGCATAGCTGCCTGTGAACTAAAAAGTGTCTTTCTGGATGTCTTTTTAATAATAATACTTTCTAAGAGACGCACAATATTGGTAATAAATTCTATTTTATCAACTGTCCATACTCTATTAGGGTTATCATCTGCAACAGCAAATACTAACTGCGGTTTTCCTTGTACAACAACAGTTCTTGCCATCAGCGCCGAAATACCATAAGCAGTATATAAATACTCTCTCTTGCCAGATATCTCATTCGCAGACATTACATATATATTTCTACTGTGAATCAAATCATAATCCCATATATCATCACATGCTCTTTCAAATATTTCAACCTTATCTCCTCTTGTCCACTCTGAAAAGATATCAAGTCTACCCTTTTCATCAATACGTAACACTCCTACATTAGAGCAATTTAAATATTCTCCTGTTATTCTTATAACATTTGAAATAATATCATAAAATGGCTCTTCTGCATCTAAGTAAGATACCAATTCAGTAATTATGGAACTTGTTTTGGAAATATTATCTATAATTTCCTCATCCTGAGACTTATTAGTATATATTTTCATTATTTCAAAAACTCCTATTAAGATAAATTATTTTTCTTCTATCATCCTAATTATTTCTACATAGTTCAATGCCTCTATGTACTGGCAAAATAAAACTTTTATCTTTTAAACCTCAACTGTATTATTCTATCATAAAACCGATTTTATAACAATATAAAGTGTTTTTCTAAAAGTTTTCACACACATCCTTGCGAAACGTTTTTGTTATATAGAAAAAATTTTAAGAACTAAACTATACAAATATAAAAGGGACGCGTAAACGCGTCCCTATACATCATCTAATCACACTACTTTAGATTTTATACATCTACTGAATAGTTAGGTGCTTCCTTTGTAATATGAATGTCATGTGGATGGCTTTCCTTAAGAGATGCAGCTGAAATCTTAACAAACTGACCATTCTCCTTAAGGTGTTCAATATTTGGTGCTCCACAATAACCCATACCTGAGCGAAGTCCACCCATAAGCTGGAATACTGTATCTTCAAGTGTTCCCTTATATGCTACTCTACCTTCTACACCTTCTGGAACAAGCTTCTTAGCATCTGTCTGGAAGTATCTATCCTTTGAACCATTCTCCATAGCAGCTATAGAACCCATTCCTCTGTACACCTTGTACTTTCTACCCTGGTAAAGCTCAAATGTACCTGGCGCCTCATCACAACCTGCAAACATGCTACCCATCATACATACATTAGCACCTGCAGCTATAGCCTTTGTCATATCTCCTGAGTACTTTATACCACCATCTGCTATAACTGGTACGCCATACTCCTTAGCAGCTTCATAACAATCCATAACAGCTGATATCTGTGGAACACCGATACCTGCTACTACTCTTGTTGTACAGATTGAACCAGGTCCAATACCAACCTTAACAGCATCTGCTCCTGCCTCAATAAGAGCCTTTGTAGCAGCACCTGTTGCAACATTACCTGCAATAACCTGTAAATCTGGATAAGCAGCCTTAATCTTCTTAACTGTCTCCATGATATTCTTTGAATGTCCATGAGCTGAGTCAACAACGATAACGTCAACCTTTGCCTTAACAAGAGCGTCAACTCTCTCCATAATATTCTGTGTAATACCTACAGCAGCACCACAAAGAAGTCTACCCTGTGCATCCTTTGCAGCTAATGGATACTTAATCTGCTTCTCTATATCCTTTATAGTAATAAGTCCCTTAAGATTAAAATCATCATCAACGATTGGAAGCTTTTCCTTTCTAGACTTTGCTAAAATAGCTTTAGCCTCCTCAAGTGTGATACCCTGCTTAGCAGTAACAAGTCCTTCGCTTGTCATTGATTCGCTAATCTTCTTTGAGAAATCTGTCTCAAACTTAAGATCACGATTTGTAATGATACCAACAAGCTTTCCGTTCTCTGTGATAGGTACACCAGAGATTCTAAATTTAGCCATAAGCTCATTCGCATCCTGTAATGTATGATTTGGTGATAATGAGAATGGGTCTGTGATAACGCCGTTTTCTGAACGCTTAACCTTATCTACTTCCTCTGCTTGAGCCTCCACTGACATATTCTTGTGGATGATACCAATACCGCCCTGTCTAGCCATTGCAATAGCCATACGGTGCTCTGTAACTGTATCCATACCTGCACTCATCATTGGAATATTTAACTTAATAGTCTTAGTCAGGTTTGTTGATAAATCAACAAGATTTGGTGTTACCTCTGAGTACTGTGGAACCAATAACACGTCATCAAATGTTATGCCTTCACCGATAATCTTACCCATTTTTCAAAATCCTCTCTTTCTTCTTGTATTGCTAGTAAAAATATGCGAACCTATATAATAAGTTCGCATATGATACTATTTCGCTAAAGTATAATATTTTTATTTAAAAATGTCAATTATTTTTTGATGTACATTTTTTAATACATAAAAACCTTACCTGGCGCTACAAACTTTATAGCATTTACCATCTCTTCTGTTGGTTCAAAGATAACTTCGTATACATAACCCTCTTCTTCTGGAATAATAAATGCATACTTTACGCCTTCTGCTGTACCAGATGAATAGTCTGCAATTTTAATCTTTCTATTACCTTTGCAATCTTTTATCTTGTCACTGTTAATCGGTGCTAAAACTTCTATTTTTCTCATATCAAGTCTTCTGCACTTCTTTCTCTTCTTTCTTCCATAGATAGCATCTATCGAAAGTTCTCCGCCAATATATAGATACTCATACTCTATATCTGTGTTCTTAAATATTACTGTATCTATCCAGATAAACAATATACCACCTATGATACCGGATAAACCAAGTACCAATGTACCAAGATACATAACTATCACCGTGATAAACACTGCTATAAATCTAAGCAACAGAGCCAAACTTCCAGTCTTACATTTTACTATTTTCTCATAATATGTATCGTTCATTTTTTATCTCCTTTTGTATTTACGAAATCTACTACGTATTATACTAAAATAAGCATTTTCCGTCAATATCGTACACAAAATCTACATACCATTGATAGTCTTATCCATCCATTTATATCTTTTATCTATAAAATCTCTTAAATACTGTAGTTGCCCTTCATATGTAGATATTTTATACACCTTCGAATTCTCATACTGTGTTTTATGACCTAACACACCAGTCCATTTGGTAAAATTTTCTTCTGCTGATAATGATACATTGGCACTTGCATCATTTATAGTTGCCATAGCCTCACTATATAAAGACTCTCCCACTTGCTCCCATCGACTTTTTAATTGTGTCTTAAACTTATCATCAGTCAATAGATAACGCATCCAGTTGTCCCATATATAATTATCATCTTTCGTATTCTCATTTCCAAAGCATATCCATTCATCAAAGCCAAATGAATCTCTCCAGAAATTTCCAAAGGCGTAATCATAATCCCAATATGTTGCCATATATAGTTTACCGCCCTTTTTCTTCATAATAAAGTCGCTTCGTCTAAATGTTCCGTCAATATTATATGAAAACTCATTTAAGATAAACCAATCTATCACAGAGTCTATATCTATATATTCCTCATATCCATTAAGTTCTATTATAGCATTATCTGCTGTTGTAACGTAATCTTTAATAAATTCGAATTGGTCCTTTGTCAGTACATCACTATCTGGATTCTTAATCTCTGCATATAACGTAAGTCTACCATTAAATATGCTGCTGCCAAATGAAGTTTTCTCCCCTTCTCCTCCTAATTCTAGTAAGTAATCAGTATCTACCTCTGCACTATCCTTTTCTCCTTCTATTCTGCCATTTTTTACTTCTATCTGTTCCGTTAGGGTATATACCCCCATATACTCTCCATTCACAAACACATCTACCACATAAGAATGTGGAGTAAACAGTACATTGTCTAATATATTCCCCATATCGGCAGCTAGTTTATTTCTTATCAAGGATTTATCTGCATGATTAGCCTGTAATACCCATTCTTTTGCCTCTGTAAGGCCAAATAGTGACTGTTTCTTATCAAACTTAATCTTGTAGGGTTTCTTTTTAAGTTTCCACGAAGAATGACCACGCCCTCTAATATTCATAGATACATCTGTTATATCAAGGTATTCCTCATTTCCGTTATAATCTATACTAAATCTTCCCGGAACAGTATTTTCCTTCGACTCTATAGGCTGACTATTTTCTGTCTCTATATAGATAACTGGCAGATTATATTCCTTCTCTATAAAATTCAGCTTATATGTTCTAGTTTCACTATTAGCATCTGTTACAATGCAGTAATAATTGTTATTGTCCTGTGTAATGGTTGCCTTACCTTCTCCACTTAACTCATAAGTAAAGTTTGCCCCAGATGGCTCTATATTATCTATATAACTTGTATATATATCTATATAATTACCGTCAACTACCATAGCTGTAGCCCTATCTTTAGATAAATTAATAGTTCCAGATATAAAGTAGTTTGTGCCTGCTCCCCCAATATTTTTATCGACGTCTTCCCCGTTATATGTATTTACCGTCATATAGCGTTCTATCAGTTCTATAGAAGGTGCACTGTCACCGTTCCAAATCAAATCCACATCTTTTCCTTGATATTCCACGTCAGAGCTCCCGATCATTTCTATAGTTATTGGTCTATCTACATATACCACTCCTATTTGATAATCACCTACAATCGTAAGCTTCTTTATATTTTCATCCACACATAAGCGTCCTGTCTTTTCATCACTATCTGTTTCATTATCATCATAAATAACAATCTTAGATAACTTATCTAATGTGTCAACATACATTTCTGTTATATCTATATTATCTTGGTTACCTTCACTATTCTCTATATTATCCGTGGCATTTTCTTTATCATAAGAGTTTTTTTCGTTTGTATTAACATTATTGCTATCAAAAAATTTTATATATAACAAAAAAGCCACTATCAACACTACAAATATACATATAGATGTTGATATGACTAGTTTCTTCTTTCTTCTTTTTAAGTTTGTTTCAAATTTATCCATATTATTATCCATATACGTGTATATATTTTCGCCCCAATTTGTATTTCAAATTGGGGCGTTCTATACTTTTTCTTCGAAAACTTTGGCCTGGCTCTTATACGTTTTCTATATATCTACATTCTACCGCAGAATTTCTTTCAGAAATTCTGGCCTGGCTCTTATACTCTTTCGCCCTCGCAGGCTTTTTAGCAGAATTTCTTTCAGAAATTCTGGCCTACATCATGCCCATGCCGCCACCTGCTGGCATCTGTGGCACATCTTCCTTTATCTGGGCTACAACTGACTCTGTTGTAAGAAGTGTTGATGCAACGCTTGTAGCATTCTGTAATGCGCTTCTTGTAACCTTAACTGGGTCAAGGATACCTGCCTCAACCATAGATACATACTCTTCCTTATAAGCATCGAAACCGATACCTGCCTCTGACTCTCTTACCTTATTAACGATAACCGAGCCTTCAAGTCCTGCGTTTGCAGCTATAGCAAATAATGGAGCTTCAAGTGCCTTAAGAATAACATTGGCACCAGTCTTCTCATCGCCCTCTAAATTAGCCACAAGCTTAGCTACCTCCTTAGAAGCATGGATATAAGCAGAACCACCACCTGCGATAATTCCTTCCTCAACGGCAGCTCTTGTTGCATTAAGAGCATCCTCCATACGAAGCTTATTCTCCTTCATCTCTGTCTCTGTAGCAGCTCCTACACGGATAACAGCCACACCACCTGCAAGCTTAGCAAGTCTTTCCTGAAGTTTCTCTCTATCAAACTCTGATGTAGTTGTCTCTATCTGATTCTTTATCTGAGCTATTCTAGCACTGATTTCATTCTTGTCGCCACAACCATCAACGATAACTGTTGTCTCCTTCTGTATCTTTACTGACTTAGCACGACCAAGCATCTCCATTGAAGCATCCTTAAGCTCTAAGCCAAGCTCCTCTGAGATAACAGTACCACCTGTAAGAATAGCGATATCCTTAAGCATTTCTTTTCTTCTGTCACCATAACCTGGTGCCTTAACACCTACTACTGTAAATGTACCACGAAGCTTATTAACTATAAGCGTTGTAAGAGCCTCGCCCTCGATATCCTCAGCGATAATAAGAAGTTTTGCACCTGACTGTACAATCTGCTCAAGTACAGGTAATATCTCCTGAATATTAGAAATCTTCTTATCTGTAATAAGGATGTATGGATCATCAAGAACTGCCTCCATCTTATCCATATCTGTTGCCATATATGCTGAGATATATCCTCTATCAAACTGCATACCTTCTACAAGATCAAGCTCTGTAAGCATTGTCTTTGACTCTTCAATAGTGATTACACCATCGTTAGAAACCTTCTCCATAGCATCTGCTACCATATTTCCAACTTCCTCATCGCCTGCTGAAATAGCTGCAACCTTAGCTATCTGATCCTTGCTTGTAATCTTTGAAGACATCTTCTTAATTGACTCAACTGCCACATCTGTAGCCTTCTTCATACCCTTTCTAAGAACGATTGGGTTAGCACCTGCTGCAAGGTTCTTCATACCTTCATTAATCATAGCCTGCGCAAGAACTGTAGCTGTTGTTGTACCATCACCTGCTACATCATTTGTCTTTGTAGCTACTTCCTTTACAAGCTGAGCACCCATATTTTCAAATGCATCCTCAAGCTCTATCTCCTTAGCAATAGATACACCATCATTTGTAATGAGTGGAGTTCCAAAAGACTTATCTAAAACTACATTTCTTCCCTTAGGTCCAAGTGTCACCTTAACTGTGTTAGCTAACTTATTTACGCCTTCTTCCAAAGCCTTTCTAGCTTCTGCGCCATACTTAATTTCCTTTGCCATATCTATATATCCCTTTCTTCTTTCTACCTATTGATGGACTAAATTAATCCTGTAATAATCCTAATATATCTTCTTCGTTGATAATTATATATTCAACCTCATCAACCTTAACTGCATTACCTGCATACTTTGAATATACTACTGTATCTCCTACCTTAAGTTCTCCCTTAACTTCTGGACCTACAGCTATAACCTCTGCCTGCTGTGGCTTTTCCTTTGTCTGACCTGTTAATACGATACCTGACTTTGTTGTTTCCTCTGCTACCGCTTGCTTAATAACAAGTCTGCTACCTAATGGTACTAATTTCATAATTATTCCTCCTATATTCTTTAATTTTCATCGTATTCCTAAATGATATTTTTCTTTTGTTAGCACTCTCTTCTTTAGAGTGCTATACATGTATTGTATTTTATACTTACACCATATATATATCAATGGTACCAAAGTACCATATCAAGCGTCAAAATAGTGATTTTTCTGTGTTTTGTACACATCCTACTTTGTTAGCTTTTCCAATCTAGCATAATGAAATAAGTACTGTTGCGCATATCCACCATACTGACCAAATCTTTCACTGGCAAAAGCCATTATCTTATCTATACTTGTTTCTTCTCCAAAATATACATATTCCATTATACGTTTTATCCATACATCTACCGGAAACGAATTTGTATATCCAAGTCCAAATAACAATATACAGTTAGCTACCTTTTCACCTATCCCCTTGACCTTCAACAGTTCTTGTTTTGCCATATCATAGGTCTTCTCTTCAAATGCCTCCATACGCATACCATCCTTCATATGCATCGTTGCAGACATAAGATATGGTGCTCTAAAACCTGTCTTTAGTTGTCTATAATCATCCTCTGTCACATTTATTAATTGTTCTATAGTTGGAAATGCATAATATTTCTTCCCGTCAATTTCTCCAGCTATTGTACCAAATTGTTCCGATATATTTGCGACTATCTGCTTGATGTGAGGTATCTGCTTATTTTGAGATATGATAAATGACATAACCATCTCATGAAACTCCTGCTTAAGAATACGGATGCCACCAGTCTTGTCTATAACCATTTGCAAGCTCTCATCCTTATCCAAAAGCCATCTTTTTATAGCCCCATAATCTGTATCCATGTCAAAATAATGCTTCCATATTTGATTATATTCCTTAAGACTAGTATGATGAAGTACAACTTTTTCTTCATCTTGCGTAACACGCAATGCTTTGCCATAGGCTACAGTTACATAATCTTTGTCTCCCAACTTTTCAAAATGAAAACATTGACCACACTCAAATATCTGCTCCACATCAAAGTCACTTACATCATATAAAATAACATTGTCATTTGCCTCTTCCAATCTCATGTACATCTAACCTCTTACATTTCTATAATACACCTTTAACTAAACCAAAGTATTCTAACGCTTTAGCAACGCCATCACATTCGATACGTTCTGTCACATAGTCAGCAGACTCTAATATCTGTTGGCAAGAATTGCCCATAGCTATACCATGTTTAACATAAGTAATCATCTCATAATCATTCATACTATCGCCCAATGCATATGTGTTTTCATAGTTCAATCCTAATTCTTCTAGTACCCTCTTGATTCCCTCAGCCTTGGAGCTTCCATTAGGTATAAGCTCAAGCAAGAAATTATTGTGATTAACTACAGTATACTCTTTCTCAAAATGACTAATTGCACCATCTAAGTCGCTATCCTTTGCAAACACAGAGCTGACCTTAGCAACACACATATCTTCTTCGCATTCAGGTATTTCCTTCATAATATCCCCAATATGCTGTATAAAAAGTCCATACACTGCACCATATGTTTCATTCCATTTGTCCTTTTTCTCATAATATATATGATCGTGGCCTTCTGGTATAGGTATAAAACCAAATTGTCTTAATTCTCTTACTGCCTTTGCCCCCACACTAGGGTCTAAATCCTGTCTAAACAAAACCTTACCGTCATATTCAGCGTATGTTCCTGCTCCAGCAATTATTCCATCAAAACCTAAATCTTTTATAAACGGGAATATCATAGACTTTGAACGACCTGTACATATAAATGCCAAATCCCCATTGGCTCTTAATTGTTTTAAAGCTCTAACTGTACTATCAGGTACACCTAGTTTAGCATCGTACAACGTATCATCTATATCAAAGAATACTACATTTTTCTCTTTCATGGTTTTTATGCATATTTTATTATTATCACTCATATAATATCATTGCTCCCTACTAGCTTTTTTGTAACCGCCAATATATTAACATAAAATGTTCACATTTTGTACTAATTTTCTACTTTATTTTTTTACAAAATAGCTATATAATATTATTTATCATAAAAAAATCGTAATTGAGTATAATTATGATTAGACCTATTATTTTTGTCATTAGGGACAACAGAACGGAGGTTTATATGTCAAACTTTAAAAAATTTCTTGGATTTACCGTAATCACTGCGGCTGCAGCTGCTGGTGGTATTTTCCTTTATAAGAAGTTACAGGAGAACAAGCTATTCAACGAGCAGGATGAAGATGATGATTTTGACGATTTCGAGGATGACTTCGATGATGATTTCGATGACTTCGAAACAGACAACAGAAGTTATACAGCCATCATATCAGACCCAGATTAGACGAAACTTCAGATACTGAAATTGAAGAGTAACAAAAAAGAAGGTTGGATATCAACCTTCTTTTTTTGTTATTCCTCAATATGAATACTATTAACCTTTTCAATCATACGCGGAAGAGCATCCTTGCTATTCTTCCATGGCTCATCCTTATATCTATAATCAAATTTATCGATAAACCAATCAAGGTCCTCTTTCACACGTTTCATATTCTTAATAAATAAGTCGCTTGTACATTCCATAAACTCTTCGAGATGTTTACCTGACAAATGACTTGGTGCTGATTCTACTAGCAAACCAAAATGCTCCATACAAAAACCTTTACTGCTTTTGTACTTTTCTTTAAAACTCTCATCATTTTTCCAAAGATACATTATAGTGATTATATATCTGTCAAAAAATTCTTTTATTCTATTACAAACAAAGCAAGAGTTTTTCATATTTTTAACATAGTTTATAAGTGTCGAATTGTCTGGCTTCTTCATAAAACCAGCCTTTGATACCGGCTTCATTTTCTCTACTGCATTAATAATCTCATATGTGTGAGTCTGGTACATTAACGCTGTTCCTAATCTATTGCCACGTTCATACATCATCCTTATATGCTCTCTACAAAAGCCTGCCTTATCTGTCATAGCTCTTATATCTTCTTCCATATAGGATGGTCCCAGAGTAAACTCTAATGCATCATTTTCAAGGCTTCTATACATCTCGCATACAGGGCACTCACAATCCTTGTCCAACGCATCATTTACAGGTATGGTATATAACTTCTCAGCCATAGCTCTCCTTTCTACAACTTATCTTGCAAAAGTTTTCTCATATCTCTAGCCTTATCCTTAAGTCTAGCAGATGCTGACTGTGATACGATAAGATCTGATAATAATCTCATAGAAGATGCATAATCCTCACACTGTCTAGCCAAATCTGCCACTAAGTATATAAGTGTCCACTGGTCCATACCACATATAGGTGGCATTTCCTTAGCTAATGCTGCTGTAAAGCCTTCATATGCTTTTTTAATATACTCTGTTTCTTTAGCCTTAAGCTCCTTTGCTAATGTATCTTTATCCTTTGTGTCTTCTGGAATATTCTCAGCCTGACCTCTTAAAAGCCAAGCTATCTTAAGACATGTATATGCCTTCTCACTAGCTTTGCTCTTCTTAATCACTGCATTGGCCAATGCTAACTGATGTCTAGTGATTGCTTCTTCATATGAATAAATCTCACACTTTGTATCTACGCCCTTGAAGTAAGGTGTAATGTTAGTCTTTATAAACATAGCCTGTGCCGATGTTATACTGTTGAAAAATCTGCTCAGTGATGCATATCCACACTTGTTACACACGATACAATCATACTTAAGTGAATCTATACCCTGATACTTTGGACGTAAATCTGTATCAGCACCAAGCATCTTAGCCTTACCAGTTCTGACAGCCTTCGCCTTAAAATCAGAATCACATACAGGACATCTATAGCCCTTCTCAAATAAAAAGTCCTTCTCTTGAACAACTGCAGGCTTTTCTTCTTCCTTTTTAGCTATAGCTTCTTTTTTCTCTTCTTTTTCATATAAATCCATGCCCGAGAGCATCCCCAATCCTACTTTACTAAGATCAGAAAAAATACTATCTCCCATATCTATTCTCCTTCTATCTTTCCAAGTCCCACTATTGCAAAACCTAGTCCGACTCTGTTTTATATTTACTCTAAGTCTTCAGCTTCAATTCTAAGCTCGACGTGATTAGTTTGAAGTCAACTTAAAACTGCTCTTTAATGAAACTATTCTATTAAATACAAGAGCATCTGGTGTACTATCCTTGCTATCTACACAGAAGAATCCCTGTCTTACAAACTGGAAGCTATCATAAGCCTTAGCCTCTACCAGACTTGGCTCTACCATACAATCCTTCATAACTGTTAATGAATTAGGATTAAGATTTAGTGAACCATCCTCGTTATATACACCCTTTTCCTCATCAACTATATTCTCATAAAGTCTCACTTCAGCCTTCACTGCCTCTGCTGCACTTACCCAGTGAATTGTTCCCTTTACCTTTCTACCCTCAAAGCCACTTCCGCTCTTTGTCTCTGGATCGTATGTACAATGAACCACTGTCACATTGCCATTATCATCCTTCTCGTAGCTTACACACTTAACAAAGTACGCATTCATCAGACGCACCTCATTACCTGGGAAAAGTCTGAAATACTTCTTTGGTGGCTCCTCCATAAAGTCATCTCTCTCAATATAGAGTTCTCTGCTAAATGGAAGCTTTCTTGTTCCAAGCTCTGGATTCTCAAGGTTATTATCTGCATCCAGATATTCAACCTGTCCCTCTGGATAATTGTCTATCACAAGCTTAATAGGATCAAGAACTGCCATAGCTCTTGGTCTCTTAAGCTTAAGATCCTCTCTGATACAGTACTCAAGCATTGCATAATCTACTGAGCTATTTGCCTTAGATACACCGCAAAGCTCAACAAACTTCTTGATAGAGTCTGGTGTGAAGCCTCTTCTTCTAAGGGCTGCGATAGATACAAGTCTTGGGTCATCCCAACCGTCTACTATGCCCTCTTCTACAAGCTTCTTTATATATCTCTTACCTGTAACAACATTTGTAAGGTATAACTTTGCAAACTCAATCTGCTTTGGTGGCTGAGCGTACTCAAGCTCATTTACAACCCAGTCATAAAGTGGTCTGTGATCCTCAAACTCAAGTGTACAGATAGAATGTGTTACACCCTCTATTGCATCCTCAATAGGATGAGCAAAATCATACATAGGGTATACACACCATCTATCACCTGTGTTGTGATGTGTCATACGAGCAACTCTGTAAATAACTGGATCTCTCATGTTGATATTAGGTGATGACATATCTATCTTAGCACGAAGAACCTTTGAGCCGTCCTCGTACTTACCATCTGTCATCTCCTGGAATAACTGTAAATTCTCTTCTACACTTCTATCTCTGTATGGGCTATTCTTACCTGGCTCTGTAAGAGTACCTCTGTACTCTCTGATTTCCTCTGCAGAAAGATCACATACATAAGCCTTACCCTTCTTAATAAGCTTAATGGCAGCCTCATGCATAGCCTCGAAATAATTAGATGCATAGAATAATCTATCTTCAAAATCTGCACCAAGCCACTCTACGTCAGCCTTAATAGACTCAACGAACTCTGTCTTCTCCTTTGTAGGATTTGTATCATCAAAACGAAGGTTAAACTTTCCGCCGTACTGCTTAGCCAATCCATAGTTTAAAAGGATAGACTTAGCATGTCCTATATGTAAATATCCATTTGGCTCTGGTGGAAAACGTGTCATAACATGGTCATATACGCCTTCTGCCAGGTCCTTCTCGATAATCTGTTCAATAAAATTTTTTGAAACTACTGCTTCTTCCATTGTCTGCCTCCTAGTTATATATCGTCTATTTTAAAGACATCAAAAGTCCGTCACAGGGCTCCTCATCCTGTGACAGAACTTACAATTTCTCACTCTTAATTATATTTCAGCCTTAAATATCTGTCAATGGCATTCTTACCTATACTTCTCCTATATGAGTAAAAAGAATCTTGCTGGCGAAATTCTCAACCGCAATACAATACTTAGAGTAGTTTTTTATTATATATGAATTTACTAAGAACTTCCTATATAACAAAGAAACACCGCCACAGTAAACTGTGTAACGATGTTTCATATTACCAACTATCCAATTAGTATCTTGTAGGCATTTCGCCAAAATATATCCTCTTTTTCTTCGTCAGTTAGGTTTTGTCTCTTTATCCACTCCACCGACTCCTTCTGACCTCCCCAAGGACTGTCAGAGCCGAAGAGTACCTTGTCTGCCCCATGCTTTTTTACTATTCTGACAAACTGGTCATCTGTAATATACTCTGGTATCACTGCCATATCCATATAGATATTCCTACCTGCTAAAAGCTCCTCTACCTCATCCCACATATCAAATCCGCCTAAGTGGGCCAGTATCAGCTTGTCACTCCCTGTCTCTCTTATGACTTCATCAGACATCTTTGGGGTACAATGTACAGGATTTGGCATACCTACATCAAGGCCTGCGTGAACCAATATCATCATATCAAGCTCTGTAGCATATGACACTATACGCTTATACCTAATGTCATTAAAGAAGGTCCCTTGATAATCGGGATGAAGCTTAATACCCTTAAAACCCATAGACTTCAATATATTAAGCTGTCCTTTGTAATCCTCACTATCTGGATGTATTCCTCCAAAAGACATCAATCTAGGTATTCCATTTATCATATCTACTGCAAATTTCTCGTTTATATCAGCTGCAAACCGATTGATAGTATCAAATTGTCTCGTTGCAGTAACTACTGGCATTATAACCGAGCAATCTATCTTACCTACATCCATCGACTTAAGCAATCCTGATATTTTTCCATCTGTATGCGCTGTCAAATCCGCTTTTGCTGACAGTAGGGCTATGGTTTTATCCGCCATAGCATCCGGAAATACATGTGTATGAATATCTATAACCATTTATATAATACAACTTTCTAAATATTTACGCCTCAATCTCAGATGGGGATACAAGCTCTACTGCTGTCTTAGCAAAGAGCTCTGCCGCCTTATCAAGTTCAGATGTCTTGATAACTACAGATGCATCCTCTGTGCCAGTTGAAAGAGCATACATATACTCAACATTGATATCTGACTGACAGATTATCTCTAAAAGTTCCTGTAACTTGCCTACCTTATGGTCCATACGAAGACCTAATACATCAGTAAGCATAGCTGAAAAGCCTTCATTCTGTAATGCTTCCTTACCTGCCTGTGGCTTATCTACAAGAAGACGGAGAAGACCGAAATCACTTGTATCTGCAAGACTCATTGACACGATGTTTACATCGCTATTTTTAAGTACGCCTAACACTTCTCCAAGACGACCTGTTCTATTCTCTAAAAATACTGTTAACTGCTTAATGTACATAACTTTTACCTCCTCTAGCTTTTTTACATTTTAGCTATATTTACTCTATTAAACAAGATTGTCACACAACCTTGGCATAGTTTAAACTAACTTACGATTATCGATAACGTGCTTTGCCTTACCCATACTTCTCTCAAGAGTCTTTGGCTCTACAAGCTTAATCTTTGCTGACAAACCAATAGCCTGCTGAATAGCATGTCCTATCTTCTTAGTCAATTTCTCAAGTTCTCTTATCTCATCAGAGAAGAACTTTTCATCAACCTCTACCTGTATCTCAAGAGTATCAAGGTTATTCACTCTATCAACTATCATCATATAGTGTGGTGTTGCTTCTCCTAACTCAAGAAGCGCAGCCTCTACCTGTGAAGGGAATACATTTACACCACGGATAATGAGCATATCGTCTGAACGACCCTTGAATCTACCGATTCTTGCAATTGTTCTACCACACTCACACTTTTCATAATCAATATTTGTAAGATCCTTTGTACGATAACGTATCATAGGAATACCTTCTTTTGTGATAGTTGTAAATACAAGCTCTCCTGTTTCACCTGGTGCTACCGGCTTAAGTGTCTCTGGGTCTACTATCTCTGGCAAGAAATGATCCTCAAATACATGAAGTCCCTTGTGATACTCACAGTCACATGCTACACCTGGTCCCATTATCTCTGATAATCCATATATATCATGAGCATGAATATGAAGTTTATCCTCTATCTGAAGTCTCATATTTTCTGTCCAAGGTTCCGCACCACATATAGCTGACTTCAATTTAATGTTTGGTATATCACCCTGCTCTTCAAGTGTCTCTGCTATATGAAGGAGATATGATGGTGTACAAGCTATAGCTGTCGCACCAAAATCTTTCATCATAGTTATAAGTTTCTTTGTGTTACCTGTAGACATAGGTACAACAGTTGCACCAAGCTTTTCTGCACCTGCATGAGCACCTAAACCACCAGTAAATAAACCATATCCATAAGCTACCTGAATAATATCATCCTTCTCGACACCTGCCATAGTAAGAGCTCTAGCTACACACTCACTCCAGATTTCAAGATCCTTTCTAGTATATCCTACTACTGTAGCCTTACCAGTTGTTCCACTAGATGCGTGAATTCTAACTATCTGTGACTGTGGTACTGCAAAGAGTCCAAATGGATAATTATCTCTTAAATCATCCTTTGTTGTAAATGGCAACTTTTCTAAATCTTCAATACCTTTGATATCTCCCGGTTCAAGACCAAGCTCCTGCATCTTCTTTCTGTAGAATGGCACATTGTGATAAACTCTATCTACCGCTTTTACAAGTCTAGCACTCTGGAGCTTTCTTAACTCCTCTCTGTCCATACATTCTCTAGATTCATTCCAAATCATAATGTATTATCTCCTTCTATTGGTTTTTTATTCAAACAGAGGTGCAACCATCTCTGTTGCATACATATATGTAGCCCTTTAATCCTTCATTCTACACTTATGACTCATACCCTAACATAAATGCCTTTTTGTTAATCTCAATAGTCTTTGGTGGTACAGTTTTCTCTATAGTCTCTAACCAAGCCTCCTTGGAGAAGTCCATATATTTTGCCGCCAAGCCTAATATAATAACATTAAATGTCTTACTATTACCAATCTTTAAGGCTTCCTCCATAGCATTCATAGAGTACACCTTATTATTCTTTGACATATTTTCAATAATCTCGTCTGGGTACTCTGCCATACCTGTCACTACCGTAATTGGATCTATACGCCAGTCATTTACGATAGCTACGCCATCCTCTTTAAGGAAATGAGCATATCTAAGCGCCTCTAATCTCTCAAAAGCTATAAGAACATCTACCTGTCCCTCTTCGACTATAGGCTCAGCAACCTTGTCACCATATCTTACGAAAGTAACAACGCTACCACCTCTCTGTGCCATACCATGAACCTCTGACAATTTTACGTCATAGCCTGCATCTATCATTATACCACCTAATATTCGGCTTGTAAGCAATGTTCCCTGTCCGCCTACACCGACTATCATAATATTCTTTGTTTCCATATGATCTATTTAACCTTTCTATATATTCACAAATTTTGGTCACTAATGACCTCTTTACTCCTTCTATATATTTACATTCATCAGCAAAATTTGTTTCACAAATTTTGGTCACTAGCGTGCTTTTGTCTCTATAGCGTCAAATTTACAGAACGACTTACACAAGCCACATCCATTACACATTGTTGTATCGATAGCTATCGTTCCATCATCAAGCTTTGTTAGTGCTGGACAACCTGGCTTAAGACACGCGCCACACTTCTTACACTTATCTGATACTGGCACACATACGTTAGGGAATACATTTCCCTTAAGAAGTACACAAGGAGCCTTTGTAATGATTACAGATACCTCATCCTTTGCTACCTCTTCCTTGATAATGCGCTCTAATTCAGCCTGATCGAATGCGTTAACTTCCACAACATTTTTAACACCCATAGCCTGACAAAGCTTAAATATATCGATTGCTGGAACTGTCTCACCCATAAGTGTCTTACCTGTCGCCGCATGATCCTGGTGACCTGTCATACCTGTTGTAGAGTTATCAAGAATCATAACTGTACCTGTTCCCTGATTGTATACCATATTCATAAGTGAATTAACACCTGTATGAAGGAATGTAGAATCTCCGATAACAGCTACCCAGTTCTTAATATAATCCTTACCCTTAGCCTTCTCCATACCGTGAAGCGAAGAAATACTAGCACCCATACAAATAGTTGTATCTACCACACTAAGTGGTGCTACCGCGCCAAGAGTATAACATCCGATATCTCCTGCTGCATGTATTTTAAGCTTTTTAAGCACTGAGAATACACTTCTATGTGGACATCCTGGACAAAGAATAGGTGGTCTAGCTGGCACCTGTGTCATCTGAGCCTTCACTGGCTCCTCACCTAATATTACTCTTCTAAGCATATTGGCACTGTATTCACCCTGAAGTGTAAATATTTCCTTACCTACTGCCTCTATGCCCCATGAACGAACCTGCTCCTCTATAACTGGCTCAAGCTCCTCAAATATGTATAACTTATCAACCTTTGATGCAAACTCCTCTATGAGCTTTCTAGGCAGTGGATTAACCATACCAAGCTTAAGTACTGAAGCGTTTGGGAATACCTCCTTAACATACTGATAAGGAATACCGCTTGCGATAAATCCGATAGATGTATCGCCGTACTCAGCCCTATTGATAGACATCTGACATCCATCTTCTGCCAATCTCTTCATACGCTCCTCAACGAAGACATGACGATTCTTTGCATTATTTGGCATCATAACTGTCTTAGCTATATTTCTCTCGTATACCTTATCCTCAAGTTCAACTCTATCCTGAAGTTCTACCTTACCCTGAGAATGCGAGAGTCTAGTAGTAGTTCTAAGAATAACTGGTGTATCATACTTCTCACTGATCTCAAAAGCGTATTTTGTAAACTCCTTAGCCTCTGCACTATCAGATGGCTCAAGAACTGGAAGCAACGCAGCTCTAGCAACCATACGTGTATCCTGTTCATTCTGTGAACTATATAATCCAGGATCATCTGCTGCTACAAGAACCAATCCTCCATTTACTCCTATATATGATGCTGTGTAAAGTGGATCACTTGCCACATTTACACCTACATGCTTCATAGAAGCCATAGCTCTGACACCGCTTATAGAGGCTCCTATTGCTACCTCCATTGCTACCTTCTCATTTGGAGACCACTCTGCGTATATCTCCTTATACTTTACTATATTCTCACTTATCTCTGTACTAGGTGTTCCTGGATATGCCGCTGACACCTTCACGCCTGCCTCGTATGCACCTCTGGCAATGGCCTCATTTCCTAACATTAGTGTACTCACTTGTCTACTTCCTTTCTATGTATCTTTTATTTTTTTCTAAATATATGCTATATTCTTTTTATAATCAGTTTATGTATTATATATCTTTTCTAAGATCCTTTACTCTCTTAGCTTTTCCTTCAAATCGCTGTAATGTATTAGGCGATTCAAGGCTTATCTTTGCATCTAAACCTAACATAACTCTAAGCTTACTCTTTATCTTCTTCTGAATATCTTCAAGTTCCTTATATGAGTCAGTTGCTTTTAAAAGCTCTACTCTTATCTCAAGCTTGTCTGCATGATTCTCTCTAGTAACTATAATCTCGTAGTGTGGTCCAATCTCATCTACACTAAAGATTACCTCCTCAATCTGACTTGGGAATACATTTACGCCACGGATTTTGAGCATATCGTCTGTACGTCCCTGAAGATTCTCCATACGGCAGAATGTTCTACCACATTTACATGGCTCATATATAAGTCTTGTAATATCCTTTGTTCTATATCTGATAAGTGGCAGTGCCTCTTTGAATATACATGTAACAACCAACTCACCCTTTTCTCCAGGTGGTAATACCTCACCTGTAACAGGGTCTATTATCTCTGGTATGAAATAATCTTCATTGATATGCATACCCTCCATATATTCACACTCACCTGATACACCCGGTCCCATAAGCTCACTCATACCGTAGTTAGAAGTAATAAGCATATCATCACCCCATAACTTATGCATCTCATCTCTCATGGCATCTGTAAGAAGCTCACTACCTACAAGACCTATTTTCACATTTAAGTCCTTCTTAGGGTCTACACCCATCTCCAAGGCAACCTCTGCCAGTCTCATAGCATATGATGGTGTAGCCACAAGAAGTGATGTCTCAAAATCCTTCATATACATTATCTGCTTCTCAGAATTGCCTGTTGAGGATGGCACCATAGCTGCACCTATATTTTCCAAGCCATAGTGAAGTCCTAAGGCTCCTGTAAACATTCCATATCCGAAGCATATCTGAGCAACGTCCTTAGATGTAGCTCCTCCCATACAGGCGATACGGGATACGCACTCTGTCCACATCTCAAGGTCTCTCTGTGTATATCCTACTACTGTTGGCTTGCCAGTTGTTCCACTAGATGCATGTATACGCACTATGTCATCCTTTGGTACTGCAAAAAGTCCAAATGGATAATTATCTCTTAAATCCTGCTTTGTTACAAATGGCAGCTTCGCCAAATCCTTAAGTGTCTGTATATCCTCTGGCTTAACACCAGCTTCTTCCATCTTCTTTCTATATGGTGGTACATTTTCCCACACCTGTTTTACTGTCGCTTTTAATCTTTCAAGCTGAATAGCCTCTATCTCCTCACGAGACATGGTTTCTTCTTTTGACCAAATCATCTTTAGCCCCTCCATAATGTTCTTAAATTTTTACTTTTATCAGCAAAATTCTATACATATTTTTTGCACTTTATCATACCAACGCATTATACATGTAAAGTATTTTCATTCTACCATAATTTACACATATAGTCTAGTGTATTTTTGACATAATTCATATTATCAGAAGCTTAGTATTTTTTTACTAAGCTTCTTTTATGTCTTGTATTTGTATAGCTTTCCTAACCACCAGCTATCTACAGGTATTTTTCTGTGCTCGGTTCGAGAACGCACATTTCCCTAAGTGCTCTCTTGAAACAAGCTTATTAGTCTATATGCACGGTATGTCAGACAGTGTACTTCAGATGATTTGTGTGGTAAGAGGACTGCATTGAGGATTTGCGTAAAATTTTCATAGAGAAAGACACGAAAAAGCGGTCGCCCGAAACTGTTTGACGAAGCTTGCCCCTTTACAATAGGGCGAGCAAGGAGTTTTGCAGGGCGACCATCTAATAATAAGCTCTTCGTGTCTTTCTCGTATGAAAATAGCAAATACGAAAAGAGCTGTCCTCTCCACACAAACATCTGAAGTATCACAGTCTGCCTCGACCGTGCACAAGACGCTTTGTTTCAAGCAGAGCACGTAAGGGAAATAGTGCAACCTCTCAAGGCACAGAAAAATACCTGTAGACAGCTTGGTGGTTTATGAAATTTAATGTATGACAAGACATAAAAGAAGCTTGAAATACATACTTCAAGCTTCTGATAATATGAATTATGTTTATTTTACTTTAGTATATCGAATCCTAATGTACCTCTCGTTGGTGTCTCAAAACTCGCCTCGCTATCAATTATTTGTTGCAATATCTCTGCCTTTACTATTGAGTCTTCATCGCCACTGTCTTTCAATTCTGCAACCTTAGCCTTTAAAGCTCTTTTGGCACCTGAACGTGTGATAAGCTCCTTATAAGCATCACACTGCTTTGCATAGGTCTCTGCTTTAGACTTCATATCAGAATATGCTAAAACATCCATCAATAGCGGATAATCTACCGTAGCCTGTGCAAGTTGATCAACAGACATACTATCTAAAATCTTCTGTTCTATGCGACACTTCTTATAAAGCTCCTGTGCATTGGATACTCCTTCTGTTGGGTATTCATAATATCCTTCAAAAGTTTCTTTTTCAGATGTTGACTGATTTTCAATGTTATTATCTGTGTTATGTTCATTCTCATATATGCCCATAGTTTCATCCTCTTCTATGGCTCCACATGATGTGAATATAAGCATAATACCTAGCAGTATAAAAATACATATATTTCTTTTCATTCTATTTATATCACTCCTTTATCTGTGCCATACAGAAACATTATTTAAATCGTATCCTGAAGGAACGTTATTTACAGTATGTTCAAATAATCCCAACTCACCCCATTTTGATTTAGCTGTTCTTGTCAGTAATGGTGCACCAGAGATACCACTACTAATCACAGCACTATGTGTTGGATTCGTATTGGTTCCATAAAAAACTTTATCTCCCATATACACTCCCAAACTCGATGAATAAATTGAGCTCAACACTCTTGTATAGCTTCCATCTACCATATACGCTATTGGAAAATTTATCCAACGATTGTTTGATGTTGACTGACTATACCACGCATATGAATGGCAATTGTACTTACATGTACCTCTGGATAATAATGTTACTCCATAAGTTTCCACAGCATCACTATCTAATTTAGAATGATAAGATAATGACAAATGATCACACTCACGAACATAATACGCTACCGGAGTATTGTTTGGAGTAAAAATATCTGTCGATTCAGCATCAACTAAATAGTCTGTTGACATTACATCATTGTTAACCTCACATTCAATAACCTTCGAAAAATCTGAAATCATATAGATTTCATCATTTGACAATTCTGCAGTGAAGTCTTGCTGAAATACTATTAGCATCGACAATACATCATTTTCAATTTCTTGCTCTGCTGATATATTGCGCATTTTACAAATATTATCCTCTCTATCCTTAACCTCCTTCATCATTACTTCCTTTGCATTATTTCTGGCAAGTAACTCTGCATAAGCATCACAATTCTTCTCAAACATTTCCACTGCATATTCCTTGTCCGTATAAACATACATATCACATAAAAATGGAAAATCATATATTGCTTGTAACAACGCTTCATCCGTCATTCGCGAAAGTATATCCTTTGGTATTCTACATGCATCTAATCTTTTTTCTATGCTTCCCAATTTAGCCCATTCATCATCACCTGGCACTACTGGATATTGGTAATATTCTATCTCCAATCCTTCTCGTTCGCCAATAATCGCCATTGTTCCTTCTGGTAGTAACGTACACTACACACAAATTATCATAACACATAATAAAATTCTCTTTAATATTTTTTTCATTTACTTTTCTCCTTTTACCTTACTTAGTATATATTACTTTATTTTGTTTTCATATCTTTACGAGAAGAATCCCTTTTTCTTCTTCTTGCCGTCCTTCTTTGGCTCTTCTGTCTTGTCATCAGTAGTTGCCTTTGTTTCCTCAGTAGTGCCACCCATAGTTGCATCAAAAGCCTTAAGTGCCTCTATCTGCTCATGGTTAAGCTTCTCAGGCACCTGAACTACAAGAGTTACATACTGGTCACCTCTCATAGACTTGTTTCTAAGTGATGGTACACCCTTGCCACGAAGTCTGATACGAGTATCTGTCTGTGTACCAGGCTTAATATTAAAGAGTACATCTCCATCTATAGTAGTGATACGTACATCTCCACCGAGAGCTGCCTGCACAAATGATATAGGTGCTGTAGAGAATAAATCGTATCCATCTCTCTGGAAGATAGGATGTCTCATGACTGTTACTTCTACAAGTAAATCGCCTCTTGGACCACCATTTGTTCCTGGCTCGCCCTTGCCAGCTATACGGATACTCTGTCCATCATCTATACCTGCTGGGATGGTAACCTGTATCTTCTTTCTAGCCGATGTATACCCAGTACCATAGCAATCCATACACTTGTCTTTTATTACTTTACCCTTACCGCCGCAATCTGGACATGTTTGAACATTTCTAACCATACCAAACAATGACTGCTGTGTATAAACTACCTGTCCCTTACCGCCACACTTCGAACATGTGACAGGAGATGAGCCCGGCTTAGCACCTGTTCCATTACATGTCTTACAATCTTCCTTTAAAGTAACTTCTATCTCCTTGTCTACGCCAAAACAAGCCTCCTCGAAAGTAATACGCACACCTACACGTATATTGGCACCCTTTCTAGGGCCATTATTCATAGCACTGCTTCTTCTGCCGCCTCCAAAGAAATCGCCAAATATATCACCAAATATGTCACCCATATCTGAGAAGTCAAATCCACCGGCACCGCCTGCGCCACCTCCCTGGAAGGCTGCGTGACCAAACTGGTCGTACTGTCGTCTCTTATCCGGGTCACTAAGTACTGCATAAGCCTCTGATGCTTCCTTAAACTTAGCTTCTGCTTCTGCGTCACCTGGATTGGTATCTGGATGATACTTCTTTGCCAACTGTCTATATGCTTTCTTTATGGCTGCGTCATCAGCGCTTTTCTCTACGCCTAGGACCTCATAATAATCTCTCTTGTCTGCCATATTTTCCTCCAAACTCAATTGTGTAAATCATTTTGACCTATGCCATATATTCATCAAGTGAAGGTAAGCTTATATCATAAAACTTACCTCCACCTAATGTTTATTTACACTACATTTTTATTCTTATCGTTTCAGGATTAAACCTCTCTGTAATCTCCATCTACTACATCATCATTGCTTGCTCCTGAACCCATATCAGCGCCCATATCTGCACCCATATTAGGATTCATACCTGCACCTGAAGCCTGAGCCTGCTCATACATCTTTGTGAAGAGATTCTGAGCACCTGTCATAAGCTTCTCCTTAGCAGCCTTGATTTCCTCTACATCAGCCTCTGTCATAGAATCAACTGTTGTCTTATTAAGGAGTTCCTTAAGTGCATTAAGGTCTGCCTCTACTGCCGCCTTATCATTAGCATCTAACTTATCGCCAACTTCGTTAATAGCCTTCTCTGTCTGGAATACCATTGAATCAGCTTCGTTTCTAGCATCGATGCCTTCCTTACGTTTCTTATCAGCCGCCTCAAACTCTGCAGCCTCCTTAACAGCCTTATCGATTTCATCATCTGACATATTTGAACCAGATGTGATTGTGATATGCTGCTCCTTACCTGTACCAAGGTCCTTAGCAGATACATTTACGATACCATTTGCATCGATATCGAATGTAACCTCAATCTTAGGGATTCCTCTTGGAGCTGGAGCGATTCCGTCAAGTCTAAACTCACCAAGGAGCTTATTGTCCTTTGCGAACTGTCTCTCACCCTGTACTACTCTGATATCAACTGCGCTCTGATTGTCAGCTGCTGTAGAGAATACCTCGCTCTTCTTAGCTGGGATAGTTGTGTTTCTCTCGATAAGTCTTGTAGCTACACCACCCATTGTCTCGATAGAAAGTGAAAGTGGAGTAACGTCAAGGAGAAGAATCTCACCTGCACCTGCATCACCTGCAAGCTTACCACCCTGGATAGAAGCACCAAGTGCAACACACTCATCTGGGTTAAGTGCCTTTGATGGCTCATGTCCTGTAAGCTGCTTTACCTTATCCTGAACTGCTGGGATTCTTGTAGAACCACCAACAAGTAATACCTTGCTTAAATCTGCTGATGTAAGACCTGCATCCCTCATAGCATTCTGAACAGGTGCAGCTGTTCTCTCTACAAGGTCATGTGTAAGCTCATCGAACTTAGCTCTTGTAAGGTTCATATCGAAGTGCTTTGGACCATCCTGATTAGCTGTGATGAATGGAAGGTTAATATTTGTTGTTGTAGCTGTAGAAAGCTCCTTCTTAGCCTTCTCTGCTGCTTCCTTAAGTCTCTGAAGAGCCATCTTATCAGATGATAAATCAATACCCTCTGCCTTCTTAAACTCATCTAACATATAGTTTGTGATTCTCTGGTCGAAGTCATCACCACCGAGCTTGTTATCACCTGATGTTGCGAGAACCTCGATAACACCATCACCGATTTCAATAATAGATACGTCGAATGTACCACCACCTAAATCGTATACCATACTCTTCTGCTCATTCTCATTGTCAAGACCGTAAGCAAGTGGTGCTGCTGTTGGCTCGTTAATGATTCTCTTTACATCAAGACCTGCAATCTTACCTGCATCCTTTGTAGCCTGTCTCTGAGCATCGTTGAAGTAAGCCGGAACTGTGATAACAGCCTCTGTTACCTTCTCACCAAGGTAGCTTTCTGCATCAGCCTTAAGCTTCTGAAGAACCATAGCTGAAATCTCCTGTGGAGAATACTTCTTATCATCAATAGTTACTCTGTAGTCTGAACCCATATGTCTCTTGATAGAAGAGATTGTCTTGTCAGCATTTGTAACTGCCTGACGCTTCGCTGGATCACCTACAAGTCTCTCACCTGTCTTTGAAAATGCTACTACTGAAGGTGTTGTTCTAATACCTTCTGTGTTTGCGATAACAGTTGGCTTTCCACCTTCCATAACTGCTACACATGAATTTGTTGTTCCTAAATCAATACCAATAATTTTACTCATTTTTCTTTCCTCCAAACTTAATTACAAACTTTTACCATGCTGTAACGCACTACTGATTCGCGGTACATGTAACCTTTCTGGTACTCTTCCGCTACAATGTTCTCACCTAAGCTATCGTCCTCACCATGCATAACTGCATTGTGAAGATTAGGGTCAAACTCCTTACCTACTGCCTCTATAGGTGTTACTCCAGCTTCCTCCAAAGCCTTCATAAGTTGCTTGTAGACTTTATCCATACCATCGGCAAATGGCTGGCTCTTTTCCTCTTCGCTTAAGGTAGCCAAACCTCTCTCGAAGTTGTCTACGATAGGAAGCATTCTCTCGATAATACTCTTTGCTCCCACCTCAAACATAGCTGCCTTTTCCTTCTCACTTCTCTTACGAAAGTTATCAAACTCAGCAAATGTTCTCATGTACTTGTCATTGAGTTCCTCTATAAGAATGTCCTTTTTGTCCTTTTCCTCTGACTGCTCTGCTTCTGCGTTCTGCTCAGCCTCTTCAGTCTCCTCTGCACCTGTAGTTTCTGTCTCTATAGCCGCCTCAGCAGCAGCTGTTTCCTCAGCATTAACTACATTCTTAGCCGCTTCCTTTTTAGCCGCCTCTATAGCTTCTGCTACATTCTCAGCCGTTGTCTTTTCTTTTTTGGCCACTTACTTCGCCTCCTTACTCTTTCTTTTTGTATACTGAGTCTAACTGGCCCTTGATATTTTTAAGTGTATCAACAACCTTCTCGTAATCCATTCGTTTCGGTCCTATAATACCTATAGTGCCGTGAACACCTTCTTCAAGCTCGTAGGTAGCAGTGATAACACTACAATCCTTCATAGTCTGAACTGGTGTCTCCTCACCGATATAAACTCTTATACCAGTTTCTGTATCCTCATTATCCTTCTCTATAAGAGAGGTTAAGAGCTGCTTTTCTTCAAATGTGCTAATAAGCTCCTGTGCCTTATGACTATCACTAAGCTCTGGGTACTTAAATATGTTGGTAGCACCGCTTGTATATATCTCCAAATTGTCCTCTGAGCTAATAGCCTCCGCTACTGCATCCAGAACACTTCTTGCAAGCTCTAGCTGTTCGCCTGCCTGACCATTCATCTTCGATATTATACTTAAGTTTATCTCATCTAGTGTCAACCCATTTAAGCTACTATTAAATAAGATATTAAGCTTAAGCAATGTCTCTGGATCTATATCTTCCTTCACATTGATAATTTTATTCTTGATAATATTACCCTCAAGAACTATAACACAGAGCATTCTGTGGTCTTCAACCTGTGATAACTGTATAAACTTAACCTTATTTTTATGAACCTGTGGTGCAGAAATCATAGCCGCATAGCTTGTATTTGTCGCAAGCATCTTCGCCATATTTTGAAGTAAGGTTTCTACTCTATCCACCTTATCATTTAAGAACTGGCGCATATCGTCTACTTCTTTTTCTCGCTCCTTTAACTCATTCTCCTTATCTCTCATCATATTGTCTACATATAATCTGTAGCCCTTATCTGATGGGATACGTCCTGCTGATGTGTGAGGCTGGAATATATATCCAAGTTCCTCTAAGTCAGCCATCTCATTTCGGATAGTCGCTGGACTTAAGTTCAAGTCAGTGTACTTCGATATGGTTCTAGAACCTACTGGCTCGCCTGTATCCAAATAATTGCGGATAATAGCTTGAAGTATTTTCAGTTTTCTCTCATCTAACTCCATCTGTGACCCTCCTACTACTTTCATATTGTCTTCGCTTCCGCTCAGACTGTTCGGAGCCTCTGTCCTCGTCTTGAACCTACGGTTCAGACATCAGCTTCCTCCGAACTATATTAGCACTCCATCTTTTCGAGTGCTAACAACTAGATATAAAATAACACTTACCACCCTGTATGTCAAGGGGTAAGTGTTAAGATTTTGTTAATTTTAAACTATTGTCTTTTACGCCAGTACAGACTGCATATGCTCATAAATCTCTTCTACATCCATATCTGTTCCACATTCCATAACAGCATCATAGATAGGTCTAATATTTTCCACTGTATCTTCAAGGTCATCTGCGATAGTTTCAATAGTTTTACCTTTTTGAATTTTACGACAGATAAGCGAAATATTAGCAAGGACTTTTCCTTCTATCTTTCCTTCTATCTTTCCTTTTTCTATCCCATCCTGATGTATTCCTTGTATAGCCTCGCACATATTGGTACCTCCTTCATCACTGTTATCTTTCAAAAACTTTTTTAACATATTATCTGCATCTAATAACACCTCGGTCGCATACCTTGTATCATTATCAATATAACTGAAATATTCCTTATATGTTTGAGTATATTCATATAATTTATCTTTATCCTTCTTATATTCTAGCATACCGAAAATAATATGTAAATCCGATTTAAATCGATAAATATCCGGTATATTAGATACATCAAACAGATTAATTTGATAGTTTGGAACACACTTACCAATAATGTTCTTTACCCGTTTATCACAAGACATCTCACCAAACATATCATGTAAACTCATTGGACCATCCCATTGTGTTTTCCCTCCAAAGTAGAATACAACCGTTACAACTGGATACAACCTATCTTCCTTTCTAAATGTAGAAAAGAGCTCCTCTGTAGATATTTTTTTCTTCTTCTCATCATCCAACTCATTCCATATGTTTCTAATTTGCTCCGAGTAAGAAAGACTGTCATACAACATATTTCGTACTGGCATAGCATAGTTAACCTTCTGCTGACTCTCTAATGCCAACATCACTAAGGTTACGCCATTCCACCTCATCACCACGTCACGGTATTTTTGCTGTATCTTTTTGCCCTTCTCACTTTGGATAATAATATCCGATTCGCTATTTGCCTCTGTCAATTCATCTGCGCTAATAATTTGTTCTCCTTCAAACAATATCACATTAAACAAATCTGCGAATCGTACTTTGTTTCGTAGCCAATTCTTTATAGCCACATCGGGTTTTCCCATACAATTCCTCCTTATCACATTATTATTTGTTAGGGTATTTGGCATGAATTCCTAAGATAAATCGCTGATTAGAAAAAACGATTATTGAAAATTATAACTTACATATACCGACTCATAAGAATATATGTAAGGTAGAAATATGCCTAATTAAAGATTATCATAATAAGATAATATTTTCAACACTTTAGCTTCTAGTTACAAACAACCCGAATAACAAAGAAAGGTTAAAGATGTAAATCAATCCCTAACCTCTCTTTTTCAACATTTAATTTATCAACCTGCTCCTCTTTCCCTAGCAAGTGTTCCTAACATATCAGATTCACCTGTCAGTTCAATATTCCAACCATTTTTATCCACATATTGGAAACACTCTTTGTACTTCTCTGGATTTGCATCTATGCATATAGTTCCTGTCAAGCTACTACATTTAGCAAATGTAAGAGTCATATTTGTCACATTCTTATGTATACGTGTCATTGTCTTAAGGTTTATACAGTTATAGAATGCCTGCTCCATATTTTTTATAGTAGTTGGCAATTCAGGGGCCTGTTCTAGCGAAGAGCACTCACTAAATATAGACGATATATTTTCAACTCCCTCAGCTATAACTGGCGGCTTTGTCAACTTTTCACACGCATTAAACATGCAACTAGCATTCTTTGCTGTTGATGGGATATTTGTAGCCTCCACTAGATTTTTACATAAGTAAAATGCCCATCTAAGCGATGTTACACCCTCTGGAATCTCTGGAGTCTTCTCTAAGCTAAAGCATCTAGCAAATGCATACTCCATATTTTCCATACTTGCCGGTATCGCTGGTGCTTCTTTCAAGCTTTCACATCCATGAAAAGCATCTTTCATACTTTTAACGCCTTCTGGAATAGCTGGCGCCACCTCTAAGGCATCACAATCCTTAAATAATTCGTCTATGCCGACTACATCTATGCCTAATATACTATCTATCATCTCTCCATAAGATGTCCTATCATAATCACTCCATACTTTTCGCTCTACATACCAGCCTTCATAATCCATCTTTTCAGTTGTATAATATCTATACTTATAATCACCATAGTAATAGTAATCAAATTGTTGTGGTTTTTCCGGCATTTCACTTCCTTCTGTCAATATCTCACCTGTAGCTGCTATCTCATATTCTGCTCCCGCTGGAATTACTCTATTACTATTTTCTGCTTTATCATCTTCTCCCTTATCTACATTTTCCTGTTTATTGTCTTCCTGACTATTATTCTGCTGGTTTTTATCTCCTTGACCACTTCCATTATCAGCATTACCACCACCGCAGGCTGTAACTGCTGCCATGGTAGCTACTATCATAGCTATTGTTAAAAATTTCTTTCTCATAATGTTTTCTCCTTTTAATATCATTATCCTTTAGCCTATTATTTCACTCTTACCTCTTTGATAAAAAACGCATCTATAACCGAATTTTCAAATGTGCTATGGCTCTCAAAGCCAAATATCTCTACATATAAATTATCACCTATCTGAACATACACTACATCAGGGTCACCCTTAGCATCTACATACTCATAGAAGAACTCTGTTAAGTAGTATGTATATCCATCCACCTGATGAGTTACAAGATATGTTTCATCAAAATGTGGATTAGCGTCTCCTAAATCCTTGTATTTTTGAATCATCATCTGCTTATACCCTTCAAATGACTTACATCCACTGCCTATAGACAGATATCCATATGGGCCTTCCTCACCATCTGTAGGATGATGCATATAATCCTCTATTTCACCAGTAAGATAATCCTGCCTCTGCTCATATGTCACCTTAGACGAATCATACTCTATAACACACTCTACAGTCTTGCCATCAGCTGTCTTGCCAGTCAGCGTATATGTCTTATCACGCTCATCTACATCTTCCTTTGATATATAGTATGAAAAATACTCATCTAATTTAAATGTTCCCGCCATAAGTGCACAATCACCTATCTCCATCCATTTATCTACAGGTAAACTAAATGCTGAAAAACAATCCATATCTATTCTATCAAATACAATATCAACATCATCTGTAACTATGCTAAGCATAGATTTAAATAATTGTTCATTATACTTAGCAAGTTTCTTACCATCCGCATCTTCATATAATGCCTCTAACCAGCAGAAATCATAGTCTAGTATCAGTTCATAACGCTTATTTACATCATCTCTTCTAAGTATCAAATCTACGTCAGGTTCTTTATAATTAATATCAACTTTGATATCTTTACCTTCCATAGTTACGCATACATCTGTTTTCTTAACAATTCCATCTGTACGCATCTTCTTTACTATATTTGTAAAAGCACTTACCGCCTTATTATATACTGTCTCATCAACAGTTCCTACCTTCTTAACTATTGGTGCTTCTGTCTCTATAGGCTTCTTTGTTGTTTCTTCTTGTTTATGTGTTGTTGTTTCTGATGGTTTCTTTGCGGTTGTTTGTTCCTGCTTCTTTGTTGTTTCCTCTTGTTTCTTAGTAGTTGTCTCTACTTCCTGCTTGGTAGTTGTCTCTTCCTTCGACTCATCATTAGTAGTTGTTTCATTATCTACCACATTAGTTGTCGTCGTCTCACTAGTTGATTCATCACTGGTCTTGGTTGTTTCCTCACTACTACTTTCTATGGTTGCTTTTGTCTCCTTATCTTTCTCCTCGTTTGCCCCACAGCCAACCAAACCTAACACCATAGTTGCAGCTAACAATAATGCTATTTTTTTCTTCATATCATATGCTCCTTTCATCCATTATCATATGTTCTTATATCTACTGCTCATATAACGATAAAAATCCTGTTGCAATAGCTAAATCCTTCTTATAACTTCTCTTCATCGCCAAATAGAATACTACTGGTACAAAGAAGAACATCATAACACCTGCTATCAATATCCACAGCGCAAAGATGATATCTATAAAATAAAATGGTATCAAGAAATACGCCCACTTAGCTATCTTCCACATCATCTTAACAACTCTTCCAAAGCCACCGCCGTTCATAATGGCCATAACCATAAATACGAACTGTCCAATCATAGGTGCTATTGCAAGTATTGCAAATATACCGCCTATGATACCACCTATCAGCTCTGCACATAACGACAATGCTAAATTCGCCAGTAGCGCATATAAAGAGTATAAACCAAACTTAATGCCACCGTCTACCTTTGCTAATCCCTCTTCACATTCCTGTTTAAGCGCTCTCGCATACATTACATCCATCATAATATCTCTTTTCTTTGCCATAAAAATGACCTCCTTTTTGTTTGTTTTTTATTGCTTATATTATATGGACGTATGAAAAACCATTTAGGTTTTATAATTTTAAAAAATTTTTTTTTAATTTTACTTCTCTTTCTCTGCTGTTGCCTTGATTTCCTCCAATATAGCTGATGTTCCACCGACCTCAATATTTTGTTTCTTTAGATAAACCGCTTCAAAGCATTCTTCATATTCGGTTGGATTGGCATCTATTATCACCGTACCAGTTAGTGCGGCACAATCGTAAAATGTACGTTTTAAGTTCTTCACTCCTGCTGGAATAGTCGGAGCATTTATCAAACTAACACAACCCGAAAAAGTACTTTGCATGTTAGTTACTGCAGTTGGAATCTCTGGTGCCTCTACTAACCTTATACAAAATGCAAATGCACTCTCCATATCTGTAACAGTATCTGGAATCTCTGGTGCCTTTGTTAAGCTTTTACATGCTCCAAAAGAGTTGTTCAATGTTATGACAGTTTCTGGAATCTTTGGCACCTCCATTAGATTAATACATCCATAAAATGTGTAGGTCATATCCTTCAATCCTGCTGGCAACTCTGGTACCTCCAGTAAACTGTAGCAATTAAAAAATGCGTATGTCATATCTGTAACAGTATCTGGAATATTTGTAACCTTTGATAGCTTTTCGCATCCTTCAAAGGTATGCTTCATTTCCTTGACACCTGAATGGATATAAGGCACTTCTTCAAGGTTTACACATCTATAAAAAGTTTCTGTCAAGCTTTCCACCCCTGCTGGAATCTCAGTGGCTTTCACTAGGCTGGTACAGTCTGTAAAAGCTCTATCCACATAACGCAACCCCGTTGGAAGCTCTGGAGCTTCTTTAAGACTCGCACAATATGCAAATGTTCCCGACATATTTATGACTGTCTTTGGAATCTTTGGTGACACTGTCATACCTGCACATCCATTAAACAAATCCCCTATATCTGTTACAGGCACTCCATCTACACTTTCTAATATATCTCCGAAGCTTGTCCTGGTAGCATAGTCATCTACATTTAGTTTTACCCTTATACCTGTTCCATTATCATCACTATAAAACACATATTCATAGTCACCCTCGCAGTAGACCTTGCCTGTCTCCGTTGTTTCCTCTGTAGAGTCATCTATTATATTATCTGTTGTTTCTTCTGTTGCATCGTCTGTTGTATCGTCCATTATATTATCTGTTGTATTCTCTACCACATCACTAGATGGCTGCTCACAACTATTAAAAGCTATAACTCCTCCGCCTATAGTTCCTCCTAAGGCTATAACTATAGATGCTATGATAGCTACAATTTTCCCTGATACACCTGCTGCCACCGTCGCTGTTCCTGCTACCGAAGCTGTGGTACCCGCTGTAGCTGTTACTGATGAAGCACCAGTCACTCCTGTTGTCGCTGTAGCTACAGCTGTGCTTCCACTGGCAGCTGTCACAGTTCCACCGGTAGATGACATAGCCGATAATGCTCCACCTACGCCAGCCGTAGCCGCTGAAGCCACCGCCGCATGAGCATAGCCTCTGTAAAGCAGTAACAATACCGGAACAGCTGCGAAGCTGTACAGCTTGGTTCCCTGAGTCTTCTCAATATGAAGTACCTCTTCCTTGATAGCTTTTCTAGCGTAATTTAATCTGCTCTTAATAGTTCCTTCTGAGCACCCCATAGCTTCAGCTATCTCTTTTACAGACATTTCTTCAAAGTAGAAGCACTGCACAGCCAGCTTCTGCTCTACTGACAGACCATCTATCACTGCACCTATCATTCGCTGATGCTCTTTATTCTCCATAACAGACTCTGGTATAAACATCTCATTATCATCTGCTATGGTATCAAATGCAAACTCTTCATTTCCCTCTTCATCCTCTATAGATGTCTGAAGTGCTTCCTTACTATGCTTACGTATGTAGCTGATACATAGATTGGTAGCAATACGACCAGCCCACACAAAATAGGCCTCCGGACTTTGCAAGCTACCTATGTTCTTGTATATCTTTATAAATGTTTCCTGCAGCATATCCTCTGTGGTATGATGCTCTTTTACTATGTCATTAATGATCTTATATATATATTTACATGATAAATTGTATATTTCATTAAAGCTATCTTCATATCCTGCCTGTAATCTCTGGATATGGTAGTATAGCTGTTCATCCTGCTTAGCGTATCTTTCACTATTCATATTTTCCTCCACACAAATTTGATGAAATTATACCATTTTTCTGCATATTATTCAATGCTTTAGGCATAATTTTCTATGCAGTAAAAACTCCTTCCTAGAGGTAATATCGAAACTGTAGTTACCTATACTAAGAAGGAGTTTTTTGCGTTATTAATTTTTATGTAACTTTATATTACTCTACCACATACTTAATTATTGCAAACATCGGTGATGGTGTTTTTATAACAACATACGCTACACCTTTGCCTTTAGCTGTTACTGCACCATTGCCAGCTACTGTAACTACTGATTCGTCGCTAGTGTAGCATACAGCACCTGCTTGGGTCCATAACGCGTACATATTCTTATGCTTCTCGCCAACACTTAACTTAATAACATTGAATGGATCCTCAACAAAGTTTTCAATCTCGCTAGCAAAATCAACACCTTCTATAACTGGAAGATTAGATGTATCTGTATTAGTGTCAGATGTTGCACCACCGTTATTGTTGTTATCATTGTCATTATTGTTAGAATTGCTATTGTTATCACTTTCAAGTTTATTACTGCTATTATCTACTGATGGAACCTTTGTTGACTCCTGTACTGCTACATCTCCACTAACATTGTAAAGATATGCCTGATACATAGCGCCCTGACCTCTGATGATAACATAGGCTGAACCTTCACCAACTGCTGTTACCTTGCCAAGAGATGTAACTGTCACAACTGACTCATCACTGCTATATACACCGCCATCTGTTGGCAACCAAACTGCTGCCTGTGGCTTATGCTCATCGCCCACTTTTAAGTCGATAGTGTTAAATGCATCTGATACAAAGCTCTCAATAACTTCTTCATTACTAGGTGCTGACTGTGACTGTAACATACCACAACCTGTTGCTGCCATCATCATTGTTGCTATCATTCCTACTAAACATAATCTCTTTCTCATAATCAAATTCTCCTTTTCGTATATCTGTTTTTTGATTGTTACATCAGATAGATACACCTAAGTTGAGTTTGGTTTTATTAATTTTATTATTTTTTTATTTTTTTTAATCATCCGAAGCCGTCTCAAGAATCTTACTAAGGATTGTTGAATCTCCTATAAGATATATTCCTTGTTTCGTCATATTTACATCATAGAAACAGTATTTATATTCACTTGGATTGGCGTTAATAACTACATTTCCTGTCAAGGCATAACATTTCCAAAATAGACTCTCTATATTTGTAACTCCTGCCGGTATTTCCGGAGCTGCCTGTAAAGATTTACATTGATAAAATGTACCCATCATACTTGTAACTCCTGCCGGTATACTTGTTATGCTTACTAAACTTTCACAACTAGAAAACGTACCATCCATATCTGTAACACTTTCTGGAATAACTGGCATTCTAACAAGTGCTTTACATTGACTAAACGTATTCTGTAACTCTATCACGCCCTCTGGAATAACTGGTGGTTCTACTATTTTTACACATCCTTCAAATGCATTTTGCATATAAATAACTGTACTAGGTATAATTGGCGCTTCTGTTATACTGGTACAACATGCGTAAGTATACCACAGGCTTGTTATACCCTCTGGGAGTTGTGGCGCTTTTGTCAATGACTTACATCCATAGAATGCATGTACTGCGTTTCTCACTCCTGATGGGATATCTGGAATAGTAACCAATTTTTCACACTCTTCAAACGCAAACTGTATATCTGTAACACCTTTTGGTATATTAGGTATCTCAAGCAGACTCTTACAACCATAAAATGTATAATACAAGCTAGTTATACCCTCTGGCAACTTTGAAACTGATTTCAAACTAGTACAATTTTTAAATGCGCTATTAACCAGTTCGACACCTGCTGGGATATCTGGAATATTTTCAAGAGACATACAATAATAAAATGTAGCTCCCATATTTTGAAGATCTTTAGGCAAGTTTGTAACCGTTACCAAATTATAACATTTTTCAAATGTGTTATACATAGATGTTACACTATCTGGTATCTTTGGTGATACAAGCATTTCTTCACAATTTGCGAATGTTGATGCCATCGAAGTTATATTTACACCAGCGATACTGTCAAGAATCTCTCCAAATGATGTTCTAGTAGCTTTATCTTCTACATTCAACTGAACTTGCCAAGTTCCATCGTTCATAACTACATAAACATAATCTCCATAATAATAACAATCTAAATATTGTGGTTTAGATGGCATCAATTGTCCCTCTGTTAATGTTTCTCGTGTTGCTGCAACCACATATTTTGCATCTTTTGCCACATAGTATTCTATTGGTTCTGGTGTTTCCTCCTCTGTGGTCACTTCCTCTGTACTAGATGTTTCCTCATTATTTGAGCTTTCCTCATCTCTTCCTGTAGAATTATCTGCCACATCAGTAGTTGACTCCTGCTCTGACTGTTCTTCTTCACCTGTGGTCTGTTCTTCTTTTTTATTAGCATCACCACCACATGATATGCAACATACTATTCCTCCGCCTATCAATGCTACTACTGTGATTATAATAGAAGCTATGATAGCTATTACTTTTCCAGATATTCCAGCTGCTACTGTTGCTGTTGTAGTTGCACCTGCAACTGTTCCTCCTACTGTTGTAGCTGCTCCTGCAGCAACTCCTGTACCTGTAGCTGTTCCTGCACCTGCTGCTGGCGTTACTACTGGTGTCGGCTGCACTGGTGGTGCCGGCTGCGCTGGTGGCGCTGGCTGTACTGTTGGTGTTGGCTGCACTGGTGGCGCTGGCTGTACTGTTGGGGCCGGCTGCACTGTTGGTGCTGGCTGTACTGTTGGTGTTGGTTGTACTGTTGGGGTTGGCTGTACTGTTGGGGTCGGCTGTACCGTTGTTGCTGGCTGCACTGGTGGCGCTGGCTGTACTGTTGGATTAACCACACCAGCTGCCGCAACATCCTGACCTATATTTATTCCTTGATTTACTGTTGATATATTGCTAACTGAACTTCCTATGTTTGTTGCTCCGCCTGCAGCAGTTTGTGCTATTGCTGCTGTTTCTGTCGTTGTTTCAACTGTAGCAGTTGTCGCTGTTACTGCTGTTTCTGTAACTGATGCCGCTCCAGCTACTGCATTTGTAGCTACTGTTCCAACAGTGGCTGATGCCGCTGAAGCTATAGTCATCTCTGCCACACCTCTGTATGCCAAGAGTAATACTGGTATAGCACCAAGACTATACAGCTTTGTACCCTGTGTCTTCTCGATACGAAGCACCGCTTCCTTTATAGCCTTTCTAGCATAGTTAAGTCTACTCTTTATAGTTCCCTCTGAACATTCCATAGCCTGAGCTATCTCTCTTACAGACATTTCTTCAAAGTAGAAACACTGCACTGCCAGCTTCTGATCCACGGATAATCCATTGATAATATCACCTATCATCCTTTGATGCTCGCTATTGTCCATTACTGACTCTGGTATAAACATCTCATTGTCATCTGCAACTGTTTCAAAGAAAAACTGCTCATTTCCCTCTTCATCCTGTATAGATGTCTGAAGCATCTCTTTGCGATACTTATGTCTGTATCTGATACAAAGATTTGTTGCTATACGACCAGCCCACACAAAGAATGCCTCTGGCGACTGAAGACTGCCAATATTGTTGTATATCTTTACAAATGTCTCCTGCAACATATCCTCTGTTGTATGATAATCCTGCACTATATCATAGATTATCTTGTATATGTACTTTCCTGACAGCTTATATATTTCGTTATAGCTATCCTGATATCCCTGTTGTAATCTTTGAACATGATAAAACAATAGTTTATCCTGCTCTACAAATTTCTCATTAGCCATATTTTTTCCTCCGTTTTTATATGGTATATTATTTAATTGTTAGTCACACCTCAAATAATTGTTTCTATTATACCATTTATTTCATTTTTTCACAACATTATCTCTTCTTTACATTGCTTATCTATATCTCTTTTTTCTTTACAGTTCCTAATTCGTATTCCATCTCCTCCCCTGCTAATGCCCTGTAGATAAACCATAGTGTATTGCGGTGGCTTATCCTTTCATCTCCACACATCATTTTGTTTTTTTCTTTGTTATCCTCGTTCATAAGCTAACTCCTTTCTATTGTTTTACTATGCGTATCATTACATTCTTTTGCTATATACCATTACTAACACTGCCCCTCCTATAGCTGCGCAAATAGCTGATATCAATACCGTTACCCATATCTTATTGTTTATTGACTCTTCATTATCAGGCGCCATAGAGACTTCCTCTGATATGATATATGTAGTTGTCGCCTCTTCACTAGTCGCTTCTGTGATGATATCTACGCTCGTTGTCTCTTCTTCACCTTCAGACTGTTCAACCGTAATGGTTTCTAATGTTGCCTCCGTTTCCATATTTGTTGTAACAGTTTCTGTTGTAGTTTCTGTTACATTTTCTGTATTCTTTTCGCTAAGCTTCTCTGTTGTAGTTTGAGTTGTAGCCTGTGTTGTGTTCTGTGTAGCCTTTTGTGTAGTTCCAGTTGTTCCATTTCCAGTGCCACTGTTTGCACCTGAACCACTATTATAAGCCTTAGACGATATGGTCAGATGTGTTTTATTTGATCTGGCATTTGTTCCACTAAGCAACCATTTATAGTTTATATAGCTAACCTGGTCTCCCCAAGTAGCATCTACCCAGTAAAGCTTTCCATCTAGCTTAACTGCATTCCAGGCATGACTGGTATTAGCTACCACATAACACTCTATACCCAACTCCTCCATGATGAGCTGAAATGCTGTTGCATACCCTTCACATACTGTATTCTTAGTTACCAGTGCTGAGTAAGCCGAATGATTTTTAAGAGAATGATCATATTTCACATTATTGCACAACCACTCATAGGCTCCCTTTATCTGTTGATATGTTGTTTTCCCTTTAAGGCTGTCAGCTATCTTCTTTACAGCTGCTCTCGCCTCTTTTATCTGAGCCTCTGTTCCGTGAATATCTGGAAATGACTCCGCTTGTATATTTATATTACCAAGGCTTTCATCACACCATCTGTATGAATTTTTCAATATATAATTTCTATAACTTGCTGATACACCATTTACATATAAAGTTTTGTATTTTTCTTCATAATACTCAGCCAATGTTGCCATATCTTTACCTATAAAATTAAACTCAACAGCACTATTGCCCTTATCAAACCAGGTATCTATAGCTTTCTTTCCTTCTGCCTCAGATGTGGCATATACATAGCCTCTAGCCTTGTAATATTCTACCTCCTCGTAATAAACATTGCCTTCGTAGCAATATATAATAGTTCCGTCTGCCATTCTTTTCGAACCTGACATATTGTACTCTTTATACTGCTTGGCTACTTCCTTAGCATATGTCTCTTTACCATCCAGTATCTGTCCCTTCCAAAACCAAATATATGTACCATCATCCATCCCATATCCACCAGATGCCTCTTTCTCTGTTACATATGCTCTGACAGCCTCTTCTTCTGTATCGTATATCTTGTTTACACCATACCAAAGAACAGTTCCATCATTCATGGTAGCCAACTTGCCTACATCATCATACCTGACTCCTTGTACCTTCGCCTGCCAATACTCATACTCTGAAACCTGCTCATCATCTACAAAATAATACCAAACACCATTGAACATCATTTTGTCAGTTGCTGCCTGCGTTGTATTCACATTTACATTCAAGACAACCATTATGGCCACATATATTATGAGCATCGCCTTAACTACATATGAAGTTGTGAACTTACTAAATAATCTTTTTTCCTTCATAACTTTTCCTCCATTTATGCTATCGTATTTCTCTGTTCTATCTTCTATTTAACTACATATACATATGCTGACTCGCCTTCATATTTATTTGAGAGCTGTCCCCATTTCCATCCATAAACTGTTGTTTCCATAACGAAGTACTTCACGCCGTCTACTGTAAAGTGTGTACCCACTTCATTATCTGCACCAGCTATACCCACCATGATATGACCTGGATAATATATGATTGCTACTCCATAACCTAACTCCTTAAGCATAGTTGCAAGTAATATTGATGAATCTTCACAGTCGCCAGCACCTTCCATTAAAGTCTCAATAGGATACTTTGGATAATCTGCTGCCTGAGCCTTAGAATCCTTATCATACTGATATGGTATGCTCTGCACAAATGCTACTAGCTCAAACAATGCTTCTCTATCAGAATAGCCACTTGCCTTTGCTGTATTTACGATGCTTGTTGCTAATGACTTACATATTGATGCATTCCAAGCATCATTGATATAGTAATGATAATCTGCTGGCTGATAATATCTATCTAATGAAGAGTAGTGCTCATACATCTCATTCCATGCTGGGTAATCCCATGTCCATGTACTATTTCTTGAATAGCTACCCCACTTAAATGATACGTTTGTATAATTGTAAGTAGTTGCTTTAAAGTTTGGCTTTCTAGTATCTGCATTTACAACATTTGTAACCTTATTTGAAGAATTGTCTGTTGTATTTGTTGCATTTGTTTTATTTGTTGACTCCTCTGTGCTCTTTTCTGTTTGTTTCTTTCTAATACTTTCCCAGAATCTATCCACTGCACTCTGTGATGACTCTTCATCGTTGCTGTAGTCTGAGTAGTAGCTCTGTGAAAATGAATTGTCTATTTCAGTATATCCACCATCATTAAAAAGTGAACTACATCCTACTGATGCCACTGCTAATGTTCCTATAACTGTTGCCATTCCTAATAACTTAATCTTTCTCATATTGATTACCTCCGTATCTTTCTCTATTGTTAAGCTTGTTTCTTTTGCTTTTGTAGGTCATAGATACACGAGGTTTTAATTTGGTTTTATTAATTTTATTTTTTTTCGAAAATTTTTAGATTTATTTTTCTTTAAGTATAATTTGTTACTTTCTTTAATCACTTCAATGCTTTCTGCATAGTTTTTATTTCCCAAAGTAACACTATATATCATATAATCTATCTATTATTATAGGAGGTAAAACTATGGTTAGTGGATTAGGTACTAGACTTCAAGAACAGCGACAGCTCTTAAAGCTTTCTCAAAAAGAAGTTGCCAAAGCTATAGGTGTGTCCCCTTCCGTAGTTTCCAATTACGAGAGTGGCGAACGAACACCTAGTGTAGAATGTCTTATGGCTCTGGCAGGTCTCTACAGATGCTCAACTGACTATCTGTTAGGCATAGACAAGACCAATTGTTCTTCTTACATTGACACCACAAACTTAAGCCCTGAACAGCACAAATTGCTGTCTGCTTTTCTAGAAAGCATAAAATAGGTATATGCATTATCGCTATGATACGCATATACCTATTTTTTAGACCATACTCTCCCTTGCATCCTTTAACAAATGATGTATCGCCTTAACTGCATTAATAATTGTTGTATCCTGTTTTTGCATATATAAGTCATTTTCTAACAGCATCGCAATGCTCTTTGCTTCGTCTACCAGTTCAGTTGCTTTTTCAATATCCATTTGCTTTACCTCACTTTCGTTTTATTTCTGTCGTTTTATTTCTGCGTATAGTATATAGACGTATGAGGTCGACATTTGGTTTTATTATTAATAAAAATTCTGGTTTGTGCGCGCAAGCAATGAGCCATGCGCAGACGAGAACATAAAAACCACCAGATAAGAGTTTACTCTTAATCGGGTGGTTTTCTATGTTCTTGGATGTATACGGCGAATGCCGCGAATTAGTTTGGAGGAAACGATGCTATGCATCGGATGAGGCTCCAAACATCAGCGAGCTAAAAGTCAGTTGTTTTGCA
>JBGVKG010000060.1:0-11136 GCA_045123575.1 Lachnospiraceae bacterium
GAAAGGTCGGAAGAAATCATTGGATTCAAAGATAAAGGAAAAAACTGCTGTTCAGACTGTAAATGAAATAACAGTAGATACCAGTGTAGAACATGTTAAACAACTAGAAGATGAATTATTAAAACTGAGAATAGAGAATGCCTATTTAAAAGAACTGAGGAGGCTGCGTTTAGAGGAGGAAACTCTTCTGAAAAAACAGCGAGAATCATCCACAGCCTCCGAGGAGAGTTCAGACTAAAAGACATTCTCGCAGTAGTTGGCTTTCCTAAAGCAACATACATGTATTGGCAAAAACGCTTCGATAGAACTGATCCCAACAAAGATTTAGAGCAAAAGATTCTTGCCATACATAATGAACACAAAGATTTTGGATATCGTCGGATGCAGGCAGTCCTTCGAAAAGAAGGAATTAATGTAAACAAAAAGAAAGTGCAAAGAATTATGCAGAAGTTTGGGATACAAGTAACATCATACACTCGCAAGAGTCGACGCTATAATTCTTATAAAGGGAATGTTGGAAGAATTGCACCAAATAGAATCCGAAGACGCTTTCACACAACCATCCCACATCAAAAAATCACTACTGATACTACTGAATTTAAGTATTACGAGATTGACGAAAAGGGACGAGTGACTATTAAGAAACTGTACCTAGACCCATTTTTAGACATGTACAATGGTGAAATATTAAGTTATGGGATTAGTAAAACGCCATCTGCGATAAGTGTGTTATCTGCCCAAAAGAAGGCAATCGAAATCACTTCAGATTGTCCTTACAGGAGAACCTTTCATTCTGATAGAGGATGGGCATATCAAATGTCTGCGTACTCTTATGAATTAAACAAAAATAAAATCTTTCAGAGCATGTCTCGGAAAGGGAACTGCTATGATAATTCTGTCATGGAGAATTTTTTTGGAGTTTTAAAACAAGAGATGTACTATGGACATACTTACCATAGTTTTGATGAATTAAAAGATGCTATAGAAAAATACATTGTGTATTACAACGAAAAACGTATTAAAGAGAAACTTGGATGGATGAGTCCTGTTGAATACAGACTCTCCGCCTTGGCTGCATAAAAACAGCGTAGCAGCCATCAAAACTGCTACGCTTAAAAAGTCTAACTTTTGGGGGTCACCTCATATGGGATGAATCACGTATGCCGGATTTTTTCTTATCTCAATTAGTGATTTTATACTAAATCAGCTATTTGATATATTAACTTTTCTGAGTCATCCCAGCCGAGGCAAGGATCAGTAATAGACTTTCCGTAAATGTGCTCACCAATTTTCTGGCAGCCACCTTCTATATAACTTTCAATCATTATACCTTTTACGAAGCTTTTAAGCTCAGTAGAATTATTTCTGCTATGTAAAATATCCTTTGTAATACGTATCTGCTCCTTATATTTCTTATTAGAATTAGAATGGTTAGCATCAACAATGACAGCAGGATTTAACAATTCCTTTTGCTGGTATAGCTCATATAACAATATAAGGTCTTCGTAGTGGTAATTTGGAATTGCCTGCTCGTGCTTGTTTACTGAACCACGAAGAATTGTATGTGTAAGAGGATTACCTGTAGTATTAACTTCACATCCTCTATAAAGGAATGTATGTTTAGACTGTGCTGCCACAACAGAGTTAAGCATAACAGATAGATTTCCGCTTGTAGGGTTTTTCATTCCACAAGGAATATCCATTCCAGAAGCAGTGAGACGATGCTGCTGATTCTCTACTGAACGAGCACCGATAGCTACATATGAAAGGATATCAGAGAAGTAAGTATAGTTTTCTGGATAAAGCATCTCATCTGCAGCTGTAAGGCCAGTTTCCTTCATTGAACGAATATGCATATGTCTGATAGATAATAATCCATTTAACATATCTGGCTTCTTTTCAGGATCAGGTTGATGAAGCATACCTTTATAACCCTGTCCAGTTGTACGTGGCTTATTTGTATATATTCTAGGTATAATAAGTACTTTATCAGACACCTTTTCTTGAACTTTTGCAAGTCTAGAGACATAATCCAATACAGCATCTTCATTATCTGCGGAGCATGGACCAATGATAAGTAAAAACTTATCTGATTTGCCTGTAAAAACATCGGCAATCTCAATATCTCTATTTTTCTTTAGTTCTACTAGTTCTGAAGGTACAGGATATTGCTTCTTTATATCTTCAGGAGTAGGTAATTCTCTTATAAATTCAAAACTCATAATAAATCTTCCTTTCCTAAATTCAAAAACTTTATTACATTTATGATATAATGATTTATCAGATTGAAATTATAGTACAATAATAAAAAAATAACAATATAAAATTTAAAAAAATTTCTTATGGATAAAATATGTTGCTAAAATTATTTTATTGAGATAAAATAAATATAAATATGTGTTTATACATGAAGAGATTATGTAGGAGGATGAAGAAATGAACACACAAAAGAAACAAAATGGTAATGGCGGAAGAACTGCATTAGGCTTTTTCTTAACATTTTTTATGACCATAACACTTATGATTAACGGATTAGTTATGGGTGTAAAGACAACTATACTTAATGGTTCAGATGTATCTGAGGTATTGGAGAACATGAATTTCTACGATGTACTTTCAGATCTTATTAAGTCAGAGCTTACAAAGTCAAGTGATGGCACAGATATTTCAGCAGGTGAGATAGCAGTTGTTGTTACTAATGATGAAGTTGCAATCTCAGATGACAATGTTGCAGGTATAAATATATCAAATGAAACGATAGAAGCTATATTTGGCGAAGATGTATTAAAGGAAGTAACAAAAACATTAACAGATGCGATTAAGAATAACCAGGATGTTGACTTGTCTAGTACAAAGGATCAGTGTGTAGCTAATGTAGAAAAACTTGCTATGCAGTTGATTGATGATGTTGTAAATGAAATTCAGAATATGGAATCTGATACAATTAGTGCAGAAACATTGGTACAGCTTAATACTGTTCAGAAGATGAAGAATGATTACAATGTTGATGTAGATACAATTATCACAGATTACGTAAAGGATAATCATGGTTCAGATAGCATAAATATAGCAGATGTAGATTTAGAAGCTATCAGAACAGAAGCAAAGGATACTGTAAAGAATGATGTGATGCCAGAGTTAGAAGAGACTATAGATGACTATATGACAGAAATTACAGAGACAGTAAATGAAAGCATAAAGGAAGCTAATGCATCATATGATTTATCTGGTCTTATGAAGTCAATCGAAGAAGCTATAAATATTTTAGGAACTATAATGTTAGTATGTATCATTGCTGCAGTACTGTTTATGGCACTTGAAATGGTTGTATATAGAAAAGAAATCAATAGAGGATTTAGAAATGTTTTCATATCAACTCTTATAGCTGGAATATTTACATTGGTTATGTCTGTTGTAGTTGGAGTTGTTAAGGGTATATTCTCATCAGTAGTTGGTGAGGGTGAAGATGCTGTATCAATGGCAGTTTCTAAGCTTATTGGAGACAATATTGGTGCTGTTGGTGACAGAGTGATGCTTGTAGCTATTGTTTACATCGTAATCTCTGTGGCATGCCTTGTAGCTGCTATTATTATAAAGAAGAACATTAAGAAGAATGATAATATTGACAGCATGGGAACACTTGGAGAAGGAAGTGTAATAGCTTAATAGTAAGAAAATTACATATTATCACAAAATTTACACACATTATGCGTACAGTTATGTTATAATTGTACGCATAGTTTTTGATTATAAAAAATATTTGGATAGGGAGTTAAGGATATGAATTTTATTAGTAAATTAGAAAAAAAGTTTGGACGATATGCCATAAGTAATCTTATTGTGTATGTATTAGGTGCATATGGAGTTGGATATATATTAAGTATTGGATTTCCAAATGTGTATGGTTTGTTAACTCTTAATCCAGAGATGATATTTACAAAAGGACAATTTTGGAGAATATTTACATGGATATGTACCATCCCACAGGAATTTGATTTATTTATCGTGTTTATGTTCATATTTTACTATTGGATAGGTCAGACACTAGAGAGACATTGGGGAACATTTAGATATAACCTATATATGTTTTCTGGTTGGTTATTTATGACAGTTGGTGCTATAGCTATATATTTCATATCAAGTGGAGAAATAAGCCTGTCTATGGATACTTATTATCTGAATATGACATCCTTTTTAGCATTTGCCACACTGTTTCCAGATACAAGAATATATCTTATGATGGTTATTCCTATTAAGATGAAATGGCTTGCTATAGCTGATCTTTTACTCATAGGATATAGCTTTATAACATATCTCGGTGTGATTATTAGACATATTACAGGACAGATATACCTCACATCTGATTTATTTAATATGTGTGCAGTTATATGTGTTTCTATAGTCATATCATTACTTAATTTTATTTTGTTCTATTTTGGAACGAGAAATTATAAAAAATATTCACCAAAAGAGATTAAGCGTAAGCGTGAATTTAGGAATCAAGTAAAGATGACGGCTGGTATAACAAGACATAAATGTGCAATATGTGGCAGAACAGAAAATGATGGCGAAGGACTTGTATTTAGATTTTGCTCAAAATGCGATGGCAATTATGAGTATTGCCAAGACCATTTGTTTACACATGAACATGTGGGAGCCAATAAAAGGGAAGAGGAATAGATTTGAAGAAGACGTGTTTGATTTGGATTTTGATATTGATTGTATCCTTTTCGTGTGGATGTAATCCATCACTTGTAAGCGACAGACTGACATCTGGTGGAAATAAGGAATATGATTATCATCAGATGTATATTGATAAGAATGTAGAAGATTTGACAGATAAGGATCTAGAGGCTTTTAATGAAGCCTCTAGAGTTTTTGCGTTGTATATAGAAGATTGTAAATCGGATTTTGAAAAAGTAAAGGCAGCTCATGATTATATTGTTAGAAATTGTGTATATAACAAGGAGGCAATAGATAAAGGAACTTTAACAAATGATGATTTTTCCATATATGGAGTATTAGTTAAAGGTAAGGGTGTTTGCGAAGGATATGCAAAGACCTTTAAAATGTTTATGGATATAGCAGGTATAGATTGTATTATTGTTACTGGAACTGCTGGTAGTGATAATATTTCTCATGCTTGGAATATGGTTAAATTGGGAAATGACTGGTATCACATAGATGTAACGTTTGATGATCCGTATCCAGAGTTGGAGGAGATAGTGTATCTCTATTTTAATGTAACAGATGAGGAAATAGAAAAAGACCATAAGTGGAACAAAAATGTAACGCCACAGGCAGATGCTATTGAGTATAACTATATACATATGCAGGGAAATTCTATAAATAATATTGATGATGTCAAGAAGATAATTCATCAGATGGTGGAGGATAAAAAAGGTTATCAATCCTTTGTGTGGACTGGTAAAGATATTATAGACAATAATAAGTGGTCTGAATGTATTGCCAATACAGAAATAAGTAATCTGAATTATACATATATGGGAGTTGAAGGTAGAAGATTATATGTGATTACTTTGAGTTACTAGAGTTTTTTTAGTTTTATTATCAAATTGTATTTAAATGTATAAATTATAAATAAAAATGTTGAAAATTGTATAAAAATTTGGTAAAATAATATCCGTATAGGGTTGTCTAGAAGAAACCTTCCCATTTCTTCATTATAGATAACCGAAAAAGGTACAGGAAAAGAAGGTAATTGACATGATTACAGAGGCAGAGTTTCTTAAAATCGTCAATTACGTCAAAAAAAATTATGGTATTGAGTTAGGTGAAAAGAAAGCACTTATTACAGGACGTTTAGATAACTATATTGTAAGAAACGGTTACTCAAGTTATTCTGAATTTATGAAAAAAGTGGAGGCCAATCCTAATGGGCCAGAAGGACGTGACCTAGTAGATAATCTTACTACAAACCATACATATTTTATGAGAGAGGCAGAGCATTTTAAATTCCTTAAGGAGGTTGTATTGCCGGAAGTTAAGAAATCATTGTCTGGTAGCAAAGATTTAAGAACTTGGTGTGCAGCAGCATCCACGGGTGAGGAGCCATATACATTGGCTATGATATACAAGGATTTTTTTGCTTTGGAAGACGAACGGTGGGATACAACTGTATTAGCTACGGATATATCAACGAGGGTTTTAGAACATGCTGAGTCGGGAAGGTATTTAAAGGAACAAATTGAGCCTTTACCTGAGACATGGCAAAGAAGATACTTTAGAAGTATTAATCTAGAGGAATGTCAGGTTACAGATGAATTGAAGAAACAAGTTATATTCAGGAAATTCAACCTGATGGATCCATTACCATTTAGACAGAGATTGCACGTGGTTTTCATAAGAAATGTCATGATTTATTTTGACGATAAGACGAAAAATGAATTAGTAAATAGAATATATGATATGCTGGTTCCTGGTGGTTATATGTTTATCGGGACAACGGAGTCTATAGATAAAAGCAAGTCAGGCTTTAAATACGTTAGACCATCAGTATATCGAAAGTAGGTAATATGAAAAAGATAAGAGTTTTGGTAGTTGATGACTCTTATATGTTTCGTAATGTGCTTGTAAACGGGCTTAATGCTGACCCATCAATTGAGGTTGTGGCTGTAGCGGAGAATCCATTTGAGGCAAGGGATATGATAATAAAGCATAATCCTGATGTTATGACTCTTGATATTGAGATGCCTAAGATGAATGGAATAGAATTTTTAAGAAAGCTTATTCCGCAGCATCCGATGCCGGTTGTGATGGTTAGTTCATTGACTGACAAGGTTTTTGACGCATTAAATGCAGGAGCAGTCGATTTTGTAGCGAAACCTACAAGTACATCTAAGGAACTACTTGGAGAATTCATTAATAATGAATTGATAACCAAGATAAAGATAGCTTCAACGGTTAAAATGGGGAATTTTAAAAGAATTAAATATGAAAGTGATGTTGGAAGTGCTAGAGTCTGTAGCGAACAGTACGCTACAAATGTAATAGCTATAGGGGCATCTACCGGTGGTACAGAGGCAATATATTCTGTGTTGTCAGGTATGGAAGGTGATGTACCAGGTATAGTCATAACGCAGCATATGCCACCTGGATTTACGAAGATGTTTGCTGATAGATTAAATAATCAGACTAAATTTGTAGTATCAGAAGCAAAGACAGGTGATTTGATTAAACCAGGATATGTTTATATTGCACCTGGTGATAAACATCTAAGAGTAGTAAAAATAGGCAATCAATATAAAGTTGATTGTAAAGAAGGACCAAAGGTGAGTGGTCATTGTCCTTCGGTTGATGTTCTGTTCGAATCGGTAGCAAATGCGTGTGGCAAAAACGCCATGGGTATTATACTTACCGGAATGGGAGCAGATGGTGCAAAAGGACTCTTAAAGATGCGGCGTATGGGCGCTAAAACCATAGGTCAATCTGAAAAAAGTTGCGTTGTATACGGTATGCCTAAGGTTGCTATGGAACTTGGCGCGGTTGAGTGTCAGGCAGATTTAAAAGAAATACCTAAAAAAATATATGGATTACTTAAACGATGAGAAAGGAGTTATTATATGAAAATTTTATTAGCAGAGGACGATTTCGCAAGTAGAAAGTTTATGAGCAAGTTATTAGGTGCTTATGGTGAGTGTGATGTAACAGTTAACGGTTTGGAGGCAGTAGATGCATATTTGATGTCTGTTGAGGACGAAGATGAAGATAACTATGAGCTAGTTGTATTAGATGTTATGATGCCAATGCTTGATGGTTATCAGGTGCTTGATACTATCAGAAAGATTGAAAAAGATAAAGAGGTTCCAGTTGACAAACGCTGTAAAGTCATAATGACAACAGCACTTAATGAAGAGATAAATGTTAAGAAAGCTATGGAAATAGGCTGTGATGCATATGTAGGTAAGCCTGTAAATGTAGAGAAATTCACAGTTCTTCTTGAAAGATTAGGTTTCAAGAGTGAATAGATAAACTTATAAGTGTACTGAAGGGAGGATGAAACAATGTCTCAGGAATTTAATACTGAGGGAATGCTTGACATATTTTTATTTGAAAGTAGCCAATTGTTAGAAAAGCTTGATGCTTTGGTTATAGATAAAAAGGATGCCGACGCATTTGATGCAGATGATATCGGAGAGATATTTAGAGTGATGCACACAATAAAAGGATCATCGGGCGTTATGATGTTTGATAATATCGCTAAGATATCACACAAATTAGAGGATATATTCTACTATATAAGAGAATCACAACCAGACAATATACCACATAAAGAATTGGTAGGATACGTTTTGGATGTTTCTGGCTTTATATCAGGAGAGTTAGATAAGATAAGAGATGGTGAAGAACCTGATGGTGACCAGTCTGAAATCATGGCTAATCTTGAGAATTTCTTAAAGACAATCAAGAATGAAATCGAGAAAGACGATAAAAAGGAAATGCCATCGGAGAATACATATGTTCCACCTAGTCAGTTCTATATTCCACCTGTATCAACAGAGAATAGTCATTTTTATAAGATACATATGACATATCGCCAAGATACAATGATGAGTAATATTAGAGCTTATGCTGCAACATATGCATTAAAGGAAGTTGCAGAGGACTTATTATTCACACCGGAAGATATTCTTACAAATGAAGCTAGCTCTGATGTTATCCTTAAAGATGGCTTCAAGATGCTTTTACAGGCTCAGTGCTCTAAAGATGAGATTCTTAGAATGATTGATAGCTCTGAGGTAGAAAAGATAGATATCTATGAGTGTACAGCTAAAGAGTATCAATTAGGATTTGATTCAGCAAATGATTCGATTATTGATTTGTCATCTTCAGTAGAAGTTATTGAAGAGAAGGCTGAAGCAAAGAAGGAAGAGCCAAAACCTGGTGATTACGTTATCAAATCAAAGGAAGTTGGTAAAGCAAAAAAACTTGCAAAGAATGAAAATAAGCCAAAGCAGGCGTTTATCAGCATAAACATCGAGAAGATGGACCAGCTTTTAGATTTGATAGGTGAGATAGTTATAGCCGAAGCGGTTGTAGCGCAAAATCCAGATTTGAAGGTTCCTGGGTTGGAATTATCAAACTTTAATAAGGCTACAGCAAATCTTATGAAGATAACATCTGATTTGCAGGAAGTTATTATGTCAATGAGAATGATGCCACTTAATGCAACATTCCAGAAGATGAACAGAATAGTGTTTGACTCAGCAAGAAAGCTTGATAAGGATATTGAATTGGTCGTTTCAGGAGAAAATACTGAGGTAGACAAGAATATCATTGAAAATATTTCAGATCCACTTATGCATATTATAAGAAATTCTGTTGATCACGGTATTGAGACAATGGAGGAACGTAAAGCAGTAGGAAAGAACCCTAAGGGTGTTATTAAACTTACAGCAAAAAATGAAGGTGGAAAGGTACTTATCATAGTTGAAGATGATGGTCATGGACTTGATAGAGAGAAGATACTTAAGAAGGCGAAGAAAAATGGTCTTGTAAATAAGAAGGCAGATGCTGAATATACAGATAAGGAAGTATATCAGTTTATCACACTTCCGGGCTTCTCCACAAAAGAAAAGGTTACTGAATTATCAGGCAGAGGTGTTGGTATGGATGTTGTTGTTAAGAATCTTGCCAATATCGGTGGTAGCTTGGAGATAGACAGTGTACCAGGTCATGGTTCAACAATGACAATGAAGATTCCATTAACACTTGCAATAATAACTGGTATAGTATTGAAAATAGGTACATCTACATTTGTTGTAGAGACAAGTGCAGTTAAGGAATTTGTAAGAGTATCAGAGGGTACTATTATAGAAAATCCAACAGGTGATATGGCAGTTCGTATAAGGGACGAGTTACTTCCATTGGTAAATCTTGGAGAAAGATACAAGATAGATGGATGTGAGGTTGACCCAGAGAGAGATGTTATGGCTGTTCTTGAACATGAAGGTAAAAAGATATGTATATTTATATCAGAACTTATGGGAGAACAGGAAATAGTTGTTAAGCCTATCCCAGATTATTTCAAGAAAGTTCAAGGTATTTCTGGTTGTACACAGCTTGGAGATGGCAGCGTTGCCTTGATACTTGATGTGGGTGGATTAGTATAATAGAAAGGAACTGATATTATGAATAAATTTGTTAATAACACAAAAATTGTAAATAAGGTATGGGCACTTGTTGTTCTTGCTTTAATTATAACAACTATTCTTGTTACATATTCGATGGATATTTTAACGGATATGGACAAGTATTCTGTTGATAATGGTACATATAATCAAAATGCACAGATATTTATTATTGCAGTTGCAGTAGTTTTTGAACTTTTGATTTTTGTAGGTGGATTTATGCTTGTTAAGGCTATTAAGAATCCACTTAAGGAAATTATTTATGCAATTGATATAGTTGCAGATGGTGGTGTTGATATAGCACCTAAGAAGTATCATGAGGATGAGTTTGGAACTATTATTGATGCACTTAATCTTATGGCAGAAAATATTAAGAAGAATGCATCTATAGCAGAAACAATTGCTGATGATGACTTATCAATTATAGTTGAGCCAAAGAGTGATATAGATGTACTTGGAAAGTCATTTAAAAAACTTCTTAACGACCATAATCATGTACTTGGAAATATACGTGAGGCTTCAGCACAGGTAACAACTGGTTCTGAACAGGTTGCATCTGCAAGTCAGGCTATTGCACAAGGTTCAACAGAACAGGCAAGCGCTTTGGAAGAAATCTCAGCATCTATTGATGATATTGCACAGAGAACTAAGGTAAATGCTGAAGAAGCAAGCAATGCAAATCAGTTAGTTATCGATGCTAAGGTTGGTGCTATCAAGGGTAACGAGCAGATGAAGGAAATGATGGTGGCTATGAATGAAATCAACGAGTCATCAGAGAATATTTCAAAGATAATTAAGGTTATAGATGATATTGCATTCCAGACAAATATATTAGCACTTAACGCAGCTGTAGAGGCAGCAAGAGCGGGTGCGCAGGGCAAAGGCTTTGCAGTTGTTGCAGAAGAGGTAAGAAACTTAGCAGCGAAAAGTGCTAAAGCAGCAAATGAGACAGCAGAACTTATAGAGAACTCTATTAGTAAGGTTA
>JBGVKG010000061.1:0-36718 GCA_045123575.1 Lachnospiraceae bacterium
AATGGGTACAATGGGTACAATGGGTACAATGGGTACAATGGGTACAATGGGTACAATGGGTACAATGGGTACAATGGGTACAATGGGTACAATGGGTACAATGGGTACAATGGGTACACAACAAGTAAATGATAAATGTCCACAAAGTCCACGCAAAGAATCATGTGATGACGCAGAAAAAGATTATACAAATTTTACTAAGCTGATTACTCATCTTCAGTCAGAAGCAGATAAGGAGCTTGAAAAAGAAAGATATATGCGGATTATGAGTAGCAAATCGCTTCAGGAAAAGCTTTTTGAGTATAGAGGTACTACGACAAAACAGCTGTATATCATTTGTTGTCATAGAGGACTATCAGGCAGATGTAAAAATAGAAAGCGTGAAACGCTTATGACTGTACTTATCGATGCTGATATACGCAATGAAGATAAAGAAAAAGAGCAAGGATTAAAAAGAGCTAAAGAGCTTTATAGACAGTGCAAAGAAAAAGGATTATGTGTAGAACAAAAACGTGACGCTGAGTTTTATGAAAGAATTTTATCTGAATGCGAAAACGATACTGTAAATGATGAAAAAAAGGAGGATTAGTATGAAAGTTTATATAGACAAAATTATGAAAAGTATTTTTGTATCTGTGCTTTTAGAAATGCTTTCAGGATATAAAAAAATGATTGTCCATGAGCTAGATAAGATAGCTGCTATCATTCAAATTTTGATACCTGTTATTATATCGCAGTTCAATATTGTATTTTATGAAAAGATTGCACTATCATGTATACTTCTTTTTTGTGTAAGTCTTATAAAGAGAGTACATAATAAAATGACACATAAAGTAGGTTATGGAATACCTGTTCCTGTAAAAAGAATTACACATGTAGATGGACATGGTTTTGCTGAGATAAAAGAAGATGATATGCAAGATGCTTTGCTATATCTTGTAGAACTAGAAAATTACTTAGAGGAAAAAGGATGGCTAAAGTGACAACTTTATTATAGTGAGCCACATAGCCGCATATAAATAATTTGGAGGTGAGCTTTGTGGATAAAAAGAATGTAGAAAAACAAGATATTAATGACAAAGATTGTGATAAAGGTGGTATTATAGATGAGAGCTTAGACAAAAGTATTTCGGATGATGCAACTGATTCTGTAAATGATATTTCATCTAATGATTCTGATGTAAAAGATGTATCTAAGATGACAGCACGTGAGAGGTCAAATGCAAATCTTATAAGCTTTGCAGACCTTACACCTGAAGATAGAAAAGAAATGGGTAGAAAGTCAGCTGCAGCTAAACGAAGAAAAAAAGAGCAGCGTATGAAGCTACATACTGCTATGAGTGAGTTGCTTGATAAAGATGTAGTTGATGATGCACAGATTTCACTTTTACGCAGACTTGGATATGATGATGATGAGATGATAAACTCTGTTCTTCTTATGGCAGCACTTTTTACAAGAGGTGCTTCAGGTGATGTATATGCAATTTCAAAAATCATTGACATGCAGAAAGAGCTTGATGAAGCTAATGGTGCCGGAAATTCATCTCAAAGTGTAGTGATTAATGTTAATGCAACAGGCTCTTCTCATACAATGTCAGACGATGAAGAATATGCTATTCATCAAGCTGAAAGTGGAAATGCTGTAATTGATGCCAGTGATGATTGGGATGTAGATGATTGTACAATATGTAATGATGATGATTCAAATTGGGATGATGAAGATTGGGATATATAGTCTGTCATACATGAGGATGCAAAGAGATTTTTTCAATTCATTTATTTACAATAAATCGTAACGATTTACGTTTCTAATTTTTGAATTATTTCATAAAAATCATTGACAATTTTACTGTAAAGTGTTAATATATAGTAAAGGAACTCAAATAATAAACTAAAACAACTCAAATAATTAACCTAAATTATTAAACAAAAATAAGTAACTAAAATAATAAACTAAAACAACATTAAACAACATTAAACAACATTAAACAACATTAAACAACATTAAACAACATTAAACAACATTAAACAACATTAATTAACCCAAATTATTAAACAAAAATAAGTAACTCAAATAATAAACTAAAACAACATTAAACAACATTAAACAACATTAAACAACATTAATAAACATAAATTAATATTTTAATATATGTGTACAAGGCGGATGTGTTGCCGCAGCATCTGGAATACCAACAGAGCTCATATGGGCGGCATATCCGTTTTGATTTTTATAAGGAGGTGTACAGATATGGATATAGACTTACCTGTTTCATCTCGATTCGTATCATTTATAGATGACTGGGACTATGAGCAGTATCTTTTACTAGGCGGTTATGGTTCAGGAAAAAGCTATCATATAGCTATAAAAATCATACTTAAGCTTTTAGAAGAAAAGAGAACTGCTTTGGTTGTAAGGTCTGTATACGATACTATAAAAGACTCTTGCTTCTCACTTTTCAAAGATATAATCAGTAAAATGGGAATGCTTTCAGACACATCATCATATAAAAGTGAATCTGACGCAAAGATTGTTGCTGTAAAGTCACCTATGGAACTACGATTTCCAAATGGGAGTCGTGTAATATTTAAAGGTATGGACAATCCTGAGAAGTTAAAATCAGTTCATGGTGTGTCAATCGTATGGCTAGAAGAGTGTTCAGAGGTACGATATGATGGATATAAAGAGCTTCTTGGTCGTATAAGGGAGCCCGGAGTAACACTTCATTTCTTTCTATCATGTAATCCGGTTGGTAGAGAAAACTGGGTGTATCAAACATTTTTCAAGAAGCAAGAAGATGATGGAACAGAAACCGTTATTCAAGATGAAGAAGAGCTTTACAAGCGTCGTACACTCGTTGGTAAAAATGGAATATATTATCATCATAGTTTATCAGACGATAATCCTTTTTTACCTGATTCATATATACCACGACTTGATAGCTTACGTACTACAGACCCTCAACTTTGGGTTGTAGCAAGATGGGGAAGATTTGGAGCGAATGGTGTTCGTGTATTGCCGAATTTTTACGTTGCAAAAAATGCAAAGAAGTTCATAGAAGCAGTTACACGTATACAGTCAGAGTATCATTTTTTTGGTCTCGATTTTGGATTTGAAACATCATATAATGCATTGATTTCTTGTTGTGTTGACGTAAATAAGAATTATCTTTACATATATGATGAAGTATATGCTAATCACTTGACAGATGACATTTTCTGTAACCGAGAAGATGTACAGCGTGTAAAGGATAGAGCAGAGACATGTGGAAAACCTATTGCAGCTGATAGTGCTGAACCAAAGACTATACAGTATTATAGGCAGCAAGGTTTTACAATCTATGGTGCTAAAAAGTATCCGGGTTCAAGACTTCAGAATACTAAAAAAATAAAACGATTTAAAAAAATAATATGCTCACCACTATGTAAAAATACTATTCGTGAGCTTAAGGATTTGACATATAAAAAAGATAGTAGAGGGAACGCTATCTATGATGATTTCACGATTGACCCACATACGTTCAGTGCTTTATGGTATGCGTTAGATACTTATACAGTGTCTGACCTTAAAGATATACATACTAACAGTAAAAGCGGATAAAATAAAGGAGGTGTTATGATGAAAGATGTTTTACACAAGGCTTTAGATGCAGGTATCGAAACAGACTTTAAAATGAAACTTAAACGCAGTAAATTTTTGGTTAAAAACTTCACAAATGATACGATTGAAGTAAGGCTTGGCAACAATGAACAAACATCAATCATTGGTGCTGATAGCTATGAGATTGTTTTTAATAATGTTGATAACACAAAGTCTCAAACAGCTGATGCTACTGATACTGTAAAAATTACTTCTGCTGCAGGCGGAATCGTAGAAGTTGCTAGTATTGATTTTTAATATGGAGGCGTACATATGAATAATAATTTTGATATGATACAGCTTTACGGTAAGATTACATGTAAAGATAGTGGTGGTGGTGGTGGCGTGACGCCATCAGGCACAAAAGAAATCACAATAAAAGAGAATGGAAATTTTTTACATGATGTTGCAGGATATGCGGCAGCATCTATTGATGTTGATGTACCAGTGCCAGAGGGATATATTATTCCATCAGGTACAAAGGAAATCACAATCAGAGAGAATGGAAATTTTTCACATGATGTGTCAGGGTATGCAGCGACATCTATTGATGTTGATGTTCCAGTACCAGAGGGATATATTATTCCATCAGGAACAAAGGAAATCACAATCAAAGAGAATGGAAGTGTCATTGAGGATGTGTCAGGATATGCATCGACATCTATTGATGTTGATGTACCAATACCGGAGGGATATATTATTCCATCAGGAACAAAAGAAATTATACTGACTGAAAACGGAAGTGTCATTGAGGATGTAAATGCATATGAATCAGTGGATATTTCTGTAAATGTTCCTGATACTTCATCAGAATTACTTGATGAGCTACTATATCCTACAGGTTCTAAAAGTATTGACATAGATAGCACTGTAGAGTCAGTAGCTCAATACGCTATGCGTGGACAGACATCTGTTAAGTCAGTAAAGTTGCGTAACGCCACTGACATAAACGTAAGTGCATTTGACGGTTGTAGTAATATGTCAAGTTTATATGCACCAGAAGCAACTCGTATCTACAATAATGCTTTTCTAAACTGTACTGCACTTTCAGAAATTTATTTACCAAAAGTAAGAACAATTGATAATTCATCTTCTAGTGGAGTGACAGGTGCATTTTATGCGTGTGCATTTTCAGAAGCAAATTTAACAAGTATGAAATCAATTGGTAATAGGGCTTTTTATTTATGTAAGAATCTTACAACATTATATGCTCCAAATTGTACATCTATCGGTAATGGTGCACTTGCTTTATGTCAATCTCTTAAGAAAGTGACTTTAGGTGCTACTAAAATGAATGTTGATGCATTTTGGTCTGGACCGGGCTCTACTTACTATGGCGTGACTAATGGTACGACATGTGAGATACTCGACATTGTTGGTGACACAGCAACCGGTATAAATATTGGATATATTCCAGATGGTATACAAGAATTGATTATAAGAAATACATCTGGTATAGTACCTGAAATCGATTCAAACGATTACACTTCTAAGTTTACAAAGCTTAAAATATTTGTACCTAACGCCCTTTTATCTGCATATAGGAATGCTACAAACTGGACATTATATGCTAATAAATTTTATGCTTTAGAAGATTATGATGTTATAACAGGATGATAAAATGTTAAGTATTGGAGGTATAAATTATGGTAGTATATGAAGATTTACAGAATGGATTCGTAAAAGCTTATTCAGACTCAGGATTTAAAATTCATGGAGGAAACCCTGAACTTGATTATAACGCTGCAGTGGATAATGCCTCATATGGTAGAATTTATAAAGAGACTGACATTCCAATAGATACTGATGATGAAGATGCGACTGAAGCTGATTATATAGAAGCTTTAAAATTATTAGGTGTGGAGGTGAGCGACAATGAAAAAGAAAATACTTAATCAAAAAGTTAGTGAAAGGAATGCTGAAACTGCTGCTGCAATAAAAACCATTGTTGGGGCAATAACAGCTCCGGGTCAAGTTAAGAAGTTGCTTAATGATGAAAAAGTAGCTGATTTATTAAAGAAGCACAACATAACTTTGTAAATAGGGGGTGATATGCTATGTTTACAAAGTGTAAAGTTGGTAAAATTAATAATGTAAAGAATATTCAGAAACAAAGCTTACAGACATCAAAGGATGATTATATGGTTGGGTTATATAATGGACTCGAAATTGCTGTAGCAATTTTGGAAGACAGAGAACCAGTTTTTGAGTGCTGTGTAAGTGAGCCTGAAATTGTAAAAAATGAAGATGAAGAAGTAGGGCGAACATTGCATAGTGGCATACGCCGGAGGAGATAGACATGATTGATTTTCTAATGACAACATATACTATAGCTTTGCCTATCATACTAGGATATATGGTGTATATACTTAAGGAACAAAGTAAGAAGAAAGACGCAAATAGTCGAGGTACAATGTTGCTGCTTAGAGTACAGCTAATCGAGTATCATGATAAGTATACAAAAATTGGTGAAATACCATCATATGCTTATCAAAACTTCGTTGAGATGTATGAAGCATATCATGACCTTGGTGGCAATGGTATGATTACGAAAATGAAAAAAGAAGTTGAAAAGTTAGATATTAAAGATTGAAAACAATTGACATATAATTAATTAAGTTATATAATATAATAACAAAGGAGGTGATATTATGTCAGTAGAAAACATTATTACTTATGTAAAGCCTGAGTTGATTGTTGTTGCTATTGTACTTTACATCATTGGTGTAGGTTTAAAGAAAACGGAAGCTGTAAAAGATAATTATATTCCTGTGATTATCGGGGCAGTTGGTATCATTCTTTGCTCGATTTATGTTTTTGCCACATCAACTGTGAATACGCCACAAGATGTAGCACTAAGTATATTTACATCAGTCGTACAAGGTGTTCTTGTAGCAGGTCTAAGTACATATGTAAATCAGATTTACAAACAATCATCAAAAGAAGAATAAAGGAGGTATAAAATTATGAGTTTAAATGGTATTGATATTTCAGGATGGCAAAAAGGCATAGATTTATCTAAGGTGCCTTGTGACTTTGTCATTGTAAAAGCCACACAAGGAGTATCATTTACATCTCCTACTTTCAAAAGTCAGTACGCTAGTGCTAAAAAATTAGGAAAGCTTTTAGGTGTATATCACTATGCCGGAGGTGGTGGAGCTGTTGCAGAAGCTGATTACTTCGTAAGTGTAGTGAAAGATTGCATTGGAGAAGCAATTTTGGTACTTGATTGGGAGGGTAATCAAAATCCTAATTTTGCATCTGTATCTTATGCGAAATCATTTCTTGACCGTGTGTATGCAAAAACAGGTGTAAAGCCACTTATTTACATGAGTAAGTCTGTATGTAGAGAGCACGACTGGTCAAAAGTAGTATCGTCAGGATATGGTCTTTGGATGGCTCAGTATGCGAATAATAACGCTACTGGATATAAGTCAAATCCTTGGACTGACACTAAAGGAATTGGTGCTTTCAAAAAAGCGTTGATTTATCAGTACTCATCAGCCGGACGTCTTTCAGGATATCCTGCAAATCTTGACTTAAATATTGCGTACATTACAAAGTCACAGTGGGCGAGCTATGCTGGTGCATCTAAGTCTACTTCAAGCACTTCAAGTAAACAATCAACCTCCGCATCGAAATCGTCATCTGTTGCTAAAGCATCATTAGTGAAACTGCTTGTTGATACATTAAGTGGTAAATATGGTAATGGTAATGCACGTAAAAATGTTTTATGTGACAGGTATACTGAAGTACAATCAGTAATCAACCATATTGCTACTGCAAGCGTTTCTACTCTTGTAACTGAAACAAAAGCTGGAAAGTATGGTAATGGCAATGACCGTAAAATTATTTTGGGTTCAAGGTATACTGAAGTACAAAATAAAATAAATTCAGCATCATCAAACACTTCATCTTCATATGAAGTTTACGAAGTTAGAAGTGGAGATACATTATCAGGTATTGCAGATAAATACGATACAACAGTAGCAAAACTTGCATCTATTAACGGAATAAAAGATGTAAATAAAATTTACGTTGGTCAGAAGATTCGTGTTAAATAGGTATGTATATAATGTATATAATGTATATAATGTATATTATATATAAAATTAAAATGCGTGGTAAAAATACCACGCATTTTTTTATTATTTATATTCATTATTTAATGCACCATGCTATTCCATCGTCTATATTTTTCTCAATTTCATCTATGAAATTATTTTTGTAATTAGAGTAATATCCGCAATCTTTAAGGATTGCTATAAAAGATTTAGCAACTCGACCCATATCTTGTATTTCATTAACATATTTACGTAAATCAGACACACTTAAAAAGCTGTATTTTTCACAGTCATTAAGTCTTTGTTCGAAGTCGTAAGCATTGCAGAATGATTCAGCTGAGTTTATAACCCATATTGCTATATGTTCAGCATATTCTTCACTAGCTTTACATCCATCATCAAAAGCACCTACGTTTGATAAAAATAGTTCATTTTTTTTAATTACTTCAGTTAATATTTCTAAAGTTTTTTCGTCCATAGCAATCATCCTTTCACTAAAAGTTGTTTTCTTTGTTTATGAGTATATTATATACCATAAATTAATAAAAGTCAAGTAAAAAATATGAATTAAATATTTACAGGTGAAAATGATTATAATGTCACGAATTTTAGTGACAAGTGTGACAAAGCATAAAATGCTAATAAATATAAGCTTTACAGAGTAATTTGTCACAGATTTTTGTGACAGTAATAAAAATCTGTGACACAAAAAGTGACAAAGGAATCCAGTATTTATGCGGCTTTGAAGCACTTCGTCACGTTTGTCACTAATTTTTTTAAAACAATTATAGAAAAAATAAAATTTTTTTAAAACAATTATAGAAAAAATAAAATATATTTAATATATATTGTATTACTGATGTAAATATTATTTTATATAAAAAGTTTTGAAAAAAATTAGTGACAAACGTGACAAAGTGCATAAAAGCTAGTAACCATGCGGCTTTGAGGGTGTCACGGATTTTTTTCAAAAAAGTGACAAGTGTGACAAAAATCCGTGACAATTCACTGTAAACCCTTTATTTATAAGGCTTTCAACGATTTTAACGTTGTCACGGATTTTAAAAAAATCCGTGACAAAATGTTTTTATTATGTGTATCTATTGACTTTTTAATTTTTTGTGATATAATATATGTAAGTACTATGATTACAATACTTTTAGAAAGGAGGTAATATATGTGAAAAGAAAAGATATAAGCTACGAAGCAATAAAAGCACTTACAAGTTTTCCTTATTTTATATTAAAAAGAGAATCTGAAAACAACTACGGTTTTTATACTAGAGAGGTTGCTGAAATAAAGCAAAATTATATAGATTATCAAACCGGTGCTGATTTTACTACAGAGGGTAGCTCAGGAGATTATGTCCCATCTGATATACACTTTAAAAATGCAAGTAATTTAATTGACCGTGAAGCACGTTTTATGTTTTCTCAAACACCGGATATTTACATAAAAGCACTAGATACAGATGATATATCTAAAAAGAGTGCTGAACAATATCAAATACTTGTACAAAAAGTACTTGAGAAGTCAAACTTTTCATCTATGCTTATAAAAGCAGCAAAGGACTGCTTCATCGGAAAGCGTGTTGCTGCTCTTGTTGATTATTCTGAGAGTGATGGTATACAGATTCACTTTTATGACAGTTTAAGTTTCTATTATGAAACGGATTATGGTTCAGATAGACTTAAAAAGTTTGTAAGCTTTGATACAGTAGAAGATGATTATTCATCAGCAAACAGACGTTACCTCGTAAATAAATATGAAGATATTGATGATGTGATTTATTTCAGTTCTATTTTATATACAGGAGCAGGAACTATAGTTGAAGAAATCATACCTTATGGTGCTACATCACTTAATTATATACCAGCTAAAGTAATCATAAATGATGGTACTTTGCAGCAAAAGAGAGGTGTATCTGAGATTGCAGGTTTAGTTGGGTTTGAGAGTGGTTATAGTAAGCTTAGTAATGCTGATGTTGATAGTGAACGCAAAGGTATGAATCCGGTTCGTTATGTTGTTGATATGAACTCACGTACAACAAAAAATCTTAGTTCATGTGCAGGTTCTTTTTGGGAGTTGAAATCTGAGCAAAATCAAAATAATGTACATCCATCTGTAGGAACACTAGCACCACAGATGACACATACTGAAGCTGTAAAAACTACGCTTGATAGACTTAAAGCTGCGATGCATGATGCTGTAGATGTACCTGATATAAGTAAGGATGGGCTTTTGAGTGGAATAACAAGCTTCAAGGCGTTAAAAGGTCTTTACTATCCTCTTACAGTAAGATGTAATGAAAAGTTAAAGACATGGAAGCCAGCATTACACGAAATTGTTTCTATGATTATAGATATTGCACTATTAAATAGAGATTACGTTTTGTTACAATATAAGCTGCAAGGTCTTGAAGATGTTCAGTACACAATTGAGGTTGAAGAAAATTGGGCTTTACTTGATGATGAGACAGAAGAAAAAGAAACGGACCTTGCTGAGATTGCACAGATGACAAGAAGCCGTAAATCATATATTAAAAAGTGGAGAGGTTCTGAGTTCAAAACAGAAGAACAGATAGAAGAAGAATTAATGCAAATTGCGATTGAAAATGCAATGTTTGATTCTGCTTCTGTACCTGCACAAGTTCAGATGGAGCTTGATAGGAGAGCAATGTCTGATGAAATAGATGCTACAATTTCGTTGTTATCTGAAATAGAAGAAAACGAATAACACTATTGTAAACTTTAATGTAAGGAGTAGATTTTTATGGCTAAAACTTTACGTCTAAAAAATGCTGAGAAAGTAAGGCTTTCCACGACACAGCAGCAACAAAAAGATATAAAGAAACTGTATGAAGATTTATACACAGATGTATCTAAACAGATTTCATCATTTGGTAAAAAAGGCATGACGTTACAACAGCTTATAGTTTTGAAAAGAGATATAGGTATTCGAATTTCGCAACTTAATAATGACATTAAAAATGGAATAGTACGCAATATGCGTACTGTTTCAAATCAAGTTGTTATAGATACTCAGAGTTTTTTAAGACTATGTGGCTTCAAAAATGCAGATGATGCATTTATGTATATACCTGACCAGATAGTTAGAAATCTTTTTACAGGAAATATTTATGAGGGTTCATGGACATTGAGTAAAGCAATTTGGGGATATAATAGTAAAACGCAAGATACTCTATCTAAGATAATTTCTTATGATACTGCACAAGGTAAGTCAGCATATGACACTGCAAAAGATATCGAAGCATATGTTGACCCTAGTTCGTCAAAAAAAAGTAGATTGATAAAATCATGGAAACTAGATAATGACGGAAATAGGGTCGCAGATAGCTTCTATTTTGGAAAAGTAGATTATAATGCACAGAGACTTGCACGTACTATGGTTAGTCATGCATATCAGCAAAGCTTTATGGCTGTAAATGAGCATGACCCATTTGTTATAGGGTATAAGTGGATTACTTCAAACTTTCATGGTAGAGTTTGCACTGTATGTGAAGATTATGCTACAAAGGATAGTTATGGTTTAGGTTCTGGAATTTTTCCTAAAGATGAGCTACCTATTGACCATCCTAATGGTATGTGTACGTTTGAAGCTGTAATACCTTATGATATGTCATATATAGCTAGTAAGATAGGTGAATGGTATAATTCACCTACTGGAACATTTCCTGATATAGATAAATATGCAGCTGATTTTGTAAAATAATAAAAAAAAATGCAAAAATATGTTGACAAAATTGTATACATGCATTATAATGATACTATAATAAAAAGAAAGGAGAGATACATATGGATGCAAAAGTAGTATGTAGCAGTTGTGGATGCCCAACAATAGCTAATGATTCTAATCTTGTTCGTAGTGATGTTTACGATGGTGATGGTAAATATTATAAGATTATATATTTCAGATGCAAATGTTGCGGTAAAAATGTTATTGTTCAAGTTGATGATGCAGACACACTTAGTACTTTCAGAGAGCTCAAAAAGCTTATGACCAAAGTAATCAAAAAGAATATTAAAGGTGAAACGGTAAGCAGTAAAGATATAAGAAAACGAGATAAGCTTACTAAAGAGCTTAGAGAAAAGAGAGCCGCACTTAATGAAGAATGTAACTGTAAAGTATTTTACAACGATTCAGGTGATATGGTGGCGAAATACTTTAGAAATTGAAAGGACGGTGCTATACTATGATAGTATGTGATGTATGTAATAATAATGTAAGTTTAAGACTTCATCAAACAGTTAAGTGTATCAACGGTAAAGAAGTTATTAGAACTTTTCTTAAATGTGACAAGTGTGGTAAAACATACACTTGTTATTATGATGATGATTCTACTATTGTAATGAAAAAGAAACTTAATAAATTAATGGCTAGGTTCAGATATGACGGTGCTAATTGTGAAGCGGTGCGTACTAGAACATTAAAAGACATTGACAATAAAAGACAAAAGCTTGAGCGTAAAACATGCTCACTACAAGCTAAGTATAGTAAATATTTCAGTGATGATGATGAATAAAAGGAGGTTTTATCATGGACGGAAATGGAACTCAAACAGCACAGGCAGGGGCAGTTGTAGAACAGACAACTGTAAATAATAACGCAACACAGGTGCAGAATCAATCACAGAGTAATACTCAGGAACAAGCAAAAGGTTCAGCCAAAGAAGTTGATATTGATACTGTAAAGAATGAAGCAGTTTCTGCACTTTTAAAAGAGCTAGGTTATGACGATGTTGAAACACTTAAAGGTGTAACGACAAAGGTCAAAGAGGAAGAAGAAAGTAAAAAGTCTGATTTACAGAAAAAGGACGATGCTTTAAATGAGCTCACAAAGAAATTTGCACAAGAGCATGAAGCTAGAGTAGTAGCTGAAGCTAAAAACGAAGCTATTAAGCTTGGTGCGAAGCCAGAACTTGTTGATGATTTAGTAATCATTGCAAAGGCTAAAACTACTAAAGATAAAGATATAACTACAGTGATTGCTGAGATGAAAGAAAGTGCAGCAGGTAGTGTATACTTTGTAAATGATGAATCAAATAGAAATTCCGGTTCATCACCAAAAACCGTAACAAGAAGTAGGATTCAGTCAAACAAAAATGAATCTGAAAATAATACTGATAATGCATCTGATACTCATAAAGGTTCTATTGCTGAACGTTTATTGTCAGGTAAGAAATCAGTAAAGAGTCACTATTTTAAGTAGGAGGTAAAAAATTATGTTAAATGGCAAAGGAGTAACAGTTGAGACAGTTGGTATGGGTAATCAGATTTTATTTGCTGTTGAGCATCAAGTTTCAGTAGGCATTGTTGTTAGTGCTTCATCTGGTGTTTCAGTAGGTAATAAGAAAATTGTTAAAGCCGGTACTATTTTGAGTGGCGACTTAGGCAATAGAATTACACCATTTACAGAAGCTGTTAATTCAGCATCAGGAGTTTTACTTCATGATGTAGATGTAACTGAGGGAGATGCTAATGGTTCTTTACTAATCTTTGGATTTGTAAACACCAATCGTATTGATTCAGATGTAAAGGGAAAAATTACAAATGAATTAAAAGCAAAAATTCCTGCAGTTCAATTTGTAGCTTGCTAATAAGGAAAATAAAAAAGGAGGATATGACGTATGAGTATTTATGATTTAATCTTTGCTGAAGAAATTGTAGCTTACTGGGAGCTTTCAATGCAGAATGAAGCACCATACTTAGGCGAAGAACTTTTCCCTGATGACAAAAAGCTTGGTCTTGAGTTGAAGTGGTTAAAGGGTTCAAACGGAATCCCTGTTGTTTTGAAGCAGTCTGCATTTGATGTTGCTGCTGTACCACGTCAAAGAATTGGATTTGAAAAGATGTCTGCACAGATGCCTTTCTTCAAAGAATCAAAATACATTGACGAAGAACTTAGACAGGAGCTTAACAAAGTTCTTGAAAGCGGAAATCAAGCGTATGTTGATGCTGTAATCAATAGAATCTTTAACGACGAAATGGACTTACTTCGTGGTGCTGCTGCACAGCGTGAAAGAATGAGAATGATGATGCTTACAACCGGTACTATTGTAATGTCAGGCAATGGACAGGTTTACGAGTATGATTATCACATGCCTGAGAACCATAAAGTCACTACTAAGAAGTCATGGAGCGACCCAACAGCTACAATCATGGAAGACATTCGTGACGCTATCTCAACAATCATTACTGACACAGGTGTAACACTTGAAAGAGCTGTTTGTTCTTCAAAAGTATTTGGATATTTCAGAACGAATGAAGCAATCAGAAAGTCAATCATGGTTATCACTGACGGTGCTGGATTTATTTCAGACGCTAAAATTAAGCAGTATATCCAAGATGAACTTGGTGTACAGATTGTTGTAAACGATAAGAGATACAAAGATGAATCTGGTGCTGCTAAGAGATATGTTGAAGATGACATCTTCTGCTTATTCCCTGCTGGACAGCTTGGTAAGACTTGGTTCGGAACCACACCAGAGGAATCAGACCTCATGACAGGTTCAGTATCTAATGTATCTATCACTGATACAGGAGTTGCTGTTACAACGATGCGTAAAGAAGACCCTGTTCAAGTTGAGACAAAGGTAACACAGATTTGCTTACCTGATTTCCCAACAGCAGACCAAGTTTACATCATTGATGTAAATGCTGCAGAATAGGAGGTGTGTGACTTATGGCTATGGTAAAAATCAAAAGAGGAAGCCACACAACTAAAGTGTCACAAAAAGCTTTTGAAAACATTTTCAAAAAAGCAGGATATACATTAGTAGAACAGGGTGTAAAAAGCCCTGTTCCTGATAATAATGTTGACAATAATGCTGATGATGGCTCAGACAAAGAAATTGATAGTATTCCTATTTCTGAAATGAATAAATCACAGCTTGCAGAGTATGCTAAGAAACATAACATCGACACTACAAGTGCGACGAATGTAAAGGATGCTAGAAAAATCATTCAGGAAGCTATTCAACAAGCAAAAATGTAAAATAGGGGGCTAACGTTATGAGTAAAATAGAGCAATTAAAGTTTAATCTTAGAGAGTCTCAAATGCCATATTTCAATGATGAAGAATTGCAGATATTGCTTGATAACAGCGACGGAGATGTACGAGAAGCAAGTTATAATGGGCTGATAATCAAAGCAGAGGCAACAGGTATAAATGTAAGTGGATTGACTACTCAAGATAGCTCATCTTACTTCAAAATGTTAGCCTCTAATTATGTGTCAACGAATAGTGGGGTGTTACAATGAGTGATACATTAAGTTTTGATATGCATAAGGTTTTATTAAATATAAATCGTTTTGGCTGTAAATTTAATTTTTACAGAGAAAAATTAGACGAATATGGCGAGACTATAGATGACGAAATTGAAGATGTGTGTTCACTCACTGGTCTTTTTCATGTTTCGAAAGGTTATAGTACAGAGACTGTAAAAGATGCAACTGTGGTGCATAAGAAAGGAGAGCCAATGATTCTTGTAGAGTTTAAGGACCAGAAAGACATACGCATTGGTGATTATGTAAAAATTAACGAAAACGCATACAAAGTTGTTGACAAAAACAACATTCAAGAGTATAATATACTTATAGATATATCACTGGAGGCGGTTCTTAATGGCAGGAATTAAGTTTGATGCTGATGATATTTATAGCTTTTTACAGAACTCTCAAGCTAAGTCAGATGTCGCTATTAATATGTATGCACAAGAGGGTGCTAAAAAAATGGAATCATATGCGAAGCAACATAGACAATGGACAGATAGAACTGGACATGCACGACAGCGGCTACAAGGATGGGTTGAAAAATCAATAAATAAAACTATGATTTACATCGGTCATGGTGTTGATTATGGTGTATATTTAGAACAGGCACATGAAAAGAGATATGAAATCTTAAATCCAACCGTAAATGCGTGTTCAAATGAGATATTAAAAAGCTATAAAGATTTGTTAAAGGAGGTGTCAAAATGATAATTCAAGCTATAAGGGACGCCATACAATGTGATGGAATAGATTGTTTTTATCCGGGTCAACATAAAGGTGAATGCACAAAAGAATATGTTGTGGTAAAAACAGGCGGAACTATTTCTACTGATGTGTCAAGTGAAAGACCTATTTACACAATAATGTGTTATGTTCCTGTTAATAAATACAGCAAACTAGAAACACTTATTTTCAATACTAAAAAAAGTATTAAAAAAGTTTTTCCACTTGTATCATATATAGGCAATGAAACAGCTAGTTATTATGATGACGATGTTAAAGCTCACATGATAAGCTTTCAGTACGCAGGATGTAGAAAAATAGAGAACTGGTAAATATGAATTATTATATAAATAAAGGAGGAAAAAGCTATGGCAATTACTAAGAAAAAAGCAGCAGGTATTCCTACAATTGACGTTGAGCTTGTTGTGGTAAGAATTGGCAATGAAGTTGATGGTACAGAAATTGCAGTTGATACAGCTAATAAGGTATCAGTTGAGCCTCAGATTGAGACTACAGACGCTGTAAAACTTGTTAAGCTTGGAAAAATTATTGCTCAGAAGCCATCAGTTACAACTATCACTGGACATAAGCTTACATTAACAGATAATGTGTTTATTCCTGAGTTAGTTAAGATTTTCCAAGGTGGAACAATTACGGAATCGGATGACTCAGATTATCCTACTTATGAGCCACCTGTGGCTGGTAGCAAAGACAAAGGACAGGTATTTGATTTGGATTGTTATTCAGCTGTATATGATGCAGCAGGATTGATTGTAAAGCATGAAAAAATCACATACCCTAACTGTCAAGGTGAACCAATTGCAATTAGTTCTGAAGATGGAACATTCCGTATTCCTGAGTATACAATTAACTCAGCACCGAAGACAGGTCAGGCACCATATACAATTAGTTATGTAGATGCGTTACCTGATTTTGATTGAACTGAAGAAGCGTTATCAATAGCTTCAAGTTTAGACAATAATATTGAATCAGAAGAAATATCTGATATTTATTCTGATTCAGAAAATGATACTGATGTAAATAATTAAAAATAAAAGGAGAGATTATTATGTATAATATGAATGGTACACAAATCCCAACACAAACAGCACAAGAAGCAAATTTTCAGTTTACACAACAGGTTACACCTACAGTAACTTCTATTGATGACTTAGTTAAGTTTTCAAGAGGTTCAATCGTAGAGCTTCCGCCTTTTGCTGATGGACAAAGATTTTTTGCAAGATTAAAAAGACCATCATTGTTAGGTATGGTTAAACGTGGTAAAATTCCTAATGAATTACTTGTAAAAGCTAATGAGCTTTTCACAAACAATAGTGCTGGTCTTGACCCTGATGAAGATAATATGATGACACAGATTTTTGATGTGTTAGAAATTATGGCAAGGGAAACATTTGTGGAACCTGCCTATGACGACATGATTGCCTCCGGTGTAGAATTGACAGATGACCAGCTCATGTTCATTTTCAACTACTCACAACAGGGGGTAAAAGCTTTGGCTCCCTTTCGTGCAGAGTAAACGTATAGAAAGCGTCCTCGCAATATCAAAGCAGTATGGCTGTCTACCCAGCGAGGTGCTGGGTATAGACGATGCTTATACTGCTTTTTGTTTTAATGAAGCCTGTATGTCTATACTATATAGACTTATGAATGATGAAAAACCATTTTACATAGAGCAAGATAGTAACAAAGATAAACCTAAGAACTATAAAAATTTTGAAGATTTTTATAAAAATATTTACGGAGGTGAGAGGTAACTATGGCAGTAAATATGGGTTCAGCAATAGCATACCTAGAATTAGACACATCAAAATTCACAAATGGATTTCAATCTGCTTTAAGTGACCTCAATACTTTTGCAGATAAAACACAGTCAGCCAACACACGCATTCAAGCATTATCAGGTGCTTTCAATAGTGTTGGCTCCACTCTAACAAAAAATGTAACAACACCAATAGTAGGAATTGGAGCTGCTGCTGTAAAATCATCTGCTGACTTTGAATCAGCAATGAGTCAGGTTGCAGCTACTATGGGTACTACATCAAGTGAAATAACGGACCTTAAAGATTTTGCTGCTGAACTTGGTGCTAAAACATCTTTTTCTGCAACAGAAGCCGCAGAGGGTCTAAACATATTAGCTATGTCAGGATTGAACCTTGAAGAACAAATGGCTACTTTACCAAATGTACTTAATCTTGCTGCTGCAGGGTCACTTAGCCTAGAAAATGCTGCATCATATGTAACAGGTGCTATAAAAGGTTTCGGAGATAGTATGGAAAACTCTCAGTATTATACTGACTTAATGGCTAAAGGTGCAACTCTAGCAAACACTGATGTAAACGCTCTTGGAGCAGCTTTATCAGGTGCATCTGCTACTGCTAAGACATATGGACAAAATGCTGAGAGCACAACTAAGAGCCTATTGAGACTTGCTGAACAGAACGTAACAGGTTCTGAAGCTGCAACAGCACTTAACAGAGCTATGCAAGACCTTTACGCACCAACTTCTGCGGCTAAGAAAGCTTTAGACGAGCTTGGAATATCAGCATACGATAGTACAGGTAAGTCTCGTGACTTTAATGATATTATTGGAGAACTGAACAATGCTTTGCAAGGCATGTCAGAAGAACAGCAAATAGCATATAAGAATACAATTTTTTCAACTTTTGGTATGCAAGCATACAATAAAATGGTTGCAACAACAGATGAAAAACTTAAACAATTTGAAGATGGTCTTAGAGGTGCAAGTGCAGAACAGGATGGTCTAGGTGCAGCAGCTGCACAAGCACAGACACAATTGGATAACCTTAAAGGTTCTCTAACATTACTGAAATCAGCATTGGAGGGCTCACTTATTGCAATAGGTGATAGATTAACACCATATATTAGACAAATAGCTGATACAATAAATGGTTTGCTTACAAGATTTAATGAACTATCTGATGAGCAGAAAGACCAAGTTGTAAAATGGGGATTAATTGCTGCGGCAATAGGACCTGTTTTACTTGTACTTTCTAAAATAATCAGCTCAGTAATGGGTATTGTAAATACATTCAAAATGGTTGGTGCTGTGTTAGGTACTAGCATATCTGCACCAATTCTTGCAATAATTGCTGCTATTGCGGCTCTAATCGCTGCGTTTGTACACTTATGGGAGAATAGTGAAGAATTTCGTGATAAAATTACAAATTCTATTAACAGTGTAAAAGATAAGTTTGACTCATTCCAAAAAGCGTTTGTTGATAAACTAAATCAGCTAGGATTCAGCTTTGAAGATATAGGTGATGTAATTGCATCTGCATGGGACACAATATGTAATGTTATAGCTTCTCCAATTCTTACAAATGCATTTGACTATATAGCAAATGTAATTGGTGATGCACTTGATATAATAATGGATTTTGTTGATATTTTTGTAGGTGTGTTTACAGGAGATTGGTCAGCTGTATCTGATGGTCTTGAAAATCTTGCAAAAGATATTGTAAATGTATTCTACGAATTACCTAACATGATTTTATCATTAATAAAAGACTTAGGCGTATCGATATTGGAGGCTTTCGGTCTTGATGATGCAGCAGAAGTTTTCGAAGAATTTTTCAATACTGTTCAGACAGTTTTCGGAAACATCAAAAACTTTGTTGGAAATGTATTTTCTGATGCTATTTCAGGTGCTTTTGAAACATTAGTAGATATTGTAACAAATGTTGCAAATATATTAGGTGATGTATGGGATATTTTCCAATCATTATTAGATGGTGATATCGCTTCTGTATTTGAGGGACTTGTAGACTTATTCGGTGATGTTGTTTCTCTTTTTGCAGATAACATATCTAATATTTTAGAACTTGTTGGAGACTTGGGTGCAAATATACTTGAATTTTTCGGTCTTGACGGTGCAGCAGAAGTATTTAATGGATTCTTTGATATAATTGCATCAGGATTTGCATCAATAGCTGATTGGTTCTCAGAATTACCAGCTAATATAGCAACATTCTTTACAGAAACATTACCAAACGCATTAAACGCATTCGTAGAATTTTTGACTTCAATTGGAAATAGTATAGTTACTTTCTTTACAGAAACTATACCTAATGCTGTTGTAAACTTTGTGACAGTTACGATACCAGAGTTTATAAATAGCATAATCTCATGGATTATGCAAATACCTGAAAAGATAGCATATGTTATAGGTTACTGTATAGGTCTTATCACTGAGATTCCGGGAAAAGCTGCAGAACTACTACAAAATGTTGTTGCAACAGTTATCTCATGGGGTTCAGAAATGAAGACTAATGCTGAAAATGCAGCGTCTGAATTCGTTACATCTATTGTAAACTGGATTACAGGTCTTCCTAGCAGTATTAGTGCAAAACTTGCTGAAATCATATCAAAAGTAAGTGAATGGAAAAATAATATTGTATCAAGTGCGAAAGAAGCAATAAGTAGTTTCGTTTCATCAATAATTGATGCAATAACAAGTCTACCAACAAAAGTTTACAACGGAATGATGAAAGTTGTAAACTCTATACTTAGTCTTAAAGATATTCTTAAAGACGCAGGTTCAAAGATTATAGATGGTCTTTGGGATGGACTTATGTCAGGTATAAATGCAATAAAAAACTGGATAGACAACGTATTCAGTTTCGGTTCATCAGGATATGAAGATGCTAAAGCAGCTGCAAGGTCAGTTGACGGCAGTCATAAAGATGGATTGACATACGTACCATATGATGGTTACAGAGCTGAACTCCATGAGGGCGAAAGGGTCTTGACAAAACAGGAGGCAGAGGTGTATAATAGAAATAGAAATGGTAGCAGTACAGACGGCGACACATATATTTTCTATAATACAAAACCTGAACCTTACGAGTATAGTCGTCAGATGAAAAGGGCTAAAAGAGAACTCGCAACAGGTATCTAAAAGGAGGTACAGCAATTATGGTAACTGAAATAAAAATAACAAATAAAACCACCGGTGATGAAGCTATCATCGGTGGTGATAGCTTAAGTTTCATACTTGATAGCATAGATTTTGACGAACCAAGCGTATCACTTGAAAGTTATGGACTTCCATATCAAATCGGTAAAAGTATAACAGGAGTTACAGTTGGAACACGAAAGCCATCAATTTCAGGATATGTAGTAGCTGATATGACAGCTGTAAATACAAGCGGCATGTCATGGTCAGATTATTTTGACAAAAGTCGTGAAATAATAGAAGAAAAAAAGAAAGAATTAAATAAACTTATTTCTATATATAATGATTTATGCATAACTGCAGCCGGATATATGTTAGATGCTAGACCAACAAGTCCTGTAAAATACTCAAAAACAGAAAAGCAAAATAATGAGGTACTTTGCTACTTTACTATAAACCTCGAATGTTTTAATCCACTTTTTCGTAAACTAACTTATAATTTACACATGGAGTCACCAAACACTCGTTATATAATCAACAATGATGGAGACGCTGAAATAGGATTGACATTGTTATGTGAATTTACAGGTACAGTTGTAAATCCAAAATTCATAAACGTAACAACAGATAAATATATAGAGGTGCAAAAGACATTTTCTGCTGGTGATAAAATTTATATTTATACTGATATAGGTGATGAAAATGTAATGATTGTTGGAACACCGTGGGAATCACTTGTAGGATATGTTTCAATATCAAGCGACTATATAAAGTTACAAATAGGTGAAAATTCGTTAAAGTATACTGCTAAAAGCGGTGCATCTAATATGAATGTATATGCGTCACATACACCTAGATACTTTAATATAAAGGAGATGTAAGATATGATTGAAATTTTTGATAAGAATTTGGTTAAGATTGATACGCTAAGACGATTCATTTTTGCTCAATATGCAGATAAGTTTCGTGAAGTTGGCTCTTTCAAGGTTACTGTAAACCTTGAAAGTGCTAATTTATACTTACTTAGTGGCGACCAATATTACATTCTTTTTGATGGAGAAATTTTTGGTCGTATTGATAAGGTTGTAAAAGATAGTGATTCTGAGTATGATAAAACTATTGAAATAACAGGTAGTTTAGCACCAGTTTTCTTTACACAGCGTGTAAATAAAACTCTTAAATACACTGGAATTACAGCTAACTATATTAAGTATATTATAGATAAAAATATACCTACAGATACATCTGATTCAAGATATATGGATATATCAATAGAATATGATGACTTAGAAAATCTTATAAATAGTTGCCGTACAATAAGCCGCACAAAAACAGGTGGATATCTTTGGGATGAAATGTCACTAGCTATGGAACAGGATAATTTAGGAATAAAATTTACACCTAATATATCTGACATGCAAATTGACGAAAATGGTATTAAAATTAAATCATGGACTCTTAAAATTTGTGGTGGTTCTGATAGACGTGTTGGCAATGACAAAGGATTAAAACCTGTTGTTTTTTCACAGCAGCTTAGTAATATACAGCGTTCAACATACTCTATAGATACAACTGACTTCTGCAACTCTGCTATAGTAGCTGGAGAGGGTTCTGGTGATGATAGAAAGTGGATGACTTTTGGAATAAACAATGATGAACAACTTTCTGAAAAACGTTCAGGATGGGGTCTTCGTGAACTTTTTATTGACGCTAGAGATGTTCAAAGCGAAGATGAAGATTCTGGTAATACTATGACTGATGATGAATATGCACAAGCTTTACGTGATAGGGCAGACGAAAAAGCAAAGGATTCTACTATTAGTAAGTCATACTCTACAACAATCGTAGAAGCAAATAAACAGTATCAGTATGGATATGACTATGTAAATGGCGATTATATAACTGTAATGGACAAAGAGCTTGGAGTAGTACTTGATGCTCAAATCACAACAGTTACGAAAACGATTGATGGGTCACGAGAAATAATCGATATAGACTTTACATATGGTAAGACAGAAACCGACCTGTTTGGCTCTAGTAGCTCTAAAAATTCAATATCATCAGCTATAGAAGTTTCTAATGCAAACTCAGATGCAATAGATGTAATTGATAAAAAATATGGTACAGACATAGACTCACTTAAAAGTGATGTATCTGATATAAAAGAAAAAATAGAATCAGGTGGCTCATCAACAGGTGATAGAAAGTTTGGTGGTTCAGGTAATCAGTACGGTGTACTTAAGCAGTATTCAAGCTATAATTCGCTTGGTGTTTTCATAGATAACTCAGGTATAAGTAGCTATCCTGAAACTGGAAGTGGCGTAGATTTATCAGCATATGATGTAAAAAGCTCATATAATTCAGGACCATATGATAGATTTAAGGTTGCTTTACATGGTGTTGTTAGTGATGATGTAATTTTTTCAAACTCTAGTGATACATCAAGTACAGCTGAAAAATATGCATCAACATCACCTGTAAATATTTTGAACGCAAAATATGTTTCAGGTAGCGGCATAGGTGATGAGTATACAGGAGGTAAAACAAGAATAACGAGTGTATCAGTAGGTGATATCATAAAGGTTAAAAACTCTAGTGATGAATACGTAGATTGTACAATAACTGAGGACACATCTAATAATACTTATAAAGCAGGTCATAATGTTCCGATGGATTTACATGCACTCGTAAATATAAATCCATACGTATCTGTACCTATGTCACAAGTAAAAGCATTAGTTGATGGAGTTGATTTTCCTGAAGATTATGGAACAGGTTATGACTTATATTATGGTAGACTTGTAGATATATTGAATGTATCATATGGATATCTAAATGCACTGAAAATAAGCTCACGAATAAATCTTCCATCAAAAAATGATGGATATGATGGTCCATACCAGAGACTTGGATGGGAAAATCAAACAATTATTGAGTTACTTGACGGAATAATCACACTTGACAGGCGTACACGTCCTAAAGGTAATGATGTACAAAAATGGGGGATGCCTAGATATGAAGCAGTAAATATATCTATTGGTGATATAAATACAATCCATGATAAATCAGTTGTGATTGACTTATCTAAAGCAACCAATATAAATCTATGTGACTTACTTACGATAAACAAAACAACAGGAGATGTACAGACAAAAGGCATAACAATCAAAGGCGAAAATGGAAATTCAGCATATATAGGTCTTGATAGTGATGGTCTATACTTAAATGACAATCCTGATGACCCATATGATAGAAAGTATTTTGCTTTCAAAGATGATACAGGTAGTGGCGGAACTGGTGGCGGCGACACTGGCGGCGACACTGGTGGTGACACTGGAAGCGGTGATAGTGGTGATAACACTGGTAGCGATACTGAAGTAGAACTTACATGGATAAACGGATATAAAACCGGATTTACAGACACATATGCATTAGGATATGCAGATGGTGTTAAAGATTTCGAAAACGAATCATACATGGCAAGCTATGATGAAGACACAGCACAAGGATATATAGGTACTGATGAAGCTCGTAAGTATGATGATGGATATAGTTATGGCTGTAGTGCAGACGTTGCATATGACTATGGCTATTATGATGGTTTTCATCAACTTAAAACGAAATATGAGTGGATAAACGGTTTTGTAAACGGTTTTGAAAAAGGATATCCTATAGGTATAGAAGCTGCGTCTATCAACTTCGAATCAGATATAGTTGACCATTCTAAAGGAGGATATACAGGAAATGAATGGTATGACTATGTATATGAAGATGGTACACCAGTATGGGAGCATGGTTACGAAGACTATAAATCAGGATTGAAAAATGATGATGATTATTATAATGATGGTTATAATGCCGGATATTCATATGGATATAACGGTATTGGGTATGAATAATAAATTTTAATGAGAGGCGAGTAATATGAATAGCGTATACAGAGATATAAGACGAAAGATGAAAAATATATCTTCTGTAAATTATTTTAACACTATACTTAATAACACAATGTTAAGTGAAGATGAAAAAACATTATTGATTCTTCACTACAAAGAACAAAAAACTTTGTGTTTCATAGCAGATGAAATAGGTGTATCTGAATCAACAATAAAAAGGATGCATAAAAGAGTGTTAAAGAATATTTCTGAAATTATATAATTTACACAATAGGAGGTGTTCATAAACATCTCCTATTTTTTTGTAGATATTTATATTGAACTATAATGACACTTTATTGCCCAAACAAAATTATCATATATGATATAATAAAATCATAACAATGGAGGTGATAGAGTAATGTATGGTCAGTACACAGCACCATATAATGGATATGGCGGTTCTCAATATCAACAACAAATTGCTCAAAATAGACTTAATCAAATAGAGTCTCAACAATACGGTCAACCAATGTATCAAAATAATTATAATTTACAGCCTGCTGTACAAATTACTCAGCAGCAATCTATAAAAGGTAGACCAGTATCAAGCTTTGACGAAGCACAAGCTACATCTATTGACTGGGATGGAAGCATTTTCGTATTCACTGATGTCGCTCATAATAAAATTTACACAAAGCAAATCATGCTTGATGGTACAGCAGAACTAAAGACATATATTCTTGATGAAAATAACTCTTTACAGAATGGAGATAACGATTATGTACGTAAAAATGAATTAGAAAAAAAGATAAAAGATTTACAGGATGAAATAGATAAAATAAAAAATGGAATTAAAAATAAGGTGGTGAAATATAATGAATATGATGGAAATGATGGTAAACAAAATATTCGGAAATAATCCGGCATTCAAAAGAGCACAAGAAATGGCTAATGGTAAAAGTGAAAAAGAAATACAGCAGATTGCAATAAATCTCTGTAAAGAAAAAGGTATAGATATAAATAAAGCATATTCAGAATTTCAAAAACAATTTTGTGAAATTTTACAAAACATGAAATAATTTTGATATAAACAAATATAGTTTATATAGATATTAAATTTTTTTAGGAGGTGGTACTATGGGAATGGAAAGTACTGGTTTAAGCGTAGCTGATGCTATAGCACTAGAAAGAGGAAATGATGATAACTTTGGTGGTAACGGAATGTGGATGATGATGTTCCTATTCTTCCTGTTAGCTTGGGGAGGTGGAGGCGGATTTGGCTTCGGTAACAACGCAGCTAATCAAGCACTTACTCGTAGCGAACTGTGTCAGGATATGAATTTCCAGAGCATGGAAAATGCAGTACGTGGTGTACAGAATGGTTTGTGTGATGGTTTCTATGCCATGAACACTAGCATGTTAAATGGTTTCAATGGAGTACAGCGTGATATGTGTTCCGGATTCAATGGAATCAATCAGAACATCAATCAGGCACGATTTGATGCACAGAACTGCTGCTGCGAAACAAACAGAAACATCGATTCTGTAAGATACGAAAATGCTAAAAATACATGTGAAATTATTAATGCAAATAATGCAAATACACAGCGTATCATTGACACCTTGACAAGAAATGAAGTTCAAACGTTACGTGACCAGCTTCAGACTGCTAACTTCCAGCTTAGTCAACAGGCACAAAATAATACACTAATTAATGCTTTACAGCCTACACCTAGACCTGCATACATCACATGCAGTCCTTATCAGGCACAGGCTTTTGCATTAAATGCTTTCGGTAATAATGGTTGTGGATGCAACTGTTAATAGACATTCCGCTTAATGCGTGACAAAATATGGCGGATGTGAAATCATCCGCCATTAATATTTAAACATATTGAGGTGAAAATATATGGCATGTAGATTATATAATAATAATGGTTTTAAATGTGGTGCATGTGAGCACTTTGTTCGTGCAAAAAGTGTTACACTATCAGGTACAAAATTGATTATAAACATAGAAACACCATCTGTAAATCTTGTTAATAAACAGAAAATTTGCATTTGCGTAGATAAGTGCATACCTGATGACGTAACAAGTGCAGATACAGTTGTTATTACAATTGGCTCAAATACAACTGAATTCCCATTGGTTACAGACTGTGGAAATTTTGTCCATTCAGACCAAATTAGAACACGTAAAGTGTATCATACTAACTTTGCAACTGATATGCTAGTATTCGTTATACATGGATGCGAACTGTGTAAAACGGCATATAATTTTCCAGTAATAACTGTATAGATTAGCATTTTGCGTCACAAGATGCTAAAATTAATATCATTTTACATAAAATAGGAGGTGATATTAGTGGTGAAAGATAAAAAAGATATTGAAGAAATGTCATGTCATGAGCTGTATGCTATGATGTCTGAGCGTATGCTAGTAGCTTTAATGTTCCACAATGATATGTCTGACTACTTCAACTTTTTAGGTCTACATGGGTTCAAACGTATTCATGAGTATCAGTATCATAAAGAGTCTATATTAAGACGACACATTAAACGTAAGTACTTGGATATACACAATAAGCTAATCAAAGAACATTTTGAACCAGAGTATTTTGAAGATGTAATACCTACAGATTGGTCTAAATATACAAGAATGGATATCGACAAGAGTGTAATACCTAAGTTTGTAAAGTCAGCCATTGAAAAATATAAAGATTGGGAAGAAGAAACAAAAGAAATGTATGAAACAGCATATTGTGTTGCAATTTCAAAAGGATATGTTGTAGATGCTAATATAATCAAAGACTATATATCATGCGTTCAAAGTGAATTGAAAAAAATTTACAGATTATATGAAGAATTAAATTGTGTAGGGTTTGACCCGGTTTACATCGTTGAAATGCAAAAAGAAATACATGATTGTTATAAGGAAAAAATGAAAAAAATAAAAATAACATGATAAAAAAACAATGTCATTAAGATAAGAAGCCTTCAGCATCTTGCCAACAACAATGTTTTCATCTTTGATTTCTCTTGCCATTTTCTTATTTTACACATCCTATCTGTCATATTCTTTATAGAAAAATAGTTTTTCGCATATAAGAATACAAGCATATCGTTGTTCTTGTCTATATAAATCTCATTTATGAGAAAAAGATACCGACAAGTCGTTATTTTAGTGTTGACAAATGACGATATGTATTGTATAATAAATAAAGAGAATAATGACAAGTCGTTAGTGGCAACTGCTGAATGGTGGTCGCCTATTCTAAAGTCTTAACGGTAACGACAAGTCGTTACTCAAATTAACGAAAGGAGTTTGATAAATAATGGCAAGTATTGAAGAAAAAGTCGAAGAACAATACAAGAGCCTTTTGGATAGTTTAGGCATCAGACATTATGGTAAGACTGAGAAAATCAATCCTAATATCACAAATGCTCTTAAAAACGCAGATAGCAAATCTGGTGGTTCAGGTAACAATTATCCTGATATTCAGTTGATTGTAAATAACGCAATCGGTAGATATGTACCTGTAATGATTGAAGCAAAAGGTTCTAAAGGCAAGTTAGAGAAACTTGCAAAAGATGATTCTATTGTAGGTATTACTTATTATGAAAGTGATGGTAAGCCTAATAAAGATGGAGTGCCTACGCATTTCAAAGGAGAACCTAATTACAGTGCCATTAAGAATTATGCAGTTAATGGTGCTGTTCACTATGGTAATGCCATTCTTGATGAAGGTACATATTCAGAAGTAATTGTAATTGGCATCAATGGAACTACTCTTAATGCTGATGGTTCTGTTACAGATGCAGAATGTAAGGCTTATTATCTTTCGACAAAGAATAGCCGTATTCCAAAAGTAATTGATAAAATTACTGCTACCGATTGGTCTTTGTTGAAGGCTGAAAATATAGACAAGTTATTTGATATGCTTGATAAGTTAAATCTTACAGATAAAGAACTTGAAGCATTAACAAGAAAGACAGAGGAAACTCTTGAAGAAAAGATTAAAGCGATTCATCAGAGTTTATATGATGATGTTCAGTTAAAGACTGCTCTTTCTACTAATGAGAAGTTGTATCTTTTCTGTGGTCTTATTATGGCAGGTCTTACAACTAATGGTGTCAGACAACTTGAACCTTCTGATTTAAGAGGTAACGATAACGATAGAAATAATGATGGAACAACTCTTTTACAGCATATTGAAAGTTTTCTTTACGCAAAGAACTGTTCAAATGAAAAGGTTGAGATGATTAAAGGACTTCTTGAAGGCGTATTCAGAAAGACAGTTCTTTGGAAGCCTAAGAATGGTATCAGCTTATTACATACTTTGTTTGAACAAGTAAAGAAGGACATTATTCCTTGTCTTGAGAGTAATCTTCATCTTGATTTTACAGGCAAGATTTTGAACTCTCTTAATGACTGGGTTTCTATCGAAAATGATAGTGCTAACGATGTTGTTCTTACACCTCGTTATGTTACTACCCTTATGGCAAAGATGGCTCGTACAAACAAAGACAGTTTCGTATGGGATAAGGCAATGGGTTCAGCAGGATTCCTTGTATCTGCTATGGATATTATGGTCAAGGATGCTACTGATAAGATTGCTGATAAACAGGAACTTGCAGATAAGATTAAACATATTAAGGAACAGCAGCTACTTGGTGTAGAGATTTTAGGAAATATCTACATCCTTGCAGTTCTTAATATGATTTTAATGGGTGATGATTCATCTAATGTGTTAAACGGCGATAGCCACGATTTCACATTGCCTAATACATTCCCTGCTAATGTATTCCTTCTTAATCCACCTTATAGTGCTGCTGGCAAAGGTTTTAACTTTGTAGAAGAAGCACTTTCACAAATGACAGATGGATATGCTTGTATTCTTATTCAGGATAGTGCAGGTAATGGTCAGGGACTTCCATATACAAAGCGTATTTTGCAGAATAATACACTTGAAGCAAGTATCAAAATGCCTGCTGGTTTATTTGGTAGTAAAGCATCTGTATCTGTTTACATCTTCGTATTCAAGGTAAACAGACCTCACGAAGATGATGACGAAGTATTATTTATTGATTTCAGCGAAGATGGATATTCAAGACAGAATCGTAAGAAGTCAACACAGGAAGTAAATCTTCGTGATACAGACAATGCTGTAGCAAGATATGATGAAGTATTAGCACTTGTGCTTGGTAAGAGACCAAAGACATCTTACTACACAGAAGCAAATGGTAAAGTGATTAAAGATACTATCACACTTAATGGTGATGATTGGCTCTTTACACAGCATCAGAAGATTGATACCACTCCTACAGAGGAAGATTTTAAGCGTACAGTTGCTAATTTCCTTTCTTGGAAGGTATCTAATCTTATGAAAGGTACGGTGTAAGTTATGGATAAAGAATTTCGTGAATTTCATACATCTAAATTATTTGACGTTCATCCTACTAAAGCCTATAAAATGAGTAATGGTGATTTGTATAAGACGAATGGCAATACACCTGTTTTATCAAATTCATCAACTAATAATGGCATAGGTGGATATTGTGGTTTAAAACCAACTGAAAAAGGAAATATTATTACTTTTTCAGATACGACAACTGGAACAGATACAATGTTCTATCAACCTGATGATTTTGTTGGGTATCCTCATATTCAAGGTATGTATCCTTATGATAAAGAACATTGGAATGAAAAAGAGTGTTTATACTTTATAGGCGTAATGAAAACAGCTTGTGGTAAAGGTTGGAGTTATTCTAATAAGTTTACTCGTGTATTTGTATTAGATACAACTCCTTTATTACCAATAAAGCAAGATGAAAATGGTAATCCCATTATTGATGAAACACATTTTTATCACGAAGAAGGTTTCGTACCTGATTTTGATTATATGCAGGAACGCATCGAAGAACTTGAGCAGGAACGCATCGAAGAACTTGAGCAAGAACTTGAGCAGTATCTTGTAGCAACAGGTCTTAATGATTACGAACTTACAGATGAAGACATTGAAACTCTCTCTCTCTCTGGTTTCGGGCATTACGAAGAACGAGATAGTGAAGATGCTGTTAAGGTTTGCAAAAAAATGAGAGAATTTATTTTGAGTAATATTTTAGATGTAATAACACCTACAAAACGATTTAATGCAAATGCTGTTGAAATTACAAAATGTATAGGTCATCCTTATGTTGTTAGAAGTTCTACTAATAACGGCATTCGTGGTTATATCAATGAAGATGAAAAGTATCTTAATGATGGTAATACATTTTCATTTGGACAAGATACTGCTACAATCTTTTGGCAACCAGAGGCATATTTTACTGGTGATAAGATTAAAGTATTAAAACCTAAATTTAATTGTAATGACGAGATTGCAAACTATGTTATGAATAGAATTGAAATAGCATTTAGTGGTTTTTCTTGGGGAAGTCAATCATTTAAGGTTTCTGTAATAGAAAATATGCCAATTTCTTTACCTATCCAAACAGATACAGACAACAATCCTATCATTGATACAACAAAAAAGTATCATCCAGACGGCTATATTCCTGATTGGAATTTTATGGAGAAGTATATTAAAGCAATCGAGAAGATTGTAATTGCTGATGTAGTTCAGTATAAAGATGCTATGATTTCAAAGACAAAAGAGGTTGTAACATAGAAAGGAATAGTTATGAGAATAACACCAAGTAGCAAATACAATGGCTTACCTTGTTCATATGTTGGAATAGGGTGTGCCTATGAAGATATTTATAAGAAACCTTTTGCAGAGCCTATGCTTAATAACTTAAAAGACGATGGTTGGTCAACTCTTGAGAATACAAATAAGTATGTTAGAGGTTTACTACCAATCAAGAAAAAGGTTTATTACAAGCGTAATGAAAGGTTCACATTAAGAGAATTTCTTGAAACAAATAATACCAAATGCCTTGTATGTGTATATGGTCACTTCATCTATGTTAATGGCAAAGATTATTGGTCTTTCTTTGATAATGAAGATGATAAAGTAGTTTGCATTTGGTATGTAAAGGAGTGAATAATATGGCAAGAGCAAGTAAAGAATATAAGAACCTGAATTGTAAGATTGATAAGGAAGTATCTGATAAACTTGAAAAGTTCATTGAAGATACAAAGATGTCAAAGACTGCTACTGTCGAAAGAGCATTGACGGAGTTTATTGAGAAGTACAATAAGACAGGTAAGATTTAAGCAGAAAAAAATAACCCCCAACAAAATCTCGAAAGAGAAAATGTTGAGGGTTATTTTTATTATTTGTCTTAACTTAATGACATTGGATAAAAAAATAGCTATCATATAAATATTATATGATAGCTATTTCAATTTAATTATTTCTCTATACAAACCGGAATTCCTGATGCTTGTGTACTTACTCTAAGCAGACCTCTTGTTCGACTCATCCTGTCGAATCTTTGCCATTGTGGTAAATTATACTTTACAGCAAGTGGTTCGTTAGCGTCCATATAGTGTGCTGTACGGATTTGATGTGTAGCACCTAAGCAGTACCACTCGCTATTTCCTTGAATAGAGTGCACAATGTCATTTATAAATGTATTTTTACCTTGTACTGAGCCACTAGGACTATTTTCTTTGAACCATACTTTGTAAACATCATATAAAAAGTTGAATGGTAATAAGTCCCATGTTGCTTCACAAACTACATCATCAATGAACTGTCTAACAGGGTCATTAAATTCTTTGTATGTGTCTAAAGCATCTTTACAAGCTTTTGGTTCAGATAAAGTATAGTAATTCATGTTCAATACTTTATATAAAACATATTCCAAAACTTCAGGTCTATGTAAATAATCATTCTTGATATATTTGCGTTCTCTTCCAGTGAAGCATTTTGTGAATGGAATGAATAATTGTCTTCTGTAAAATGAATCAGATTTATCCTTGATACGTGGCATTTCATTCAAACACTGAACCATGAACCCTCTAAACTGATATGCAATTGGTGTCTTGAATTTTCTGTTCATTTGAATGGTATCATTTGTAATGATTGATTTCAAATTAGCTGCCTTATCAATATATGTTCCTACATCATTTTCATCTGTGATAATTGCTGTTGCTCTTGTGAGTGGCTCTAACATGAAGTCTTTACCAAAGTCTGCAAGTGTGATACTCGCATATGAACCATCACCACATAACTGTCTCATGAGCTCACAAAGCGTTCCTTTACCATTGTTACCAGACTCAGAATAAAACCATGCTGATTTGTTCCATGATACGTTAGGTCTAATAATTGCACCTAAAACCTGCCAAATAACATCTCTGATTTCTTTATCATCAAAAAGCTCATCCATCCAACTTTCTACATCCCAATCTGTTTCATCATCATTATTATGAATGACAACATTTGTAGCTTGGTCATTATAGTTTACACGTGATTTTGCAATGAAAACATATGATGGGTCAAAAGGCATAAGCTCTTTTGTATCATAATCAAAAATACCATTATTTACAGCAACAAGACTTCTATCACTGCAACGAGTTTTACGTGGTGCTTTATGCTTTAAAATATTGATTACTTCTTGTACCTCACGACTTGTAATAGAATAACAATACTGCTGAGAAAGTAAAAAGAAATCATCGTCACCACTGATGTAAATACCCTCTTTATCTCCACTTGACTGGTAAATAGATAAAATATCATACTCACGGTCAGCATTGACACCGGCACAAGCAACATTTACAATTGGATATAATGCTAATAAGATATCAGCAATCTGTGCTGGAATAAGCTTATCTACATATTTCCACTTGTCACCTTTTGGTCTATTTGCATTTTCAGTGTCAAATGCAATTCTAATTTCGTCTAAAATATCAGCTTTTATATCAGCAGGAGCCGGAGGATTATCAATATCCAAACTCTCTAAATATTTTTCAGTAACCTCTCTTATTGTTTCGTCCTTTGTTCTTGCCATAATTATTACCACCTTTCCTAAGCTTTGAATGTCTAAGTGTTGTTCGCTATCTGTTTATGTATATATAATATCATAATATTTATATAGTGTCAATACTTTTTCTCAATTTAATCAGAAATTTTTTTTACGTCATCTTCTAACAATCTGAGTTCATTTTTTATGTCACTGATTTTTTTTGAAATATCATTCACATCAATAATAACACTTATGAAATGCAGTTTCACTTCTTTTGATAATGTATCACTGTCGATTAATGATAATAATGTTTTTTCGCTCATATATTTGTCACTCCTTTCTATTCTATAGTTTGACGACCACCTATGCTAAAGCTTCTGGGTTTTGCCATCTTTTTATAAATATATTATATCATAATTATTTACACAGGTCAATGAAAAAAGACATGAAATTTACTTCATGTCTTTTTTAAATATTATATCATTTCTCATTTTCGTTTAAAGATACATAATGCACATGTAGAAAACACCTAAAAGGAATCCTAAAATACCAGCTAATTGCGTATCAAAATGTTTTCTCATAAGAATCAATCTCCTTTCTATCTATGCACTTTGAAACTCCAATGTGCACCGTCATCGTCCCACATTTCAAAACTATCTGTAAAAGCATCATACTTAATATGATTAAGTTGAGGTGATGTTCTACATATCTTATCATATGTATTAGCATCGATGTCGTAATTATTCTGTTTCAGAATAGCATCTATTTCATAAGAATACATCTCTTAATCACCTCCTTTGTTATGACTTAATTATAGCATTCAACTTGTAATATGTCAACACTTTTTTTATTTTATATTGTAAATCGTAACTGAGTCACTTAAACAATTCAAATTCTTTACAAGCATGTCATATACTTTACGCTCATTTCTTACTCGACCATACATCATGCTTAAAAAAGATTTAGTTATATCATCATCTGATGGCATATATCTTTTAGAGTAAAGCTTTTCAATATCCGGGCTCATTTTATGCATTGACATGTACTGGTTGAAATCTTTTTTATTACAAAAATGACTATCAGATGTAATAATACATTTTACATGTGTCTTAGCAGCAAGGTCTAAAAGTACTGCATTGATTCGTCTCTGCGTTCCTTTTTTATCAGCGTCATATGGCTGAATTTCAATGTAAAAATCATCACCAAAAATATTTTTAAAACGCTTAATCATCCTTATAGCCGCTTGCGTATGACCATGTAAAATGCTTTGTGATATAGCTGAACATATGCAAGCAGTTGTGCATATAATTCCGTCATGAAACTTATCTAAAAGTGAAAAGTCTACTACACCCTTACCTTTTTTCATACAACTCTTGCTATCGTCTACTATCTTGATAAGATTTTCATAACCAATTTTGTTCTTACAAAAAAGACAAAGATGATATGTTTTTGTAGAATCATCTTTACGGTCTGGTTGAAAGTATACTTCACATCCAAGTATAGGCTTGATACCAGCAGCTATACATGCTTCATGTGTAGAAGCAATACTGTCAATATTGCCATGATTACTTATACCTAAAGATGTATAGTTGAGCTCTTTAGCTCTTTCTACGATACTAAAAGGCTCACCACAAGCATCGCCATAAGAATACTTATCATGTCTGTGTAAATCAAAAAAATTATATTTACAACACATAATCGTCACACCTTTCTTTTTTTTTTTAATATAGGCTGCCATATAGACAGCCTATAGTTTATTTTCTGAATCGTTCATCAAGCAAAATTGTTCCTTTTTTAGTTCTCTGACGCTTCAGATATGCGGTTATATCTCTTGGATATCCATACTTTGAATCTTCATCTTTGATATAAAGTAAGTCATCATATCTAAGAGTCTTTTTTGTACCTAAAATAGTTTCAACACTGACTAACTCTCTGGTCCTGTCCACGCTAGTAACTTTTGCTGTACGAAGTTTCTTGTACACATCACCATCAAGTGCTTCCACATAGTGAATGAATACAACAAAACAACCTACCTTTAAATGAGTATCATAAATCCATTCATTTTTCCTATGCTCGTACTTATCAATAAGTTCTTTAAGTGTAGGTACCTTAATTGATTCTTTACACGAATCTTCTTTTATAATGTTTTCTTGTAACAATCTTTCGTAATTAAATCTTTGTTCCATAATAATCAACAGCTCCTTTCTATTGTTTTCTTTTTTATTATGTATATATAATAACATAAATAGTATAACATGTCAACACTTTTATTGCAAAAATAGTAAATAAATAATATTTATATAATCTTGTCACGAATTTTAAAAAAATCCGTGACAAAATCCGTGACAACGTTAAAATCGCTGAAAGCCTTATAAATAAAGGGTTTACAGTGAAGTGTCACGGATTTTTGTCACACTTGTCACTTTTTTGAAAAAAATCTGTGACACCCTCAAACCCTTGTGGTTACTGGCTTTGAGGCACTTTGTCACGTTTGTCACGGATTTTTTTCAAAACTTTTTATATAAAATAATATTTACATCAGTAATATGCTCTACTATATATTAAATATATTTTATTTTTTTCTATAATTGTTTTAAAAAAATTAGTGACAAACGTGACAAAGTGCTTCAAACCCGCATAAATACTGGATTCCTTTGTCACTTTTTGTGTCACAGATTTTTATTACTGTCACAAAAATCTGTGACAACTTATTCTGTAAAGCCTATATTTATTAGCATTTTATGCTTTGTCACACTTGTCACTAAAATTCGTGACAAACTTAGTGACAGATTAATTATGTATAATAAAGTTGTCGTCCTATACTGTAAATTTTCAATTATAACTTGACATAAATGAATATATAGTATATAATATAAGTATAAATAAGTATACAAAAATAATTATAAAGGAGATGTACAAAATTATGGGAAAAAAGAAAGAACAATCACTTTTTGATATTGCGTCTATGCTTTTATCAGGATATACACCGCAAGCTTTAGCTGTGTTTTCTGCATATCCAGCTTTTTCAAGAGAAGTCGTAAGCTGTAAAGACGCTGAATCACTTTTGCGATTTTTTAAAGCTTTAGATACATCATCTCATGTAAAAATAAGTTCCATTGAATTTGGTCTAAAATCTTTATATAGTTTGAAAAATATGGGTACAATGGGTACAATGGGTACAATGGGTACAATGGGTACAATGGGTACAATGGGTACAATGGGTACAATGGGTACAATGGGTACAATGGGTACAATGGGTACAATGGGTACAA
>JBGVKG010000062.1:0-108106 GCA_045123575.1 Lachnospiraceae bacterium
AAAATGCCAGCTTCCAAGTGCAGCTGTACTATTATTAGCATTTGCGACAACTATAAGTTCTTTCCATCCGTCAGGAAGTGTTATTGCTGTCGAGTTTCCTGTAACACTACCAACTAATTTCCATTCTAAATTACTATTTATCTCATCTAAATCCGCACCTGCCACACTCTTTACGTTTACACCCACAAGATTATTAGTATATATCTCATTTGTATATACCTCACCTTTACAGACTATATTCTCTGTTGATATTTTTTTAGCCCATACATTCTCGTCACTAAATGTCATTACTGCTTTATAATTATCATTCGCTATATCATCTGCAGAACTCGCAACTCCTATTCCCAAGCCACTATATTCAATACCCATACCATCAGAGTTTGATGCAACCCTAAATCGTATTCCATAATAATCAAGTTCTGATGTCATCAATCCTGCTATCTGAGTATTTTTTTCATTGAAGCTCAGTTTTCGCGTAGCACCACTACTATACTCTGGTTTATTTGCTGTTATAGCTGGCCCAAATGTATTTACCGATGGTTGTGGTGATGATTTTGATAAACCAGAACGTTCAATACTCCAACCGCCTATTTTAGCTCCTATAGCATATAAATCTTCTGCGTAAATTTTTCCACCATCTATAAGTGTCTTGTCATTCTCGGCGCACCACGATAACAATAACTTATCATTAGCATCTGCTAAGGTCTTTGCAGCATTTGCGGTCGCTAGTGCTGTACTTGCATTTGAGCTAGCCGTATTTGCTGTTGACAAAGCTGCATTTGCTGTAGCTGTTGCACTCGCTACCGCTGTTGCTGTACTATTAGCTGTTGTAACCGCTGCGCTTGCATTCGTGCTGGCTGTATTTATTTTGTTAGATACATCTGTAGCTAATGTGCTGAATGTCACAGCTCCTTCTAGTTCAATTCGGGATGCGGCTATCTTAACCGCCTCTTCCGTTATATTGATAGCTCCGATTACACCATTCTTATCGACCTTCATATTAATGCCATCTGTATTAGCTCTAATCTGTGTCATAGCTACTGTAATATCTCTATCCACGGAAGCAAAAGTACTATTTACTTCCACTTTCCATTCATCAACACCTTCTTTTATGGTCGTAACTACTCCATTGAGTACTACTAGCTCATCGCCTACTTTCTTTGCATAAGTATCATCTGTATACTTTGTAGCTACTATAAAGTCATTGGATGCATATATCTCAGTACTCGTTTTAGATACCTGGCATATAAATATCTCTCCGTTTTTAAACCATAAATCACCACTATCATATGGTGGCGATGGTGGTTCTATAAACACTCTTCTTTTTCCATCTGCTGTATCCATGGCGGCATTGGCTATCGCCAATGCCTCGACTACATCGTTATCCTTTATTTTCTCCCATGTATACTCTTCATTATAGAACTCGAACCTATAAGCATATCCCGTATTCTTATCATAGTACATATCGCCTTCATGATTTATCAATTCTGCTTCTGTAGTCCACTCTGATGCAGGATATGTGTTCAGTGTTGGTTCCCCCTTCTCAAACCATGTAGTAATATTTCCATCCACCTGTTTCTGTATGTTCTCTATATCCTTTAGTGTTGCGGCCATAAAGCCCTCTAATATAGAGTTTGTCTTATTTAAACCCTCAATGCTTTGCTTTACGGCTTTTTTATTTTCCGCAATTGCTGCCAAGTCATATTTGCGCTCTAAATCCGCTGCCGAAAGTACTCTTGGTATTTGTTTTGGCGATGTCGGTAACATTGTCGGCATCCTTACACCTCCTAATCATATATATTTCCATGTGCATCTATTGTAAATCCTAGTTTAATCAATATAGTTTTCATCTGTTCAGTTGATATCTCATCATTACTTCTCAGATAATCTACTATCTGCTGATTATAAGTATTGTCCGCTGGGTACGTAGACTTGTACAACACATATTTTTCCTCTACAGAAATATCCAAAGCATTAATATAATCAATAACCTTAGTTTTTCTGCTACCACTCACTGGTTCACCATTTTTGTCCTTGTCGGCTTCTAGCTTATTAATAGCACTCTTATATGTACTATACTTGCTATATCCACCTACTGCTCGTGCTACCTGGTACTCCTCTGGTTTTGTCATTGCAAAATCAAATTCAGCCCAGTCGTTATACTCATCATAGGTAGTAATATCCACTGGCTCGTCTCTTTCTAGTATGTAGTTTGCCATGATGTTCTTCTGTTCCGTAGTGACATTCTTCAGCGATGCTATGTATTCCATCTTTTCTGCTTGCTTTGTCATACCTTTAAGACCATCTCTATACGACCAGTATTCCTTCATAGTCATACCTGTATTAGCCAACTCCACATATTCATTAAGTTGTTTATCTGTAAGTGGTGTTCTGCCATCTTCAATATACTCCTGCGCATTGCTAGAAGACCATTTACCAAAAAGACCAGCTTGTATACGGCTAGCCAAATTATCATCAACAGAATACCTAAGTTTTCCCTTGTCCGTATACGAACCAGCTATAGGTAAATCATCATCAAACATAGCTAAGCCTTCTACTGTCTTTTTAAGCTGACCACCTCCAGCTGGCATTCCAAGATACCATAGTGGATTAAGCCACTCTTTTGTAAGTGCGTCTATATTTCCATCACTAGCATCTGTTATTGTGCCCTTAACCATTTCGTATAGGCCTTCTCCATACGGAAGTGCCGAACTCATAGGAATACGACCACCATCAAAGATTACTCCACCTACATATGGTAATTCATCACCTATAGAATCAATGATATTCATAACTATATCGCCTGGTTTGTCCTCTTCGTCATCGAACAGATCAGCAAGTAGGTCTCCTATAATTCCTATAGGGTCAAACGCTGCATCTCTACCAGTTAGAGACGAATACAAAGCATTGTACACGTATGCACCAATAAACATTGTTCCATATGCTTTAACCATCTGACCTTTAGTCTTATTTTTCATATCAGTAGGCATGTCCTTAAGCATATAGTCATACTGATTGGCAACTTCAAGCTGGAACGCAGTGAATATCTTGGTAAATGGATTCTTCGACTCAAATACTACTGGCATATTTCCTCTGCTACGTCCTGCCATAACTCCTTCTGCAAACTCATCAGCATTTAGAATAGCTTCAGACTCAGACATTCCATTATTGATGTTCTCCATATACTTAGAACGCCATACCGTCTGTGATGTAAAACTATCTACCGCTTCCATCATAAACGATATCTTATCAGACACCTTATCCCATGTTGTTTTGCTTAAGTTATCAGCCTTACGTAGTCTGTTTGTAAGGAAAGCCGACTTTGCTATAGTACCATCATCCAAAGCAGTTGACTTGATTGTATCTCTCATAGCCTTCAACGAAGATAACGGTGATACCTGACTCCATGACTGTGTTATAGGTATAAAGTTTGTCAATGCAGATGAAATACTACCACCTACCATATTAGCATTGATGCGACTTGAAGCATTCTTTACCACTGAGTACACATTTCTATTGAAATTCTCTTCAACAGCTCTGTCCATAGTATTCTTTTTCCCGGCCAATAAGTTCGTGTGGGTTCTTATGTTCTGTACCAAGTTGTTAAGTGGATTCTTAGCTTCATTATATACACCGTCTATAAGGTTCTGCAGCTCATCTGCATCATAATCAGCAAACTCCTCGCTTGACTCTATTCTCTTGATACTTTCTTGTACACCAGCATCACTATGACGATATCGTATTTCATTTTCAAAGGCTCTAAACCTTTGGATATCTCCAATATGGTGTATCCAATCTAATGCACCTAGTGTATACATGTCCAAGCCCTTTAAGAAGCTGTAGTCTGTCTTATCTCCCGTTCTTCTCTGCGAGAATGACTGATAGCTCTTATTTGGTTTAAAGGTTTCTGTTAAACCAGCAATATCTGTAGGTATGCTGTTATCTTCCTTATTCCAATTCAATATCTTTGCGATAATACCCTGTGGCTCCTTGGTAAAGTGTGGAAAGTATCCCTCACGATATGGTATTTCTTTAATACCATACTCTTTCAAAACTTCATTCACACGTTTGAATAAGTCGTCGTAAGTATCCCTAGCCATATCAATAACCTTGTCCACTTTCTCTACATCTATCTTATCCTTATGCTTTTGCATAAACTCCGTAAGTTGTTCGGCCCTCAATTCAGTATCAGGATTATATCTGTACTCTCCTAGCATCTGAATGTATTGGTCCTCATACTTATTTATATTCATCTCGGCATATGGTTTTTTAATGTCTGATGACTCCGTGTTAAGCTTAGCCTCGTTCTGATTGTAATTACCTTGCAAGTATCTATAGATTGTATCAGCCTTCTTTGTATCACCGATAACATCTCTCAAATTACGTTTAAGCGTATGTAGCTTATATCCCATACCAGACTTCTTATCCTTCCAGTTGGTTGTATCACCCATAATCTCACTTATCTCTGTTCTGAGTTCCTGCTGCCTCTGCTGACGTTGTACAGTTCTCTTATACTCAGGTGTGCTCATCTTTTTTATACGTTCTTTGAGCGTATTGATGCTCTTATCTATGTCAGCCAACTCATTGTTCATCTCAGTTTTCAACGCCTCTATCCTAGCCATAGCAGCATGTGCATTAACTGAGTTCTTATCCTTTAAAGTAGATATATAATCATATTCCTCTGCTATATCCCTATTATATTGACGTTGCATAGTGTCTCTTCGCTTATTTTTAGATGCTAACTCTACTTTATAGTTTTCAAGCTTAGCAGCTTCTCTGTCCGCTACTGTCTTAATAGGTTGGCCAAAGTTATCAGGATCAGGTTCATAATCGACTGCTGCCTCTGTTTGTCTTTCCAAGGCTTCAGCCAATTCTCTTATCTTCGGGTCAATTTCTTGCGGCGTCGCAAGGTCTGAAGCGATTGGAAAATCATCATCAAAGGCTATATCTGAACCATAGATATTGTAATTATTATTTAAATTACCTTTATCGCTTGATTTTTTATCCAAAAATGATATACTTAAATCAAGAGGAGAACGTGGGAGCGTCTTGGACGTACGGGCAGAGGAAGCATCAACTTCATCGTGCACCACGGTAACTCTATTTTTTTTGATTTTTTCTATATCATTCCTATCAATTATACGTTTTTTATCATTGCTATAAGCTATTTCTTTTATCGTCATCCCCTGTAATTGGAAGTCATCCCATTTGTCTTTTGTAAACCATAAAATCTCTTCCGGTACGATATTAGGATTTCTTTTTCCACCTATAGCTGATATTACAACCATTTCACCTTCAAATTCCTTTGCAAATGCCACAACATTTCTTTGGTCTCTTACATCACCACTTGAAATATCCTCTACAATATCAGGTTCCATCATAGTTGTAATAATTTTGTCCACATCTTCAGTAGTATAGTTCTTTTGCCCTTTAGAAGCTTCACTTTTTTCATCACCATGACTTTTTAATTCATGACTTAGTTTACCTCCTTCAAATGCAAAGTATTTATCCTCTGCATTAACTCTTCCATCCGTAGCCTCATACATCATTCTGGCCACATCTTTTGGTACTTTAGAAAATTGATGTTGATTATACTTATAATCCGTTTGACCATTTTTCTCTTCTACTTGTTGTAGAAAGTCATCTAGTTTATCATAATCAATGTCGTATCTGTTAAGCGATGCTTTATTTACTGTTCTGTTCTCCTTATACACCTTATCAAATGCCCTCTTAACCTTCTCCAACTGCTTAGCTTCCTTTGTTCCAGCTGTAGCTATCTTGATAAAGTATTTGATTTCCTCATATATCTTTCTGAAGATGCCTGGTTGTTCTGATGAGAGGTTGTTGATAAACTCCTCGTCTGTGAAGAGATAATCACCTACTAAGTCAGCTGTAAGCTCATTCTCTATGCTAGCGTTCTGGTCCTTATACAAAGCCTTGATATCCTCCAACCTACTCTGATACTCTCCTTTACTTTCAGCATAAGCCTTGACTGCTGCCTGTAGTTCTGAATATAATCCTGTACCTTCCAGTACATGTGTTATCTCGTGGCCAACTACCTTATTAAGAGCCTTAGCAGAGTTGATATTAAGAGTTATCTTATTACCCTCAACATAACCATTGACCGTCTTACCCTCTATGGCATATCCAGTATCCTTTATCTTTTGGTTATTGCTGAAATCAAAAGAGACACCCTTATCTGCTGATAATCTTGCAATCATATCAACAAACTCATGTGTCCTTGTTGTATTATTCAATATTCCACTATCTATAGCACTCTGGATAGTAGCACGCTGTCCTTCAGCATATTTAGATACATCAGCTGTATATGTCTGGCTTCGTCTACTCTTTTCATTATAGCTCTCACGGATAAAAGCATCCTTCTGTGTCATAGAATCAACTTTGCTTGCTAATGTTGCCCCTGCATCCTTGGTATATGCAGCCTTAATATATTCGTCATACTGAGCCTTTGCACTATCGTAGTCACTTTGTAACTGTGCCCTCTCTGCTAAAGTTTTACCTTCCAACTTCATAGCACCAAGGAAGTCCATCTTATTCTTAAGTCCTTTTTCCTTATCAGATGCTAACTTATAACTAGAATATGACTCACCGCCTAACGCCTCCTCAATAGAATCTATACTAATGCGACCTTTCTTAAGGTCGTTTTCTACAGTCTCTTTGAGCTTTGATTTCTCCTTGCTAGTCAGCTTATCTCCATTCGATTCTCTTTCAGATATACGACGAGAAAGCTCGAAATCTATAACCTTTTGCTCATTGTCGGTATAGTTAGTAATGAAGTCTCTACCACTAGCTAACGATGTAACTACATCTCCGCTCTGTGCTATTCCAGATACCAATGCACCTGAGATAAACTGATCTAACAGCTGTTCATCTTCCATCAGTTGTAACAGGTCCTCTTTTGACTTATAGGTCATCTTCTTAGCTACTGCTGATAATGCACCAGCTATAACCTCTTCTGAACCTTCTGCACCTGCTTTAACTCCGTACTGAACCAATGTTTTTCCTACTTTTGATTTAATCTTGCTTGTCAAAGCCGTAGCTACCGTATCATCTAATGCACTAAAACCTTTGCTAAAGCCCATCAGTCCACTAGCTTTGCCTAAACCACCAAACATTTTCTCAGATAGAGTATCTATTGCACCCTGCATCAATCCATAGTGTATTGCATCTTTATCAGAAGCACCCTCATTGTACGCTTCTGACATTCCTCTACCTGTTGAACTTGCAAAATTCATTCCTGTAACAATAGCGTTCGCTGTTCCTGCTCCTGCACCTGCAGCTCCAGCTATACCACCAGTAGCAATCATGCCTCCCACTTGGCCAACTCCTTGGAACACAGCATCTGTCTTATTTCCATATATAGAGTTTTCTTCAATATTATTGCCTGTAATATCGCTTGCTGTATCTCTAGCCCACTTACCGAGCTTTCCCACTCGGTCTTCCTTGGCCCAGTTCTTTATATCCTTTGCAGTGTCGCTCATTCCCAAAAAGTCAGCTCCACCAGATACAACATAGGCGCCCAAGTCTACTACACCCTCAAGTAGTCCTCCTACACCTTCTCCAAGACTAACAACTGAATCGATAACGGATGCTTGTCCTGCCTTCTCGAAATTTTCCCAGCTATCATATGTTGAGTCTTTGATTTTGAGCCAATCGTTATTTACTACATATGACTCCTTATTATTCATATTGCTATTTAGATTACTTTTCACCCTTTTAGGTTCTAATTTGCCATTACTATTTAATACATAAGCTGTTCCTTGTTTCTTTTCTACCTTCTTTGTGGTTAATTTACCTTTTTCATTAAAGTAGTATACTGCCATATAACTCCTTTCACTCGCTATTCATCTTTATACTTTCTCTGTTTATAGCGATAGTTTTCTATCGAATCTATTTGGTGCTATATTTGAGCCACTTGCTACCGTAGTTGATGTATTGTTCGTTGCATCAGTGCGTGTTTTCCCACCGCCTCCTGTTGCCTTTTCTTCTAATTCCACTTCCACATACTTCGCACCATTCCAATACCACATCTTACCGTTACTTGTTGTGTACAGTGTCAAATTACCATCTTCTGTCTCGATGTAATTTTTTGTCTCAGTAACTTTTCCGTAGCCGCTAATTGTGTCTGGTCTCGATGATTGGGTATTGTCGGTACCACTATCGCCCACTGTGCCATAAGTATTTGTCGTGGTCGTAGACTTTGCTTTCGAAAGTTCGTATTCTTTTTCCCAGTTTGCCTGTTCCTGTGCTGCAAGTTGCTGTTTATATGCATACTCTCTTTCCCAGTTTGCCTGTTCCTGTGCCGCAAGTTCCTTCTGAAGCGCCATATTTGCATCATATTGTCTCTGCTCTTCAAGAAGATTCGCATTATACTGACGTACTTCCTCTGCTAATGCATTCTCCCTATTAATCTGATCTAGAATTGCTTGTCTCTGTGCTTCATATGTAGCCTCTATCTGTTGTTTTGCAGCTGTCTGTTGGAACAATAACTCATTATTATACTGAAAGCCCTCTAGTGCCAACTGTAACTGTGTCTGGTACGCTTGATATGCTATCTCTGCCTTTGCTACATTATTTTCCAATATAGCTTGCTGTATCATATTGTCATATTGTAAGTTTGCATCATTAACCGCCTGCTTAGCAGTTGCCACTCTGTTTTGGTAGGTATTGTACATACTTACCTGTGAGCTCTCACTATAACCAGTATTGGTCATTCCACTCGCTGCCATCTGCTCGGCATTAACTCCATACTGATTACTCTGTTTCTTCCAATCCGCATAGGCTCCTGCCTGTTCTTTAATATAATCCTTCTGCGTCTTATCCCTCTGTTGCTCTACCTGTTCTATTGCAAAGTCCGTCTGGTCCTGTTGGAGCTGTTGCTGTTGTTCAGCCCATTGTTTTGATGCCTCTATCTGATTTTCATAAAAAGAACCAGACTGTTCTATCATCTGGTCATACATCTGATTACTCTCACTTAATGCCGCCTGTTTATTAGCTTCATTGGTGACAAATCTTTCATCTTCATAATTTACATCGTAATTTGGTGTTGTCGGTGCTGTCCCTGCCATCTTCCTTCTCCTTTCTATCGCTTAATATATCCACCTATAAAGCTCTCAAGCACAACTGACTCTAATACAAATCTAGTTTCCGTACTAAACTTAAGCTGTATATCCTTAAACTTCTTTTCTCTGACTCTAGCCACAAGATAGTCAGATACACCCTTATGTGTTGATAGTTCTTTCCAATCGCTACTCTCTGTCTTAACAGATATAGTAACATCTCCTAGAGCCTCTACAACGCAACCCTTTTTATTTGTTGTTTTTAAAAATTGTGGATGCTTAAACTTATCTATTGGGGTTGTCCAATGGCTTGGTACCGCTATCTCATTGTCTGATAATGTATATATGCCGTTCTCCGTGCCTATGCACAGCATACCTTCATATACTCTCGTACATGTAACATCACAGTCTAATTCCCAATAAAACCAGTCATATTCCATATGGTTCTCATTAGCGAATGTAGCTCTAGAATCCGCAAGATATACCTTATTATCAACAAACACTAGTAAGTATCCTTCCCACTCGGCTATACACATATCTGTATAATTCGTCTCGGCCAAAAGTCTGCTATCTATCAACGTACTTCTATGAGCTAAGACCTGCTCCGAAGTAATGCTACCGTTTATAGCTTCCATTCCTCTGTCAGAGAAAAACACTATGTCGTCATTAAAATTAACTGCTACAGCAACACATCCTGTAGACACATTAGCATGAGAACTTGGATAAATCTGGCCATGTGCTGCATCTGTAGTAGGTACATGATAGAATACCGTAGTATTAGCCTGTGAAGGTTCCTTAAATACCCACAATGCATTACTACCAGCTACTAATCCGGTTATCTTGGCATAGTCTAAACCTTCGTTATAGTAGTCTAAATCGCTACAATATGTAGGATTGTTTAAGCTACTATGAAACAGAGTATTTGGATAATCAGGATTGCCCGCAAAGAACACCCTATTATCAAACACCTGCAGCAATGTACAATTATTTATACGGTCTTTGTAGCCGTCAACTGTTCTTCTGTACATTATAGTTACATTGTCCTGTCCGTCAGTTGCAGGTGCAGGTGGTGCATCATCAAATGTTATCTTTCCTTCACTATAATTAACTGTATATCCACTCTCTAACTGAATACCGTTAATATACACCGTAGGTTCATACCCTGTATCTATATCTTGAGCATCCAGATAGTATTCCACACTCTCTCCATCTGCCAAGAAATCGTTTTTACGATATGAGCTTAATAGATTTACATCTTCGTAGGTTGTTCCGCCACCAGCTGGCTTTCTGCTAATAGAGGTAGTAGGAATATATCCCACTACCTCGCTTATAGTCTCACCGTCATATTCTAAATAGTTAATTCCATCTTTGAAATAAAACATATTGTTATACACAAAACTGTTACTACGTCTTGGATTTAGACCTTCATATATGACTGTTCTGCTGCCATTTGATATCCTATAAAGCTTTGTACCACTATGCACTATAAGCATAGTTTTTAGACCTACTTCATAAAAGAATATGCCCCATACAGGTGTATCAAACTCTTCCAAAAGTTCCATACCTGGTCTAGTTCGTATACTCTCTGTCTTGCGATAATCTTTCCACATATTTAGTGCATCTGGACTTCTAGTTAGATTTATTTCTTCACCACGAAAATCCACACCCCTAAATGCGGTGTAGTTTCTAGTTACTAAATCTCCCATGCTCATTAGATATCAACTCCTCCCTCAATTACAAAGCTACCTTTCGAATAACGAGGATCCAATCGTTGCAACATTGTCTCGTACTTCTGCTGATATATTTGTCCATAATTAGCAGACACATCACTTTTAAGAAGGTCTGCAGCTACACCATATGGCATAATTCCAAGCGCATCATCCGATATCTCTAATACATGTTCATCTGATGTATCACTTGTTATAATCTTCGGAGTTCTATAGTAGAATATAGTCGCTATTCCTGCCTCATTAAACATAGCAATATCGTCTATAAGCTCATAATCCCCTGTGGCTCCCTCTGGTGTCTTGAATCTAATTATATTGAGCTGATAGAAATTATTTATCTTCTCACTGAGCTTGTATGTAGTAGCTTCCTCAAACATCTCCGTTGTAACATCAGGTATTTTCTTCATTCGAGAGAGCTCAAGCTGTACCAGGTTAATTACATCATTAATCTTAGCCATAATATCCGGGTCATCTGTTAAATACTCACTATCTGGATTTAATTCCTCAATCAGTGCAAGCACTGTTGTCTTCATCTGCTTCAGTGTCGTCATCTCTTACCTCTCCTTTTAATAATTCATATTTTTCCTGTGCCTCGTGTAATGTGCACATCTTATACTCGGATATAGTAAATCCCATACCCTCTACATACACTAGAAGTTGGTCCTTATCTATTTCCACTTCCATATGCGAGTTTTCTGTCACTATCTTTCCTGGCTTATGTTCATACTTCTTAACCAGGTCTGTGATAAGCTTTCCATTCTCTATCTTCTGTGTCACTCTGCACTCATATCCTGTATCAGTGTCACAGTCGTCGCACAAAAATATGTCTTCTCCATCCCACTTGAAACCACCATAAAACCCTACATTAGGTGTAATCACATACTTATCAAGTTTCTCTAATTTTCTCATAATCAGTCTCCTTTTCTTTTATTGTTAAAAGAGCACTGAAAGAGGCTCGTACCTACTCACAATGCTCTTTTAATAGTAAAAGCAAGAGGGGCTAAGCCCCTCTCACTAGGCTACTAATATAGTACTGCTGCCTTAACTGTCAATGCACTAGGTACTAACAGTACAGTGCCATCGTTGTTAGCATACTTTGCACTCTCTATTCTGATAAGTGCGCTCTCGCCTGCTTCAAGCTCAACAGTTGTATCCTCTGTTGTAGCCGCATACGAGCCATTAGTTGGTGCCTTAAGAGTAATTGAACTCTTAGAATCATTAGATGTATTCTGCACCACTACAACTACTGACTCATCTGCTGCTGGCATCTTATACTTGATACCATCCTTTGCAGTAGTTGCAGCTTCAAATATGATCTTCTGTATAGTGTTTACTTCACACTTTACTGGTGTTGCTACATGTACAGCCATTCTTCCACCTCCTTATTAGTGTGTAAGGATTACAGCAAGTTCCTTAGGTCTTACAACCTTAGCACCATATACATGTAATCCCTTGATGATGTCAGCAAAGCCCTTCTCACGTCTAGCAGTCTCTACCTTATTGATCTGACCAGCAAAGGCAATTGCCTTCTTTGTTCTAACCATATTGTAAGAGTCTGTTCCATCGTTATAAAGGTTATTAGACATTCTTAAGTATGTATTACCATACTTACCAAGTGCACCTCTCTTTACAAACTCTACGTTCTCTGTAAAGAGTGAAGCAAGCTTCTCTCTGATCGCAACAACAAACTCTGGTGTTAGATCAGCTGCAAGCTCTGTCTTCTGAGATACATTGTTCTTATACAACTTAACGTGAGCTGCATCGATAAGTGATAACGGATTCTCTACATCCGATAACTTTGTAGATGCACTCATCATAGACTTATCACACTTAGCTGCCTGCTTACCTACAAATGCATCAGCTGACTCTGCTAATGCTGTCTTTGATTCATCAAACTGTGTCTCAAGATATCCAGCTACTGACTGTGCCTCATCAACATCATCAACCTCAAATGCGAAAGCATCTGACTCTGTAATCTCAAGATACTGTGAATTATCGGCTAAGTTCTCTACATTGAGGTCCTTACCCGGTGTGTACTTCTGAATAGTAGGTCTTACAGCACCTACGATCTTTAACTTTGCGCCCCTCTTTAACTCACCTTCGAACTTATAGTCGCACCAGTTTGCTAAAACAAGGTCCTTCTTTAACTCTGTCTGGCAATACTTTGACCAGTACATTGGCTTAAAATTTCCTGCCATGGTTTAAATCTCCTTCCTAATCTTACCAAGACAACATAGAGCGTCTAACCTTTTCCATTACCTTAGGATTTTCATAATCCTTGGCTGTAAGCTTGTCTACTTCCTCCGGAGTATACAAATCCTTATCAGACTGAGGATTGGTATTTTTCATACTACCTATCTTCTCAGTCTGTGGTCTTGCCACTGTGTTTGTTCTGGTATATAAATCATATACTGTCTTCATTGGTGTATTAGCGTTGAACTGTGCCGCAAAGTCCTTAAACTCCTTACTATCGTACACAACCTCTGGAACGCCAATACTTGCAAGTTCTCTAACTCGCGCCTCCTGTTTCTGATAACTGTCCAGTATTAGAAACTTCTCCTTCTGTCTTGCATTAAGCTTGTCCGGACCAAGCTTCACAAGTTCTTTCAGTTCCGCATCTACCTCATCAGCTCCAGCATCGATTATTTCCTTAGCTTCTGCCTTGGCCAATATCTTTGTGTCTCTGTCTGAATACGATGCATGTGCAGGTACCTGAATACCCTTACTCTGGTAATACTCACGCATTCCCTTAGTAGCTCCATCAATATCCTGTCTTGTACCAGCGCATACTACCTCTGCAAGTTCTGCATGCTTCTCATACTGTCTATGAATCTTCGCACGTTCTCTCGCCAAGCGTCTTTCGACAATATCGTCTACCTCAGCCTGAGTATATGACTTCTCTGTCGCTACTTTCTCCTCTGACTCCTGCACCTGTTCCTGTTCCTCTACTGTTCCACCAGCATTTTCTTCTATGGCTGCTGTATCCATGTTTTCAGTACCCTCTTCGGTTACAATCTTTTCAATATCGTCCATCGATATCTCCTTCCTATTTGATGAGTTTGATTCTCTTTTCCATACAGTTTTTGGTAAGGTCTTAAATGTTTGGACCATATAACAACAAAAGACACTATGTAGTAGCCGTTACACCTACTTAGTGTCTTTGATAGTTATTTATGTGTATTACTGTACTGCTGCCATCTGTGGCATCTGTGCTTGTGCTAATTGCTGTGCCTGTGCCAACTGTCCTGCCTGTGCACTTAAATCACTCGATAAAAACTGATTTACTCTCTGTTTCATCATCTGTGCCTGTGCGTGCATCTGCTGTATTCTGCGCTGGTCAGCTTTAAAATTCTCTATGAGCTCTAATACCTTTTGTTTTGGCATTGTAGCATCATCCTCTAATACAGTTATAAATCTTTCCAGTTCAGGTATTTTTTGAGCACTTAGATAGCCACCTGTGAGCAGATTTTCCAAGCTCTGTTCCTGTGCATATTTGTCGTATGCACTTCTTGGTGTTATATCTACCTTAACACTCGCCTGTAGCTTCTCAAGTATCATCCTTGGTATAGTAACAAGCTGTGTTTCCATCTCTCCTGTATTCTCATCCTTTACTTCATCTTCAAGGTTGATGCTGTCGTTATATACCGTAAGCATATCCAGGTATATTCGAGCAAGATGTTCAACAAAGGTTTTAGTGTACTGTAAATGCTCTGTAAGTGGCTGTTGAGATGCCTGTTGCACAGCTAATATAGCCCTACCACTCGCACTCTCTGGATTAATCTGACCTGTAGCAATATCTCCCGCACCTGCAAGTTCTCTTGTACTCTGTATAAGTTCACTCTGCAGTTTCTCAACATCCGTAGACATCTGCGCTGGCGTCACATACTTAAGCACCTTAGCCACATCATCTACAGTTACGCCACCCGTAACCTTTATAACACTGCCAGATGTCTCTAATGCGTCTTTATTCTGTATCAATTCAGCATTAACTACCTTCTGTGGATATGCAGTATTCTTTACCGTCAATGCTCTACGCATAGCTGTCTTATTTGTTTCTATCTGGTTTGGAATAAGTTGTCTTACTTCTCCCTCACCTCTCGCAGAACCCTTCTTTTCTTCCCATAATAGAGTCGCAACTGGATAATATTTTAATCCAGTATCTTTGTCCTTCTTGATATCAACACATCTAGTAGCCTGTGCAAAATGAACCGTGCCATTTTCCTTATACAGCTTTGTCACTATAGTACACATATTGTCCTTCTCGTACTTTGCTGTTTCTCCTGCCTCTTCGATATTGTCCATGTCTCCCACAATAAAATCTATCTCTTCATCACTGACGCCATTTTGCTTCGCTAATTCCTTAGCTATAGTCACAGGCACTCTCTTCTTAATCAGGATATATGGCTGTAACTCAATATCTGAGTTGTTCTCATTCCCAAAGTAAATGTCGTTCTTATCTAGTACCTCATTTACTGGTTGGCCAAGTTCATCGTCATAGTTTACATATATGACACCCATATCGTTAATAGCGGCATCCTTAACTACTACACGTAGTTTCATATCCATGTAATCCCTTTCCCAGATATTAGCCGCCTTTTTGTTAAGCAGCTTACATATCTTAGATGCATGTCGTCTAAACTCTCTGCTTTCAAAGTTATCACTAGAATAATTGATAGCGTAGAGATTGCTTAATATTACTCCTGTCTTATAACGAATAATAGGTTTGATAAAGTTAAGCTGTACCTTTTCAACTCCTTTTACCTTAAGTCCGGCCCATTGGTCTCCATTATACATACGATAGTTGAGGTCTGTATCGCTATACATTCCCATCATACGACAATAGCTCACTCCCTGTTCGTACAAAGTCCATATATCAGTTTGTTTGATTTCTGTTATATCCATCGCTTACACATCTTTCTGGCCTATGCTAGTGCCATTGTAGTTTTCTATGTTCTCAAGCATTATTTGCTTTGCTTCCCGTTGTTTCTGTTCTTCTTTTTCTGCTCTATACTCTGATATAGCAGTAATCGGATTAGGCGCTTTAATTTCCTTACCAGTTGCTACATTTTGACCAACCTTTGCACCAACAAAAAAGCTCACTATACACAGTACGCCAGTCATTATCATTATCAATATGCTACTCATACCTTCTCCTTTCTAAATTACTGTTATCCTATCTTCATCATCGTAATAATCATAATCCTCATCAAACTGAAGTTGGCTACGTGGTGGGGCAACTATTATCTCTCCATCTTCCCACTTAACCTGTTCTCTCGCATGATGTGCTATTGCTAATCCCATCATATGATCATCATGTCCACCCTCAGGTGCCTCAATACGACTCTTCTCATTACGGATAATAGTTAATAACTCTTCTACCGTTGCTAGGTCATTTAGTGTTTCTGTATGGTCTCTCACAACTTCTATAAGAGCCGCTAATATAGTTGGGCGGGTCAATGATGTAGTTCTAAAACCAAATTTCTTCAGCTGCTTATGACTATAGTTATCAACATCCATACGAACATACAGATTTGGATATTTTAGACGTTGCAACTCCATTATTGGATACGTACTAAAGTTTGTTTCAATAGCAATAAGTGCCTTTTTGTAATACATTCCAAGACAATAAATCTGTTTAGTATACAAGTCTTCATCAAACTTTTGTTCAAGAGCTGCCACCTGTATACCTGTTTTAGCATCTAATACATGACCCGTGAAGTTATCACTACCGTCGCCAGCAGTATCTCCACCTATGCAGTACTTAGTCACCACTGGGCTATCTGGCACTTGGTATATCTTGATATATCCGTTTCTGTCCTGCTGCCACTTGATATTGGTTATCTTTCGACCATCATAATCGTATGTAAAATATCCTACCTTGAGTGGTTTCTGTTCCTTGAGCACCTGTTTTCTTGCAATAAGCTTTTGAGTATCAAATACAGGCTTACCAGACATAAGGAATGCTTCCTGCGGATCACAAGGATACTCCTGCTTGATTTTGTCTTTGTTCAGATAGCCCTCATACTTTTTGTAATACCAGTATATCTGTTCCAAATCCAAATGTATGTCTTCAAGAAGCCACTTCATACGTTCGCTTATCCACTCATCAGTTGACTTAACCTCATAAATGAATTTCTCAAATTCTTGTTTAGCCTCATCATTGATAAACTCTAAGCGATACTCCGGAGTCTTCCACCATTCAAAGAAACAGTTGATATGTACTCCGCTCTCCCACATCTTCTGATAGTCGTTATAACCATTGGCCGTACTCTCGTATATCTTGATGCAATTCTTAGTTAACGCCTCTCCAAGCGCCGCCTGTATGTATTCAATACCATCTTTCCAGAATGCACACTCGGAACCATGAAAAAAGTTGACCGTACGTGAACGACCAACTTCCTTTGTTGCTGTATCTACTGACCAGCTACTATTTAGTTTTTCAAACAATAGCTGTTTGCGGTTGTTGAACTTCTCCGTAGGTTTCAACTTATCCGGCAGCTGTGAAAACGGATACTTTGCTTTATTTTGGAAAATAGCCTCTGAGTTGTCGCTCTTATCTGCCAAGGTATACCCCTCAAAGTTTCGATTGAGTATCGAACAGCATAACTGATACGCTGTAACGAGTGTTGTAAAGCCCTGCTGACGCCCTTTCAGAATAATCAATGATATCGATGTGATATAGCCTGCGTTATAATCATCTATAGCCTTATTGAGTATGTCCATAAATTCTCTCTGGACCATATTCAAGAAAAACGGCATTGTCTTCTTGTCCTTATCTACGACTATAAACACTAGCTCCATAAGTTTCTCTGGATAGCGTTTAATCTCATCCAGTAGAGTCTTATTCGTTAGCATTTCTTCGACTATTGCACCTCTGAGACGCTTATCATATTCAATATCGTGTAGTTCTTCCCACTTCTCCTTGCGTTTCTGTATCAGATAATCAGCTGTATATGTCATAATACATCCTCTAGCTTTTCGGTATGTATATCCGCCTCAATCTCCTTCTTTTCGGTCCAACCAGCAAAGTTGTTTGCAAGGCTAAATTTTGCGCCATTTGCACTCTCTTTGTAGAACAAACACTCCTCAGTATATTCTTCTACACGCATGCGTGCGCGCATTATCGTGTCCAAAAACTCCTTTTTTCCTTCATAGTTGAGTAATGACTGACGTGAGCTAAACCCTAATGCTCGGGCAAGTCCTGTCATTGTTAATGGTTTCTGTCCAACAATAACAACTTGACCATGTTTATTAAAAATCGGCTCATTTTTGTCATCTTTTAGCACTTTTCCTTCACAATCCTTGAAATATTGGTCGATTTTTTCCTGCATTTCCTCTTTGTTTTTGAACTTAGGTGGTCTACCACCTTTATTTGTACTATCTGATGTTTTCTTTGCCATTACCTCACCTTCTCTCTGTCCTGCTGCCATCTTGTGCATAGTTATAAACTGCTCTATTCCCTCATTTCTTGCGACGTCGCAAGCCTTCAAACACTTTCAAACACGTCAAAAGGCACCCGTTTGGATGCCTTTTTAGGGAGTATGAAAATATGTGGATTAAATACGAGTGCAGCATTGTTCCCAACTATGCACAATATCAATATAACACACTTTGGTGCTCAATTTGTCCCCACTTTTCAAAAATTTATTTTTATTTATAGCTTAATCTCTCTTTCTTTTGGTCTAGAATCGAGAAAAACAGTCTTCTATACGCATAAAAATCTGTCTTGCCGTATGGTATCTTGCCATACTCTGAATTGTACTCTATTTCTTCGTAGCTCTTATCGTTAGTCACACTATCTAATATATACAGGTATATATCTGGGTTTGCTTCTACCGCACTATGCTCTATCATTTGGATATCCTTTTCATATATCGCATGTATTAAAGCACTCTTACTCGTTGGATCACTTGGCCCTACTCCTCCGCCATTACCGTCCATGTGATAAGCTGATAATCCATACTGTATCTTTTCTTTCTTTTCCTTGTACTGTAAGCAAAAGTTTTTTAGTTCCAGATATCGATGCTTGCTTATTCCGTAATCTTCCCAATTCCTATTTCTTGGTCGTTCCACTTTTATCACCCCTTTTTCGAAGTCCTGTCGGGTATGCAAACGCTGGTGTTCTAAACTTCTGATATGCATCTACCGTACATCGCATATCTGGCGGTATAGTTTCCATCTGTCTCGTCACCGGATTGTACTTCTTTTTTATTTCTCTCTTGCTTCCTGTGTTGTTTATCTTTACTGGTTCCATTCTAACTTAGGTATCTCGCTACATACTGACCGTAGCTCATCCCTGCCTCCTTTGCTTTTACTGCAATATCTATTATCGTTTCTCTTTTCTTCTTGCCTTTTCGTTCTATCTCTTTGATTCGTTTGCGACTATTCTCAGCATTCCTTTTTTTGTTCTCTTCCTTACACTTCGGACCACATAAAGTTGTACTATGATGTTTACTCACAAACTGCTTATCACATATCTTACACGTTCTCAGATACATCTTTATCTTCGCCTACCTCTCTTTTCAGCCACTCAGTACAACATGCATGGCAATATTTTGGTGGCACAATTTCATTTGTATTAAATTCTTTAATGCATGGCATTATATTCTCCGGTTCTCCGGCTGTATCATATGGACACATTATCATAATAGCTAAATCATCATCAGACATTGCTCTTATTCTTTCTCCATTAGTCATAATTCCTCCTAACTGAACGGTAGTTCCTCAACTCCATCCGCTATATTCATAAATCCATCTGGCGCAGGTCCGTCTGTTCCATACGGTGTACTGCTGCCACTTGATGTTGACTCTCCTTTGCTCTCTGCAAATTCACAGTTCTCTACCACAACCTCTGTTGTGTATACCTTCTTGCCATCCTTGTTTGTGTAGCTTCCAGTCTGTATACGACCCTCAACTACTATCTTAGTTCCCTGCTTAAGATATCTCTCCGCAAAATCTGCCAGCTTAGCAAATGCCACACAAGATATAAAATCTGCTGTCTGCTCGTTTGAGCCTGCATCTCTTTTGACCCTACGGTCTACAGCGAGTGTGTATCTCGCTATAGCCATCTGGTCAGGTCCTTGACTGTATCTGATATCCGGATCTCTCGTTAAGCGTCCCATAAGTATTACTTTATTCATTTTCTTCCACCTCGAATTTTCCCGCTGCTGTAAGTTTAAATAATGTCCAATAAAATTTCATCTTGTCAGAATTACACCTAAAGAAGTTAATTATTAAGAGTTTCAAAAATGCTGCACATCCAGATACTCTTTCACCTATTGTTGGTTTTCTTCTCTTCATGCCTACATTACCTCCTCTACTGCATCTACTTTTTCTATTCTCTCGAACTCTATCACCCACACCAATGGGTTAGCATCCCAGTTGTACATTTGATACTCCTTTGTGCCAGGCTTACCTACTGTACTGTTCCATATCTCCTTGAACTGCTGCCTAGCTTTATACAAAGCTGTATCCTGGTCCTGTAGTTCCTCTCTAGTCAACATTACACCCTCAGCCAAGAAGTCTGCTAACCTCATATCGTGCACATGCTGTACCTTTACATCCTTTACACGTAGGAATATTCTAGCTGCTACCTTTGGCATATGTATCGATGGATGCCATTTGCACAAACGAGCTTCTGCGTCATAGCAATCAGCTCTATACTTGTATATCTCTTCTCTTTTGGTCTTTAACCAACTTTCTCTTACATACAGTACACCACCTACACAAGCTGGAGGTGTCTGTGAGCTTTCAAACATTCTCTCGTTTTCATCATAATCATACACACCCATAAAAGCGCCGTCTGACTTTCTAGTAACTACAAAAAAGCCACAGGCATCCTTATGTTGAGTCTTGACCACTCGCCTAGTTACTGTCTTACTGTCCTCTAATATAGCTCGTACCATTTTTGTATTAAACAATATCGGTTTCATCTTTACTCCCTTCTACTGCTGCCTCTCTGTGAACAGTCGGTACTCTACATACTTATCTATCAGCCTCTGTATCTCTGAGCCTATATTTAGCGACTTATTAATTGCAGTATCATCTCCATCTATAATCTCATTAAGTTTTCCATACAGTGGTGTCTCGTAAATATACTCATAATATTCAAAGGCTGTCACTATCTCCTTAGCATTTATCTTAGTTTGGAGCTCCTGTAATCGTTCTTTGCTTGTCGACCATGGCGCCTCTCCCAATTTGCTTTCCACAGTGTCGGCAGGTTCTTCATCTTGTCCAACATCACCTGCAACCTCATCTGCAACCTCTCCAGCAATCTCTTCTGTTTGTAACGACGCATTATCTGTCTGTCCCTCTTCAGTTGCTGACGTAGCTCCTTCAACTCTGCTTGTCTCGTCATCATGTGATGTTTTCTTACTACCTTCATCAGCTGTCGATTTCTTTTCAGTAGTTGTTTTACCGTTATCTCTTGCACTGCTGCCATTCTCCTTCTCTTTTACCTCTTCCTTAACCTCTACACCATAGAAGTTCTGATGCACGCTCTCATGGTCTGTATATGTATCTTTGTAGATGTTCACTATGGTCTGTATTACATCTGGCCAACTATATGTTTCCTTATCTCCTACCATCTTCTTAAGGATTACTCCTGAGCCATATTCGTACATAAACAACATAAATGTCTTGTATCTGAACATTATGTTACCTGATGGGTTAATCTGTTCTACCACATCCTCTACATTGCTAAGGCTAAGTCCATAGATGCTGTTAAGTAGGTCCTTTTTATCTCTGAAAAACTCTATAAGCACTGTCTCTAGGTCGCTATATGCACGTGCTGGTTCTACTATCTCTGCTACTACTGTTTCTACAGTACCGCCACTAGGTATCTCTCCACTCTCGTACATAGCGATTGTCTCTTCCACATTCTGTTGTCCCGGTATCTGTTCCTCTTGCTGTTCTGCTGCCAGCTCTTCCGCCTCTCTATTGAACTGTTTAATATCTCTTATCTGTGATACTGTAGTTCCAACAGTCACAAGCTTGCGGTCTTCCTCTGACATTGTTATCATCTCAGAGAGCTTACCTACTCCGAACCCCTTATACTCTGATGCTATCTCCTTACTACATCCCCACTTAGAGAACTTCATGTTGATATTGATAAATCTTGATACCTGCGATTCTGATAGATTAAACTCGCTTTTAGCAAAGTCCTTAAGGTTATTAAAGCCTTCCTGCACGTATGCCTGTGTGTCCTTAATCTGTCGTAGGTAGTAGCCTATGACTATATAGTCCTCTGACATGTTCTTAAGTCGGTTGGTTATCTCCTGTTTCGCTAGGAAGTACTCATCCATTGTTATCTGATGCCACTCCTTTATCTCTGGAGCCGTTGTTGTTATCTCGTTCATATTTCCTCCTATACTGCTGCCACTAATACTGTTTTTCCTTTTTGCTGTTATCTTGAAGTTTTAATTTCTCCAAGTGTCTTCTAAACACCTTCATAATTGGTTCCACATCCTCTTTATCTTTATCTTTATCCCTATTTCCCCATCCATGATATTGGATGATATTATGTCCACTAGATACCTCTATAGTCCACCATGGATTATCTGGAGCGTCTTTCTTACGAACAAATAATATAAAGGATTCACCTCGTTTCATCTTGTCTCTGTAGCCATCACCACCTACACAATGATGAAGTTTCTGCCCTTCAATAGCTATCTCGTATGCACTATGCGGCGCACGGATAAAACATTCTTTATTCTCAACCGCATATCTCTCATTTAGTTCCTTTTCCATTTTAGCTATAACCGAATATTCCCTATCAAGTTTGCGTTTTAGCTTCGCATTGTCCACTTCATTCTTGATCTCAACTAACTCATCGTGTCGTCGTCTCAAATCTCTTGGATATAAATTAAAGTCGCTCTTCATATCCATCTTCAGTTCCTTAAGCAAATTCAGATAATCCTTGTACATTGTCGTATCACACTTGCCGGTATCCTCCTTAAGTTTGACCAAATAAGCAAGTGCCTTCTTGATAGACATATACTTTGCGATTTCTGCCATACGACTAAACGACACACCAAGACTTCTCATCAGCTCTATCTCTGCTGCCATAGGTCGTTTACCTATTTTCTTCAATTCCTTCCAGTGTTTTAGCTCTGTTCCTGTAATATCTACCAATCTAAATATGCGTATATCATCATTCTCCACACTATTATTTTTGAATAGAGCCTTTTCTGAGATATACTGGGTATAACTCCTGCATAAGTCTACTGCTAGATTATGCAAGCCTTGTTTCCACAATCGTTCTACCATGCCTGTTAGTCCTGTACTTCGTATCAGTCTCTCTACGCATATTACGTTGTCAAATAATTCCTTAGGCATATACTCCATACCGCCTTTTAGCAAATTGCATATAGCCTCGTAGTTGTCCATATAAATGTGCGCAATGTCACGACCATACAAGCTATCTCCCGAACTGCTGCCACCTACAAACCTCATTTTACGACGTTTGAATAGTTCATAGTAATACACCGATATATCTCTAGCTCTATTTACATACTTACGTGTTGTTTCGTTCTTGTAGTTTTCAATCTTAAAATCATTCCAAGCCCTTACAGTGATATTTTGCTTATATGTATAGTGCCTTATTACCACCTTGCCTGCCGTAGTAGTCTGCAAAAGTTGTACATCTCTCCAGCTACTATCTAGATATTTTTGCTTATTGCCATTTCTATACTCTACACTGCTGCCACATCTAGGGCATACGCCCCTTCCCTTATGTCTAGGATTTTTTATAGTCATAGTCTTTAAGCAATATGAGCATCTCGCTTTCTTTTTATCTGATTTGGTAGTTTCGTAGAATATGTATCTCTCCTTCAGAAATACTTTATCCTTTATCCACTGTTCCATATCTGCCGGTTCTGGTGGCGTAGTATCAAGCTCTGCATCCCATATAGCCTCTTGTCTATCATCCTTCTCCCTTTGTCTCTTGTCTCTTATCATTGACTGGATATGATTTATTAGCCATAGTGCCTCTCGTTCCGACTTATCAACCCTACACGCACCTTTAAGTACTGTAAGACTATCCACATCTGCATATACCTTGTATTTCTCTTCGTCCTCGGCTCTCCAATACCAAAAATGTCTACCATCAACAAAATTGCTTATCATGGCATCGCTCCACCCTCTTCTATCAGAATAGAGCTTTGTCACATAGCTATCCTTGGCTATAAATACTCTAAATGTTGGTTCGGCATTCAATGAGTACCATATTGTAGCCACAATGATTTGTTCACCTTCATACAAGTAGTGTTCTGCTTTTACCTCATAGTGTTTATCCATCCAGTACTGTCGTTCCGGTAATGGAATAGCCTCTAACTTTTTCTTTATCAGCCTCATAGTGCACCTACTTTCCAAGATAATACTCACGGATCATCTTCTTAACTCTAGCCGCACCTGGTATACCCAGCTTACAATTACTTGGCACACCTGCTGCCTTGCATATATCTTTATCCACAGCGTATGAGTTTTTAAACGACCACTCAAGTATCTTTGCTATACATAGCTTTAGTGACTTGCCTTTCTTACGCACTGCTGCCGCCATATCCTTATCCTTCATGATAAGTCCCTTGATGTAGCTAACCCAGTCAGCCACTATCTCTGTTGCCTTGATATCTGCTGCTTCTACATCCAGCTTACCTATAGCTGCTGTCTCTGCATCACACAATATATCCATATCGCCAGCTGTGAACATCTCTACATAACACTCAGGTATACCATTCTCCTTGGCCAATACCTTGATGTTCTCCAAGTCTCCCTCGTTTCTCAATCCTAGTGCACTCTCGTTGAGTTCATCTACCCCATTAAATTCTCCAAATATTTCATACATACTTATTTCCTCCGTTCTTTTGTCTTATTCTCACAATATTCTTTTAGGTACTGTTCTTGTTCTGTATCCTCAGCTGCACGTTCAGCCTCCGTCTTACGTTTACATACAAGTAAATACACAATGACTACATCAATAAGCCATAAAATAAACCCACACAGAAACTTATCCTCGTTTACAATATCAACTATTACTTGCCACATATAAGCCTCCTTACAGATAATTCTTACGGAATATGGCCATCCATTCCTCGTGACTATATTTCTTCTCGAATGTCTCTTGTGCTATCTGCTTAAGATGCAGTGCAACCTCTGCGTTCTTATGTGGTGCATCTGGTCCATATTCATGGTGACGCTCCTCGCATACATAACACCACAAGCCGTAGTGTTCTGCTAAATGTCTGTTTGGTCCACCTAAGATATGATGCTTATGCAATCCTGTATGGCGTAGTTCTCCATAGTAGCCTATGCGTTCCGCCTCTTCTCTACATAGCAGACACTCTCTGTTATGTGGTTCTGTTCTCATCTGTATGATACTCTTTGCCATATCAACATCTCCTTCTCTTAGTGACCTTGGCCACATTGTTAATTCTGATTTCTGTGTAATGGTAGTAGCTCATACCCGTGTATGGATTAGTGCCACTCCTTATGCTGTCTCTGTCTATGTAATATCCCGGTGTAGGTTCTGGACCTTCCTCGAACAACTTACGAAGAGTACGTCTCTTGTACTCCTTAGACACTGGTTCTGGTCTGACTAGATTCTTACTAGTCTGATATTTGATAAAGTGCTTTCTATCCTCTTCCGGAAACAAGGATAGCTGACCCTCTACCTCATCATCTGGTTGTTTGACTATGTACTCAGCTAGTGCCTCATAACCACCATACTCATATACATTGGTGTAGTACACATGACCATGTGGCCATCTCTTCTGTAAAAGAATATCTGTGTCCGGCTTGTCATGTAGTCTATTAACCAATATGTGAATATGGATACCACCCTTCTTGCCAACCTCTAGGCGATATATGTATTTGAACTGATGCCCTCGCTTCTTGTAGTCATATCTCATGCCGTTTAAGAACTTCTTTAGCTCTTCCTTCACCTCTGATATATCTTTGCGAGTGCCTTCAGGATATTTGAGGGTACACCATAAGTCTCCTTGGCCAAAGTTGAGCTTTATAGTGCGTCTCACTGTCTTAACTCTATAGTATTGATTTTGTCTTTTTATCTGTTCGGGAGTGCATCTCTGTTTGGGTCCTCTCTTCTCTCCCCTAGCTCCATAATTACCGACATACTTATACTCATATTCGATACTATCTCCCATATCCCATTTATCCACTTTGTATGCCATCTATATGTCACTTCCTTTGTAGTCATTAATTCTTCTAACTTTAATATACTTAATAGTGTTTCTAAAAAAGCGTCGCAAGCTGATAAAACTTGACATTTCTCCACTTTTTTAGTAAGATAATTTATGTAGTAAATATCTCCTTTGTATATTTATTATGCGCGTTTTTTGAGCTGTGCGGCCGTGTATGCACAGCTCATTTTTTTATCTTTCTTTTCTTACCAGATATCTTGTTATATATAGTAAGAACTCCATCGCTAGCATCTATCACTGACCAGTTATGCCAATTAAGTCCGTTATCCCTCATAATTCTCTTCTGGATCAGCGTAGGTTTCTTTGGTTGTTTCATTCGTATCTCCTTCCTCCGGCACCTGTGTATTGAAGTAGTTAATCCAACATCCCTCACATACTTTGACACCAGTTTTATATTTCTTAATGCACGGGAAGTTCTTACCAGGACATCCAAATCTTGCGTGCATCAATTCCGCCATATTGGCTAACCCTCTATCCGAGCGCAGCAACTCTAAGACTGTTTTTGCCATTTCTTATCCTTTCCTCACATTCCTTGCTCAATCTTCTATATCCTCTTGACATACAGTTCGGGCAAAACCTCATTGTTGGCACCTTGTTTCTTCCTATAATGCCTGCATCATAATGAATACCAGCATCTATGTTATTCTCATACGGGGTTATAAACACCGCTCTGCAGTCGTTACATATGTACATATAAACCTCCTCTAGTTCTCTGTGCTAAAATACGTGTCCTTAATAGCCATATACGGAACACCAAAGCTATGGTAGTAATCTGCTCTAAAGTAATACATATCCCTTGGGTGCTCGTTATGTTGCATTGCATAATCACATGCTTCCTTAACAGAGCTTGTCCACCCTCTACTCTCAAAGTCGGGCCAATTGATAACACTGAACTGTGGATATCCCCTACTGTCTCTTTGGTATATAACTCCTTCCAATGTATCCGCATACTTGTCAGAAGCTAATCTATTTAATATGGCCAACGCTGTAAGCACTTGTGCGTCATATCCTTGGTTGCCAGACTCACAATATACCGTGGTATATAACAGTTCCATCTCTGTCTCTGTGAGAGCTATATCCTCCCACGCGCATATCGTTACATCGTCTGGCAGCTTGTCTATCACTTCCGCTATTCCAACCTTATGTATACTTGTCTCTCCTGTCAGTACTTCCGGCTCTACATCAATTACCTCAACAGGCTCACTTTTTGTTTCTAATTCATCCATTCCTTGCGATATCGCAAGTATGAACTCCTCCGTATTTCTACTTATATACATAGCGCCTATAGCTAACGGTGTTAGTAATATGATGGCTACTATCTGCACTATGTTTTCCAACCTTCTGCGTCTCTTCCAGTTAATTCTCTTTCGCATATATCCTCCTATACTGCTATCTTGCGTGTATTTATCTTTGTATACCCTGCCGCCCTTACAGCGTCATCATTTAGCTTTGTTGCTATTTGTTTCTTCTGGTCCTCTGTCAGATTCTCCCACAGGACCTCTTCTCCATTAATCTTGGCGTATATCCTTACTCCAAGTTCCATACCTATCACTCTCCCTTCTATATGAATGTATTAGGTACTGGTTGTACATTATGTGTCTATTATCTACCTGACCACAAATCAATTAATACTTTAGTCAAATTTGCGACCGCTTCATAATCGCCCATTGCTCTGGCTTCTTTGATAGTCTCTGCTATCTCTGATGCAGTTTCTTTTTGTATTTGTTTATAGCTTTTTATTCCATTACTCGCCTCAGCTAAATTCTCCCTTGCTTCGTATATAGCTTCGTTAATTGCTGTAGGCATTTCTACTTTTTTAAGCTGTTGTATCCTTCTTTCAAGCTCTAAAAGTTTTCCTTCTATTTCCATCTTTTCATTTCTAGATATGAACACTCTACTCACTTCCTTTCTTCGTATTGTGTTTCCTTCAAATTTCCTCTATAATATTTGTACAGGTGTTTCCGCACCGAGTACCAATGAAAGGAGACTCTCCAATGAAACACATTACTTATTCTTTTACTGATTCGGATATTGCTACATGTCTGTTTGCTTTATCTCAGCTTCACTTGCTTCACGATGATGAAATCTCAGAAGTTCAAACCAAAATAAACGAGCAATGTGCAACTTCTGCCATTAGCAAACTTTCTTCACGTGAACAACTTTCTCCAAACGAATTAAGAGTTTTGTGTTGTTGCATTACCTGTTGTAATTTAGTTTGTCAGGGAGCTATTCCAACAGATAACGACACTCACGAAAAGTGTATGCAATATGTTTTTTCACTTAATAAATTGGATAATGAACTATGTTCTCAGATATATTAGGTTGCTTTTTGCATCCTGATGTGTCCAATTTGTACCTATGAGCCTTCTAATCTTATTTATCTTAGGATTTTGAGGCTCTTTTCTTTTCTTACTCACTGCTCTCACTTCCTTCCGTGTCTTTTAGGACACTTTGTTTGTAAAAAAAATACCCATAGGACTTTCTAATTTAAGTACATCAACTATAGTCTGTATTTCCTCCAATGTAAACTGCGATATTCCCCTACATTTTCTATAAAACGCAGAACGGCTGATTTTCAACTCTTCACACATCTTTTCTACAGATACACCCTTTTTCTTCATTTCATACTCTAACTTATATCTGTCCATGTCTCTTCCTCCTTTCGTGTCCCGTAGGACACTTCTAAATTATCATAGTCAATTACCCTTGTCAATAACTTTTTTTGTCTTTTACGACACTTTTTGTTATTATCTGCAATTTTATGTTGCGTAAATGACACATTTGTATTATGATATAGTTATAGAAAGAAGGTGATTTTATGGAAATTGGCGAAAAAATAAAAATGTTACGAGAACAAAAAGGGCTTACTCTTGAAGAACTTGGTAATAAAGTAGGTGTTGGAAAAAGCACTATTCGAAAGTGGGAATTGGGTATTATTGCTAACATGAAGCGTGATAAGATAGCTATACTTGCTGATGCACTAAATGTTAGTCCAGCATATTTAATGGGCTGGGATAGCAAAGAAAAATTTAACATTAAGAAAACCACTGGTATAAAAATCAATGTCCTTGGTCGTGTAGCTGCTGGTATTCCTATAGAAGCTATTGAAGATATAATCGATACAGAAGAAATATCAGAAGAGATGGCGAGCACAGGCGAGTTTTTTGGTCTCAAAATTAAGGGTGACAGTATGGAACCTCGTATATACGATGGCGATGTTGTTATAGTAAGACAACAGAATGATGCTGACTCCGGCGATATTGTTATAGCACTTGTAAACGGAGATGACGCTACTTGCAAGCGATTAGTTAAATATGCAAGTGGTATTGGTCTTATCTCATTAAATTCTAAGTATGCACCTATGATGTTTTCGGAAGAAGATATCAGCAATAAGCCTGTTAAGATTATAGGTAAGGTTGTAGAGCTTAGAGGAAAACTATAGCAACAAAAGATATACAAGGAGATGATTTTATTAAAAAGATAACCCTGTGTATAAGTTTAATTACTATTTTCATATTATTTTTTGTTGGAATCACACTTATATATGCTCATCCCGGGCGTACTGACTCAAATGGCGGTCATTATAATAGAGATTCTGGTGAATATCATTATCATCATGGATATCCCGAACACAGTCATGAGGGTGATACATGTCCTTACAATTTTGAGTATTCAAGCAATAGCTCTACGAAAGCAAAATCATCATATTATAGTTTTTTTGACAAAGTGATATTACTATTAATAGCTATAGCAATAGTATTTATACCTTTCTACATTAAAATATTGTGGGATTTCATCAAAAAATTAGTAAGACGCTATATAAATCATTAAACTTATTCACAAAAGTACGGTGTATGTACCGTGATCGATAACTATGTTATATACTTCACTCCTACTCTTAGGGTTATGGAGTATATACCTATTAGAAGATGTAGTTAGACTGTTACAAAATGTAACAGGTTGATATAAAGGAGGTATACAAATGAATACTATAACGGAAACCGAAGCTATTATTTCTGAACTCTTAGACTTTAAAATAAGAGAAATACCATCCACAACTCGATTTTGGATGATACGAACAAAGAAGGGCTATTTTTACAATGAATTTATTACAAAAAAGTTTGTAGCTTTAGCATGGAATACTATTACTAGCTCCTCTGATTTTTCAGATAGTTCTACAGAAGTTTTAAATGATGCTGTACTTTTAGAATATCCTGAAATCAAAAGACCAGCGCTCGTTATAAATAAATGCAAAAGTTTTATAAACGATATCAAACGAGGCGATATATTGGTAATTCCTAGCAATGGCAGCAAATATATTACCTTTGCATACGCCGGAGATTACTACGAGGAAGAATCAAAAACACCAGAAATCGAAAAAAATGTAATACAACGTATCGAGCATGGAGAGGTTGTAATTGACGAAGTTAATTGTCCATACCGCAAGAGACGTCACATAACACCTATTCGAACAATAAGCAGTAACCAACTTAACTATCATTTATATAAAGCGTTATCTTCATATCACGGAATAAGCAACTTAGATGATTACAATACTTATATCCTGGATCATTTATTTAATTGTTATACACTTAATAACAAAATTAGATTAGTGTACCATGTCAGCAAAACAGAGGCTATCTCCGCAAACGAATTTTCCGGCTTCTTATATAGTGTTAATTCAATTCTATCATGTACGGGCATTGATGAATCTTTTCTATCAACTCAAGCAAGTATCCATTCGGAAGGGGATATTGTCTTTACCATAATAAAGGATGCCTACGATTGGTTAAGTAGCAACTATATGTTCTTTATTGCTGCTGCCACAGTATTAGGTGGTGGTTCTTTTCTGACAGTTAAGCTACCAGGATTACCTAGTATAATCAAGGATTTCTTATCAATAAAGACTATGCACGATAAAGAAAAAGCAGAACTAGATGGAATTAAACTTGAACAAATGAATAAAGCTATCGAACTAAAAAAGAAGATTGAAGATCAAGGTATGACGCCGGAACAACTACAAACGTATATGGAAATTCTCGTCAGCTGTAGCAAATCAATGCAAATTCAAGCGATAGAAAACATTTCAGAGCCTTCTATCTCCGATGCTTGTAATGTTCAAACAGACAACGAAGAAGAATCGTCATAGCTGAAGCTATCATTAATCCTACAAGAAGAAAAGTAGTTACTTTTAAATCAGAGTCAAAATCTAGAGATACCCATTGTTGACTCACTGTCACTTTACAATAAAGAGCAAGGAATGCCCAGAAGAATGCTATAAACATAATTATATTGTATATTTTTACACTATAAAGCTTTTTCATAAAATTCCTCCTCTCTTTTATTGTATTATATTAATTTTATCAATTTGTGTCAATTGACATTGGCACAAAAAAATCAATACACATTTTGTACATTATAACAAAAAGAGCACCTGCTACCAACAGGTGCCCTCTACCGAATGTATACATTTGGATGATACACCCGCTCTAGACAAGCATATTGTATCATCTAAGCATCGTTTTTACAAGGAACAGGTGTTTTTATTTTACCATTTTTCATACAATGTATAGGAGATGATACAATGAAAAAGAATTTAAAGATAGCTGCTTGCTATATCCGTGTATCAACAGATAAGCAAGAAGAGCTCTCGCCCGACTCTCAGCTCAAAGAAATTAAGAAATGGGCGAAAGACAACGGTTACATCCTAAGTAATGAGTATATCTTTATGGAAAACGAGGGTGTATCCGGTCGTAAAGCTGCGAAGCGTGACGAGTTCCAACGAATGATAGCCATCGCCAAGACTAAACCAAAGCCTTTTGATGCTATTCTGGTATGGAAATTCTCTCGTTTTGCCCGTAACCAAGAAGAGAGTACCTTTTACAAAGGTCTGTTGCGTAAAAAACTAAATATCGATGTTATATCTATCAGTGAACCTATCATTGAGGGAATGTTTGGCCGACTTATCGAGATGATTATAGAATGGTTTGATGAATACTATTCTGTGAATCTATCCGGTGAGGTTATGCGCGGTATGACCGAGAAAGCTACTAGAGGTGGCTACCAGTCAGACACTCCTTATGGCTACCGTATGGATAAAGAAACGCACATACCTGTAGTTATACCTGATGAGGCAGATGTGGTTAAGCATATCTTCACATCTTTTGCCGCCGGTTCATCTGCATCTAGTATAGCCAGAGGACTCAATGCCAAGGGTGTTCGTACTAAGCGAGGTAACTCATGGGAGCTGCGTACCATAGATTATGTATTATCCAATCCTTTCTATATGGGTTCTGTTCGATGGAACAGGCAACATCATGAGAGCCACACTATTAAAGACTCGTCTGAATGGATTATAGCACCAGGTATGCACGAAGCCATCATATCCGAAGAACTATTTGGGCAAGCACAAGCACTTATGGCCAAGCGTACTTCTATGCGTAAGATTGGAGAACGTGGTGTCGGCAATAAATATTGGCTTAGCGGTCTAATTAAATGTGACACTTGTGGCTCTTCTCTGTTCGCTGGTGGTAAAACTTCTGGCGGTACAAGGTATCTACAGTGCGGTGCTTATGTTAAAGGCAAATGCCAGGTATCACATGCCGTCACAGAGCGAAAAATAATAGATGGTATGATAACCGCACTCACTATGATGCTTAAGAGTTCCGACCTATCTTCTTATGCCAAGGCAGCCATTGTGCCGACCAGACTTCCTGAAACAAAACATCTCGAAGATGCTCTGGCCAGACTTGTCCAAAAAGAAGCTCGTATCAAACAAGCCTATATGGATGGCATAGATACCATAGATGAATACAGAGCTAATAAGCAGTTGCTCACCGATGAAAGAATACGCATCAAGAATGACATCGATAATATACTTAATAGTAAACCAGAAAAAATAGAGCAGATAGACCTACCTAAGGAAATTCAATCTATCATTGACCTCTTAAAATCCAATGTAGAGAATGACCTTAAGTCAGATGCTATCCGCTCCGTTATAGACCATTTAGTTTATGTAAAGAAAGAAAATCGACTAGATATTCACTTAGTTGACAGCCTGAAAACCTTGTAAAATCAATGCTTAGAGCTATTGTTGTAGGTTTTAGCAGTATGGTGGACCTGATGGCGAAATAGGAGCCTCTCTTCGTTACCTATCACAAAAATATGCCATGTCAAATAAACGTGTTGCAGGACTTTTAAACGATATAGGTACAGAAGAACTAGCCCATCTCGAGATTGTAGGTGCGTTAGTTCAACAGTTGACTGACGGCTTATCTCCGGAGCAAATAAAGGCTGCTGGTTTCGATGCATACTATGTTGACCACACACTTGGTATATGGCCACAGTCCGCTGGTGGCAATCCTCAGAATGCGTGGACATACCAGAGCAAAGGAGACCCTATCACAGATTTATTTGAGGACTTAGCTGCTGAGCAGAAGGCTAGAACAACCTACGACAATATTCTCCGTATGGTTAAAGACCCAGATGTATGTGATGTTATCAAGTTCCTCCGCCAAAGAGAAATCGTTCACTTCCATAGATTTGGTGAAGCTCTCCGTATGGTACAAGACGATCTTGACAGCAAGAACTACTACGCATTTAACCCTTCATTTGATATGAAGTAAAATTTTAAGCCTGTGACTTGTATATCGCTACAAGTCACAGGCTTAATCACTTTATTTAGTGGGCTTTATGCCTCCTGCTCATTCTCTTTCTTTTTTAGAACAATAATCATCATAACAAGTACTGCTGCAACTGATATAAGAACAAGTCTAGATACATCAGTACTATCTCCTGTCTTTCCAGGTGTACTTGGTTTAGTAGGTGCAGAAGGTTTCGATGTTACGCCACCGTTTATAATTACATTTGATGGACGGCCTGATATTACCTTATCGTCGTCATCGTTACCGGTTCCATCAGTAACGCCTCCCGGCTTATCTCCTGACTCATCCTTACCATCATCTCCATCAACTGGTTTATCTGTTGGATTATCAGTAGGATTATCCGATGGCTTTTCTGAAGGCTTATCTGATGGTGTATTACCTGGTTCATCACCTGGCGGTGTTACCGCAGGATCATCAGGCTCCTCCTCTACTTCTATTAACTGGAACATTGGTGTTAAAACCAAGTTACCTGTTCTATTAGATATCTTAAGGATTCTATTTCCATCCTGGTCATACCATCCAAGGAAGTTGTAGCCTTCTTTTGTTGCATCCTCAAGAACTATACTACTGTTAATTGTGTAAGACTCTGGATTAGGATTTATAATATCTGCTGTCATATCAGAATATGTAATAGTATACTCACATATTTCAAACATAGCATTGATAATAATATCACTAGATGGCATAGTCAACACATATACACCGTCTGACACATATACTGGTGCAAGTGGAAGTTCCTCTGTCTTCAATGTAAGATTATTTCGTCCCAACATACCTTTTCCTAAAGACAAAGGTACCGCTGCGTCTGCACGCTTATATGTAAGAGAGCCTGGCACTAACTGATATCCTTCCATAGGCTTTACATTTAACACAATTGTCTCATTTGCTCTATATGCATCTGATTCCCATGGATGTGAAACTATAATCTCTCCATATACTTGACCGTCTATAACTATCTCTATAGTATACATTTCTTCCTTATAGTCAGTCCAATCTGGCTTTAATATAAGATTTGATACATAACCTCTATTAGACGATGGTCCATCTGTAACCAGTTTTCCACCTAAGTCTATTCCATATATAATCTCTGTGGTCACATCATCATCATTAGAATCATCGTTATCCTGACGCACTAATAACCACTCAACATCCTTAGTCAATGTAGCAAAATCAAAATCATCAAATATTGTATATTTTACAGGATTACTGCTATTATCAAAACCTCTTAAGTCCCAATATGTAATAGTGTACTGCTTTGGCGAGAACACCATATATACCTCAATAACAGTGTCATCCTTTACATCATCCTTTACAGTAAAGGACTTTAAGCTACCCTGTATTTCAGCTCTTACAGTTTCATCTAATTTACTCTCGTATGTATAATACAACTCTTCGACTTTTATGCCCTCTGTCAATGGTTCTCCCATAGGATTACCCTTTGAATTCGCTCTGAAAAGTACAATACTAATCTTATCTCCAGCCTTTGCATAAGCTGTTGTAGTCTCAATTCCAGTCGCTTTATCTACGACTGTTTCTGTATATACAGGGTACATATTGCCACCCTCTGTATAATAGTAAAGTACTGGAACCACCTTGCCAGACACTATATCTTGGAATGTTCCATTCTCCATAAATTGACGTTCAAGAAGAGTTACATTGATTGCAAACTTGTCATATTCCATCCAATTTGCTGAGAATGTCAATGTTCCATAAGTAACAGCTCCACTGTCACTTATAATATCACCAATAACTGCATCTGTATCAATTACTCCATCTACAAAGCTTAATGTCCAGCCTGCAAAATCTGTAAATCTATTATTTTTATCTATAGTATTTACTGCGTTAGCAATGTCTTTATCAGACATATTTGGCTTACCCAAGCCCTCTCTTATAATATCTCCGATAGTCTTTCCTGCTGCTACATCTTCAATATCATATGTAAAGTTGTAGTCATTCCAAAGATACTCATTTGGCTCCTTACCATCTTTGAAGAAGATATTATATTCTACTGGCGAGAATTTAGCCTGTGTAGATATGTATACATCCTCACCCTTTATGGCAAAATCAATAAAACATTCTCCTGTAGCATCGTCAGTTGATACTGTATTGGCTGTGCTACACACAACAGACAGATTACTCATCTTATAACCTGCAGCTGTCTCCATTATAACTCTTACAGGTGTAGCATCTGGCAATGGTCTTGTATAATAATAAGCTTTGCCATCCTTTACAATTGTAGCCAATGTACCATCTGGATTCTTTATAAGAAGCTGTTCAATATCTCTAAGACATTGTAACACTGTATACTTCTCACTAAGTGCTGTTGCATCAATGTATACAGCAAATCCACTCTTTACGTAGCGAGCATGGAAAACATGGCTAGTAAGTGTAGATACTGTGGCTGTTCCATTAATATCTGTACCATATCTATATATAGTATCTTCGTTATTATTTAGTAGCCATCCATCAAATGAATAATCTTCCTTCGGATGAGCCGGCATGTAATTTGTTATTTTAACATCATATGTATAATATGGTTCATATACACCATAATCCAACAATATCTCTATAGGTTGATCAGTTGGATTTACCGTATACTCTATCTTAATCTTCCACTTAGCCTTAAGATATATCTTTCCATCAGACTGTATAAGATCAGAATACACCTCATAGTGATCACTTGTACCACCACTCTTTGGTGTTGATGTAATATGTGTAACCCAACCCTTTTCTGCTCCAGATGGGTCAGTATACATCCATCCTTCAAAAATCAGGTCTGGTGTGCTACCACCACCCAATCCGTTCTTCATAATTGTTCCCAAATTAGCCAGATTCATTACCTCTGTGCCATACTCATAATCCATAGATGGCATAGACACACTGTGATTTGATTCATCACCTACTACAAATCCATCATCATATACGATGTCTATAGTTCCACCGTATATAATATTAGCTATAACTGATGTAGAAGTAGTTGGTATTCCATATCCATCGTAATTTGTAACAAAACTTGACGATGTGGTTGTGTTATTAACATTAAGGAGAACATCCTTAACACTTAGACCATTTGGTATATATGTAGCATTGAGGTAATATGTCTCACCCTTTATCAAAACATATACTCTGTTAGATGGTGAGGTCACATCATCCGATACAGGCTCTACTACTCGACCTTGCGAATCCTTAACCACATACTTTGCATAGCTATCACCATTACCTACACCGAATTCATCCTTAACAGTAAGCGTTGTAGTCTCTGTAGCTGGCAGGTAGAAATATAAGCTGTTTGAATCTGAATATCCACATCCTTGATACTTATAATCCAAAACATTTTCTGCCACTACTACATCCAAATATACGTAATGTGTATCAACATCTATTGTATGTTTCTTCGTAATACTCTCTGTTAATTCCGATATATTTTCTGCAAACTGTAATCCCTGTCTAGGGTAATATGTAATAGGAATCTCTACTCCATCGGCAAGATTATTAAGATTAGATATCTTAAGTCCATCTGCATTATCTCCTGTTCCTGCCTCTACTTCATATACTCGTTTTCCATCAGCATTTACAGGATTCTTAGTGAAATTCTGTCCTCTTGTTTCAATCCTAATAGAACCACCATTTATTTCAATACCTTCTACTGAAGCCGCTGCTGCTCCTGCTTTTAAAGCCACACCTGTTCCTATAGCTGCAACACCTTCTCTAGTAGAATTTATATGAATATTTCCATTGTTAATAGTTATCTTAGCCGCATTTGAAGCGCCATTTGCTGTTGCGGAACCTGCTCCACCACCGATTGCAGCACCGTATCCTTCATTTAATATAGACAATCTAAATGGTGACTCACCATTCTCACCGCCTATGATAACTTCACCAGCTCCAGCTGTATAACTTTGTTGATAAACATATCCAATATAGAAAACGCCCTCAGACATCTTAGAAAATCCCATATTGAATATTTCTTCTGATATATCACCATCATTTACATACACACGCTGATTAGCACTGTTATTTCTAAGCTCTGTTGTAAGACTCTCTACAACAGTAGCCGCCGACTGAGCGTTTTCATCATTAAGCGTAGCCGACTCTCTTGAACCAATAGCTGCTCCAAAGCTACCACTCTGGCTTGCCAATCTAAGAGACGCATCCGGATCACTTCCGCCTAACACCAAGCTCACTCTTCTCTCCACACTTGTATTCACCACATAATCATCTACAGTTGTAGGATTAGGTACAGATGGTTGTGTCAACAACAAAACATCATATGTAATGTTTTCTATAGATATAAGCGGTCTGTATTCTGTCGCAGTCGATACCGATTCTATATTACACTCTCCTTCAACTGTAACCACAAACTGTACAGCACCGCTAGATGTTGTAAAGCTTATTATCTCATAATCAAGATTTCTCTGAATATTAACATTTTTAAGTGTAACATATACCTTTGTAGGATTACTTGCAGTTCCTCTTCCGCCGGTATAATCAATATTGATAGATTGATTCAAACCAGTTGTTCCTGTTCCGTCGATAATATACGGATTATCAGCGTCATTATCTACCACAGGAACTCTTGTCTTGATAACTGTATTGTTATCTCCATTACTTAAATCTGACAATTTATAGACATTATTACCTGATGACGTCCACGACACTAAACGTTCTGTTGCCGCCTTTGTTTCAGGCAAACAAAAGAACAGTATCATCACTGCTACAAGACACACGCTTAGCACCGACACTGCTCCTGGTATAGTTTTCTTACTTTCTTTAATTTTATTACATATATTTACTAATCTATCCATTGGCACCCTCCTTGGAACCTTTGCATATTTTTACGTTCCTATATTTTCTTTGCATCCTTGCACAGTAATTTATATTAATATACCACACAATCCCCATAAAATCAATATATTTCCACATTTTTCTAAGTCTGTATGATGATTACTCCACAAAAATCTGAATAGAATATTTGACATCACTCTCCAATATGTTAAAATGAACCTATGATTAAGATAAATAATATAAAAAAATCATTTGGAAAAAAGCAAGTTTTGAAAGGTTGTAACTTTACTGCTGCCCCAGGCGAATGCATAGGCATAGTAGGCTCCAATGGTTCAGGGAAATCCACATTATTATCTATAATTTCCGGTATGAGAAAGGCAGACTGTGGCAATATAGATATAAATGACTCCCAGTCAAAAATAGCCTATGTCCCTCAAGATAACCCTATATATCCAGAACTTTCTGTAAAAGACAACCTAATGCTGTGGTATTGCGACTCTAAATCTTCCTTTGAAACATCCATAACAAGCGGTGTAATTCACTTATTAGGTCTAGATACTGTTCTAAAACAAAGAGCTTCAACATTGTCTGGTGGTATGAAAAAAAGATTAAGCATAGCCATAGCCATGGCTGGCAATCCTAATATCATCATATTAGATGAACCAAGTGCCGCCCTTGATTTACATAGCAAACTCATCATAAGAGATTATTTAAATGAATGCCTTGCAAAAGGATGTACAGTTATACTCACAACCCATGATGAAATAGAATTGGACATATGTAGTCGTCTACTTGTTTTAAAAGATGGCCTTTTAACAGAAATTCCGACAAATCTTCGTGGTGACAATCTGCTTCAAATGATGAATACAAGTAACCAGAATCAAACAAAATAGGTGCATACTATGAATAACAAAAGATTAGTAATAGCTATACTCTCTATTACATCACTTACCATTATTGGCATTTCTTTATTGGCTGTAATAAGCTTTACAACTAAACCTACAGAACCTAAAATATCCGTGGAATCCTTAACAAATGAGCAATTGCTTTCAACAGGCATTTCCTACATTATGCAGGATAGCTCCTCGTTAGCAAGCAACTACATCTCATCCCAATACAGCTTATTGCCTGAATTTGATTATGAAACTTTTACAAATAATTGCATGAGCGCTATAAACGAACAAATAGCCACCTCATCTCATAATATCACCGTACAAAATATGGGAAAATCAACTGTAGAAACTAATGAATACCAACATTATAAAACTAGCATTTCTATTAGTGAATTAGCAAATATCATAAAGCCAGCTATTTTATTTGCATTAAAAAATCCAGAACTTCAATCATATATAGATATGTTATATGATATGTATTATTCAGATACAGACAACGACTATGATAATTTGTACTTTGACTATACAGTCAATATCTCATCCCAAATGTCCGGAATAAGTGTAATGCTAGATTCACACTGGTCTATATTAATTTCCCAATTAACCGAAAAGATTGGCGAAAGTGTAGATGTTGATCTTTACCTTACAAAAGATATAAACGTTGCAATCTGCACAGTAACATTTGAGGACGGAACAATTTTAAATATTAGCAATGTAGATGACAAAGATTTTGTTACAATATTAGAAAACATCCAGTACTATTATGAAAAGATTTTTAATACTTATTAAGTTAAATATAAAAAGAGGCCTACACAATCTTGTATGGCAAATCATAGGAGCAATTGCACTGATTTTTATAGTTGGTGCCATTGCTTTTTGTGGTAATAATTTTATGACAGCAATAAGTTCCAACAATTCCATAAGCCCTATCAACCTTGCCGTCATTATGAATGACGATTCTCTTATGGCTCAAACCATATCAGACGCCATAACCACAAACGAACAACTCTCAAGCAGTATCATCTTCGATTTTGTAGATGAGGCGAGTGCTTTCTCCGGTTTAGAAAACGGACACTACATAGCTGCTGTTATCATTCCTAACGATACCGTAGACAGTATATTAAACGGTACAAACACGCCTATAGAGATTGTATTCCCAAAAAACTCAGGATTAGAAGCAGTTATCATAAAAGAAATTGCCGATGCTGCCGCCACTCTTCTCGGTTCAGCCCAAGCTGGCGTATATAGTATATATGACATTTATGACCAGTACGATGTAGCTAAATATACCGATAAAGCTGTATTCCGAATGAATTTAAAATACATATCCTTTGTAGTAGGTGGCTCCAATCTATTCGAATCCACCATAATATCTGTCTCTGGTGCATTATCCCTTATGGAATATTACATATGTGGTGGTATTGTTTTATTTATGATGCTTATAGCTATAAACTACTTCTCTATTGCCAACAGACTAGACAGTGTATCTTCTAAAACACTATCGCTTCAAAAGACACCATTGCTTTTACAAGAGCTTGCAAATTATATAGGAATTACCGTATCTCAAATATTAACTTTACTCATTGTCGCTATACCTGCCACAGCTATTTTAAAGATATACGACATACTTATTACACCAAAAGAGTGGTTGAAACTAATCTTAACAATATTTATTTTCACTATAGTTTCATCTGCGTATGTTTACTTCATATCACGTCTGACAAAACATAATCTTAGTCGTATTATGATAAGTTTTATATGCACACTTGTAATGTGTTTTCTATCAGGCTGTTTTATACCATCTGTGATGCTACCTGATTTACTAACCAGCATAGCCTCACTACTACCTACCAGTTGTATGATGAGTTGCATAACCAAAATAATGTGCGGTATATGGAGCAACACAGCTATTTTTTGTTGTTTAATATGGAGTATTGTCCTCTTTACACTGGGTGTCTATTGCACTTATATATCTAGAGGAAAGGAGTTAAGATAGTATGAGAAAATGTATTATATGGTTATACCTTATGACCAAACGTCAATTAAAACATATATCCACCATCGTTATTCTTACATGTATGTTTTTTACTATTTTTGCCATAAGCTTTATTCCTAACACCATAAATAGTTCCATACATGTAGGCTACTATATTTCAAAAGATAACCCTCTATATCATACACTATCAGAAGAATTCAATACCCATACAGGAAGTATTGTATTTTCTTCTTACGATAACATAAATGATATGGAAAAAGACATATTAGCCGGCACACTGCAAAGCGGATATGCATTTGATAAGAATATGTCTAAAATAAGATCTATACACCCTAAAGATAGTGCTACATCTATGCTTTCAAACATTGTTATACTAGCTATGATTATGGAACATACTGCAGACGATATGCTTATTGATGATATATTAAATCAACGCTTCTTTCCTGATGTAACTGATAGTGATTTAGAATATATGCGAAGTGTATATTATAAATATGCTACCAATGATAGCACCTTCTCCTTTGACTATAAGACTCTGTACGACGAATACAACGGCGGTTCTCACACGGTAAATATATCTTCGTACATAGCAACCCCCGTCAGAGGGCTTATAGCGATTTTAATATTTATATCAGCATTAGCAGCCGGTTTAAATAGCTATTCTGACGCAAATATCCCACTACGACGCCAACCATTACTAAGACTTTTAAATATATCTATACCAGTATTTCTGGCGACTATTATAGGTCTTGCTGGTATTGTCATAGTGGGCTTATGTAACAACATTTTTTATGAAATATTTGCCCTATCAACCTATGCAATAGGATGTATTCTAATATGTTTATTACTTTCTTATGTAGTTAATAAATACATATTTACCACTCTTATACCTGTATTTATATTGGGTTCTATTGTATGTTGTCCTATTATCTTTAACCTAGGAAATATTATTCCTGCCATAAAGATTATACAACACCTTTTTCCGCCAACATACTACATAACTATATTCTTCTAAGAATATTATATATTTCCTTTACATTTTCCTCATCTATAGCTTCCTTCAAGCTATAGATGTCAGCTTTTTTTGCTTCAGGAAGCTTACAATCCATTAACTGTTCTAATATTCTTAATGCACCGCTGTAGTCATAATCAAAAAGCATATCCTTTATACGTTTTACAGCTATGTCAATCAGCTCTTCTGATATTTGTATTCCCGTATCTTCTGACTCATCTTTATTATCTACAGCTATTATGCCTCTTAACACCAATGCATCATATATCTTATCAAGTGCTGTCTGATACAACTCTTTGAGATGCAAGAAATCATCATGTACAAACTGATATCGTTCTTCTTTACCTGCGAACTCATGAGCCTTGGCACATTCAGATAATTCCATAGCACCTATGCTAGCAGAGCTAGACTTTAATCCATGCACTGCTATAACATAATTCTTATAATTTTTCTCATCAAGCAAGCTGGCAAGTTCCGCCAATCTCTTTTCTCCACTTTCGTAATATGCTTGCAAAATATCCTCATAGCACTCAATATCTCCGCCACAACAACTAATACCTTTAGCTATATCAAAACCAGTCAAGCAGTCTTCAATAGTCTCTTTCTTAGTACCTGGTTCATTTTGGGCAGATATTATGTCAGGCTGCTCGTCTACAATTTCTGTTACATCTTCAACCAGATTATCTTCATATATGATAAGCTCTTTCGGCAAAAATTTAAGCAATACTTTTTCCAGATATACAACATCTATAGGCTTTGTTATATAGTCATCAAAGCCCTCTTTGTACATCTGTTCCTTAACACCACTTACAGCATTGGCAGTAAGCGCTACTATCACACTTCTATAAGTGCTATCATCTAGAAGTGTTCTTATACGTTTCATTGCTTCGACACCATCCATTTCAGGCATCATCTGATCCATGAATATAATATCATATGGTTCTGTCCTACATGCATCTATAGCTTCCTTACCACTAAGAGCTGTATCAACTCTTATTCCATATGTACGAAGAATGCTTGATGACACTTTAAGATTAATCTCATTGTCATCTGTTATAAGTATTCTTGCATTTGGTGCTTGGAATTTCTTTCTTACATGTAACTCTTCTTCCTCTACCCAATTATCTTGTATTAACCTATCGGTAGAAACAATCTTTTGTGAAACTACAAACGTAAACGTACTGCCCAAACCATATTCGCTCTCGACAGTTATTTTACCACCCAGCAACTCTGTATATCCCTTAACAATAGCAAGGCCCAGTCCAGTTCCTTCCACACCACGATTCTTCTTTGAATCAAATTTTTCAAATTCGTCAAACAATCTAGGTATGTCATCTTCTTTTATACCTATACCACTATCAGCTACAGAAAATCTAAGAACTGCATTATCATCTTGCATATCCACCAGTTTAATAACAAATTTTATAAATCCAACCGGAGTGTATTTTACAGCATTGTTCAATAAGTTAATCAATATGTTTCTTATATGCGAATTATCTCCGTACAATTTATATGGCAAATTTTCATCAATATCTACTATAAACTCCAAACCTTTTTTATCTGCCATAGACTTGACATTTATAGTGCTTTCTTTAATAAGTTCATTTAGCTTATACTCTTTTTCACTCAATTCCATCTTTCCAGATTCTATTCTTGATAAGTCCAATACATCATTGATGATAGACAACAAATTGTCGGAAGATGTTTTTATATCATTAGCATAATTTAATATTTGTTTATCCTTCGATTTTTGCAAAATAAGCTCATTAAAACCTACTATCGCATTCATAGGCGTTCTAATCTCGTGTGACATATTAGCCAAAAATACTGATTTAGAGCGATTAGCAGCCTCTGCCGCTTCTTTTAATTCTATGACCTCTTTTGTGTATCTCTCTATAAATGACATATCAATCAAAAGAGCCATATAACCTTTTAATATGCCACTTTCATATAATGGTGATATCTTAGCTTCATACTGACCACTATCAGTTTTTATCATACTACGTTCACCATCAAATATCTCTTTTAACTGCTTCTCTGTACTTATATCGTCACTGTCTTTTAGATATGGCAGTAATGCTTGTGCTTTATTGTTAGCATAGACAAGTTTTTTATCTATACCAACTACAATCACTCCTTCTGTTGTATGTTCTAGTACATTTTCCTTTGCAAGTTGCATCGTATCAAGTATTCCATATCTATATGCTGCGATAATAAGTATCAACGCACTGATTGCAAATCCTATTGCAAACAAGTCATACACTTCTATTATCTTCATAGAATTAATAAGATCAGATACAAATGCTACTGCTATTGAGAGCAAAATTAAGAAATCTTTACCCTTCTTTACATTGGATATATCAAATGCCATTTTCGCTACACGGATACTTAATATCAATATAAATACTACATTTACCACTCTGTAGCCTATGTCAAAATAAGATATATTCGTTAATATATGAGGATGGGCAGCATCCGACACATATACAATCTCACTATAGAATAGATCATGATACTCACAAGTCAAGCATAAGCCGATACTCACAAGATTAAATGCAACTACACCTGTTTTAGTAAATAGCGATAGCTTAACTCCACAATACACATTTACAAACAATATAAAAGAGGTCAATATCAATATGTGACCTATAGTTTTTAGTTTCATAGCATTTAGAAGACTCTCATATTCACTAGAAAAGAGTAGAAAAAAATTACCCAGCTGTACAGTCACTCCAGCAGTTGCCAAAAGCATTCCTAATTTCTGAATTGTCGATGCTTTGTTTTGCGCTACAATAACTAATATGGCTGTGTTAGATATAAGACATATTATACCTATAATCTGAAATATCTGATGTTCCATACACGTTCCCTATACCTTCCCAAAATCATCCATATACGAATGTCTAAACAAAATCTTCTCTACTGTCTGCGTAAATACTTCCTCTGTAAACGGTTTTATCAAGATACCCTCTGGATTGAATTTAGAGCATTTTGATATAATTTCCTCATTTGGTTCTTTTGACAAAAACAATACATGTCTATCTGCGTTTTCTTTTGCTATCACATCACACTTTTCCATTTCCGTGTGTTTTATAACATCAACATCCATTATAACCAAATTAGGTTTTTTCTTTGCTACAAAATCTCTAGCCACATCTACGTCATTTATAATATTGACCGAATATCTTTTATCCAACATATTTTTCATAGATTTCAACTGTGCAAAATCATTGTCTATTATGGCCACTGTATTCTTCGTTTCCTTTTTTCTTCTCGCCTGCAATACAGTACGTACAACTTCTGACATATTTTCTTTAGTAAATGGCTTAGAAATATATCCTTCTGCTCCAGCACAAAGATAATGAATTATTTCCCCTTTATCATTGCTATCTGCTATCACTAGCATTATAGGTGTATTTTCGACATATATCCCTTTTAATTGTTCATGAACATTTTTAAAATTCTCTATACCCATATCACCTTCTATTATCACAATATCAAACCTTCTATGTTTACAAAGTTCCATTGCAATATCTATGTTATATGCACACTCCAAAATATGCTCAACAGACAATATTGCCTTATATAAGCCAAAATTGCCAAAATCCTTATCAACTATCAGGATTTCTGCTTTTCGCTTAATATCTCGCTTATTTTTCATCTCCTCTGACAAGCTTGCCATACTATTTCCTCCGTTTTAAAACTCCCAAGGTGTTTATCATATATTCCCTGGGAGTCTTAATATACACTGTTTAATTTATGAAATATTTGATGTTACCATATTCTCATAAGTATCTGAGTCTACTGGTCTAGAGAAATAGAAGCCTTGTGCACATATTCCACCTAATCCTTCTAAGAACTCTACTTGTTCCTTTGTCTCTACACCTTCTACAACTACATTCAGTTCAAGACTCTTTGCCAACTCTACCAAAGTGCCTAATATCTTATGACTCTTTTCCACGTTTTCTGCACTGTCTAGGAATCGTAAATCCATTTTGATTATATCAAGCGGCATTTCCTTTAACATATTAAGTGAAGAATATCCGCTTCCAAAATCATCCATAGCTATCTTAAAGCCTACTTCTTGCAATTCCTTTATTCGAGCATTTATATTTCCAGAATCCTCTGCACATATAGTCTCTGTTATCTCAAGCTCTAAATCTTGAGGATCTAACTGATACTTCTTTAGTAAATCTAAAAGCTTGTACTTAAGTTCATTACTATAAAAATGTGCTCTAGACACATTGATTGACACTGGATAAGTTACCGCTTTTTTACTCTTAAGATTAGCTAATACTCTACAAGTTTCTTCCCATATATAATAATCAAGAAATCTGATAAATCCATTTTTCTCAAATACCGGTATAAATTCTCCTGGAGATATCATACCCTTTTGAGGATGAATCCATCTAGCCAAGGCTTCTCCACCTATAATTTCCTTCTTATATATGTCATACTTTGGCTGAACGAATACACAGAACTGTCTTTGTTCAAGAGCCTCTTCCATGTCATTTTCAATCTCTTTTTGCTTTACAATTTTGTTTCTGTCTTCTTCAGTATAATATCTAATATGACCAGACGCCTTATTATCCTTGTCATGAATAGCCATAGCAGCTCTGTCACACATAGTATTTACAGGCACATCTTTTTGTGTTCCTACTTTATACACACCATATGTAACGCTGACATCTACATCATCTACAATAGTCTTCTTGAATCTATTTGGAAAATTCTCTTCTGTGAAGAACTTTTCCTCTAGACACATAAAATAATGATCTGCATTAAATCTAGCTATGATTCCATCATACTGTCTCACAACCTTTTTTAGCTCAGAAGCTATATATTTAAGTAACTTATCACCATTGTCCATTCCATACATTTCGTTAAATGCTTTAAAATTCGTTATGTCCATCATAGCGATGCACATCTCTCTATCGGATAACTCTATCATCTCTTTCGCAATCTCAAGGAAATATGTCTTGTTATACACACCTGTCAGTTCATCCTGCTGAAGCTGCTTTTGTAAAATATCATACTCCTTCTTTTGCACCTTAAGATTTGTCATCTTTCTGTTCAACAATGTGTAAGTTACCACTCCGCCTAAAATTATTAAGCATATAACAAGAAGTACAGTCCAATATCTATATATAACATCCTCTAATGTGTGCTTATACACACTTGTCTTTAACTCAAGAGTAACTATATTATCCATTTCCTGCTTTGTTATATGTCCAATTGCCTTATTTAAAATATTCACAAGCATTCTATCAGCTTCTGTACTCACAAGGCACATACCATTGGTCAATTCCTTACCAGATACCTCCTCCAAAAGGTCTGCGTACTTTGGTTTCTGTATTAAGTAGCTTATAACATAGGCATCATGAATAGCTATATCTGCCTTTTTATCAGCTACTGCTTCTAGACATTCCTCTGGTGTAGCATAGCACTGTATCTGACAATTATCATCATTATTTCTAAGCAAATCAACTAGATAATAATTCATATCTTCTGTTATAGCGAAAATATAATGTTCTTTAGTCTTATTTATCTCTTTTTCACGTTTAACATAGCCTAAAGATGTTTGGATAAGAGTATCTGTTCCTATAAGATCTATATTTTCATTACCGTACTCCAAAACTCTGTTTGAACGCAATGTTAAAATCTTCTCTTTAACTACATTTGATAAATCATTATCCAAATTAGTTGTTACGTGTTGCTCAATTTTTATCTCTAAACCGCTCTTCTTTTCTAATAATTTTAAATACTCTGCGTAGATACCCTTAATTTTTCCATCCTGCTTATAGCAAAGAGGATGCATATTAGGTAAAACTCTTACTGTTACACTCTTTGTCTTTTCTATGTATTCGTGTTCCTCACGAGTAAATAATGGCATACTAGAAAGATTGCTCTCTTCATAATACTTCTGATTTAAGCGAGAATGAAGGCTTGGGTCATTAAGAACCGCCCTTCTATGCGCTTCATTAAACTCTGTCATAAGCTCCTGCTTATCCTTAGACATAACACAGTAATATGGCATGGCATCGTCTCTACCTACAACCTTCGCACCATTGTATCCTAATATGCTTCCAATTATAGCCAAATCTGTATCGCCTTTTTCCATAGCCTTTATAACTTCATCTATATTGCCATAATATTTTCTATCAAGCTTTATATCGTATACGCTCTCAAGTTCATCTAATCTGGCATCAAATACTGTATTCGACATCATAGCTATAGACATACCGCCCATCATAGCATAGTCATGATAATACAAGTCTTTATCATCACGTGTATATATAAGACCGTACTCTAATCCCATTGAGTCCTTTGAAAAAAGATACTTTTCCTCTCTCTCTTCGGTATGTTGCACCATACACATCATATCTACCGTGCCGTCTTCTACCCATTTCATACACTGGTCCCATGTGCCTTCCACATATTCATATGACCAGTCTCCATATTTACGTACAGCTTCTAGATATTCCACTCCGTATCCTGCATATTCTCCGTCTTTATTATTAATAAAGTTTTGACTAGCTACATAAGCTACCTTCAACACTCTTCTTTTACTAGCTGTTGCCGGCTCATTATCCGCCTTAACCATGATGCCCAAAGATATGGTTATAGCAAGAATGCCAACTAGCATAAGCAACCATGCTTTTATCTGTTTTGTCATCCCAGCACCTACTTCCTTGTATTAAATTGAAGTCACAATTCATTAGTCTATATTGTACCATTTTGTTCGGATTTGTACATACTTTTTTTGTAATTTTTTGTAAATTTGTTACTAATGTACTACATATATCTCTATTTTTTTCGTATTAAGTTGTATTCTTCCAAAGTTAACCCCATAATATCTACAATTCTTCTATCTATTTCGTCATATATCTCATTGAAACATTCTGGTTTTTCCATCAGCATATTTACATATCTTACTATCTCAAGCTGCTCATCTTCTTTCGGTATAGGTATTGGCATCTTAACAATATGGCTCTTTAAAAGTTTTATACTCTTAAAATGCTTTTTGTATAAAAAATCGATGACAGTTGAATTAAGAATTGCAAGAATATACTTTATATCAAGCCCTGTCACCTGTGGTATCACTATATTGCAGCTATTCAGCGTTAGTGTTCCCTTATTATCATAAGCAAATCTAAGAGTATCACCCACAAAGCCATACACAAGTTTCTCTGGTGCTCTATACATATATTCAGGAGCTACCTGCTGCAATTCATCTCGATTGTACTTAATAAATTGCTTATTATATTCAATTGTATATTTTCCAATATCTTTACCTACTATGATACATTCACCATCATCTATAGGTTCGGTTGATATACGTTTTTCGTTGTCACCTGTCACGATTCCCAGACCAAATAACGCTCTATCCTCAAGAGTTGTATGCTTAACTCTATATATTTTTTTAATAAGCTCCTCTTCCTCATCTGTTGTCTCTAATTGGAAGCTCTCCATATTTAATCTATCACCCTGACGTATATAATATATATCGTCTCCTTTTTTAATACGAATCTTGTGATCTACTAGTGATTCCTTCTGGTTCCTTCTTTTTTTCCCTAGATCAATTATTACAGACGGACACTGCACCTTATGAAATATATTGCCAAGGTATGTCACACCATCTACACGACAATACTCTGCAATAAACTCTCTTGCAGGTTTGTGAGTACTTACCTTCATAAGCGACTCAGGAACTATCAAAGACATGATCCCCGATTCATTTAATAGCAGATAACTTTTCTCTACAAACAAAAATGCGGACTCTACACTTCTAAGGCTAGCTGAAAAGAACTTATATTTAATACGTTCCTCCTCTTCCTTATCAAACTGATATCCCCACGGCGGATTTCCTATTATGTAATCATACTTAACCAATGTATAACGATCTAAAAAATCATCATGTATGATATGCCTATATAAAATCTTCATACTCTCATTATCATTAATATAGCTAACGTCATACTTTAACGCTAGATTTGCTCTAGCAATGCACACAGCCTCGTAATCTATATCTATGCCATATACAGCTTCAAATGGTATATTGTCATCTAACTGCATAAGAAAATTACCTGTCCCACAGCTGGGGTCAAGTATCGTCTTTCCCTTATCAGTTTCAGGATTGTATTTAATCTTTGACGTAATCTCCCTAACAATATGACTAGGGGTATAGTATGCCCCCTTCGCCTTTCTATCTCTTATATCCCTCAAAGATAAATAAAGATACCCTAATATATCCTCACCTTCAACATACTCTAGACTATATTTCTTAACCCAAGGGTAAAAAACATCTATACATGCCACCTCTATATCTTCTCCTAACAAATCATTGGCAAGTCTGCTAGTTACATAGGTATTCACACCACCTGCTAAGCACAACTCTTTCATAAAATAAGCTAAGATACTTATAGCATCACTTGGCTCACATTTTTCCTCAAACTCACGTAATATAGATTTTACTATAGGCCTATTAATAGAGCCTACTGGCAAATACGCATCGTAGTACACTCTTTCTCCTACCAGCTTCTTTCTGTTAAGACGACTTTTCGTAGCCGTCACTTCCTCCTCTGCCAGTCTTTTCTTCAATTCTTCCACATATTCTTCTGTAAAGTATGGCCTCTTTTTTACAATTGTCGGCTGTATCTTTCCTGTTTTTATCCAATTTTTAGCTGTAGCTATGCTTATACCCATCTCTTCGCAAAAGCTTTTTATCGAATACTTTATCACTATTGATACCCTTTCCCTTTCGTAACAACACATCTGCCTTGCATTATACCTTTTTTGTGGCATATTGTCCAACGATATATGTCAACTGCTTCAATAATAGAATTGTATTATGAATTGGCAGAAAATGTGTTGAGATATATGGGCAAACACGATAGAATAAATCTATAGGTTACGTAAGAAATACGAAAGGACGTGAATAAATGGAATATAGTGCAATAACACATTATATGGAGAGAAGATACTGCTACTCTATTGGTGATGGAAGATTTGTTATACGTATAGAAACTAAGAAGGATGACATTGAAAAAATTGTATTACACCACAAGGACAAATATATTCCTGTGCAATTCCTAAATACATGGGAAGCTAAGGAAATGGTAAAGGTGGCATGCGATAGGTATACCGATTATTATGAGGTTGTCATCGATATTGATTGCGTATGTCTAAGATATCAATTTGAAATCATAGACAAACAAGGTTTAACTACTTATTATGGTAACTACGAGTTCTATGATAATAAGATAGATAATAACGACTATATGTTTGACCTGCCACAAAATCTAAGAGAAGAAGAGAGAATGGAAATACCTGAATGGGCCAATAACAAGGTTGTATATCAGATATTCCCATCAAGATACGCGACTACTGAAAATGTCAGCGAGAAGAAATGGTATAAGCACCCTATTAAACCTATGGATGACTTAAGAGGAAATCTTAAGGGTATCATAAATAGCTTAGACCATTTAGAGGAGTTAGGTGTAGATGTTATATATATGACACCGATATTTATGTCTGATTCTATGCATAAGTATGACACTATCGATTATTATAAAATAGACCCTAACTTTGGTACAGAGGATGACTTAAAGGAACTGGTTGAAAAGGCTCACGCAAAGAATATAAAGATTATATTAGATGGTGTATTCAATCATAGCTCTGTAAAGTTCTTTGCTTTCGACGACATAATGAAGAATCAGAATAACTCAAAGTATTTAGATTGGTATTATATCGATAGTTTGCCATTGGACTTTGGTTCTATGAGAAGCAAGCCTAATTTTAAATGCTTTGCATATCATGGTTATATGCCAAAACTTAAGCTATCCAACGAAGAAACTGCTAATTACTTTATAAATGTAGGTAAGTACTGGATAGAGAAATGTGATATAGATGGTTGGAGACTAGATGTAGGCGACGAAGTAATCCATAGTTTCTGGAAAAAATTCAGACATGCCATAAAAGAAGCAAAAAAAGACGCTTTAATAATAGGTGAAATATGGCATTATGCTGGAGATTTCTTAGAAGGAGACGAATGGGATACAGTTATGAATTATAACTTCTTTAACGCTGTAAGGGATTTCGTAGCTACAGAAACCATAACAGCCTCACACTTCTTAGACAGACTTGGATTTACGAGAGGTAGATTATACAGGCACTTAAACCCTGTTTTGTTCAATCTCATAGACAGCCATGACACAGCTAGATTCACTCATATGGCTGACAATAATACTGACAAATCAAAGCTTGCTGCTGCTATGCAGTTACTTCTACCAGGTATGCCTATGATATATTATGGCGATGAATATGGTATGACAGGTGGTCATGATCCAGACTGCAGAAGGGGTATGCTTTGGGATGAAAAATATCAAAATGCCGATATCTATAACTGGTATCGTAATCTTATCAAAGTCAGAAGAACCTACCCTGCTTTGACAGAAGGTGAAGTCATTGCATGTGAAGCTTGCGATGAAAATGGAATAGTAAAAATCAGCAGACAACTCGATGATAGGGTTATGACCGTTATATTCCACGGTAAAGAAAACTCTATAGAATTAGATGAATATAAAGGCTGTACAGATATATTAACCGGTAAGATATTTGATGGTAGTCTTAAAGGATATGGAGTGTTGGTAGTTACCAGTTCGATAAATAATTAACCATCAATGTATTCTATTTTGATGTATATGATTCAAGGTCGCAATTTTGCGACCTTGAAGAATTATGATTCTATTACCTTTGTAGCTATTTTCTCTTCTTAATATCCATTATTTATTACCCAATAATATTCCCCACCATCCGATTCATCCGCTTCAAATATCCATATTTTTATCTCTCTAAAATCCTCACTGATAGTAATAGAATACTCATAGCGTTCTCCTTCTACCTCCTCTTGTCCAGCTATATTTAAACCAGTACACGTTAAACTATAGTCCTCCTCTTGTTTCGAGAAATAATACCCCTGAAAGTTGCCTCCTAACTCAAACCCTTCCACTATAACTTTACCATCATATTTATTAGTTTCACTGTTTCCTATACCCTCAAATATAACCTTTATTTCCTTTATAGGTTTCACCTTTCCATTTTCCTTATCTAATGGTTCTTTATCATATAGATAAAACTGTCTTTCTATATTAAATTGAATTTCATTTCCTGCTATTACCACATCAGTTATTGGTTTCTTTCTAGTTACAAAAAATATAACTAATGCCACAATCACTAAAACAATTGCCGCCCCAGCTATTACAACAATCTTTTTGTTTCCCTTCATATACACCTATTCCTTCCTTGTGCTTCGTTTGTCTTATATTATCCTTCCATCGCTTATCTCTATAACTCTGCCACACTTTCCTGCCACTTCCATATCATGAGTTATGATGATAACCGTTGTACCCTGCTCATTTAACTTTTTAAATACATTCATTATCTCTGCAGAGGTTTTTACATCCAATGCTCCTGTTGGTTCATCTGCCAATAAAATACTTGGATTATTTATCATAGCTCTAGCTATAGCTACACGCTGCTTCTGTCCTCCTGATAGTTTATTAACTTTTTTGTCTGCAAACTCATCCATTTCCATCTGTTTTAATATATCCATAGCCTTAGCTACCTTTGCCTTCTGACCTTTTATACCCTTAGAAAAGTACAACGGAAGCATAACATTTTCTATAACCGAATAACTCTCCACCAATGCAAAATCCTGTAACACTATACCTATCTTAGTATTTCGTATATAGGCTCGTTTCTTTTCATTCAATGTAGATATATCCTCACCTGCTAAATAATACTCTCCCTGCTCAAAGTCATCAATACAACCTAATATGTGCATAAGTGTAGACTTACCCGCACCAGATTTACCTATAATAGCTACCATCTCACCATCCTTAATAGTAAGTGAAACATCCTTCAATGCTTCAAAGGCATTGGTTTTGCCTAAGTTGTATGTCTTATGTATTTTTTTTATCTCTATCATAAATACTCTCCCTATACCTAATCCATATTTTTTATTATCTGTACTGGCGGATTATCCTTTAGCACCCTCTTTGCTGTCATCGTAGACCACAGTACAATAGCAGCACACACTGCAAACATAAATCCGTACTGTAACACATCCAGATTGCAATTTATCTCGCCTACCAATTTAAATTTATTTTGCAAGGTCAGTAGACTTATAGTAAATACTGTAGATATAACCGAATTAAAAGTCATCTCCAATGCTGTCATACGTTGAGCTACAGTATAATGCATACCACAAGTATACATAATTCCATAAAATCTAGTACTAATAACCGTCTTAATAGTCACTATACCTGTTATACACACTACAAATAATACAACTACAATAATGGTTAACGGAATATATTTAAATACCTCACTCTTATACAATACATTGCTTCTATATACTATATCCTCAGCGTCAGGATATACCATTTCAGAAGTAATTGGATGTAATTGCTTCTCATACTCAGATATCGCTTCAATCAATGAAGTGCGTTCCTCTTTACCCATATTGTCACTTGGATTAATTATAATATTTTCGTATGTAGATGTATCTATAACTCTACTTAACTCTTTTATCTTACCCAGTTCTTCCTCTGGTATAATCATCTTTACTGTCTCTGTCTGTTCATAACTATATACAGGAAAAAAATCCTCATATACCATATCACTAGAGATTTCTTCCTCTGAACTATACAGACGTTGGCCTTCACTTATAATACCTGCTACATAGACATCCACACATATACTGCTATTTTCCCCATCTAAAATCCATATTTCATAGCTAAAGGTATCTCCTACTTTAATGCCATAAGGATTGTGTGATATGTAAGCTGTTATAGTGTCATCATATTGCTTTGCGCTAGCTGGATAAGTCGTCTCATCCATTCTAGGTGTTAACATCTCCATAACTTGTTTAGGATAAACTGACGAGTGTATACTTGTCTGCTCATATCCTTCTATTCTTCCACTGAAACTCTGTGAAAACAGTAACTTATCTTCTGCTCCTAACCTTTCTTCAATATACTTCCTCATGTCATAAAAGCCCCAAGTAACAAATATACTGTCTTCATCTATATATTCCTGAGCAAGTCTATGTATCTTTGTATCCTGCTCTAGATTAGATATAAATATAGTTGACATAACCATAATCACTATCATTAAAAGGATTGTACATAGATTAAACCAAAAGTTTCTAATATATTCACTTAATCCAAATCTAAACATATAATCCCATCCCCCTTATCTTTTAGCCTGCCTCAACATGTCTGTCAATCTACGGCTGTTAGTAAGTTTTAGCATTATATATGTAATAATAAATATACACGTCATATACAGCAATAACATAATGGCGTATGATTTAAATCCATACAAAGGGACACTACTCTCATACACCTCTACGATAATACTCTCTATACCCAATCTATACACTAAGAAGCCAATGACAGCTACAGATGCACTGACCAAAATTATCTCTATCTCATTGATCGCAAGTCTTATACCGCTTGTAGCTCCTACTATGCCGTATACTGCCATCTGCTTCTTACGTCTACTTATGATATAGCCATATATCAAACATGTATTTAACGCGGATACAACACCTATAGCAACAGATATAACAATAATACTCTGCATAGAAATCAGTTCGTCTGAATCCTTTAATTGGAATTCATCTACAATAACTTTGTCTCCAAACAGTCCCTCCATAGTATCTTTAAATCTTATATAGTCAGACTGTTTAGGTAACTGCTTAAAATTCAAATATATTAAAAATAGTTCTAAGTCATTGCATTCTGAAGTAAAAGGTATCTCTAGATTTATATTGCCTATATTTTGTCTACCTATAATCTGAAAATCAATACCACCGATACTTAACATCTCACCTATCTCGCCTTCTATATTGCCACTAATGCATACCACATTACTGCCATTTAACATATCTTTGTCAGATATGTTTCGTCCCTCATCCATAGGTGTATTATTATTTATAGTATCAGACCATTTATACTCTCCATTGTAATATTCAAAATGCATACTTAATGGTGACTCATCTTGAAAACTTCCTATATACACATAATCAAGTCTATCTTGCATAGGCTCAAGCATAGTGGGAAGACTTTCTCTTAGTTCTCCCACTTTTCCAGCCTCCACACACGCACCAAAGCTGTAGCTTTCTATATCCAATTCCTGCATCTTGGCAGAATAACTACCGACTATACCATATGCAAAGAATATGCTTATAACAGCAACTAACTGTGACACTATCATAAGGATATATTCTCTAGGAAATTCTAATATTGAGTTTTTAATATTTCTAAATGCTAATTTTATAATCATTATAATCTCCGCTAAAGTTGTGTACTTTTACATATTATCGGTAATACTGTAATGCATTAACCGTAAAGTAATCTACCCTCGAATATGATGAACTAGTAGTTGACGAGTATGATACAGCATAATGAAAATAATCATATACATAACTGTTCTTGTCCCTCTCTATTTTAGCCTCTGTTATTTCACCATTTTCCAAAATCATTGATGCATCTAGCGGCATATCATACTTGCACTTATTGTAGTTATATCTATTAACTGAACAGTTATATAATCTCGTTGCATTAGATTGATTTATCACAGTTGTTCTGGCATATGTTCCATTACTTGTAGCTGTAAAATATCCATAAGCACCATCAAGGATTTCTGTATAATTTTTTTGACCTCTTACCCTAATATCTGTCGTTTTTGTAGCCGCTAATGCTGTCGTTCCAATCATCAATGAACACATTACCGCACATACTACTATTTTTAATAAATTACTTTTTCTCATAGTTTTTGCTCACCTTTCTCTTTTCTGTTCTAACCAACTGTTAAATCCTTTTTATCTTTTACTTTTCATCTTTTCAGGCACTACTGGTTGATGAAACCATATTATACATGCCTGTGAAACGGAGGCTGTTCCAGCCATCAACGCCAATGCAGGAATTACTTTTCCCATCTTAATTAAAATACTTTTTAATCTTACCATTTTTTCACTCCTTTCTTCTTATTATAGATGCGTTGGCGTAACCTATTTTTCAAGGTTCCTGCCACAAGAGATAAAGACACTACTAACATTCCGAGTGAAACCGAAAATCCCCATTTTTCTTTTTCAAAACAAAATATCAATACTAATGAGATTACCGTCATTACAATAATTGAGATGTTACTTACAACCTTAAATTTTTTGTACTCCTCTTTAGTAAATGGTTTATTACAATCCTCTACTGGCGAAAAAATAATCACTAGTAAAAAAGAAACTACATCATTTACCACAGTAATAATCATCTGAACATCTTCATGCAATAGTAGTACTGGGGTTAAACATGCTATATACGAACAAATAAGAATTAAAAAACATCCTACATGTGTTTCTGCGTGAAATCCTCCTGAAGTAGTCCTTATAGCTATAAACCCAATCATAAACCATATTGTCACCATGACACTGTCACTTACTAACGCAAGGAAAACTAGTGCCATTAGATTAATTACCGTTGATAAAAGTATCTCAAAACAATAATCATAAATATCTCTGTCATCCTCCTTAATAACGTTTATGCAAATAAAAAATGATGACACCCTTTTAGCCATATACGTAAGCATCTTCTTACCTCCTTGGCGTAAGGTTATCATCAATTTTTATGTTATACAATTCAACCTGTAGATTCGACACTTTTTTCTGCAACTTCGACATTGTTTTATTTATTTTTTATTAAAATAAGCACTTCAAAAGTATCATCCGACTGTTTGAAAGTACAATTTCCATCGTATTTCTTAACAATTTCATCAACACTTTTTAAGCCAAACCCATGTAATTCTCTATTTTTCTTTGTAGTAATTATATTATTTAAGTCATGACTTATATATTCATTTTTTGAATTATAAACTCTTATATTCATATAATTCATTTGCTGTGCCATATTTAAAATAATAAACCTTTCTGGCACTTCTTCATTCATATTTGCTTCTATAGCATTATCTAATAGATTACCTAACAGCACACATAAATCCATTACGTCTATGACATTGTTATCAGAAATATATATGGAGTTCGAAAACTTAATATTATTATCATTCATAGTTATAAGCTTAGATGTAATAAGCGCATCTACAGCTTCTATTCCTGTAAATTTAAGAGTATATGCAGATGATATTTCTTCACATATAGCGTCAATACGCTTCATACCTTCTGTAGGATTTGTAGAATATATATCACGCAATGCAAACAGCTGATTTTTCAAATCATGCATTGTTTTGTTTGTAATCTTTTGTCTAAAAGATAACTCCTTATAATACTCTGCTTTATGCTCTAACTGTTGTCTTATAATCTGTTCTTCATTCTTTGCCTGTGTTATCTTTAATTGATACTCAAGCAGATAAAACACCAATATATTTGCAACAATAAGAAAAATTATGGCTATTATAGCAAAAACTAAAAGTATACTCGGTTTGGCCTCATATACAAACTGAGCCATAATATATGTTATCATAAAGCTAGCCAGCGGAAGAGTAACTAGTGGTATAAAAACTCTTTTCGACATTCTTACTTCTAGCTTAACGCTAAAATAACTGATAAATTTTATCAGTATATACACCATTAATTTAGAAATCAGTACCCCCTGTATATAATACAATATACTTTTACTAAAATATTCCACTGGGGCTTTTGACAATATTGCCAACAACAATCCAACCAAAACTTCTGATAAGCCTAAAAAGAGCACAACCGCTATCGAAAATAGCCACCTTTTTCCCCATGAGATATCATATAAAATTGACACCACAACTATCATTAAGAACGCATTGATAGAAACCAACATTTGTTGTTCTACTGCTACTATTATCAATGATTGTACCGCAAATAAGCTAATGCATATTAATATTCTTCTATATACAGTTAACTCTTTTTTATGTGCTACAGCATTAAAAAAATTCACTGCAATTAATATTTCCAATGCTACACCTACTATATCAACTATATCAAAAAGTTCTCTCATATCAATTTACCTGTCAAATATATATTAAAAGCTTTTAACAAACCTTCCCTATATTTTCTTCCTATTGGGATTACTACATCATTGCTTAATACCACATCTGCCTTGTTTATCTCTTTTATCTTGCTCATATTTATTATAAAGCCTTGGTGACATCTAACAAAGTCATATGGTTTTAGTTTTGTGACCTGCTCCGGCAACATTCCTACGCACTCATATGCCTTTGATTCAGTATATATATATAAATGTCTATTATATGCTTCAATATAGAAAATGTCTCCATATTTTATGATATAGCTAGTATCTCTCCAGCGAATACGATAAAGTTGATGAGCCTTTTTGTATTCACTAATAGCTCGTTCAAAGTCATAACAGAAACTTTCCTCCTCCACTGGTTTTACCAGAAACTGAAATGCTCCTAATCTAAAAGTATCCGAAACATAACCCACATGGCTTGTAGTAAAAATAACTATAGCATCACTATTCTTTTCACGTAAAATATGCGCAACCTCTATTCCTGAAGTCGTTGCCATTTCTATATCAAGAAAAACAATATCAAACTTATTTCCGCTACTAATTTGTTCAAGAAACTGTTCCCCAGATAGAAACTTATATATCTTCATTTCTTCTGTTTCTTTATATTTTTGTAGCATCCGATTAATTCTCTCTATGCAGTTGTTCTCATCATCACATATAGCAATATTCATCTTTTGATATTCACCTCTTTAGTTAATTTCTCTCCAAAAGAACGACCGTCTCCACATGAAATGTCTGGTTTGAATTGATGTCTTGTGCTTGGATATGTTTCCTTACCATTTGACAATCACATTTCATTTTTATACTCAATAATCGTTTTTCTCTAATTAATTCAACTATAAGCATTCATTAAGGTTTCTGGAACCTTTATTTTGAAATCAATTAATCCATACCTTGCGTAACGTTTACTAGTAGTACCAACCATACATTTTCCTCTATCAGAAAGAGCTTTACTGACCAGCTTCATTCCATCCGCATATTGCATTAACTCCAAATAATGCCCCTCCAATAAGATTGGCGTTGGTAATTGATATTTCACTCCAGTTCCAACAGAGTAATTAGTTATCACAAAAAAATCTATGGTCTTAGGTACAATTCCTTCATATTCCATACCAAAGTATTCTGATAATATCTCGTTATGTTCTTCAACATATTTCTTGGCCCATTCCAATTGAGAGTATGCTTTTCTTAACATCTCATCCAAATTAGTTATATCTCTTTCAGAATCAACCGGAATTTTATATTTTAATTCAATCACCTGCAAATGGTTATTTAACCTATCATAAACTAACATATCCATTCCTGGTCTAATTTCTTGCTCCTTATTCAAATTTTTAGCAACCACAAATCTTTTATTTACAATTTCTTTTATCCTATTTTTTTGCTCTGTCTCAAACATATTCTGCTCTATCTCATATTGCTTAGAATGACGTTTTGATAATATTCTTAAAGCATTTACTGCTGGTCTCTGCATACTAAAAATTCCCTCTGAGAGCATAATTTCATCATTGCCCATTTCAAACAAATAATTTAATGATAAATCTGCATTTTTGTCATCCATTTTATATGTAAAAAAATCAACCGCATCTTCAACCTTTTCTCTACATATTCCCGATTCTTCAATTAACATATCTACTAACTTATCTCTTTTACATTTAATAATCCCTTCATCTCCCGGAATCAGAATATGATTATTAAGCATTCTTCTCATTATGTAATTATTTAACCCCGAGGATATCTCCTCATAGTCTTTTAAAGTAAAGTTCCCAAAATTAAAATTATACGAAAATATAAAATCACTCCTATGAACAGTTTCTATTGCTTTTATATCATTATCATTTTGGAATTCTCTCATAACCTCCATAAGTGCATTTTCTTCTAACTTCTTCCTATTCAAAGTATCATACATCTCATGCACTTGGTGACTTGCTTCATCCACATAGTCAAACTGAATACAATTTTCAAACATTCTATATGAAACAACCTTTTTGCTATGAAAAAAAGAATATTTAACAAATTCATTATATGCAAATGCTAATCCCATTAATTCATATACTTGAACCGCAAGCACCACTTCACTTTGTTCACCATCATTATCGCAATATTCTTGACACCATCTGCATATCCATTTTAAAGATTCTTGAAAAAATGCGATTTCATCAATATATGTTGCATTTGTTCGGATTAACTTTTTCATATATGTTTGTTTTTTATCATAATCGCTTCTCTGAAACATAGAAAAAAGCATTCCTACCTTTATCATTACACATTCTATCGCTTCTTTCACGCTCAATTTAAATAATGCGTTCTTTGCAATATTTTCATCTAAAACCTGTTTTCTTTTATATAACTGTTCAAATTCATTCATATTTTTCTCCACATAAAAATTAATAAATGCACTCACTCAACTGACCGTGAGGCGTGATTGGATGTCAAAAATGGATATGAATAAGTGCTGTTATAGGGAATATATCTAAGGGATTTTTAGGTTTATGGGAATAGGTCGAAGGGTATGTATTTCATTCCACTCAAGCATCACCTACATATCCCCATTTATGGCAATGAAAATTATCTATGACATTTCTGTGACATTTTCTATGACATTTTTCATTGGCATAATTTTCTATGAGCACTCAACCTTATGGTATAAGCACCCGAGATTGGTGCGGATACAACAACTTACTCGAATATCTCATATGTTATCGGTTCATGCTTGTACCCTGCTTGTCCCCTGGCTTGTACCACAGCTTGTTCACTAGCCTGTTCTCTAACTTGTTCACTCAGCCTGAGCCCTAGCTTGAGCCCAACTTGAGACCTAACCTATGTCCTAACTTGTGTCCTGCACTAATCTTCGGCACCTCTTCAGCATATCTCCGGCACTCTTCATGCGCGGCATCATGCGTGGTATCATGCGCGGCATCATGCGTGGTATCATGCGCGGTCACCACGCATGATAATTTTCCTATCAAATTATCTGCTGATTTTTTCGCTGATTATTCTGCTGATTTTATTCTTCAGCAGCTAAACGATATTTTCTATTAGTGTTAGTACCTTCATACTCCACATCAGGCATTTCTTTCAAAAGTACTCTAGTACGTGCAGCACTTAATCCTATAGCATCAGCTATATCGTTTGTTTTTGATAATCCATTCTGACGTAAATACTCACGAATCATCTTGTAATTATCTTCAGTTTTTCTTCGCCTATTATCTTCGCTTGTTTTCTTCGCTTGTTTTCTTCGTTTGTTTTTTTGCAAATTCAAGCGATAAACGAGTTCTATCTGGATTATAACTTTCCTCTACAACAGGCATTGGCCATCCTTCATTCTCCCAAACTTGATAAATATCTGGGATGCCGCTTCCGGCTCTTTCTCCAATACCAATCATATTAAACATCTTCATTAATGTTTTATTTCTCGGATCTGAAATACCACCACGAAGCATCTGTTTTTTACCAGTACGGATACTACCTGGGTTCTCAATAACCAGCTTATCATCTTCCTTCTTAATCACCACTCCACAAGGTAAGAAATAATCTGTATTAACCAAGCAATTAACTAATGCTTCTCGAACTGCCTTATGAACTGGAGTATCATCAATTCTTGTAATGCCTTCCAACCTAAAAGGCTTCTTAATATCCTTTGCAATTTTGCTATTTACTCTAAAGAAGAAATCAAATACATTACCGCTCCAATCGCCGGAACTAGACTGCAAACGGTCTGTCCAACGTATTGTAGGGTCAAGCATTTCTCTGTAATCTAAGAAATACTCCGGAAACTCTCTGACAATATGATATTCCTCACCAAACATAAGCAAACCTGCTGTAGTAGGATGTAATTTACCATCCTCACCATATCCGGCTGCACCTATTCGCTCCAAGTACTCTTCATCCGGTAAATTGTTAAATACATGCTCTGGACGATAGCTTTTATGATGATTTCTGAATCCCTTTAAAGACTCTGTATCAATTACAGAAATATCAAACTGTTCAACAATCTTCATATCCTCTGTTTCATCAGCAGCATCACGAAGCATACCCTTAATCTCTGCCTTGGAACAGTGATAATCACCTTCCCAATCTCTACGATAGCAACCACCGAATAAATCATTGTTAATATAAACCGGCTTCTGCTCTCGCTTAGCCCTTGGCACATAGATAACCAATATGGTATCCCCATTGACCTCGTAAGATTCTACATTTTTATCAGATAACAAATTAATGCTTACTTTCTTGGTATCATGGATTGTATTCCAAAAGTTTCGCTTTAACTTGTCTGCATTCTTCAGACCGGTAGTATACCAAGTTCCATCTTGGCGTTCACCAACACCAAGAATAATTACTCCACCATTAGAATTAGCAAATGAGGAATATGACTCCCATAATGCTATAGGCAATCCACCTTCTGCCTTTTTTACTTCTCGGCAGTTATCTTCTTTATATTTATCAAAATTCGACAAATCAAATAAATCTGACATATGAGGTTTTCAACTCCTTTCCTCTATACACATAAACGAATAGTCAACTATTATCAATTCAATTTTTCAGACCATTCCGCTTCCTTAAAACCAACCAGCACAGTATCACCATCTACAACAAGCGGACGCTTTACCAACATTCCATTTGTAGCAAGCAACTGTAACTGTTCTTCTTCACTCATTGTAGGAAGCTTGTCCTTAAGCTGCATTTCTTTATAAAGAAGTCCACTGGTATTAAAAAACTTCTTAAGAGGAAGTCCGCTCTTTCCATACCATTCCATGAGTTCATCATATGTAGGATTCGCATCTACAATATGACGCTCAGTATATTTAATATTATGCTCATCTAGCCACTTTTTAGCCTTCTGGCAAGTTGAACATTTTGGGTAACATATAAATAGCATTTCTTCATCTCCAATCAAATCCGAGTCATCTTCAATCCCATATTCTTCAAGCATATTTTTTAACCATTCCATATCATATTCTGGTGATTCATTTTGGCTAGTTTCTATAACATTTGCATGCGGACAATTATCACACAACGGATTGCTAACTCTGTTATAACTACCATGTCCACCATCATTCCGTATCTCTTTTATAATCTGACCATCTTTAATTTCAAAATGCAAAGATGTTTCATCTGCATATCCTGTTTCGGGAATAAGCCTTTCTGCAAAAGCAAAATATTGAATACAATGTGATTTGGCATATTTATCAAAGTAGTCTTTACGGATAAAAACTGTTCCACCAATTGGATCTCTATAATATGAATTCCTATTGTTGTTACATAATATAATCTTTTCTTTATCTTCTGTTTCCCATGACAGGTCAGAAACATTCAATCGCAAATCAAAAAATTTTATAATTTCTGATGGTGGCAATACTAGTGATGTTTCTTCAAAAATATCAGATTGACTTGCTATATTCTTAACACTTTTGCATAACCACGGCTTTTCTTTATTTTCTGGATATGCCTTAAGTTCCCCTAAATATTCCTCTAATTCAATAGTAAGGTACCTTGCATTGCCATCATCACCTATTGCCTCTTTATCAGAAGAACAACACCATATATCGTACGTATCTCGCCATTTTGTATCGTGTTTTCCTTCTTCGTGCAATGATATTCTTCCTGCAATCATCACCCACTCTTGTTTCTTTACTTTGACTGTTTCCATGAGATGCAAAATGTTTCGTCTCGTCAATTCAACATCTTTCACCCAATTTATATCTCTAGGTATCGGTTGCTCTAAGGCATTGATTACATAATCTCCAAGTCTTTCTATATAATCTTGGAATGTTGGAATTGGTGCTGTAATTATAACCTCTTCACCATATTCCAATGGGTCATATACTTCATACCCTATGCTATTCTGGTAATTATTATATGTTGCAAACTGATTAGTATAATGATTACACATCAAACTTCCATAATATAAACCTGTTGCAATATCCACACACTTCATATAAACAGAATGAATAAAATCTTCTTCTCGCATATTCATTGATTTTCTATCAGCCGAAGTTTCATAATATTCAAAGACATATCTAAAAACTTGCTCAAAACACTGCAAAAAAGAATTCATATCAACCGTTTCAATCTCTGCCATAGGTTCTATTTCCGGTATAATTCTATTTTCGAATGCCATCCATCCACTGCATTCACCACCACAAACACAAGCATATTTATTGCTGAGATAATCATTTATTCTTTTGATTTCAAACTTCTCATTGGCGAGAAATTTCGTATACATATCAATATGGTCTTTTCCCCAATATCTAAATGGTAGAAAATCTTTATTCATCAAATCCACAGAAAATAATATGTCACTCAAATAATCTGAAACTTGTGCATTTTTATTATACTTATATAAGTCTTTTCTATTCCATGTAATAAATGCATATGGTTTCCCCAGATATGTAGCTATTCTACGAATGCTTTTTGCTGACAAATTTTCATGTGAACTAATAATATCATTATAGAAAGCTATAATTGTTTCATTACCTTGATGCATCTGGCTGAGTACATAAACAACAGATTCCTGAATATATAAATCTAAAATCTTATCGTATTCAGAAATGAGTTTATCAATATATCCATCATTTTTTGATGCCACTTCATAAAGAAGTTTCATTGCTAAACATCTAACATCTTTATTGGGTGCAGCGCAACAGAGCAATGCAAAATAAAAAGCCTCTTCATCTCTCCTGTCATCTCTGTCATTCAATGTTGTAAAATACAAAACATTTTTCAACCTATTCTTTATTTCATTTTGAAAATGATATCCCGCTAATACATGGGAAAGCTCTGTTATCCTTCCACGTTCCTCGCAATAATAATCAAATAAGTAGTTACAACAATTAAACGGTTTATCTGTAAATCCACCCATTGCTATTAGCAATTCACTATGCTCAACGGGTCTAAAGTTTTCTTGAAATAATTTAATATTATTTTGCTTAAAATGGGCCTTAACTAATGTCCTAAAACCAAGGCTCCCAATCAATTCTGTATCCACTAAAAGCTTTTTAATCTCCCTGTAATCTGGTGACATATTATCAAATATTGCAATTATCAAAGCTTCATCAAGACTGTACAGTGTGTCCATTTTAGTTTTAATAGTATCAACTTGCTTCTGATAATCTTTTCCACTAATATCTTCAAACAAAGATCTGGCAATTAAAAAATCCGTTAATGAATCAATCACAAAATAATATCTTTTTTCACCATTCCTCTCATAACCATCCATGAACCCCATCTGTATCATAGAAGGGAGATAATTGTTTCCCGTATTTATCACCGATAGCAAGCTTTTCTCATCAATTTGTTTCTCGCCATTCATATACATCCATTTAGCAACTCTTTTGGTATCTTTCCAAATGTCTATACCCTGACAGGATATATTATTCTTGAAAACCTTGCCTATTGTCGTCTTTATGTAATGCTCCAAAATGAATGTAACAGATGCTACTCCATTTTCAGTTTCATCAACAATTTTCTCTGATGACAAAACATCACACAGCATACTCAACAATAATGCGTTATTGGAGTACAATATGTCTTCATATAAATATACGTCTGGTACAGACAATTTAAGTATTTCATCAAGAGCAGACTCAAATGAAACTCCGGGAAATTTATATTCATACTCCGATAATTCTTGATATTGCTGAAGAATCATTTCGTCCATTGAATTTGTTCTATATGTTATTACAATTCGTATTCTGGGATTATTCTTTAATTGTTTTAATATATTCAGTAAACTTTGCTGTCCAGCCTCTGACATCTCATTAATTGCGTCACAAATAAAAACGAATCCCTTTTCACTAGCATTGATGATCTCATTGATATCAATTCTTGATGTATCTTTTTCAAATTTTCCATATAAGCACAAATGCTCTGTACAGTTTTTTTCTAGTTGTTCTTCAAAGCATTTTATGAAAAAACTTTTACCAATTCCTCCCTCACCAGAAATCAAACAAAAATCATGTATTTTTAAATACCGTTCTATTTCATATATATTTAATCCATACCAAGAATCATTATTTTCCTGGATTAACGCAATTATATTCTTTATTTCGTTAAGAAATTTTTCCTTTTGAGATAGGAAAGAGTCATATGTTGACATTACCCTTTCAAGCTTAATTAATTCACCTGCAACGTCCTTATCTTCTTGAGTTTTTCTTATTCTAGGAAGTCCTCCTAACAAGTAACCCATGAATTCTGGATTTTCCCATTCCATAGTATAGGAATGTGAACTAATTTGTTTCATTCTATCTTTCTGATTCTTGTTCAATTCTTTATATTTCATACGGACCTCCTTTCCAAATAGTATTTATTTTTCTACTCCATCAACTCCAAAGCCTTGATAGACTCTTGTTCCACCTTACAGTTTTTATCAAGCATAAACTGAAGTACATCTACATATGCAGCAAGCTTTGTATTCTTTTTTTCTTCAATTACTTTTACATCTGATACCGTCAATTCTTTATAAAGCCCGGCCTTATAAAATCGTTCAATTGTCGCAACATCCATCATAAGTGGTCTAAATGGGATACCTGTTTTCTCCTTCAAATTCTCCAATATCAAAAATCCATAAACATCCAAATCACCCTTATGGAAATAATCTCTAGATTTATTATCAGCATAAATCTTCTCAAGTAATAACTGCTTTGAATAGTTATGATATCCACCAAGATAGATATGAACAGCATCATCTTCATCTGAATCATGATATGTTGTCAGATTTTCTACGGTTATGACCTTATTCGCTTTTACCGTAACAGCCCTGATTTTTTCAAGCGAAGCATTTGACAATGCAATTCCATCTGGCATCTCTGAAACATCAATTACAGATGTATCAAGCTGTATAACAACATTTCCCTTTACCATTACATATGTTGGATTTTCATATAAATTATAAAATCCAAGAATATCATCTTTTTCTACAACCTCATCGGTGTAGTCAAACAAAATAGTTTCAACGGTACTACGAAATTCTTTTTGAAATCTTTTGGAATCCTTAAACAGTGCTGTAGAAAAATTACGGATATAAGTTTCACTATTTAACTTGGATACCGCTTGCAATATTCGAATTATCTCGCTTGCCCGTTTACCATCATACTTCAAGTCATATGGTAACTTTTTATATTCTTCCAAACACTGGCACCAATCTTTTATAACCGCCTGAACTATCTGTGACTCACTATTTCGATACTCTGCAAGACTCTTTTTTACTTTTTCACACTGTTCTGGAATGCTTGTTCTTTTTAATTTTCTATAACATTCCGAAACACCGGCAATATTTAGTCTTACTTTTGAATATTGACCAGCACTGTTTTTCTCAGCAAAAACAAATTCTTCTACGCAAAGTTTTTCTATTGCAACATTGATATCTTTATAAGCTTCATGATTGTAACGATCCACATATGCTGGATAAACTTTCTTTACTTCAATCTGAATGGCACGCAAAGAGGACGCATCTTTATCAAATGCACCTCTTCTTTCATACATATCTATTAGTCGATTTAGTATGTCTTTGCCGTAATCCATTCAGTTCCATCCTTTCATATTCACAGTTTTCCAATCATCTTTATATCTTCTCGAATGACCGTATAGCATTTCGATTACCTGATTTTACAATCGAGTATGTAATATCACAGTATGGCAAAATAGATGTTGCTTTCTCAGCAGTTGCTATGAGTACCAATTGAAGATTTAATTTCTTAAACATATTCATCATTGGTTCAATTCGATCACTTGTCATATTATTAAAGGCTTCATCAAGCAAGATAAGTCTCATACAGCCATCTGGGTTCTGTTCATATATCTGCAAAAGTGAAGCACATATGGCAACATAAAACGGTGCTTGGTTCTCACCACCACTTCCTTCACCACTTACTTTAGAAAGAGGTACTTCAATGTCTGTAACAGAATTTTTAACAATAATGTCATAATCCAGATATGTTCTGTAATCGACATACATACCCATGCTCTTTGCTCCAGAACGTGTGCCTGTCAGATTCTCTTTTGCATGTTCTTCAACATCCATCATGATTCTGCTCATAAAATCTTCAATCTGACTTTCAAAAATCTCTGATTTATTAGCCTCTGCTAAAAATGCCATAATCTCATTATCTTGGTCTATCTGCTGATTATCTTTATCCATAATAATGTCATAGAAAATCCCAAGTTCTTTATCTTTACTCTTATCAATTCCAAATCGATAGCTCTCTTCACCATATTCTAGATTTTCCATAACACGATTAATCTGCTTAAATTGCTGTCTAGCGCGAAGAATATCATCCTTCATTCTAAACAACACTTCCTTACGAAATCTATCCTTACAACGTACCTGTGCCTGAGCTAATTCTTCTTTGTGACGTTCCAATTCAATATTTTGTAAAGACAGATATTCCTGCTGATATCTACTAGCTCCATCAATACCTTCAGGGTAATCACAAGTATATGTTGCTGTATATTTTTGCTGCAACGGTATCAATTGCTGGTTCAAGTAATTATTGAATGCAATAGTATCCTGAGTCGCACGGTTGCCAAAATTATATGCTATGGATGATGCCTTTTTAGTTCTTCTCTCATCCTGATACTTCTTCTCAACATCACTTGCATGTTCAGGATATTCTCTTACAATATTTTCATATGCCATTTTCAGCTCATCAATAGTAGTTTCAAGCTTAGCAATCTCCTGCTCCGCCTCCTTTACTCCAGTTTCAAGATTTTGCTTTTTAGCTTTAATATCCGTAATTTCACCTTGTATCTCGACAACACTCTTCTCACATTCACTCACGCGATCATACATAGCAAGTAAAATTGGATTCTTCTTAAATTCCAAAATCTGTGTATTTATCTCATCAATTCTTATACCTATCGCTTTTGCTTGACGTCCCGAATCTATATATTTTTCTAATAAAGCAAAATTATTTCCTGCAGTGAATTTATTATATTCACCATACATTTCATCAAAAGATTTTTTCTCTGCATCCATCTCATTTAGTTGTTTTTGAATGCTAACAAGTTCTTTTCTGGCGCTAATCAATTGTTTTTCTATAGCATCAACGCCGATAAAATGTTCTTTCTTTCCCATTCTCTGTAAACAGAAATTCTGAAAACGCAAGCAGTCTTTTGTAACACTTTTCTGATGTTGTTCAAGAGAATCTGGCGTTTCACAACACACTACATCTCGCATAACAAATCTTGCATAACGTTTTGCATAAATATTTTCGGACTCAACCTTATCTCCAAGAAAGCTTACTCCATCTTCACAATACTGAATGTCTCCAATTTTTCTTGTGTCAATAAGTCCAATACCTTTTACTTTATCTCCCAAAGAAATAAAAACCTTCTTTGCAACAAGATAATTATCTGGTGCGACAATAATATTAAATCTCTGAGTATTAAGATAACTTTCAACAGCGTCCTGCCAACTATCATCTGTCATATAGAGCAGCTCACACAAAAGTTTAGCATCCGCTTTCTTACTCTGCTCCCCTAATTCCTCATTAATCTTATCTCTAACAAAGGTTGCCTCTTCTGGATAGCACATTACACCAGCTTCCAGGCTCTTAATTTTATCCTCAAGTAATTTAGCCTTATTCGATAGAGTTGTTATTTCCGTTCTTATCTTTGCATCATGATTTTTTATTATCTCTTCTAGGTCGGCTAGTATTCCCGCAGTTTTTTTAATTTCTAAAATACGCTCGTCAACATTTTTTTCCAAAGTTTCATCGCCTAGATTTAAGACACAAGAAAAACCAATGTAGTTTAATTTCTTTTTAAGGGATAACAGTTTTTCTGAAATCTCTGTAAATATAGCCGCTTCGTTTTTTAATCTCTCGTATTCTTTTTCATTGTCTTTGTTCTCTTGCTCTAGAGAAAGCATCTCTTTATTTTCAGTATTATCCTCCGCAGCTCTTCTTGCCTCATATAATAAATCTGATGCTTTTCTTTCCTTTTCAGACAATTCAACCAATTTATCTGTTAAGATATCGATACTAGCAGTCCATTCCGATATAAGACGCTTCTTCTCCTGTTGTTCTTCAACATTTCCTTGATAATTAGCATATGCAACAAGTATCTCATTAACTTTAACTTTAGATAAGCGTGCTTTTGCCTCTATAATTCTTTCATTAATCTCTGCAAGCAGCACTTCTCTATCCTGTGCTTCCTGCAAAATCTCCTGCAGTCTTTCAAGTTCACGCATGTCTTTCTGCAAGAAATCTATATTCACCTCGGGTTCCGGCAAAATGTATGTATAGATGAATTCACGAATGTCTTTTATATCCTCAAGGCTAGTACCCATATGAAATACTTCATTGAACTTTTTACCAATTGGTGAATCTGCTTCTCCAATACCCAGCATACGACAGATTCTTCTTCTAGCATCAGCCTGATTCGAAGCCCTATCCATTCCCTTATTTTCAAGTTTAAAAGCATCCCTTGATGTAGGTTTTCTTCCACCTTTCACCTGTGTAAAAAATGGAATATCCTCAAGTGAATATCCTGGTTTTGTAATATACCAGTCCTGAGATACCCCTTTTAAATCCTGCTTTGGCGTTTCAGATTCCACGCGAACTGTAATTACAAAATTTTTGTTTATATTTTCATCTAAAAACTCAATTCCAATATATGAAACTGTATGCCCTGGACGCAGATAACTATCCTCTGCTCTCTGCTTCTGATGAACAGATCCCAATAATGTTCTGCCACTCTTTTTATTACCGGCTGTATTAAAATCCTTATTAGTTGTTAGACAATATCTTATAGCATCCATAATAGTTGTCTTACCCACAGCATTTACACCTAGCAAATAAGTTATATTCTTAAAATCAATAATGTCATCCTGGAAGTTATGCCAGTTTATCAGATGAAGTCTGGTCATTCTAATCATCGTTCTCTTCCTCCTCATCTGAATTTACATATTGCGCTAACAATTTGCTTGTCTGCTCATATGCTGTAGAAATAGTTGTGTCAGGCATAGCAAGCATTACAGATGCATAAACTTGTATTTTTGCATCCATATCAAGCAATTTATCTAAAGGTTGCACAAGATTATATCTTTTAATATTTCTAAGCGAGTCTTCTAATAACACTTTGTCAAATTTTCTTGGAAGATTTAATTTCTCATATTCATTTTTTATTTCTTCAACAGTTACAACTACTTTATCTTCACTTGTAGATAGACTTTCCCTTTTTTCCACATACAAAAGTCTAAATATAAGGAGCATAATGCTTTCATATTTCTTAAGCGCTAATCTACCTGTCCCATGATTATTAATAAGTTGCACCACTCTAAGATTTCTATGAACAACCAATGTATAACCTATTGGCTGAAATAATTGCCTAAAGCTTTCCTCATGGTTAATAACGTAATAATATTTTTCTCTGGTCGAATCTACATTTCCGATTAGGAAGCAGTTATTCAACAAATAATTAGCGATTTCTTCTTTGATATCAATAGCCATCTTTAACCCTTCCTTTCTTCAACAATAAATTCTTTAAATCGAACGCCATTACACTCTACAAATGTGTCCTTTAGTCTAATTTCATATTCACGCTCTGGTGTTTGTGAATATGTGTATAAGCCAATGACTTTTGTTAGTATTTCTGGATTATCCTTAAATACACTACTAATAGAAACTGCTGTCTTTCCTTGTAAAATATCTTTCGCAAAAGAATTCACATTTTCCGACGTTAACGCATTTCTTATATATTCCATCATCTTACGATTTTTCTCTTCTACTAATTCCATATCAAGTTCATCTATAACAGCCATAAGTTCAATCGGTGATGAACGTCTCTTTTTCACTGGTGTTGCAAGCGATGCACTATCAAAGAAATTTTGTCCAAATATCTGAAATACATTTTGGCAGACTGTTTCATCATCCTCGTACAAATCGTCTTTTGTTTTTATCTGACTAGCATAATACTGAAGCATATTATTAATTTTGCTCTTAACGCTTCCATCAGATAATAATAAGAATTGTGCTCTTTGTACTGCTCTGGTTCTGTATATAATGTGCCTATCGTCAATGGTTCTCATGATAGCTTCCATCTCTTCAATATCCATGCGAACCTTGGTAATCAATTCTTTTATTTTCACAGTAGCCTCTGCTTTATCTACCCGCTCTGCATCCATATAATCAGTTACAAGTGCATCCATCAAAACATCTTCACATTTATCAAAACTCTCATACAGGCTGGTTCTGTAATAGAAAAGATTATCGTTTGTCTTAAACCTATGATAGGAACCTACTACAATCTTTTCCTCATACTTTTCAAAAAACTCTAATACTTCTTCTGGCTTTTTGCCTTGTGTAAGTTTATTAATATGATCCTCAATAGATGCAGAAAGGATTCTAAGTGCCTGATTCAAATTATCAAAATCTTCAGAAGCTTCCTTTAAGACGCCTTCATAAGGACTTCCCTGTTCGGAAATATGTTCAAACATGGAATAAATCTTAAACAATTTACCCTTATATGTAATGATTGTCGGACTGATAATTTCTTGGAATGATTTAAGTAGCGGCACCACCTTATAATTAATGGCCAACTTAGATTCCTCTTCGTACTCGCCTTCCTTTTCAGTGAGCCACCCTGTCTCCTTAAGTCTTCTAACAAATCCACCTGCTATTACACGCATGTCTGCAATATTACCATCAGTTTCTTCTTGTTCTTCTAAATCAAGTTCCACCTGTTCATCAAGTCCATAGAAATAGTCTTCAACCATATCAAAGATTGTACTTTTCTCTATGGCATACATTGGCATGCGTTTACACTTATCCCAAATGAGAGTAAGAATATCAACATATTTTCTTTTATTTATTCCTGTTAATGGGCGAAATAAATTCTCGTCCACTTCGTCAAAAATGTTCATGTTCTCACTCCTTTCATTCCTTCCAACAGTTATGACATTTGCTGTATAAACTGATTCAAATTGGATTTTAACCAGTTAATCTGCATCATTTGAATTTTATCCCAATCATTTTCTTCATTACATTTTTCTTCAACAAGTTCAAGTAACTGTTTCATTGCTTCGATATCTTTCTCATCAAACTCACTTTTTACTGCATATCGATATACCGCAAATAATATACCTCTAAAATCACCCAATTGTTCCGAAGATGATTTTGCCAACATATCTATAATTTTATCCGGTTCATACTTACTCAAAAAACGATGCCCTATAGTGTATTTGTCTGTATTTCTACATATATCATTGTATAACTCTTCAATGTCTTGAGGATTATAATCAAATTCCTTTTGTTTACTGTCAAAAGAAAGTGCATCTGACAGCTTGCCAATAAACTCTTCGTATTCTTGTTTAAGCGCCGGCTCTTCTATGCTATATGTATGTGAAAAATAGATATCTGCATCTGTATTAGTTCTCGTTCCTACACCTTTTGCATTTTTTATCATTAATTCACAAGACTTTTTGTAATCAAATCCCACAACTGAACCAAGATAGATCATATAATATGCTAATTTACAATAAGCATGAATTCCTATTGCATCGGATGTATGCAGTTTTTTCTCAATATTAGCTAACGCAGAATATACATGTTCCTCTGTCTCTTCCGCATAATTACCTAATATTCTTAAATCTGGGTCTTTATATTCAGCATGTCTTTCAAAAAAACGAAAATCTTTATATGCTTCATATGTCTTTTCTACTAATTGAGAATCAAATGTCTGCCATCTTGTATAGTCATATGCAAAACGCATCAATGGCATATCATTAGAGCCTAGCTTTGTTGAAAGGTAATCGTTACCCTCCCATTTAGGGAACTCATCAGCTTTTATATTTGCAGATAAACAAATCATTCCCTTTAATAGACATTCATAAAAATCGTCCTCGTATTCATTTGCGTTCATTTTATCTATAATATCTGTTGTCTTCTGTATCGCAAATATGAAAGTCCGCAGATTTTTCTTGCAAATATTACAAACAATTCCGGATAAATTCCTATACGCCTCCTCGTTTCGTTCAAAAATATTATTAAGCTTGCAATTATCAAATTCTCTAATTATTTGAATTACTGCCTGTTCATAATCACTATTAAACTGAATTGTATCGCTTATTGTTTTCTCTTTTATTCGAAGATACTTTTTCACCTCTTCTGGAACTTTGATTTCCTGTTTCTTTTCATCCTTCTTTTCACGAACTTTTGCGAAGTCAAATTTGACCCTATTTTCATTTTTTCTCAGAATTTCATTTTCATTAGCAACTAGTAAAACCTTTACTCCGTCTCTTTCTACTAAACCATTCACATAACCAAGTAAATTGGTGATATTGATATTACTTCTTTCTACATCCTCTAGAATGAGCAATTTATCTTTTAGATTAACAGATTCATATAATTCACTTAAATCATCATCAGACAATCCCAAGTTAATGCCGGCTATACCTGCGATATTTTTTATTACATTTTTTGCAATCACTTTTCCTGTAGTCACCGTTTCCGAATGTTTTCCACCTAAAGTATGCATTCTTAACTCCATATAAATGCTTTTACTAATCATGGAAACATCATCTAGCCCATATAGTGACACTACAACAGAAGTTGCATTATGCTCCTTCAAAAAAGGAACCAATTTATTTTCAATATAGTAGGTCTTCCCTGATCCCCATTCACCAGTAAGCATAATGGCGGTCCCAGTCTTATCTTTTAATAAATAGTGTAATATATAATTATTTAACCCATTAATTGTCATATTCCCACCTTACCTTTATAACTTCCTAAAGCAAAAACTAAATTAATTGCAATAATTCTTCGATGCGAGCAGCTATACGTTTTTGTTCGGCAATTGGTGGCAAAGGAATCACAGCTGACGCAACCTTATCTTTATTAAGATTGTCTACAGTAGCACCAGACGCTTTTTGTGAAAACTGGTCAAATGCATATTTTGATGATAATAACCAATATAAGTAATCTAAATCAAAAACTTCTTTTGTATTCCTGAGTAGTAACCAACCATCGTGTATGCAACCTTCTATTTGTGATATATATGGTCTTCCAAAACTCATAGAATTAGTTAACAAAAAATCTCCTGGATATACTTTTCTGCTTTTTCTTTCCCCTTCAGGTTTGATTTTTTCCTTTGTTTGTACTATATATTTTCCATCCTTAGCAACATCACCTATTTTAATCCAGTTTATGCCGTCTTCTGCATCAGTTAAAAATGCCTTTATTGGTCTTGGCGACCCTCCCCGCTCGATTTCCATAGCCCATCCTAATCTAATCCATCTCCAATTTTTAGGAATGGATAAAGTTTTTTCTTTATCCGTTATTTTCTCATCCCCAACTAATTCTTCTGCAATTCCATCTTCTGGTAACTGTGATGTTAATTTACCTTGAATTCCTTCATCAATTATTTTGTTTCTAAACAATTCACAATCTGATATAAGTTTTTCTTGTAATTGTTTTATTGAAACCGAATACACATTTTCACTAAATTGATTGTTTATCAAAGCCTTTCTGATTACCGATACAGCTTCTACTATCCCCTCTGATTCTTCTTGAATATCTTCTAGCACTTCAGTTATATTCCTTTCATCTTTTTCTTCAAGATTTATCCACTTAAAATCAAGATTGCTCGCAGCTTTTATTTCTTTTTCTGAAAAGCATCTCCACCTTCCATTTGGATTTGTAACCTCATCAAATGAAGCAACTCTATCATTTTCATGTCCAGAGCAATAAGAATCCACGAAATCTTGCAAATGAGCCCTAGTCATAGGTTTTGTCACTAATGTATGTTTAACTCCTGTTCTATAGTCATATACCCAAATATCTTTTGTGGGCTCACCTTTCTCAAAAAATAACACATTAGTTTTTACACCATTTGCATAAAAAATTCCTGTTGGCAATCTAAGAATAGTATGTAAATTAAAATCTTTAAGAAGCTTTTCTCTTACTTTTTCAGTTGCATTTCCATCTGCTAAAACACTATCCGGCAGAACCACTCCCACTCGTCCACCTGTTTTTACTATCGACATGATATGTTGCAAAAAATTAACCTGATTATCTGGTGTCTTCACAAAATCCGGACGATTTGTTGACACTTCAACGCTACCCTGTGGTCTTGTTCCAAAAGGTGGGTTAGCCAGAATAACCTTGTACATCTTATCTGATGTATCGATAAGTGAGTCTTGATATGCGATAGGACTCTTATTTACACCGATGTCATGAAGATACAGATTCATAGATGCAAGTGTTACAACTAATGCTGTATTATCCGCACCAAATAAAGCGTGATTCTTTAAGAACTTCTGCTTTTCCATATCCTTACTCTGTCCTTTCATATGGTCATATGCCGCAAGAAGGAAACCTCCTGTTCCACAAGCAGGATCTGCTACTGTCTCATCAATCTTAGGATCAACCACTTCTACAATAGCCTGAATAAGTGCTCTTGGCGTAAAATACTGTCCAGCACCGCTTTTCTTATCCTGTCCATTTTTCTCTAAAATAGATTCATAGATTGCACCCTTTAAGTCCCCTTCCATCATGTACCAGTCTTCACTAGCCACCATTTCGATAACCTTTGCAAGCATAACTGGTCTATCAATCTTATTACTTGCTCTTGTGAAAATAGTTCCAATAAGCCCTTCATCCTTTGAAAGTTCATCTAAGATTTCCTCATATTTGTCAACAAGGTCTGTTCCACTAAGGTCACACAAATCCTTCCATTTGTATCCTTCTGGAATTGAACTTCCAAGTCCCAACTCTTCTTTTTCGTTATCCATTTTTAGGAATAAAATATATGTAAGCTGTGTGATATAGTCTGTAAAGCCAACACCTGCTGCCGCCATAACATTTGCTATATCTCCAACCTTCTTAATTAATGCTGCTTCGCTTTTTTGATTTGCCATACTATGCCACCTTTAATATAAATTTTGAAAGCGTCTGAATCTCACTAGCTAATGTAGCACCACCAAAACTCTTAACTGCTCTCTTCCATAATTCTGTATCTGTTTCGTTAAGTTCCATCACAGTAATTGCACCATCGTTAATGATGTATTCTGCAATTTGCTGCATAATATCCTTCTGGTCTTCTGTAAGTACACGCTGCGCTCGACCACAATACAGGCTGAATCTCTGTGCGTAACCATTGATAAGACTTGTAAGTTTCTGATTCTTTTTATACGCATAACGCACTATCTGAATAAGGTTTGTAAGTGCATTTACATTAGCCTTGCCATCAAGTGCTTCTACATCTCCCTGTTCATCCAGAAGCTTATAGTTTTTCCATATCTGATATGCTCCATACTGTCTGCTTTCAGCTAACAACCTATCCTGCAATTCCATAAGCATTTCATGTGTGATAAGCGTATCCTCTGAATTATAAATAATACGTAGAGCCTCAATACTATCTTTATTATCCTCAAGGTATTTTTCAAAATTCTCGATGTATGTCTTTGCAGATTCCTTTGAAAATCCAGCATAAAGTACTTTGTCATCATCACCAGACTCCACCATATAACCACGCTGCATTTCAAGTAACTTATTTCTCGCCTGAAGATTTCCAATCAAACAATAGATAAGTGCCATTCTTGCAGTATTGTCATGGGATGGACTAATATACTCAACCAATGTTCCCTCTGCAAATGCAGAATTAATATCATTTGCAAGCTTTCTTGGTGCGAAACCATAACTTGTAATAAAGTAATCAAGGTGTCTACCAAAGAGAACGCTTTCTTCATACCGTCTGTTAATAGTTGAACAATAATCCCTAAGAAGCATAAGGTTATCATCGCTTACTTCGTTGTGTGCAAGTCTTTCTAATAAGTGTTCCAATGATAATGGTCTCTTTGGTCCAGGTCCTACTCCCGGCTTTGGAATATGCTTTTCAGACTCCGTTACTCCTACTGCATCCACTATGTAATAACATTCCTTCGTATCTGCATTTGGTGTTACTTCTTTAAGCTTATCATCGCTGATAACACGGCATCCTCTACCCTTCATCTGAGTATACAGAACATCCGAATGAACATCCTTCATGAAAAGAACCACTTCCAAAGGCTTAACATCTGTTCCAGTTGCAACCAATGTAACGGTAACTGCAATTCTAAAATCCTTTGTAGTCCTTAAATCCGTTATCAATGCATCTGAATCCCCTGCTGTATATGTGATTTTCTGAACATAATTCTTCGGCAAGGTATTATTCTCAAATTCTGTCTTAAATACATCCTCTGCAATCTCTACAATTTCAGTTGCATGATTATCATCTTTCGCAAATATAAGTGTCTTAGGTATGTATTCCCACTTCTTGTCACGCTCTGGGTACAAATCTTCATAAATAGCCTTTTTATAAGCAAGCAACACTTCTCTAATCTGATTTTTATTAACTACAGACCTATCAAGTTCTGAAGAACCATATTCAACTGTAATTGGCGCTGCATGTGTTTCTGACTTTCCAGTTCTTTTCGCTGTTTCAACAACTTTAGCTCCCTGTTCAATCGTCCCACCATGTGCAGTAACATCCGTAATAATTCTGTATATTCTCGAAGGTACATTGACACCATCTACGATAGAATCTTCATACTTATAATTTTCGATAATATTGTTATTGAAAAATGCATATGCTTCCGGCGTTGGAGTTGCAGTAAGACCTAATACCGTTGCTCCAGAAAAATAATCTAATACTTTTTTCCACTTTCCATAAATGGATCTGTGACATTCATCCACGATAATGAGTTGAAAATAATCTGGAGGAAGTTTCAAATCATTACCAAGTTCAACAACTTCTTTACTATCATTTTCCTCATTCTTCTTTGCAAGCTCGTCCTCTTCATCTTCATTACCATCTTGAATTGTCTGGCCTGTGAGTACTGCAAAAAGTTTTTGAATTGTTGAAATCACTATATCGGCATTAACATCATTTTCTTTTCTTAATCGCTTGATAGTATACAGGTTACCCATTTGTTGCATATTTTCAGTTCTATCAAACAAACTGAATTCTGACAGTGCTTGCTTTGCAAGGTTATTTCTATCTGCTAAAAATAAAATTCTTTTCGTCTTTGTATAATTCAACAATCTATATGAAGCTAAACAGGCAAGATATGTCTTACCTGAACCTGTAGCTAACACTGCCAAATTCTTCTTATTTCCCAGCTTCAAGGATTCTTCCAATTTAGTCTCAGCCTTATACTGACAGTCACGAAGTCCTCGCTTCTCAAGTAATGGAAGGGCTCCGTACTCAGACTTCTTTCCAATTATCTGAAGCATCTTCTTTGGAGAGTGCATCTGTGACAGTTCTTCATATTCACTATCTTCCACAAGCATATTTTTGAAATATATTTTATTTCCATTGGCCATATACACTAATGGAATCAGTTTTTCAAACCACAGCGCATACCAAGTCTGTGGTGATACCGCATAATCCTCAGCCTGTTTCTTTACTTCATCACCTAACGGATTTTCTTCTCTTTTTGCCTCTACAACTGCAATTGCTTTTCCATCAACAAACAGAAGATAATCACTTTCCGTATTACCAACCATCAAAGCTTCCTTTACAGCAGTCGTGCTGTTAGGCAAATATTCATTTCTTGAAATGATATCCCAGCCGGCATTTCTTAGCTGTTTATCGATTTTCACACGTGCTTTTTCTTCCGGTAACATAGCATCTTCCTTTCTGGATTTCACTACCCCATCTATACTCTATCAGATTAACTGTCCTTTTTTACGGACTCTATCTGCACAATATCATCAAATCCACAATTTAATTCCACACATATACGTGCCAATACATCCATTGATACCTGCTGGTCATTATTCATTTTTGTAAATGTACTTGGTGCAATCTGTGTCTTTTTTCTTAAGTCTGTTTTACTCATTTCACGATCTATGAGCATCTTCCATAAAGGTTTATATGTTATTTTAATTTGAGTTTCTGACATGTCATTTTCCTCCATATTTCTCACGTCAAAATAGCCTATAATACTGCATAATATTATACACCATTCTTTTCTAATTTACAATTATAACTTTTGAGTTCTCGAAATTACTTTTGCATAAAAATACCGCCTTGCACCCAGAATTTACTCCTGCACAAGACGGTTATCATCACCTATATTCTATTCTTCATTCTTTCTTCTAGTGGATATCTTTCCAAAATACACACCCGCTTCAGCCAACTCGTTCTGACTTCTACATCTATTATATTCAGCTCTGATAACTGCCTCCACAGCCTCTCTTCCGAACTGATCAAGTCTAGCATATTTTAATGCATATTCTGTAAGGTCATCTTCCACCTGTGACAAAGCCAAATCTTCCATAGTAGCTTCATCCATTACAGGCGCAGATGCATCATCTGTTTTTCCCATAATATATTCGATACGCCTCTGGAATATATCACTCATCTTACTTAATGTTTCAAATCCAGGAGTTCTGGTATCGGTCTCCCAAGTAGATACCGTACCCTTTGTTATACCAAGTGCCTCTGCAAGTGCAGTCTGCGTCATGCCATTTTCTTTACGAAGTTCCTTAATTCTTTCACCCATTGTCATGATTTTTCACCTTCCTTCTATATTAAAGTATGCCAATTTCATCACTTTGTCAACAAAAATAATTATTTTTGCAAACTTTTAGTATTGACAGGTAATGAACGGTAATATATACTAGCACTATCAAAGTATGCTAATATCATTACTTTAGTAATAAAACAAAGAAGGAGGAATCATTACATGCAGAAACCAACAATCAGTGTTCCTGAGATGGCAGCAGAGTTAGGAATCGGCTTAACCAAGGCTTATCAGCTTGTTCATGAGCCTAACTTTCCCACCATTCGAATAGGAACTCGCATCCTTATTCCGGTTGACCGCTTTCATGAATGGTTAACGCAGGAATCCAAGGGAGGTGAAGCCAGTGAAGGAAAACACTAATTTACCTTTCCCTCTTACCATCTACCAAGCAGATTGCTGTGGCAATGCTAAGAACATCAAATATCCTATCGTGGTTAATCCACCGGATATTGCTACACTTATTAAAGCCATAAGCCATGACCACACTTTTATCTCATTTAAGGATAATCAGCGAAGTGGCACAAACTACATCGGCGCAGATGTTATCACAGCCGATTGTGATAATGATCATTCTGATAATGAAGAAAATTGGTTCACAGCCGAGGATATTTTTAATAAGTATCCTGGTGTAAAGCTAATTATCACTACTAGCAGACATCATATGCAGTGGAAAGATGGTAAATCCCCTCGTCCCCGTTATCATATTGTATTCTATGTCGGCCATACCTTATCCTCGGTCACGGAATACACTGCTCTCATCCAAAGGATTCAAGCAGATTTTCCAATATATGATACCAACGCAATGGACGGTGCAAGATTTTTCTTTGGAAATCCTGACACGGAGGTTTTCATCCAAGATGGTTCTCTTACCATCACTGATTACTTACATATGTTAGAATCCAAGGAAGAAGCCTTCGCCAATATGGATGAAGAAATCCACGAGGGTACTCGCAACAAAACCATGTATCGAAAGGCTGTATGCTTACTAAAGCGCTATGGCGATACAGAAGAAATGACAACTAAATATTATGCAGAAGCAGAAAAATGCATCCCAAGACTTGAATACGAGGAACTTCATACAATTTTAGGTAGTGCTCGCAAGTATTATAAAAATGCGATTGCCACAAATCCAAATTATATAAGTCCCGAAGAATACAATGGAAACAAAGAGCCACAATGGGAAGTGCCAATTCCATTCGATAACATCGAAGTTCCAGATTTCCCAATAGATGCATTACCATCTGATGTTGGCGATTACGTTGTTGCTCTATCCGAGCAGAATCAAACTCCGGTGGACATGACGGCTACTATATCACTAGCAGTACTCAGTGTTAGCAATCAGGGAAAAGCGCAGGTGCAGCCGAAACCCGGATGGAGAGAAAACACTAATATATATTGTGATGTTATCCTACCACCATCCGAAAGGAAGTCAGCGTCCCTTAGTGGAGGTACTTATCCTATTGATAATTATGAAGCCGAAGAAAATATGAAAAACGCTTATGCAATTGAACAAAGCAAAACAAGACTGCGTGTTCTTGAAAAGAGGCAGAAAACCATTGAAGACATGGTTGCAAAAGGCAAAGCTGAAATGTCCGAGTTGGATAAAATAGCAAAGGAAATCACCGATTTTCACGAGGTAAAACCATTGAGATTATACACAGATGATATTACAACCGAAAAGATAGCTTCTGTCTTAGCAGAAAACGATGGCCGCGCAGCTATCATTTCATCCGAAGGTGGAATCTTCGATATTCTTTCTGGTATTTATACCAAGAATGTAAATATCGACGTTATTCTAAAAGGATATTCGGGTGATGCCCTTCGTGTAGATCGTATTGGAAGAAATAGCATTACTGTTATGAATCCAACTCTCACACTTATGCTTATGGTTCAGCCAAGCGTCCTTTCCGGTCTTATGGCCAACAACACATTTCGCGGGCGCGGTCTTACAGCAAGATTTCTTTACTGTATGCCTAAGTCCAATGTAGGTCGCAGGAAGTATTACTCCACTCCCGTTCCAGAAGATGTTGCCAAGCGCTACGAAGCTGTCATCCGCAATATGTTAGAGGATGAGTATCCTGAAACACCCGAGATTATCACACTATCCCCGGAAGCTGATGCAGCACTCGCTTCATTTGCGGATGAACTTGAACCTAAACTAACTAATGAATACGCAGACATCTGCGACTGGGTTGGTAAGCTTGTTGGTAACACCGCTCGAATCGCAGCTCTTCTTTGCAGAGCTTCTGTATATAGAAGTCACGATTTTCTCGATGAACCAGAACCACTTGTAATCAGTGGTGAAATCATGAACAATGCTATTCGCATTGGAAGATACTATCTGGAGCATGCCAAAGCAGCATTCTCTCTTATGGGTGCTGATAATGTTGTAAAACAATGTAAATATGTATTAAATGCAGTAACGTCCGCAAGACTTACTGAATTTACAAGACGAGACATCATGCGACTCTGCCGCTCTCTTAAGAAGGTAGAGGATGTACAGCCGGTTCTTGACCACTTGGCAGAATATGGCTATATCGCATTAAAGGACAGCGACACCTACTCCGGCAAAGGAAGGCGTCCCGCATCCATATATCTTGTCAATCCATATCTCTATCAAGGTAAGGATTGATAGGTGTCCTTTCAGTCCTTTGTCCTTACTGTATAAGAATAACACAAATAAAAGAAATGAAACCATATATCTTTTATTTATAATAATTCTTATCATTGGTGGACACGTGACACAACGGACACTTTCCCGCACCTATACAATTGGTGCATTCATGAAATTCAGAGTCAATCATTCGTAAAAATTCAAATCAGAGTCAATCAGAGTCAAACTCAGACAATCTTAGACAACAATCCCAAAAGGTGACAATAGAATACTAACCACGAAAGGAGGACTACTCTTATGCGTATGCAACCAGTATGCCAGCATTTGAGAGAGCTTCGCAGACAGCTTGGTGATAAGTATGAAATTACGATTATCGACCTCGAGCATGTTATCCGTAGAGATTTCGGAAATGGCTACGATGTAGAAATCAGCGGTGTCAATACTTCCAGTCACAAGCGCAAGGCTAATCTCTATGTATGGAAAGACAAGCAACACATCGTTGAGAAAGTATTTCGTGTTTCTCAAGATGACATTGGTAATGTCGTTGATGGTTTGTATGAAAAGTATAAATCATTGTAATTACTATCATATTTACCTTTGAACCAGCAATTGCTAGACCCTAGGGGCCCTATTTATCCCTACGAACAACTACTTGGAAAACGATGACCGGGTACGATGTACAAAAATTGCGAATTCAAAGGTAAAAAAACTAAAAATCAAACAAAAATGGAGGAACTCTCATGTCAAAAGATGGTACAACTCGTGGCGGACAAAGACCCGGCGCAGGCAGAAAGCCTAAAGCTGTGACAGAAAAATATGCCAATGGTAATCCCGGCGGACGTAAGCTTACTGTTATGGATTTTAGTGATACTACAGAAGCGCTACAGGGCGTTGAAATGCCACCAGTCAAAGATTATTTAAAAGCAACTCAGAAAGATGGAACTATCACCTGCGCAGAAGAAATATTCAAGGAAACTTGGAGTTGGCTCCATGAACGCAAGTGTGACCACATCGTAACCAGTCAACAGATTGAATCCTATGCAATGTCAGTTGCTCGTTGGATTCAATGCGAAGAAGCAATCACACAATTTGGTTTCTTAGCAAAAAAGCCAACTGGAACTGTAACATCCTCTCCATATGTAACTATGGCAAGAGAATATATGAAGCAGGCAAATGCTGCATGGTTTCAGATTTACCAGATTGTGAAAGAAAACTGTTCTGTGGATTTCTCTGGGCCATCTCCACAGGACGATGCGATGGAAAGACTCCTTCGCGCACGCGAAGCCCACAGATATTAATTATATGGAGGAAAAGAAAAATGATTACAAACATTTACACAACTGTTGATACATTAAAGGCACGCCTCGACAAAATGGCGGAAGAATTTAATGGCACAAAGGCCGACACTACTAAAAAGGCTAAAGATGACACAGCCTACAGAAAGGCATTCTTTGACCACTTGCACACAGGCATGCCAACCAATGAACTTAAGGAAGGCAGCGATGGTGCTGGTGGATATCTTGTTCCAGATAGCTACGATAAAGAACTTGTACAGGCACTTTCCGAAAAGAGCATCCTTCGCGGACTTGCTACAACTATCAGTACTACTCACCGTCTCAAAATTCCTACTGTCAACTCACATGCGGCAGCATCCTGGGTACAGGAAGGTGGCTCATTTGATTTCGGTGATGAGACATTCGGACAGATTGTTATCGATGCCTATAAACTTGGTGATGCAATCTTAGTTTCAGACGAAATGCTCGAAGATTCCGGCATTGACCTCGAATCCTACATCAAGGAATCTTTTGGCGAAAGACTTGGTATTGCTGAAGAATATGCATTCTTCAATGGTGATGGCAATGGCAAGCCTACTGGCATTGCATATCAGGCAGATGTTGCACGCAAGGTCGCATCTATTGATGAACTCACTTTAGATGATATGATTGACCTTTACTATTCTGTAAAAACTCCGTACCGTAAAAATGCGGTATATATCATGTCAACCGATGCTTATCTTCGCCTTAGAAAGATTAAAACATATAATGGCCGCCCTGCTTGGACAAGCAATCTTAATGACAATACACCTGACCAGTTATTAGGCACTCCTGTATATGTTACGGATGCATTAAACAGTGAAGATCCAGAAGCAAATCTCTGTGACACTCCTGTTCTCTACGGTGATTTCAGTTATCTCTGGATTGCAGAAAGAGGCAAGCGTACCATGAAACGTCTTGTAGAACGATTCGCTGACCGTGGATTTGTAGGATACACTGTCACCGAACGTGTGGATGCCAAACTTATGCTTCCTGAAGCTGTAAAATGCATCAAATTAGAATCAAAGTAAAAATCAGAGTCAATCTATCGTAAATCAAAGTCAAAAATAGTCAAATAGTAGGGATTATCAATCCCTGCGCGCCAATCATGGTCAATCCGAGGGAATCTTACTCGAAGGGAGACCTATACAATGTTTATTAATACAGAAAATGAATTTGACTATTATCGCGCCCAGAAAATCACAGATTCTCTTCTTTCTTCTGGACTTATTTCCTTGTCAGAATATAACAAAATAACTTCTTTAAATCGCCTATATTTCTCACCATTTCTGGCGGATATCATGCCCGTTCTTCGTTGCTATCCACCAAATGAAGAGGTAATATGTGACACTACAAAAGGAGGCGAATTAGATGAAGAAAGTAACTAAGATTGCAGAAAATGTATCACCGCAATCGCAAACCAAACTAAGAGTTGCAGCCTATTGTCGTGTATCAACGGACAACAGCGCCCAGCTCGAAAGTCTCGATGCCCAAAGGAAACATTACGAGACTTATATCACCAGCCGAAAAGACTGGGAATATGCCGGCATCTACTACGATGAAGGTATCACAGGCACAAAAACTGAAAAACGTACAGAACTCAATCGTATGATTGCAGACTGCGAGCGCGGACTTATCGATTTTATCATTACCAAGTCCATTAGCCGTTTTTCCAGAAAAACAACTGACTGCCTTGAACTTGTGAGGAAACTTCTTGATATGAATATTCCTGTATTTTTTGAAAAGGAAAATATCAACACCGGTTCAATGGAAAGCGAATTATTCCTATCCATTTTAAGTAGCATGGCCGAGGAAGAATCTGTATCCATTTCTCAAAATAACAAATGGGGCATACAGAAACGTTTCATGGATTGCACTTACAAAATCAGCTATCCACCTTATGGTTATACTTGGGATGGCGAAAATATGGTTATTATTTCTGAGCAGGCTGCTGTTGTAAAAAGAATATTCTCCGATGCTCTTGCCGGCATAGGAACACAAGCTATTGCAACTGCATTAAATAACGAATGCGTACCTACCAAGAAAGGCGGACGCTGGACTGGCACTTCCGTTCGTGGCATTCTCACCAATGAGAAATATACTGGCGATGTCATTTTCCAAAAGACCTATACGGATTGTAATTTCAACCGTCATACCAACACAGGTCAAAAAGACCAATATATGATGACAGATCACCATGAGGCAATTATTAGCCACGAAGATTTTGAAAAGGTTTCTTCTCTACTGCATCAACATGCTACAGAAAAAGGTATTTCTAAAGGCAGCATAAAATATCAAAACAGATATGCCTTTTCCGGGAATATCATTTGCACTGAATGTAATAACAGTTTCAAGCGAAGAATCCACTCTTCTACCAAAAGCAAATATGTCGCCTGGTGCTGTAATACTCACCTCGAAAATCCAAGTAAATGCACCATGCTTTACATTCGGGATGATGATATAAAATGCGCTTTTACAACAATGATGAATAAGTTGATTTACGGACATCGTTATGTGCTAAAGCCTTTATACGAAACACTTAACGATAGCTGTGCAGAGGATAATATAAACCGCATTAGAGAGTTGGAAATCCTACTATTTCAAAATGCCGAACAGAAAGAGACCTTAACCAAATTGATGGCACAGGGCTATATAGACCAGGTGCTCTTCAATCGAGAATGTAATGCTCTTTCCCTGCAAGCCGAGAACTATAAAGTCGAAAAAGAATCTCTTTCCTTAAATGTTCTCGAAGGAAATGCAAGACTTACAGAACTCACTTCACTTCTGCATTTTGTCAAGCGTTCTTCCGTGCTCACAGAATACGATGAAGGTTTATTTAAGCAATTTGTAAAACGAATCATAGTGTTCTCAAGAGATGAAATTGGCTTTGAACTTAAATGTGGATTATTACTAAGAGAAAGGATGTGACACTATGGGACACACACCATACGGATATACAATCACAGATGGCATTGCAGTTATTGACGAAACCGCTGCCACAAAAATCAGATGCTTATACAAGAATTACCTAGCTGGCATGTCACTTACAGATGCAGCTAAAAATGCAGGTATTGAAACATATCATGGCACTGCAAAGAGATTACTTACCAATGCTCATTACATTGGCGATGACTTCTATCCATCCATCATTGATAAAAATACATTTACACTTGCTGCGCAGGAACTTCATAAACGCGCAGATAAATTAGGACGCACTAATAAGATTCCAAAAGTATCAACCAAATACGCACCTACACATTTTTCTATAAAGAAGGCTGATGATAATTTCCCTGATCCATTTAAGCAGGCAGAATACATCTACAGTCTTATCGAAAGCGAGGTGTTATAATGGCAAACGTTATGGTAATTCCGGCAAAGCCACAAGTCGGAAATAATATAAAACAAAGCGAAAAGCCAAAGCTTCGTGTCGCAGCGTATTGCCGTGTCAGTACAGACAGCGATGAGCAAGCTACTAGCTACGAAGCTCAGATTGAGCATTATACAGAATATATCAAGAGCCATCCAGAATGGACTCTCGCAGGTATATTTGCTGATGATGGTATTTCTGGAACCAACACGAAAAAGCGCGAAGAATTTAATCGCATGATTGCAGAATGTGATGCCGGCAACATCGATATGATTATCACCAAATCCATCAGCCGATTCGCCAGAAATACACTTGATTGCCTAAAGTATATTAGACATCTCAAAGAAAAGAATATCCCTGTATTTTTTGAAAAAGAGAATATCAATACTTTAGATGCTAAGGGCGAAGTCCTTATAACCATTATGGCTTCGCTCGCACAACAGGAATCACAATCCCTCAGTCAAAATGTAAAAATGGGTATTCAATACCGCTACCAACAAGGTAAGGTTCAGGTAAACCACAATCGTTTCTTAGGCTATACCAAGGATGCAGAAGGTAATCTTATCATCGACCCTGAACAAGCAGAAACTGTAAAACGAATCTACCGTGAATACCTCGAAGGCTCTAGCATGGATAAGATTGCCGCCGGACTTGAAGCCGATGGATTACTCACCGGCGCAGGTGGAAAACGATGGCATACAAGCACCATAAATAAAATTCTTCAAAATGAAAAATATATGGGTGATGCGCTTTTACAGAAAACAATTACAACGGATTTCCTCACAAAAACAAGAATAAAAAATAATGGTTCCGCCCCTCAATATTATGTCGAGAATGACCACGAAGCCATTATTCCAAAAGATATATTCCTACTGGTACAGGAAGAACTTGTAAGAAGACGCGGCATTAAGAAAGACCATAATGGTAGAGCTTGCTCCTACACTTCCAACCATGTATTTTCTAAGATGGTTATCTGTGGAATCTGCGAAGATTTCTTCCGAAGAATCCATTGGAATAACCACGGTTGTAAATCTATTGTATGGCGCTGTTCCAGCCGCCTTGACCGTTCACGCAGCACCATCCCTTGTACAGCTAGAACTGTAAACGAAGAAGAATTAAAGAGCATTGTTATCCAGGCTATTAACCAAATATTCGCTTCCAAAAAAGATTATTTGAAAGTACTGCAAAACCACATTGCTCAGGTAGTCAAAGAGTCTGCTGCCATTTCAGAAATTGAAATTGATAAGCACCTTCTGGAACTTCAGAAAGAACTCATCAACAAAGCCAACAACAAGGAAGAATACAATTCCATCGCAGAAGAAATCTTCCACTACCGCGAACTTAAGCAAAAGACCCTCACCGACGGTGCCACCCGCGATGACCAGGTCAACAGACTCAAAGAGCTCTACGATTTCATCAAATCTCAATCCACCGAACTAACCGAATTTGACGAATCTCTGGTCAAAAGAATGGTCGAGAGAATTGTGGTGTATGATGATAAAGTGTGCGTTGAGTTTAAATCTGGGATGATGGTGGAGATATCGTCATAGATTACATCTATAACTACACAAGCCTCACACCTGAAAACCATATTAGGCGTGAGGTTTTCTTATTTATAAAGTACTGAAACAAATACTATATCTACTTTGTTCTCACTATTTACAATCCCGTTAGTTACAAGCATTCTTCCTCCACTAGAGATAGAATCAGCTCTTTGGGTATCATATTTTATCTCATGAAAATTAAACTCATCCTTTAGCAGATGATAATATGGATCTGTGCTTTCATCAATAACCTCTGCCCCTCTATCAACTATATGTGCTGCAACTCCTTTTTCAGCAGCCACACGACATGTATCCCAAATTATTAATTCTGAATAAGACGATTCTGGATTAGCAGCTATCTGCTGTCTATTTAACCCATACTCAAGCATATAAGGAAGATAATGTTCTATCATTTGCCTATTCCAGAAAGAACCAACATTCCAACATACCACTACATCAAAATCGTATGAAACCATCATATTCTGTCGTTCACTATCTATTGCAATATCGCTCAGGATAAAAACAACATTATCATCAGTATAACCTTTTTCTATAATTAAGCTTTTTGCTTTCGTAATACACTCTTCATTTTTATCGACTGCAATTACCTTATAGCCTTTCTCAATTAAAGCTAATGTACTATAACCAGTTCCACAACCTATTTCCAACACTACATTGTAATCGGCCAATTTTTCTGCCATCCAGGTATAATAACCTTTTTCATAAAAATATTCTGCACTTACATTCCACTGTTTTGCATACAATTCTTCATCCGTCATCATAATAAGCCTCCATTAACTAAAATATCATTGGTGATGGTTCTAATATATCCTCAATTGTTTGTATCAATCTCTCTAGATATGGATATAAAACATTATCATCAAATTGTTGTAGCTCATTAATAGCTTCTTCCAATGAAAAAGAGTATTTTACATCACTAATATCTGAAGCGATTTGCGTTACTTCTCCCATCTCCCTATCTTCAACAAATATTCCCATTAGTTTACCAGGCATGAGTTCTTCAATCTCGTCATATACTGGGCGTCCTTTATGTTTACAAAAATTATAACGTTTTCTAATTTCAGTTGATGAAAAACCATTCCAAAATTCTATTATTAAATCAATTGCAGGTGCAAAGTCAGGGCACATCATTTTCAAATACTCAAATGGATTTTCTTCCGCTGTTGGTGAGGTAACATTTCTTTCTGCACTTCTCAATAATTCTGCTGCTTCTTCTATCGATTTCATACCTGATATGCTAACTCGAGTCCCCTTTCTACTACATGCAAATTCAACAGCAACATAGCACAATGTCCATGATATATCTACTACAGCATTATAATAAAATAGTGCCGTCTCATAAAAATGAGATCTGAATATTAAATGAAATGCTTTCTCTGCTTGCTTATCATCTACAGGATTAAACCAATGATTCCAATCATCTGTTTCAGTTTCATTTAAAAATATTCTTGCCGCAGAATATTGCTCTACTAATTCATGTTGTTTTGATCTGAAATACAAATCATTTGTATTTGGAAGTTTTGCACCTACTAGATTAAATTTCACAGTATGCGGCTTATCTAATTCAAAAATATTTTTTTCAAATTTCATTGTCTTGTTCTCCCTCCTGCAGCCAATCCACAGCCTCAGATACCCACTATCCAATCAGCCTACCCAACCATCAATTCTAGCGACATATCCATCCTGCAAAATAAAAATCCGAGCCTTTTCATCAGTTAGGCTTTTCATCCTAACCTCCGAAAAAGCCCGGAAATACGCCATTTTCTTAATTTTACTTATCTTTCCTTGACATCAAAATCACTGTCTCCACATGAAAACTATGTGCGAACATATCCACTGGCTGTACCTTCTCTACCTTATACCCATGCTCACCTAAATAATTCACATCTCTTGCCAATGTAGCAGAATCACAACTCACATATACAATACGCTTTGGACTCATAGAAATCATAGTCTCAAGAAGCTTTTCGTCGCAGCCCTTTCTAGGCGGGTCTACTACTACCACATCTGCACCTAAGCCATACTCCTTGTACATCTTAGGCACCACCTCTTCCGCCTTACCTACGAAGAATTCTGCATTTTCTATGCCGTTTAACTTAGCATTCTTTCTGGCATCCTCTATAGCTTCTGGCACTATCTCTACGCCGTATACCTTTCTTGCAGACTTGGCAAGGAATAAAGATATAGTACCCACTCCACAGTACATATCCCATACTGTCTCATTACCAGTTAAGCCAGCAAACTCCAACGCCTTACCATACAATTCCTTTGTCTGTATAGGATTCACCTGATAGAATGACAATGGAGATATTCTAAACTGTACATCTCCTATATAGTCTGTGATATATCCTTCGCCATATAGGTCTATAACTGTTTTTCCCATTATAACATTACTTTTTTCTCTATTGATATTGAGAGACACACTGGTCATTCCCTCTATCTTAGTTAGCTTCTCTACCAGCTCCTTACTACACTTAAACTCCATTCCATTTATGACGATACATACCATTATCTGCCCTGTGGTAAATCCTTTACGTATAAGGATATGACGAACTAGACCTGTATGATTCTCCTCGTTGTATGGCTGTATGCCATACTCTTTCATATGGTCTTTTATTATCTCAAGTATTCGCTTATTTATAGCATCCCCTATAACACAGTCTTCACAAGGTATGATACTGTGTGTTCTGCCTGCATAGAAGCCTATTATAATATTGCCTTCCTTGTCTGTTCCTACAGGGAACTGTGCTTTATTTCTATAATGCCATGGTTCCTCCATGCCTATGATAGTGCACATTTCGTAATCAGATGGCGATAACCTACCTATACGCTCTAGGTTGTTTTGCACCTTCTTTTCCTTAAACGCAAGCTGCGCCTCATAAGACATTTCCTGTATCTGACAACCACCACATTGTCTTGCTACAGGGCACACTGCTGCCACTCTGTACTCTGAAGGTGTAATAACCTCCATCATTCTTCCATAGCCGTATGTCTTACCTTCCTTTATTACCTTTACTCTAACTACATCTCCCGGCAGGGCATCTTTCACAAACAAAGTAAATCCATCTACTTTGCCAACACCTTCGCCTTCACTACCCATATCTTCTATGGTGATGATGTATTCCTCGTTCTTCCTAACCATAGTCAAAGGACCTTTCTATCTTTTTATACTTTTCTCTATAACTCTATATGACCATATATCCAAGCCATTTTAAATCAACTTAGTAAACAAGATTAAATTACTTCGATGTCTTTCTGATATTACTATCAAACAATCTGTTGAAGCCAAGCCACTCTGTTCCTTCTGCTGGCTGAGCGCTTGCAAATAATTCTTTCATAGTCTGCATCTTGGCATCTGTATTATCTGCGAAACTAAGGGCTACTGCCTCCATAAGCGCAGGTTTCTTAGGCGAGCCGTATTCAAGCTCTCCGTGATGGGCCAATATACAATGCTTCAGCTCATTAAGAAGCTTAACCGGGAAGCCTTCGATTGTAGCTGCTGCTATACTTACCTTCTCTGAGCCTATAACTATATGTCCTATGAGCTGTCCCTCGTCTGTGTAGTCATTGATAGGGAAGCTTGAAAGTTCAAACACCTTTCCCATATCGTGAAGCATTGCTGCTGTAAGCAACAAATCTCTATTTAATAATGGATACTGTGTGCAGTAGAAATCACACATTTTTGTAACAGATAAGCTATGCTCTAATAATCCACCTATAAAGCCATGATGCACTGACTTAGCTGCCGAGTGCTGCTTAAAGGCCTTTGCAAAATCTACATCTTCCACAAAGAACTTCTGCAATAATGCTTTTAAATATGTATTCTTAACAGAGCCTACATACTTAAGTAGCTCCGCAAACATCTCATCAAGGTTCTTATCTGATACAGGCAGATACTCCTTAGGGTCATATTCACCCTCTGACACCTTTCTTACTCTCTTAACATTAAGCTGTGTAGCACCGTTGAACACTACAACATCTGCCACTATCTCTACATAATCCAGCGCATCAAAATCATCTATTCCCAAAGAATTTGGGTCCCATATTTTGGCATCCACTGTACCTGTCTTATCCTGCAGTATAGCTGAATCGTATGGCTTTCCATTCTTTGTCACAGCAGATGTCTTCTGCTTACATAAATATATATCCGATACCTTGTCGCCTTCTCTAAATGTTTCTATGTATTTCATATCCTTTACCAAGCCCTAGGGCTTTATCCTTTCTAAAACATGTTTTTCCAATAATATGTATCCTATTTTTTCGCGATTATTCGCTTAGTTTAATTGAATTTTCCACTATTATAATGTATATTAGACTTAAATGTAAATAGATTGGAGCAATTTTTAAATATGAAATCCAAAACCTTAAAAACACTGGAATACTATAAAATTATAGATAAATTAACTGGCTTTGCCACATCTCCACTAGGACAGGATAAGTGTAAAAATTTAGTGCCTGTTAATAATATAAACGATATAAGAAAATCTCAAAAAGAAACAAGCGATGCCCTTTCACGCTTATGGAAAAAAGGCTCTGTATCCTTCTCTGGTACAAGAGATATCAGACATAGCTTAAAGCGTTTAGAAATCGGCAGTACCTTATCACAAAAAGAACTATTAGACATTTCTTCTGTATTAAACGTAGCTCTTCGCATCAAGCCTTTAGCCAAAGTATCTGATAACTTAAGCATATCAGGTAATAGCGTAGATGATAGCATATTGGAGGGTGATGCTGTTTACGAGGACTCCTTAGCGGAATATTTTCAAGCATTAGAGCCATTATCCCCACTTAACAATGAACTTAAACGTTGTCTTATATCAGAGGATGAGGTGGCTGATGATGCCAGTCCAGAGCTTAGTTCTATAAGACGTAGCATCAAAAATGCTAATAGCAAGATACACAATGTTATAAACACTATGGTCAACTCTACCACAGTCCGCACTTATCTACAGGACAATGTGGTAACTATGAGAAATGGCCGTTACTGTCTGCCTATCAGAGCAGAATACAAATCTTCTTTCCCTGGTATGGTACATGATCAGTCATCAACTGGCTCAACTGTATTTATAGAGCCTATGAGCGTTGTTGAATTGAATAATGAATTAAGTGAGCTTGCCATAAAGGAACAGCATGAAATCGAAAAGATACTGGCAGACCTTAGTAACAAATGTGCAGAATACATCGAAGCCATAGACACAGACTTCAAAGTATTAAGCGAGCTAGACTTTATCTTTGCAAAAGCTGCATTATCAAAAAGCCTCAAATGCACAGAACCAGTATTTAATACCGATGGCATAGTAAATCTTAAATGTGCTAGACATCCTCTATTAGATCAGACAAAGGTTGTGCCGACAGACATTCGATTAGGTGATACCTATAACCTACTAGTTGTAACTGGTCCAAATACAGGTGGTAAAACTGTATCTTTAAAAACCGTTGGACTTTTAACTCTTATGGGACAGGCTGGTTTACACATTCCTGCTGATGAAGGCTCAGTTTTAGCTGTGTTTAATCAAGTCTACGCTGACATAGGAGATGAACAAAGCATCGAGCAAAGTTTAAGTACCTTTTCTTCTCATATGACCAATATTATAAAGATATTGGATGAAGCCGATGATAAGTCACTTGTACTTTTCGATGAGCTATGTGCTGGAACTGATCCAGTAGAAGGTGCTGCTCTAGCTATCAGCATACTTACATTCCTGCACAACTTGGATGTTAAAGTTATGACTACTACACATTACAGCGAGTTAAAGGTATTCGCCTTATCTACAGAAGGCGTAGAAAATGCTTGTTGTGAATTCAATGTAGAAACTTTAAGCCCAACATATAGGCTTCTTATCGGTATACCGGGCAAGAGTAATGCTTTTGCAATTTCAAGAAAGCTTGGCTTACCAGAATACATTGTAGAAGATGCAAAGAATAGATTAAATGAAGATTCTAAGTCTTTCGAGGACATCTTAACTGACTTAGAGGAAAGCAAGATAACCATAGAGCGAGAGAAAGCCGAGATTTCTGCATACAAGGCTGAAATCGAAGACCTTAAAGCTAAGCTTAAGAAAAAAACTGAAAATCTTGATGACAGACGTGAACGCATTTTAAGGGAAGCTAACGAGGAAGCGATGGCTATTTTGCAAGATGCCAAGTCATATGCCGATGAGACCATCCGCAAATTTAATAAGTTGGGAAAAGGCAACTCAGCTGCTGATCTTGAAAATGAGCGTCACAAGCTACGCGGTAAAATGTCTGATACAGAAAAGAAGCTTGTATTAAAGAATAACAAAACTCCAAAGAAGTCATACAAACCATCCGACTTTACTATCGGTAGTGCTGTAAAGGTTCTTAGTTTAAATCTAAATGGAACTGTTTCCACAGTACCTAACAGTAAGGGTGATTTATTTGTTCAGATGGGTATACTTCGTTCACAGGTCAATATAAGTGACCTTGAATTAATAGACGAACCAGTAGTAACAGGACCAAACATTCAAAAGACAAGCACTGGTAAGATAAAGAAATCAAAGGGTATGAACATAGCTACAGAAGTAAACCTCATCGGTATGACAACAGATGAAGCTATACCTGTACTGGATAAATATCTTGATGACGCATACCTTGCACACCTTACTTCTGTAAGAGTTGTTCACGGACGTGGTACTGGTGCATTAAAGAATGCTGTCCACTCACACCTTAAGCGTTTGAAATATGTGGCCGAATATCGTTTAGGCTCATTTGGTGAAGGCGATACAGGTGTAACTATTGTAACATTCAAATAATTAATACAAAAATGGACTTAGAAATCTCTAAGTCCATTTTCTATGTGTTACATCGTCACTATTTCCAATCATAATCTCTTAAGTGGCCTTCTGTCTCCATTCCTATAAACTCATTCTGTCTAAGAGCTTCATAAAGTACTACGGCTACAGAATTTGACAAATTCAAAGAACGAATCTCCGGATTCATAGGTATACGCACACAAGTTTCCTGATTTTCTACAAGGATGTGTTCTGGTATACCAGCACTTTCCTTACCAAACATTATAAAACAGTCTGGTTCATATTTTACATCGGAATACTTATTAGGTGCCTTTGTGGTTGCATAATATATTTTTGCTTCTGGATTCTTTTCACAGAAATCCTTGTAACTTTCATATACTACTACATCAAGCTTGTCCCAATAATCCATACCTGCTCTCTTTAATGCCTTTTCATTAATCTGAAAGCCAAGTGGCTCTATTAGATGTAATCTTGTGCCTGTAGCACAACAAGTTCTTCCGATATTACCTGTATTTGCAGGTATTTCTGGTTCTAATAATACTATATTTAACATATATTCGTCCTTTGCCAAGATTTACGCACCTCTTGGTGGCTCAATAAATCTTTTCTCATCCTCATTTACTATTACTCTGTCATTGTCCTCTGTTATCTTTCCTATAATAGCGGCGCATATTCCTGCTTCTTCAAGGGCCTTTACAAGGCCCTGTCCGTCACTTGTCACCATAAGAAGCGACCCAGACGATGGCATAACATAAGGATTGATATCAAAATGATGCGTCAACTCTATGGTTTCCTGTCTTACTGTAATCTTCTTTAAGTCAACCTTGAGTCCATGGTTTCCTGCTTCTCCAAGCTCCCATAACGCTCCGAATACTCCGCCTTCTGACATATCGTGCATAGCGGCAACACCATATTTTATGCCTACCATAGCCTCATCCACTATAGATAACTCATCTATAAATGACTTGGCTATATCTACATACTGTGGTGTAAATCGCTTTAACAATTCCTCATTTCTCTCTTCTGCCAAAATAGCTGTTCCCTCAAGACCGATAGCTTTAGTCATAACTATGTCATAACCAGCCTTTATACTTTTCTTGTAATCATACAACGCTTCATTTTCTGTACCTACAAAGCCTATGGCCGTTACTGTCACAATAGGCTTGGCTACTGCATCAGATATTTCCGTATGACCACCTGTAATATGCACACTCATAGACGCCGCAAGGTCGCTCATTTCCTCCATAAGCATCTTTAGTTTTATCTCGCGCATACCTTCTGGCAACACAATAGATATCTGTGCGTATGCTGGCTTTGCACCTACAACGGCCAGATTGTTTACAGCCTTTATAAAAGCTCTATTGTGATGGTAATCTCGCTTAGCTATCACCGTAGCAGTAGCTGTAACCATACGATTATTACCCTTTTGGACATTATCCTCTAAGGATACAACTGCACTGTCATGACCTACTGCTGCCTTACTTAGCACCGTCTTACTCTTATATGCAATTTTCTTTAATACAGAACGCTTCAGTATAGGCTCTGCTATCTTTCCTGATTTCATAAGTTCTTCCCTACCATCATTTTTTATGCTATAATCTTATTAAAGTAAATAAGCTAAAAATGGTACAATCATAGCCAATACAAGTATAATAGCTATTACAGCAGTGAATACTCTTCTAGTTTTTTTCTGATAGATATTCATTGTACACTCCTATTCTCTCCCTACAGGGAGTAATATACTAATATTTATAGAAAGGTATAATAAAATGGACTTTTACTATCCTATTTTTTTCTTATTCGTAATATTCCTCGCTTGGTTCGCAGTAAAGCGTGCTCAAGCTACGAAAATCGAAAAAGCTAATAAAGAACAATTCTGGCAACGAGAAGTGGATGCCAACTCTGTCAGACGTAAATCTCTTGATAACTTGGATTATGTGAAGATACCAAACTATCTTCTCCTTCCAGAATTATCTGCCAACATTCCAATAAATGACGAGGAACTCTCACGGTGCAATAAAATACTCTGTGATTTGTCTAGCAAGCGTATACTCAATCTTACTGGGAAAACAACAACCGACCTCAAATTTATGTATGGCGCTGCCAACCTTGCAGAATTGGATGAATACGACTCAAACTTTACCCTTTTTGCTCAGACTATATATGCCTACGGCGATAGACTACACACTCTAGGTTTTGACACCGAAGCTATGATTGTTCTTCGTTTTGGCATTGATAGTTTATCAGATATCAGCGGTAATTACAAGCTTTTGGGAACCCTTTATGCAAAATACAATCAAAAAGATAAGATAGATGAAATAAAGCATATAGCAATGAATCTAGATTCACTTATGAAAAATTCAATCTTACGTAGCTTAGACGACTTACTTCAGTAATCGAGCAATAAAAAAGAGAAAGGAAACCTTCGTTTCCTTTCTCTTTTATTTTGTATACTTTAATTTTTTTCAGACATATGATTAGCCAAATATAATGCAAAATTCTTTTGTGATAAAGGCTTGCTATAATAATATCCCTGTATCATATCGCAGCCAATGTTACTTAAGAATTTGCTTTGCGAATAATTCTCAACGCCCTCACAGATTACCGATATATTCAGTTTTTTTGCCATCTCGACTATGCTTGTCAAAATTATCTGCTGATTATTATTTAATGTGTTTGTCATAAACACTCTATCAAGCTTCAAAACATCAATTGGAAGATTGTTAAGTACATTCAACGACGAATAACCCGATCCAAAATCATCCATAGATATCCTAATGCCCATATTTCTGAGGTCATTTATAAGAGTTAATGTTGAGTCGATATTTTCCATATATATATTCTCTGTAAGTTCAAACTCAACAAGCTCTGGTGGAATCTGATATTTATCAAACAAATCCTTAATATATTGAAATATCTCATCAGATACTAGATGTGTCCTCGATATATTCATAGATATCGGTACAATAGGTAAGCCTTCATCTATACAATGTCTAATATATTCAAACACTTTCTTATACACATAATAATCAACCTCAACTATAAGGCCATTACTCTCAAATAAAGGTATAAACTGGTCAGGATATATAAAAGAACCATCCGGTTTAATCCAACGAACAAGTGCCTCTGCTCCCATAACCTTTTCAGTTCCACACTCTATCTTCGGCTGATAATATACTGTAAGTTCTTCATCTGCTATAGCATTAGGAAGATTCTGTACCAGTTCTAGCTGCTGCACCATTTCTTTCATCATTGAATCTGAAAACAACACAGCTTCTGGTGACTCTATAGTTTTCGCACGCTTTCTTGCTAGATTCGCATTGGATATAGCTATCTCTGCGTCGATTCCGTAAGTAGTTCTCGTTATATAAATACCTGTATTTATGATTATCTGGTGATTCATAAATACGTTTTGCATCTCTGCTTCTATCTCACGGTTCTTTTGATTAATCCTCTGAACAAATTCATCTACATCCCAGCTCGCATCAAAAGCTACAGCTGAAACAATATTATCAGAATGAACTCTACACGCAGCTATTCCTGTATCTCCTGACCCTCTTATAGAATCAGCGAAACGTGTCAACAACCCATTAGCCACTGTGTATCCAAATTTTTCATTAAAATACTTAAAAAATCTTATATCCGAATATACAATAGCAAGTCCCATATTAGCATTTTTATTATTTTCTATGTATTCCTTTACCTTATCAATAAAGAAGTCATATCTGAGCAAATTGGTAACAGGATCACAAGAATTAACACCATTTAGAGTGTCCCCTATTCTCGTATCTAAATATTCTTTAAGCCTTGCACTACTTCCCTTGTGTATCTTATGAACTCGTGCAACAATACGATTGTCCATATCCATTCCTCCATTTTTATTCTCTATGCGCCATCACAAACAAAATATAATAATATAGTATCACATTATTTATATATTTACAATGTTTTTACTAGACATAAATAATTTGGGGCATTATAATTTTGAAGAAAATATATGCATTTTTAGAGAGGTATATTAATGAAATATATTAAACAATTTGCCATAATTATGATTGTCTCCTTTTTAGGTGAATGTATAAAAGAATTATTACCATTTAAAATTCCAGCAAGTGTATATGGTCTAGTGATAATGCTTTTCGTTTTGATGACTGGTATAATTAAGCTAGAAGCCGTTAAAGATACTGCAGAATTTTTTGTAGAAAATCTGCCGGTTATGTTTATCCCGCCAACTGTCAGCCTGATGGCTTCTTGGCCTCTATTTAAAACTATATTTGTTCCTTTTCTTGTAATTACATCGGTATCTACTATTATCGTTATGGTAGTTACAGGTCATGTATCACAAGCGATTATAAGATTTAATAACAAAAGACAATCCAAAAGAAAAGATTTCCGAATAAATCCGATAGAAACTACCAATAAGGAGGCCTAAGTATGAAAGAATTTCTAATAGATTCAACTATGTTTGGTGTAACATTAAGTCTTGTGGCGTTCTGGATTGGATTATATGTTAGAAAAAAGACAAATCTAAGCGTTTTGTCCCCTCTTGTAACTGCTACTGCCATTATTATCGTTTTTTTAATTATTACAGGTATCGATTATGACACATACAATGAAGGAGCTTCTGTTCTTAGATACTTCCTAACTCCAGCAACTGTTTGTCTTGCCATACCTTTATACCAGAAATTAGAAATGTTGAAGAAAAATTTTATAGCCATAATAGCTGGTATTATATCAGGTGTTCTAGTAAGTGCCATAAGTATTCTTGTAATGTGCGCGCTATACAACTTTGATCACCAGATGTATGTAACCATGTTACCAAAGTCTATAACAACTGCCATAGGTATAAGTGTATCTGAAGAATTTGGTGGCATAGTAGCATTAACAACAGCATCTATTATCATAACAGGAAACATCGGCGGTGCTTTTGCCGAAATCATATTTAAACTATTCCGCATTAAAGAGCCTATTTCTAAAGGCTTGGCCTTGGGAACTGGCTCACACGTTATGGGTACTTCCAAAGCTATGGAGCTTGGAGAACTTGAAGGCGCAATGGGTAGCTTAGCAATTGCGGTTGCAGGTATAATCACAGTTATTGTACTACCTTTCTTTGCCGATATTATATAACATTTAGGAGGACTTATGAAATACAAAGCTATAATATGGGACCTTGATGGAACTCTTTTAAACACATTAGAAGACTTAATGGATAGCGTAAATTATGCATTATCTAATAAAAATATGAAAAATATTACACTTGAAGAAACTAGAAAGTTTGTTGGAAACGGAATCGCAAATCTTGTTAAAAGAGCTGCTGGCGACAATATTTCTAAAGATGTCTTAGACGGATTACTAGAAGATTTTAAGCATTATTACGATATGCACTCCAAGGATAAAACAGCACCATACGCTGGCATACTCTCACTTCTAAAGGAGTTAAAAGAAAGTGGCTACAAAATGGCTATTGTTTCCAATAAAATCAATTCTGCCGTAGGACAACTAGCCGAAGAATACTTCCCTAATCTTATGGACGTAGCTATTGGTGAAATGGAAAATGTGCCTAGAAAACCAGCTCCTGATATGATATACAAAGCTATAGAGGCACTTTGTGTAAAAAAGGAAGATGCCATTTTTATAGGTGATTCAGAAGTAGATGTAGCAACAGGCTTAAATGCAGGTATAGACATGCTTACAGTTCTGTGGGGCTTCAGGGATGAAGACGAATTGATACAGGCTGGTGCCACAACATTTGTTAAGACTCCTGACAATATAAAATTGCACTTATAAAGCCTAAGATATCATCATATATTAAAGGATTGACATGTATAATTTTTAATGATAATATTTATGTAAGGATAAGGACAAACAGGGGCAAACTTATAGAAATGTAGGGACGCAAAGCTAGAGATCTAAGGTAATATATACTATGATAGTTCGGTTGCAACAAAATTATTTTGTTGCAACTTTTTTTATACGAGAAAAAGGATGGCAATATGAAAAAGAAGATAGTGTTAAGTGTAATAGCAGGAATAGTGTTAGGGATAGGAGTTGTATATTGGTGGATACTGGGTCAGTATAATGCAACTATGTATAGTTATGCAAATGAATGGATAAAAGAAGAATTTATAGAGAACAATAAAGTAAGTAGCGCTTACTACAGAAATGAAAATTATAATCCCGAACTAGAATATGATGATGAAAATTGGGTTGAAAAATTTTTTAAAGATGAAAATGCACCGAGGAGTAGAACCTTTATTATAAAAAACGAAAAGACGTTTAATGAAATATTTACAGAAAATTCAATGGATGTAAACTTTGATAAAGAAATGGTTGTGTTGCATATAGAGGGAGATGTGTATTCAAGAGATTGTTATTTGCTAAGTATTTTAAATAATAATAATAATAAATTAACATTTAATTATATGCATGAAATTACTATGTTGAGTGATGCATCACAACCAGGTCCAAGATGTATCGTTATAAAAATGAAAAAAATGGATGTTTCGAGTGTTGAGTTTATTGAAGTATATTAAGGGAGGTAAAGTATGATAAGAGATATTTTATACAGAAAGTTCAAAGACGTTTTATCTATTTTAATTATTTCGCTAGTGCTATTGCTGACTTGCAATATTAATGTACAAGCAGAGGAAAGCGAGAACAATGATGGAAAGAAAATTGAAATAGATAATTATGACACTTTTCTCGAGCTATTTGTTGAACCTATTTTTGAGGACAGAATGAAATAAAAAGCTATATACTAGGATTATATCATCCAAGTATATAGCTTTTTATAAGGGTTTTCCCTTGCTTTACAAATATGTTTATGCTAAACTAATTTTGATGTATTGAATGATGTAAACACACAATATATAGCGGAGGATAAAATGTCAAAGATTGCAATTATAACAGACAGTAACAGTGGAATATCTCAAAAGCATTCGGAAGAGCTGGGTATACACGTAATACCTATGCCTTTCATCATAGACGAAGAAACATATTTTGAAGATATCAATTTAAATAGAATTGAGTTTTACGACAAATTAACTAATGATACAGACATATCTACTACTCAGCCATCACCAGATTATGTAATGAACTTATGGAACACTCTTTTAAATGAGGAGGGCTATGACGAAATCATTCACATCCCTATGTCTAGCGGATTGTCTGGCTCATGCAGTACAGCTACTGCATTATCTAGAGATGATGAGTATGACGGCAAGGTTTTTGTTGTAGATAACCAGCGTATATCTGTAACACAGAGACAGTCTGTTATGGATGCCATAGAGTTAGCTAAGAAGGGCTTATCTGCCAAGGAAATCCATGACAAGCTTATAGAAGAAAAGTTTGAATCTAGTATCTACATTATGGTAGATACACTAAAATATCTTAAGAAGGGTGGAAGAATCACTCCAGCCGCTGCTGCTTTAGGTACTATTCTAAAGCTCAAGCCTGTTCTTCAGATTCAGGGTGAAAAGTTGGATGCTTTCGCAAAGGCGAGAACTATTTCACAGGCCAAGTCCATTATGTTAAAGGCTATGCAAAATGATATCGAGACTCGTTTTGGTGGCGATGTTAATAATGTATGGATCTCTTTTGCACATACAGAAAATACAGAAGAAATAGAGAATCTCAAGAATGAGTTCTTAGCAATTTATCCAGATTACCCTGCTGACCACATTGTAACTGACCACTTATCATTAAGTGTTTCATGTCATATAGGACCAGGTTCAATCGCAATAGCATGTTCTAAGAAAATATAGAAGAGAAAGACAGGTTTTATGAAAGATACATTAGTCTCAAAATTCAATGAACTATTCGGAGACCATGATTCTGTCAAAGTTTACTTTGCACCAGGACGTGTAAATCTTATCGGTGAGCACACAGACTACAACGGAGGACATGTATTTCCATGTGCTCTTACTATCGGAACTTACGCCGTTGCAAGAAAACGTGATGACCACATCCTTCGTTTCTATTCTTTAAATTTTGAGGATATCGGAATAATAGAAACTTCAATTGACAGCCTAACATACAAAGCAGAAGATAATTGGACAAATTATCCAAAAGGTGTTTTATGGGCATTAGGCGAAAAGGGATATAACGTAACAAATGGTATGGATATACTTTACTACGGAAATATTCCTAATGGCTCTGGTCTTTCATCCTCTGCGTCCATAGAAGTTCTTACAGGCTTTGTATTAAAAGATATGTACAACTTTGGTTACGATATGGTCGAAAACTCACTTATTTGCCAGTTCTCAGAAAATAATTTCAATGGTGTAAACTGTGGTATTATGGACCAATTTGCCATAGCAATGGGAAATGCCAATCACGCTATTTTTCTTGATACAGCAGATTTATCATATGAATATGCTCCTATCAAACTTGAAAATGCTAAGATTGTAATTATGAACACTTGCAAAAAGCGTGGTCTTGGAGATTCAAAATATAATGAGCGACGTGCCGAATGCGAAATGGCTCTGTCAGAACTCCAAACAGTTATAAACATAAAAACCTTAGGTGAATTATCAGAGGAAGATTTTGAATTACACAAGGATGCTATCAAATGTCCTATTCGTAGAAAACGTGCAAAACACGCTGTATACGAAAACAGAAGAACTATACAAGCAGTTGAGGCTCTAAAGAACAACAATATACAGGATTTCGGAAAACTTATGGTTGCCTCCCACATTTCTCTAAGAGACGACTACGAAGTAACAGGCATAGAATTAGATACCCTTGTAGCAGAAGCCCTTAAACAGCCTGGTGTTATCGGTGCCCGTATGACAGGTGCCGGATTCGGTGGATGCGCTGTCAGCATCGTAGAAACTGACGCTATAGACTCTTTCAAAGAAAATGTAGGTCATGCCTACCAAACACAGATTGGATACCCACCAGAATTCTACGTAGTAGAAATCGGAGATGGTCCAACCATCTTATAATCAACAAAACATAATTCATATTATCAGAAGCTTGAAGCATGTGTTTCAAGCTTCTTTTATGTCTTGCCGCATTGCTAAACCCCAAACCACAAAGCTGTCTACAGATATTTTTTTGTGCCTTGAGAGGTTGCATAATTTTCTTACGCGCTCTACTTGAAACAAAGCGTTTATGTGCACGGTCGAGGCAGACACGGTTACTTACAGATGTTTGTGTGAAGAGGACAGCTTTTTTCGTCTTTGGTATTTTCATACGAGAAAGGCACGAAGAGCTTATTATTAGATGGTCGCCCTGCACAACTTCTCGCTTGCCCTATTAATGGGCAAGCTTCGTCAAACAGGTTCGGGCGACCGCTTTTTCGTGCCTTTCTCTATGAAAATTTCACGCAAATCCTCAATGCTGTCCTCTATTCACACAAATCATCTGAAGTACCCTGTCTGACATACCGTGCATATAGGCTAATAGGCTTGTTTCAAGAGAGCACTTAGGGAAATATGCGTTCTCGAAAACAGCATAAAAAAAATATCTGTAGACAGCTAGTGGTTAGGGATATATTTTGATGCAAGACATAAAAGAAGCTTAGTGTTTTACTAAGCTTCTGATAATATGAATTATTTATTTAAGTTTATTTGCCGACCAGATTGAGACGTGTAAGCGAACGCTTAAGGGCTGCTTCTGCTCGCACTAAATCGATGCCTGCGCCTCCATCTTTAAGGCGACGTTCTGCACGGATTTTTGCTTCCGTTGCACGGTTAGCGTCGATTTCCTCTGGCCATTCAGCCACCTCTGCCATTACCTTAACAGAATCCTGTAAGATAACCATAAAGCCTGAGTGTACAGCTGCTTCTTTTATACCATCTGCCTCATGGATAGTGACAATACCTGGAACTATAACATTAGTCATAGGGATGTGGTTCTTGTAGATACCTACATCACCTTCACTTGTGGTCAGTTCCAAAAAGCTTGCCTGACCCTTATAAAAGGTTCTTTCAGGCGAGATGATCTCTAGGTCAAAATATTTCTCATCTGCCATATGCACTCACCTATTTAACCTTTGCTAAAACGTCTTCTATACCACCACAGTTGAGGAAATAAGTCTCTGGTATGTCATCATACTTACCTTCAAGTATCTCCTTGAAGCCCTGAATAGTCTCACTGATAGGTACATACTTACCTTCCAGACCTGTGAACTGTCCTGCTACGAAGAATGGCTGTGAAAGGAATCTCTGTACCTTTCTAGCTCTAGATACTACAAGCTTATCATCCTCTGATAACTCATCCATACCAAGGATTGCGATAATATCCTGTAACTCCTTGTACTTCTGGAGGATTTCCTGTACACCTCTAGCTACCTTGTAGTGTTCTTCACCTACGATACGTGGGTCAAGGATACGTGATGTAGACTCAAGTGGGTCTACGGCTGGGTAGATACCAAGCTCAACGATACTTCTTGAAAGAACAGTTGTTGCATCCAAGTGAGCGAATGTTGTAGCTGGAGCTGGGTCTGTTAAGTCATCGGCAGGAACGTATACAGCCTGAACCGATGTAATAGAACCATTCTTTGTAGATGT
>JBGVKG010000063.1:0-12874 GCA_045123575.1 Lachnospiraceae bacterium
GGAGCAAGGCAGTTAAAGATATATGTTTAAACTAATTGGAGTAAAATGCTCCAAAAAAGCAAATATCACAAATGGGAAATTAGAGTAAAATACTCCAATTTCCCATTTGCTTTTGGATACGCATTATTGTTAGGCGCTTACTGTGTAGGTACTTATGAATTACCGTTTACATTCGTCAAATAAACAAGGAGGTTGACATATGACGACAAATCACTTAAGAATCGGTGTTGTATAAGTCAACTCAAAATTAGGTCAACTGCTCATTGAATTTTAGGTCACTTAAGACCATATATTGCAGGATAATCAATGTTTTTGAGGGTTTGCCAATCTTTATGAGGGTTTGTCGTGAGGGTATGGCTAAAAAAACAGCATAGTTTATGAGGGTTCTTAATGAGGGTCTGGTTTGAGGGTCTATCGTTAGGGTCTGTTAAGAGGGTCTGGCATTTTGCCAGACCCTTTATTAGATAAGTTATTATTCGATTGGATATAGGATGGAATGATTATCTAAAATTGATTGTAGAGTCTGTATGTACTGTGATTTGCGTTGGAGTTCTATCCAGTTTCCATGACAAAGGCTATCAGCTTCTTCTAGTTCATGAAGGGTCATTTGATAATCTGTCCATTTTATACATTTATGATTCTTACTAAAAGCACAATAGTTTTCCATAGTGATACCTCCTAAAAATCATCGTCTTCATAATAAGTAACAGGGTTATAATCAGTAGAACCGTTTAATATAGGCGCTGACCTTGTTGCAAAAAGAAATCTATTGCGGAAGTGTTCAAAGTTCCTGAATCCTCTTCCCATACGTTTTAAATCTTTTACTTTTCGATTTATGGATTCTATAGGGCCATTAGAAAGACGTGCATCATAAATTCTTCCATTTCCAATTTTTTCAACCATAATAAAAGAGTTAATAATAGGATCTTCAAATTTTTCTAGTAATGAAGCAAAATCCCTAAACATTTCAAAACGCGAGTTTCTATATGTGACAATTAAATCGTGTAATTCGTTTCTGGCAAGCAAAGGATTTCCACCATTTCGAGAGTTGAACTGTATATATAATTCTTTTAAATCTCGAAAATCTTTTAAATTTGGATCTATTCGAAAGAGAGCATCCTCATAATCATAGGTATTCATTAGTAGATGAAAATGAGAATCTATGCGGGGATCACTATGGTATCGAATGCTAGATTGATTGGCAAGTATTAACCAGCGGTATTTTTGGAGAAGATATACCTCATCCGATGGTGGCAGTGATATAGGCTGCTGATGTTCTAAAGATAGTTTATCTTGATATTCTCTGTCACGTTGGCGATATTTTTTTAAAAGTTGTCTTATATAGTTGTCGATGGAACGAATAATCCATTGAATAACATGAAAAGAGTCTACGACAGAAACTGCATTAGGGAAGTATTTTTCTACGTATGTAATATATGGATTGTACATATCAGAAATTAAATATTTCACTTGATTCCTTTCTTCTCTTGAGATAGCAATGAAGTAAGGTTGTATATTCATCCCTAAGTACTTGTATCCTATTTATTTTTCATCCTTTCCATCAAGAAAACTAAGAAATTGGATTTATTTTACATAATATGATGATTATTCACCAAACTGTTATATAATATCCCTATAACAATAGCGATGTGATATACATATGAATACAGATACGGAGGATAACTATATGCGTGTGAGTAAATTAAAGTCTTTCTTCACTTGATGCAGATGGAGTGGTAGATGCCTGTGATGAGATAACTAGTAGAGATGAGTTAGAGCATATATCTACAGACGATGAATCCCCAGCAACTTCCGAGAATAGGACTGAAGCAGATACTACATCTAAACCAACCGAAGCTGCGACTACAGTCAAAAAGACCGAAGCAGATACAACGGTTAAGTAGACAGTGGCAATATGAATCCAAAGAAGGCCAGGCAGATGACGGAGGAAGAAGCCCAAGAACAAGGATATGAACCTTGTAAGAAGTGTTATTAGATATTGATTTTATGGTGAAGGAGGTTGCTTTGTGGCATCCTCTTTTTTAGTCACAAATTGTGACTTAAAAAAATATTGCGATTAGTAATATATCGTGCTACAATGTGCCTAAGCATAATTTCTATATTTATTTTTAGTCTATTTAGTTTATTTTTATATGTTTTAAGAGAAGAAATCTATGCTAAATTCCAATTATTTATAAGAAAACAAAAGACAGGAGGACATCTATGGAAGAAAAAAAGGAAATTCTAAATTTGGAAAATATACGTAATCGTGTGTATTTTATAAGAGGGCAACAGGTTATGTTGGATTATGATTTGGCAGAGATATATGGGTATGAAGTAAAACGTTTGAATGAGCAAGTCAAGCGAAATATTGCTAGGTTTCCTGTAGATTTTATGTTTCAGCTATCTGAATATGAATTAGAAAATTTGCGGTCGCAATTTGCGACCGCAAACTATAATACTAAGAGCCGTTCACTACCTTACGCATTCACCGAACAAGGCATTTATATGTTGGCAACTGTGCTTCGTGGCGAGCTTGCAGAGCAGCAAAGTATATTTATTATGCGAGCATTTCGTGAGATGCGTCATTACATGAAACAAAATGAACAGTTTGTGACACAGTCGGAGATGCGGATTGTTACGGCCAGGATATCTGAGATGTCTATGCAGGTGGCAAGTGTTTCTGATAGACAGAAAAAGACAGATAGAAATGTCGAGAATATTCAAAAGCGTATTGATACATTAAGTGAAAATTTCATATCTGACAAGGATTTTAAGAATTTTGTTATATATAAGGGGCAGAAGTTTGAAGCTGATGTAGCATATATTGATATATATCAGCAAGCAACTGTTAGTATCTATGTAGTAGACGATTATGTGAATACAAAGACATTGCAGCTCCTGTCACAAAAGAAGCAGGGAGTTGAAGTGATTATATTTACTGAGAATGGTCATGGTCGAGATGGTTTTTTGACACAGACTGTTATAGATGATTTTAATAGTCAATATCCTACAATACATATTAAGCCAAATCCTGACTGTCACGATAGGCTGATTGTTCTTGATTATGGTTTGGAGACTGAACAGGTATATCATTGTGGAGCGTCTAGTAAGGATGCAGGAAGGAAGCTTTGCGCAATAAATAAGATTGAGGATTCTACTATGATACATCCTGTTGTAGATAAGTTGATGAAGTTAGCCGATAGGGCTAATATTTAGATATTGATTATCACTTGATGAAACAACAAATAAAAAGAGAAAATATGCCAGCTCTTACATGGCTAGTGCATTAGGATATGAGCTAACATTAGTAAAGAGATAACCTACAAGTCCCATACACCATTACCCACTAACCCCATATAATATACTGTAATACAAAAAAGGAGTATATTATATGGCGATTTTTACAAATCAGGCAACATTGTCCTATAACAATACGATTACAACTTCGAATATAGTTACAGGTGAAGTTCTTGAAGTGCTATCGGCAACTAAGAATTCACTGGACAGCCAATATCGTTATGGCGATACTGTCACTTATGTTATCAGTATTAATAATACAGGCATTACAGCATTTAATAATCTGACTATTACAGATGATTTAGGTGCTTACACTGTAGGAGGTATAACAGCAACACCGCTCACTTATGAGGCGGATACAGTAGCATATTATGTAAATGGTGTGTTACAGGCTACACCTGCGGTTACTGCAGGTCCACCTCTTGTTATAAGTGGAATAAATGTACCAGCAGGAGGTAATGCGATTATTCTTTATGAGGCTAGAGTTAATCAATATGCACCACTTGCAGTTGGCTCAACTATAGTGAATAATGTTGAAATTTCAGGTTCAGGTCTTACAACACCTATAGAGGTGACAGATACTGTGACAGTTGAAGAGGAGGCTACTCTTTCTATTACTAAGAGTCTTAGTCCTGAAACTGTTGCTGAGAATGGACAGTTGACTTATACCTTTACTATCCAGAATATCGGAAATATACCTGCTGTAGCAACTGACAATGTGACTATAACAGATGTATTCAATCCTATCCTAGATAATATTACTGTTACTTTGAATGGTACAGTGCTAACTACACCAGCTCAATATAATTATGATGAGGCTACTGGAGTATTCCAGACAGTTGCAGGTGTTATAACAGTTCCTGCGGCTACATTTACTCAGGATCCAATTACAGGTCAGTGGAATATAGTACCAGGCGTTGCTGTTTTGAGTGTGACAGGTACGGTATAAAATAGAAATGTAAATTCTATTGATTGTCGTTAATTTTGATGATATATTATGGATAGTGGTTGTGCTGTGGATGCTTGAGGGGCCCACAGCCGGAGGAGCTCATGCGTGAGCTCCTTTTTTAGATAAAGGTGGGAGATTTTACATTGATTGGTGGATATAAAGATTTGCTAATGCATAAGCTATCGGAAACTATATATGGAGTTACTTTCGAAGAGATTACGGCATTAAATATATGGATAAGTTTCCATTTTGGTTAATGTTTATACTTATATCATATTTATGGTGAACAAGTATAGGTGAGGTGAAAAATATAAGTGAATTACTTTGGGACTTTAAGACAAGTATATTTACATCTATTTTTTTAGTATTCTTTTTAGGCGTTTATAATGAACAAAAAATGCATGCTGAACGACTGGAGAAACAAGCTTATATATATGTTAGTTTTATGAGAGATTCAGAAGATGTGATAAAGAAACTTTATAGAGATTGCTTTGGGGGTCAATATGAAGACATAGAAAATTATCTTGAAGTTTTGAAAGAGTTTAAAGATTGTGTAAAAAACAATGGGATTGTATCTTGGAATACTGAAAGGTATAGGAAAGAGAACAATGAGAATATTTTACGCGAGATAGATAATTTATATGAAAAAATGAAGAAATTGAATTATTGGGATGATGGGATATGCAAGAAGAATATGTAAATACATGAGGTGATTTATTATGGATGGTGAGAAACAATTGTTAGAAAGTGGATTTTTTCTACAGAAGAAGGAATAAAATTGATTGTATGGGTAAAAATGATAAGTGTTCTAGAAAAATAAGTAAAAAAATTTGCGTTTTTTTGAACTAAGTGATATACTAAGTTTAAAAATTGATACAAAATTAGACTAAATTGTAATTTGGTTTAATATTATAAAAAGTATTGAACTAAAGAAAAATTGGTCTAAAAAATATCAAATTAGTAAACTAAAGAGAAAGGCGGAATGCGCAAATGAATTTTGAGGAGAAATATAAGAACGTGCCAAAACCACATATACCAGAGCGTTTACCTGTAGAATTATCATCGGCATTATATGATTGCGAAATAATCAAGTTAATTTCTAGAGCAAATAATGCTATGGGCGCATATAGAGGTTTTTTAATAAATACTATTAACCCTATGCTTTTAATTTCGCCTTTAGTATCTCAAGAAGCAGTTCTTTCATCAAAACTTGAGGGAACACACGCTACAATTGAGGATTTTATTAATTATGATGCTGGAAATGAAGTTTCTGTATCAAAAGATGAAATGCAGGAAGTAATGAACTATAGAAATGCATTATTTTATGCTTTAGACAAAATGTCAACTATTTCAGACGACTCAGGGGAAGGGAAACAAAAACTCCCTTTAAGTGTAAGACTAATAAAGGAAATGCATAGAATTTTATTAGATAATGTTAGGGGACAAACAAAAAGCCCGGGAGAGTTTAAAACAGAGCAAAACTATATTGGAAATTCGAATGAAATCACATTTACGCCTCTTCCACCAGAAATAACAATGGATTATATGGCAAATCTAGAGAATTATATACATTATGATGAGATTGATTTACTTGTTCAAGCAGCACTAATTCATTGTCAATTTGAGATGATTCATCCATTTAAAGATGGAAATGGAAGAATTGGACGTTTGCTGATTCCGTTGTTTTTGTATTATAGAGATATGCTTCCAGTTCCAACATTTTATATGAGTGCATTCTTTGAAAAAGATAGAACACGTTATTTGGAGAAACTGTCAGCTGTTTCAAAAAATAATGATTATGCGACATGGATTAAGTATTTTTTGGAAGGAGTAATTCAGCAGGCAGAAATTAACACTATGAAAGCGAGAAAATTGCTAGAGTGGTATAATGAGTATAAAGAAGTTTGTGTAAATGATATGACATCAAAGTATGCAATTATGTTGCTGGATGAGATTTTCAAACATCCTGCATTTAAGGCTAAGCAAATACAGGATGTGATTCCAGGAAGTAAGGGAACTTTGTATAATATGTTAGAAGAATTTGTGGATAAAGGAATACTGAAGAAAGATGATAAAATACGAAATACAACATATTATTGCCCTGCGATATTATCTCTTTTGTAGAAAGTTGCTAAATATACCTAAAAATAAATGAAATGCTTGTTGCGTAAAAAATAAAGCACATCTTGAATGACAGAATTCAAATCCTCCTACAGAACGGAAGTATCAAATATTGTAGGAGGATTTTTTAGTTTTATCATTTTATCATTTCCCTATATATTCCATAAAAAATTTATATTTCCAATCCACCTATTATGTGGTACACTTTAATATAATAAAATTGTAATATATTGCAACAAGTAAAAAAATATACATATAGGAGGATACCATGGGGCGAGATGAATCAATGCAGATACGCATGGTTGTTAATGAGATAAGAAACGTAGTAAAGGGAAAGGACGAGTGCATATATAAGGCTTTTTCAGCCATATTAGCAGGCGGACACATATTGATAGAGGATGTGCCAGGTGTAGGTAAGACTACGCTTGCTACATCGTTTTCTAAGGCATTGTCGCTGGATAACAATCGTCTACAGTTTACACCAGATGTTATGCCAGCAGATATACTTGGTTTTAATATGTATCAGAAGGAGACAGGCAAGTTTGTTTACTATCAGGGAGCTATTATGTGCAACTTATTCCTAGCGGATGAGATCAATAGAACATCTCCTAAGACACAGTCGGCGTTACTTGAGGTAATGGAGGAAGGTATGGTTACTGTTGAGGGTAAGAGCCGTCCAGTTCCAGAGCCTTTTATCGTTATGGCTACACAGAATCCAAAGGGTAGTGCGGGAACACAGCTTCTTCCAGAGTCACAGCTTGACCGTTTTATGATATGTATGAGTATGGGATATCCAGAGCTTAAGGATGAGGTGAATATCCTTAAGGGTAGAAGTGGACAGGCTACTGGTGAGGTTAAACCGGTGCTTACTAAGGAGCAGTTGCTTAAGCTTAAGGCAGAGGTAGAGGCTGTGTATGTAAGTGATGCCATATATTCTTATATCGCGATGCTTGCGCAGGCTACTAGAGAGAATGCTTATATAGAGCTTGGACTTAGTCCTAGAGGTTCAGTTGCTTGTGTGCGTATGGTTAAAGCATGGGCTTATCTTAATGAGAGAGATTATGTATTGCCAGAGGATGTAGTTGATATATTTATGGATGTAGCTAAGCATCGTATTGTACTTAATACAAAGGCGAGAGTGGCACATGTATCAGAGAAGGCTGTGCTTGAGGAGATATTATCACAGGTGAGACAGCCAGCATCTTATATGCAGAAGGATGATTATGGTGTGTAGTTTCGGGATTTTACTTGGGGTAATTTTTATAACTTTATATGTAGCTCTTATGTATAATAATGAGGCAGTAGTATTGCTGATGTACGCGGAGGCAATACTTTTTGTCGTATCATTGATATGGATGATCGCAGTCAGATTTTTCTTGAAGGTTCGTATAGAAGCACCTATCAGCATATCTGAGGTAGGCAAGGAAAATATGATAAAGATAAACATATTTAATAAGCTGCCTATTACTATACAGAGAATGAAGGCGCTTGTGGTTATAGAGGATACTATTAGTGCTGTTAAGCATAAGCATTGGATGAAAATATCTTCTGTTATGCCGGGTAATAATGAATTTACACATAATGTTACATTTGGTATGGCAGGCAACTTTGAGATTAACCTTACAAAGCTACGTGTCTATGATATGACAGGACTGTTTAGTGGAAATATGAAAACGAAAAGCACAGAGAGAGTGCAGATTATGCCATGTATGTATGATGTAGGCATTCGTTTAAGTATGATGGTAAAGAATTTCTATGGTGAGTCAGATATGTATGATGAGCATTTACCTGGTATGGATAGAAGTGAGCTATTTCAAGTTCGTGAATATATGCCAGGTGATAGATTGCAACACGTTCATTGGAAGCTTACTGCCAAGGAGGATGAACTGATGGTGAAGGAGCATTCTTTGCCTAAGTCTTGTCCAGTTATACTTTTCCTAAAGTTTGATCCTACTGATAAGAAGCTTCGTAGGAAGAATGGTTTGGCATTTATGGAGAGTGTTGTTAGTTTATCTTATTCTATGTTGGATGCTGGCTGTGCCCACTATATAGTATGGTATGCCGCTGATGTAAAGGATATAGTCCGTGTCAGGGTAGATGATGAGGAGAGTCTATACTACTTTATGGGTATGTTTATGAAGATAAAGTGGGTAAAGGCAGAGGAAGATATAGTTCTAAGATACAAGGAGAAGCACCGTGCAGAGACATATGTATGGGAGTTATCTTTGGATGAAACTCTTACTCTTAGAAAGGGAGAAGAGATACATTCTGTATTTGATAGCAAGAATCTAGAGAAATCATTGTCTGATACAGAGATAGTCTTATAAATGTTTATTGGCAAAAGTGATATTTACATATGAGAATAGATAGATTGGAACATAAAAATGAGTAAGATACAAAAAATTCGTTGGAATAAAGCACAAGTTCGAGAGGAACAAAATATATATGGAATTCTCACAAGCGTGCCTGCATGGTCGGGGATGCTTCTTGATGTTGTATGTGCTATTTTGTTTGTATGTGCAGCCAGATTGATGCTTGTGGATGTATTGAAGTACAAGGCACCTGGTTTTGGACATATATTATCGATGGTACTTGTAGGCATAGGTATAAGTGTAGTTATGGAGCTTGCAAGATGCTATGGAAGAGGCATAAGATATGGTATATACATAGGTGTATTTGGAGCGGGTGTGCTTTTAGTATTGTTTAATATTTTTTCACCGGGAAATGATATTTTAGGTGGATTTACTAATATAGCAGCAGATTATATGAAGCTTTGGAACAAATATTTTAACGAAGATATTACTATAGCTGCTACAGATGCAAGTATCACGGAAAGCTTAGACTTTATATGTTTTGCGTTATTATATTTTAGCCTATGGATGGCTAAGCTTGTCCGAGTTAATCTAGGTAATATTCTTATACCTGTTTTAACACTTGTCGCAGTGTTGGTAGTGGGATGCTCACCTAAAGTAACTAGCCTATTTATGATGTTTGTAGGCGCTATGATGTCCAATGCAAACAAGTGGCATAAGCCTCAGTTTGTAAAAGCGCGCAGAGTAAAAGGAAATAGCCAACAGACGTCAGGATATTTTGCTATAAGTAGAATAATTGGTAATTTTGGATGGATAATTGTAGCAGTAGGGATAATGATAGTATGCTTGTTGTCATCCACTTTTGGTCATAAACCTGCAAAGGAATTACTTGCAGGTGCTCCAGAGTTTAAGGCATCTGTAAATACCTTGATAGAAGATATTAAGAATGGAAGTTTATTGGATATAATGGATATATTCAATGATGTGCCTACTAAATCAGAGTTAACTAATGAACCACGTGTATTTAAAAACGAGAAGATTATGGAGTTGACATTATCTAATAAATACTATGGTGATATATATATGAAGGGCTTTCATGCCAATACATATAAGAATGGTGTATGGACAGAAGATATTGACCAACTTACAAAGAGTCTTAAGAAAGAGGGAATAAACAAAAAGGATTTTCTAAATGAACTGGCAAGTTATACAGGAGATAATGTTTTAGGTACATATAGAATTGAAAGTATGCTTGATAAAGGTGTAGGTGTTAAGCTAGATATTGAGTATATGGATAAATCTGATAAGAGAGCATATATCCCATATTTTGCATCTGTTACAGATAAAAAGATAGTTAATAAAGGTGAAGGCTTATTTATTAAGAGAGCATCATTATCTTCGTTAGAAATAGAATTGTGGAAATTCGGCGGTTCTTATGAAGTATATTATGATATTATAAAAAGTGGTAAGCAAAACCAATGGGGTAGATGGTACAATACCTATGTTAAGAGAGCGTATACTGAAGTGCCTGAGCATTTAGAATATGCACTGGAGGATGTCGCAGAACAGATTAGCTATATAAATGTATTACCAAGCTATGGTTCTGAAGCTTTGAGTGTAAATGTAAATAGACTTAATAAAGCATATAAGGTAGCATATTGGATGGAGTATTATACGTCATACACCTTATATCCACCAGAGTTGCCTGAGGATGAGGATCCTATTGAGTATTTCTTAATGACCAGCAAGAGAGGATACTGTATGCATTATGCCAGTGCAGCCACAATGCTTCTTAGATATATGGATGTGCCGGCTCGATATGCTACAGGTTATGTTGTAGATAGCAAAGACTTCGATGAAGAGACTGAGGAAGGTAATACAGTATATAAAGCTACTGTTAAGGATCATATGGCCCATGCATGGGTAGAGATTTACCTTGAAGGAGTAGGTTGGGTTCCTATTGAAGTAACAAGAGGTTATAATAGTGAAATATTAGATGAAGATGATGAGCCACAAGATGACCCAATCGAACAACCATCAATACCTTTAGAACCACCAACACCTGAAACAACAACAGAACAACCTACTTCTGAAAATGATACAACCAGCAGGGATGAAAATGATGATTTGTTAACTAAGCCTGCTGAAGATGGTTTTGAGAAGGATAATAAGAATAAAGGTACAAAAAATAATACATTATTAAAGATGCTATCAATTTTGGTACCTATAGTGGCTGTAAGTTCAATAGTGGGCTTCTTTGTATATAGATTATACAGAGATTATGCTGTATCGAATACAAGATTGCGTTTGGATATAGAGAGTAAGCGTACTAAAAAGGTTATACGAAAGATCAATAGACGTATGTACAATAAGTTACGTCGTAATGGTAAGATACTTAAGTCTGGTATAACAGATAGCGAATACAGTGCTATTCTTAAGAAAACATATCCGAATATAGAGCCTATAGATTGGAATCGATACATCAATATAGCTAAGGCAGCTACATTCTCAGAAGTGGATTTTACAGTGGAGGAAATGGAGTTCTGTTTAAAGCTTTGGGAAACTGTTTCTGGTAATGTTGAGAAAGGAAAGTAATATTATGGCAAGTAGTGAAATGTACAGATGCTTCAGTTGTGGTTGGAGTCCAGCTACAGAAGAAGAGAATAAAGAGTATGAACATTGTCCAAATTGTCTATCTGCTGTGCATGAGATAGATGATGATGGCGATGAGTGTGGTGGTGTATTGGAACCAGTTAGTATATGGGTAAAGCCAGATGAATCTTGGAGTATTATACATCGATGCAATTTCTGTGGTGAGATGCACGAGGCACCTTTGGCAGAGGGCGATAATCCTATTAAGATTATGTCTATTGCATCTAAGCCATTGGCACAGCCACCATTCCCGATAGAGAGAATGGAGACTTTAACAAAGATGATGGGTGGCAAAGGAAGTGTAGGAGGATACAATCATGAATAGAGAGAATAAGAAGCGTCAGTATGACAAGAGATATTTTATGACACATCCTTGTACAGATTCATTTACTTGCAAGAATTGTGGGTGGCTTTGTGTGTCAGAGGGTGCTGGAAGTGACCATAGAAATCATTGTCCTAACTGTCTGTATAGCTTGCACTTGGATAATACACCTGGTGACAGAGAATCAGAATGTCATGGCAAGATGGAGCCTATCAGTGTATGGGTGCGCAAGAATGGCGAGTGGGCTATTATACACAAGTGTACTAAGTGTGGCAAGATTGGTTCAAACAGAGTAGCTGCTGATGACAACCCCATGAAGCTTATGGGTATAGCTATGAGACCGTTTGGTAGTCCAGCATTATCTAGCGAGCGTATAAAAAATATGGTTAAGACTATGGAAGAGTAGAAAAGGTAGTAGTGATATGATAAAAATACTATTCATCTGCCACGGCAATATTTGCAGAAGCACAATGTGTGAAAGTGTTATGACTTATTTAGTTAAGCAGGCACATCTAGAGGATGTAATATATATAAACTCTGCTGCCACGAGTAGGGAAGAGATAGGTAATGGACCACATTATGGAACAGTATCTAAGCTAAGACAGGTTGGCATACCAGTTATTCCCCACAGAGCGGTGCAGATGACTAAGACAGATTATGATGAATACGACTATCTCATAGGTATGGATACAGCTAACATACGCAATATGAATCGTATAGCAGATGGTGATAAATATGGAAAGATATATAAGTTATTATCATTTGCTGGCTCGGGTAGAGATATTGCAGACCCTTGGTATACAGGTAACTTTGATGAAACCTATAATGATGTTATGGAAGGCTGTAATGCATTATTAAGCCATATAAAAGAGAATTTATAGTTAAATAATATGAAAAGCCCTCGAAGACTAGAAGAGACATCTAGTTTTCGAGGGTTATTTATATTTCGATAGAAAATTATCTTAAAGAGAAGTTATCCAAGATAAGCCTTTAATAGCTTAAATGTGTTTTTGATACCGTCTCTATGAGTTCTCTCATATCCATGAGAAGCGTACACGCCAGAGCCTATAAGACCGTGGCGAATATCATAACCAGATGTAAGTGCAGCGTCAGCGTCGGAGCCGTAATAAGGATATACATCAACAGCATAGTCGATGCAGTTATTCTTGGCTGCTCTTATAAGATTGGTTACTACATCGTAGTTATATGGTCCACGGC
>JBGVKG010000064.1:0-85536 GCA_045123575.1 Lachnospiraceae bacterium
TTCACCCAAATATCTATAACTTCCTTTCCCGGCAAGGTAATCTTGAACAATTATTTTCTTAAATTCATAGCTATATTTTGCCATTAAAAAACCGACCTCCCAATCGTTAGATTTTTGGTCTAACTTTTGGGGGTCAGTTCAATATGCCGGATTTTTTTTTAATATGTTGTCTATTATTTTGTTAATCTCTTCATTCCGTGTGTAGTCGCACCTTGTACTCCTGATAACATTACATACTCCTTATAGATTTTCCAAAATCCCTGTCTTGTCATTCTTCTACCAAAGCAATTAAGAAATAAACTATTTTCGTCTAGGTTATTGTTTTTAATAAAACTGCCTCGGCCTTCCCCTAGATATCTTCCCAAAATCACTACTGTATCATCGCTAAACTTTATTGTTTTATCCTTTTTTCTTCCATGACATGTAACAAATCCATATTTAACATTTACATCTTCTATATTTATACCAATAACTTCACTCACCTTTAAGCCTGTATCCATTAGAAGCTTCAACATTGCTCTGTCTCGCAGTTCTTTACAGCTGTCGCCTTTGATCTGTTCCAATATTTTCTTCATATCTTCATCAGATACAATATCGCTTTTCTTCTGCTCATTCTGTGGTGGCTGTAAATTTTCTGTTGGTTCTCTTGTAACCTGACCATAATTAATCATGCATCTAAAGAATGTCTTAATTGCCGATATATTTCTAGTTATAGTTGCCGCTGACTTTCCCGACTTTTCTAAATATAATACATACGAATTTATATTAGTTCCATTTATTCTACTTACTTCATCTATACCTTGCTCTATAAAATAGCTTGCCATAGCATTCAAATCTCTTTTATATGATTGTAATGTGTTATCAGAGCTATTTTTATACACCTTCATATACTCCAAAAAGAAATCTATATTTTTCATAATATGGCCATTTGCTTGATTTATCATTTTCTCACCAGTTCTTTCTATCTACATTAGTTTACATAATTTAAGTATATATCTATTTTATTTATATATCAACTGTAATATAGAATAATTTGCAAACGCCTCCAAAACGGATGTTAAAAATGCTAGTATAAACACAATAAAAATAGCTTTAATGCTTATTTTCTTACCTTTTTCCTTTACTCGTTCTGACATTTTTATAGATACATATATGCTACTGATTACAAATGGCACATATACAATATAATGCGGAAATATGGATACTATGTATAACAAAATACCACCAGCACCATATGTTAATGTATTTGCGGAAACTAATATCCCTATCAGTATACCTTTTATACACAAAAACACTCTATTAAACACATTTCCAAAGGGTGTAAAATTTAATAGCAGGATAATCATAAATTCTTTTATATAATTCCCCATACAATAAAGCATATATGACCATTTATTTATATTTTCATTAATTGTATTACTATGTCCATAAATATAACTATTATATATATTTATATCACCTCTATAATTGCGACAAAACATATTAATAATTAAACTTCCAGCTAAAACGCCTATTATAAACCACAAAAACAGACGATACTCCGTCTTTGGATGTACCGCCTGTTCTTTTATTAACTTAATATTATGCTTTATGGATTTAAGTACATTCACCTATATTTACCGCCTATATTTAGTCTGAACATTGTCAGCTTGTTAAATATATTAGCTTGGTTATATATATATGTTTGTTTTTTTATATTTTACAAAATATTATCTTTTGTTAAACCCTTCTGCAACATCATAACATGCATCTACAGCTTTAATAATACTATTTCTGAAGCCAAACTCTTCCAATGCCGCTACACCGGCAATAGTTGTTCCTCCTGGCGAGCACACAGCATCCTTTAATTCACCAGGATGTTTCTTTGTCTCTAATATCATTTTACCTGCACCAACAACTGTCTGTGCTGCCATTTCATATGCCGCATCTCGTGGCATACCATGCTTTACTACAGCGTCAGCCAATGCTTCTATAAACATATAAACATAAGCTGGTGAGCTACCACTTACGCATGTAACGGCGCTCATAAGTCTCTCATCAACGATTTTGTACTTTCCAAATGAGTTAAACAGCTTAGCTACAACATCCTTCTCTTCAAAATTCAAGGCTGTCTGGTCATAACATATACCTGTCATACCCTCACCTAAGAGTGCTGGTGTATTAGGCATAGCTCTTACTATTCTAGCATCAAATCCAAGTGCGTCTTTTAGAGAGTTGACACTTATTCCTGGTGCGATAGATATAATAACATTATCCTTCTTAACAATATTCTCTATATTTTTTATTACTGAAGAGTAAAATTGTGGTTTTACAGCGAGAACGATAAACTTTGCACTATTAGCAAGTTCCGCATTACTCTCTACATAATTTACGCCAGTCTCTGCTGAAACGCTCTTCATTCTATCACTATTTACATCTGTAAATATCAATTCGTCCTTTGAAAATACATTTAATGCACCTTTTAGCATAGCATAACCCATATTACCCATACCGATAAATCCAATTTTTGCCATATAATCATCCTCCTTTTTAGTATATCAAACTTTACTTTTATGCTAGAAAAAGTAAATACACATAGGTGTACTTACTTTTTCAATAATAACGTACTTATATTACACTAAATCATTTAAGAAGTTCTCAATTCTAGTTACACCCTTATCAATCTGCTCAACTGAAATAGCGTATGAGAGACGGATATGGTCATCAAAACCAAAATCTGCACAAGGAACAACAGCTACATTATACTCATCTATAAGTATTCTAGCCATCTCAGCAGCACTTCCTACAACCTGACCCTTGTATGACTTCTTCATAACCTCACTTACATCTACAAATACATAGAAAGCTCCTTCTGGCTCAAGAACAGATACATAAGGCATCTTTGTAAATCTGTCATACATATACTTTCTTCTCTCATCAAACTTTTCAAGCATCATCTTAACTGCTGACTGGTCACCATTTAAAGCTTCAACAGCAGCCTTCTGTGCTATAGAGTTTGGATTAGAAGTCTGATGGCTCTGTACACTGCTCATAAGCTTAGCTACTTCCTCTGAAGAACCTGTGTAACCAATTCTCCAACCTGTCATAGCGTAGCTCTTAGCAAGACCACTTACAGTTATTGTTCTCTTGTAGATTTCTTCGTTAAATGAAGCAATGCTTACATGCTTCTTACCGTTATATACAAGGTGTTCATACATTTCATCAGCAACAACATATATATCATGCTTTACAGCATAATCTGCTATAGCTCTAAGCTCTTCCTCTGAGTAAATCATACCTGTTGGATTGCTTGGTGTATTAAGTACAAGTGCCTTTGTCTTGTCTGTTGTAACAGACTCCAGCATAGCCACATCTACCTTATATCCAGTAGCCTTCTCACCTCTAACAAATACAGGCACACCGTCAGCTAACTTAACTATCTCTGGATAGCTTAACCAGTATGGTGCTGGGATGATAACCTCATCACCTGGATTTAATATACATGAGAATACATTTGTAAGAGAATGCTTTCCACCATTGCTTATAACTATCTGAGATGGCTTGTAATCAAGACCATTAAATTCCTTAAACTTCTTAGCTATAGCTTCCTTAAGTTCCTGAATACCTGAAGCTGGTGTATATTTTGTAAAACCACTATTGATAGCGTCAATAGCTGCATTACATATATTTTCTGGAGTATTGAAATCTGGCTCACCAGCTCCAAATCCTACTACATCTATACCCTGTGCCTTAAGCTCCTTTGCTCTTGCTGTTATAGCTAATGTTGATGATGGCTTTACTGCCATTGCCTTTTTTGATAATGTTAATGCCATAATTTGTACCACCTTAATTTCATAATATGTTTAAATCGGATATATTGTACTACAATAAAGTAATAAAGTCTACACATTTTTTTATTTTTCTTCAAATCATTAACTTAGCGGCGCGTTTTTTATCATATAGGGAAGTTTAAAGAACTTTCCTATATGATAAAAAAACGGTCAGTATATACTGACCGTTTAATTAACTGGAATATATCGTATCTATTTTGCGTAGTCAATAATTCTGCTCTCGCGAATTACATTTACCTTAATCTGGCCTGGATACTCAAGCTCATTTTCAATCTGCTTAGAAATATCTCTAGCAAGTAATACCATCTCAGCATCTGTTACCTGCTCAGGTATTACCATAATACGAACCTCTCTACCTGCTTGAATTGCAAAAGATTTATCAACTCCCTTATAAGAGTTTGTAATATCCTCTAACTGTTTTAATCTATTTGTATAAGTTTCCAAAGTCTCTCTTCTTGCACCTGGTCTAGCTGCTGATATAGCATCTGCCGCTTGAACTATGCATGCAATCAATGACTCTGGCTCAACATCACCATGATGTGCTTCAACTGCATTTATAATAAGAGCTGACTCCTTATACTTTCTACATAAGTCAACACCTATCTGGATATGTGAGCCTTCAACCTCGTGGTCAACAGACTTACCAATATCATGAAGTAAACCTGCACGCTTAGCCTGTCTTACATCAACGCCTATCTCGGCTGCAAGTAAACCTGATAAATGAGCAACCTCTATAGAATGCTTTAATGCGTTCTGACCATAGCTTGATCTAAACTTCATCTTACCAAGCAATCTAACAAGTTCTGGATGGATTCCATGAACACCTACTTCAAGTGTTGCTGATTCACCTTCCTCGCGCATCATAGTTTCTACTTCTTTTTGAGCCTTCTCAACTGTCTCTTCGATTCTAGCTGGATGAATACGTCCATCTACAATCAATTTCTCAAGGGCTATTCTAGCTACCTCTCTTCTGATTGGATCAAAGCTTGATAAAATAACAGCTTCAGGAGTATCATCAATAATTAAATCAACTCCAGTCATAGTTTCAAGTGTACGGATATTTCTACCCTCACGACCTATGATTCTACCCTTCATCTCATCATTTGGAAGCTGTACAACGGATATCGTAGCCTCTGATACATGATCAGCTGCACATTTCTGTATAGCATTAACAATGTATTCTTTAGCCTTCTTTCCTGCCTCTTCCTTAGCCTTTGATTCAAGCTCTTTAACTAATTTTGCAGTATCATGCTTAACTTCGTCTTCAACAGTTTGTAATAAGATTTCTTTTGCCTGTTCGGAGGTAAGTCCTGAGATTCTTTCCAGTTCCTGAATTCTCTGCTCATTGAGTTTCTCAACTTCTGCTTTAGTCTTAGCAAGCTGTTCTTCTCTCTTAACAAGTGCGCTTTCCTTCTTCTCGAGCATTTCTGCTTTCTTATCAACAGTTTCTTCCTTTGATAAGACTCTCTTCTCATACTTCTGCAATTCTGCTCTACGTTCTTTAGACTCTTTCTCGAATTCATTCTTAGCCTTTAACGACTCTTCCTTTACCTCTAAAAGAGCTTCCTTCTTCGTAGCTTCAGCAGCCTTAACAGCATCATCTATGATTTCTCTTGCTCGAGATTCAGCGCTACCTATCTTAGACTCAACAACTTTTTTACGGTATGTAATAGCTACAACCCATGTAAGTATAGCTACAACTACACACAGTACCGCACATATAATTGGGTCCACAGGAGCACCTCCTTATTTAATTTTTATTGCAATTTACAACATATCAATTTTATACTTTTTTGTACACAATGTCAAGTGTTGTGTGGTAATTTTTGATAGTCTTAGTACAATATTTAGTATTTTTTTGACAAATATTCTAAAAATTGCCCAAGAAGTTGTTTTGTTCCTGCATATATGTGTCAACAGTACTTTTAATCACTTCATACTTAAAGCCCTTTCGTAAAAGACTCATAAGAAATTTATTATATTCTTTCTCATCAATATCAGACTTCATCTTTCTTGAACAATATGCATAAATAGCAACTCTTTCCTGTTCTTCACTATCATAGTCACATTCATCTAGCACACTATCAATCACATCTTTCTCTATACCCTTTAACAGTAAATCTTTTCGCATATTGATAATGCTCTTCTTCTTCCCATTATAAGAAATATAATTCTTTGTATATCTTACATCATCAACGTATCCATACTTAATAAGAAAATCAATTATTTTATCTATAATATCAATTGGATAATATCCTTCTTTAAGCTTTTTCTTTATCTGTGATGATGTCTTATCTGAAGATTTCAAATAGTACAACGCCCTTTCTTTACCTCTTTTATAAAGAATAGCTTTAAGTTCTATTAAATTATCATCATTTAACAGACTTCCCTCTTCTATTTTATATCTTCTTAATTCAGAAGGGTACAAAGACAATATTATTGACTCTATACCCTCCAAAACAACCTTATATTTCTTTTTATTCAAGGAAGTTACTGACACACATCTGTATTCAGCCATACTTAATTACTTCCTTTTCACAAATATAATTATTCTTCTGTTTCTTCTACACTTCCATCAAGATGATAATGTGCTCTGACTGCAGCCTCAACAGCTTCCATAACATCTGGATTTTGCTTTAAAAATTGTTTAGCATTTTCACGTCCCTGGCCAATCTTTTCACCATTATACGCATACCAAGCTCCACTCTTATTGATAACATCAATATTAGCTGCCAAATCAAGTAAATCTCCTGCCTTAGAAATACCCTCGCCAAACATAATATCAAACTCAGCCTCTTTAAATGGTGGTGCTATCTTATTCTTTACAATCTTTATACGAGTACGGCTACCAATAACTTCCCCACCGTTCTTAAGTGTGTCTGCCTTTCTAACATCCATACGAACTGATGAATAAAACTTTAATGCTCTACCACCTGTTGTTGTCTCAGGATTTCCAAACATTATTCCAATCTTCTCACGAAGCTGGTTGATAAATATAACTATACAGTTTGATTTGCTTATAACTGCAGTAAGTTTACGAAGAGCTTGTGACATAAGTCTTGCCTGAAGACCTACATGTGAATCTCCCATCTCGCCATCTATTTCTGCCTTAGGAACAATAGCTGCTACCGAGTCAACTATAACAATATCGATAGCTCCACTTCTAACCATAGTCTCTGTTATCTCTAATGCTTGTTCACCAAAATCCGGCTGCGAGATATAAAGGTTATCAATATCAACACCTATATTCTTAGCATAAACTGGATCTAATGCGTGCTCTGCATCTATAAAACCTGCAATACCACCACGCTTTTGCACCTCTGCTACCATATGTAATGCCACAGTTGTTTTACCACTAGACTCTGGACCATATATCTCGATGATACGTCCCTTTGGTACTCCACCTAAGCCAAGTGCAATATCAAGACTAATAGAGCCTGTAGGAACTGTTTCAATATTCATGCTTGCATTAGAATCACCAAGCTTCATAACTGAACCTTTACCATGCTGTTTCTCAATCTGTGAAAGTGCCGCATCTAATGCTTTTAACTTATCGTTCTTATCCATTTAATAATCTCCTTCCTGCATCTCTTTATGAGAATGTCAACCAATATATCCTTAATAATCATGTTCAAACATTTGTTCGGTTAAATATAATATACTATATCTACCTTTCCTTGTCAATAACTTTTCGAACATATTTTCGAACATTTTTATTTATCTATAATATACTCTAATCCCGGGGTAATAAATCGGACTATAACCTATAACACAAAATAAAAAGAAGTGGATTAAATCCACCTCTAATTTATCATTATAAACTTGGACTGTCAATATTTTGATTAATGATTTTCAAGCATATATAGTGCTATATTTATAGCTTCATCCACAGCCTGACTTCTAACGCCAAACCTATCACCGTCAAATCTAAAGCTCTTAGCCGTCACATTATCTTTATAGGCACACGCTATATATACAAGTCCTACTGGCTTTTCTGGTGTACCTCCACCAGGTCCAGCTATGCCTGATGTAACCAATGACATATCACTATCTGTCGCCTGTTTACATCCTCTTGCCATCTCAATAACAGTCTGTTCGCTTACCGCACCGTATTCTTCCAATGTTTCATTGCTTACATTGAGATGTTTTGATTTAGCACTATTAGAATATGTTATAAATCCTTCGCTAAATACATCAGACGCACCACTTACATCTATTATTTTAGATGCAAGCATACCTCCTGTACAAGACTCAGCCGTAGATATTGTCATCTCCATTTCAGCCAGTGTCTGTACTAGTTTTTCAACTTTTTCTATCATAACTCTCTACCTTTATATCTATATTAAAACAGTACTACTTATTATTCTCCTTAAGCACATGCTTATTTTTATAAATATAGTCAACTAACGATATAATTGTAAGTGCTAATGATACCCATATTAGTATATCACCTAATATATTATATACAGGTACATCAATTGGGATAATATATTTCTGAACCAACCAGTTAATATCTAAAACTAACCAAACAGTTGTTATTATCTGAAATACTGTTTTAACCTTACCCCACATGCTAGCTGCAATTACTATTCCATTATCAGCCGCAATTATTCTAAATCCACTAATGATAAGTTCTCTTCCTACTATAATAATTATTATCCAAGCAGGTATTCTATCGTGAAGACAAATCAACGCCGAACACACAAGCAACTTATCCGCTAAAGGATCCATAAATTTACCAAAATTTGTTACTAAATTGTATTTTCTGGCAAAATGACCATCAAGAGCATCTGTCACACTAGCTAACACAAATATAAGTGCTGCGATAAGTCTTCCCCATGCTCCTAGCGCATCTATCTCCATTGCTAAAACAAAGAATGGTATCATTATTACTCTAATTGTTGTTAATTTGTTAGATAAATTCATAATATCTCTCCTATCAAGTCATATTCATGTGCACCTATTATTTTTACCTTCACCAAATCTCCGCTGATGAATTCCTCTCCTGTATTGATAAATATACTTCCATCAATACCTGGTGCATCCATATAACCCCTGCCAACATATGCAGGTTCTCCTGCTATTTTACCTTCAATCATTACAAGAACTTCTTTGCCAATCATTTCCTCTGACTTATCGAAAACAATCTCCTGCTGAAGTTCCATAATATCGTCTCGCCAATCAAGCTTAGTATCCTCATCTACCTGATTATCCATAGTAGCTGCTGGTGTACCTTCCTCTGGCGAATAAGTAAATACTCCAAGCCTATCGAACTCCATCTGATCTACAAATTCCATCATTTCCTCATGATGTTCCTCTGTTTCCCCTGGGAATCCTGTGATAAGCGTCGTTCTAAGAATAATATCTGGAATACGTTCTCGCAATTTATTAACAATTGCTATCAATTCACTCTTAGTTGTTCTTCTGCCCATTCTTTTTAGAATATCATCCGAACAATGCTGTATTGGCATATCTAAATAATTACATATCTTTTTCTCATTAGCCATAACATCGATAAGCTCATCATATATCTCCTCTGGATAACAATACATTATCCTAATCATCTTGATTTCTCTTATCTTGCAAAGTTCCTTAAGTAAAATATGTAAAAATTTTTTGCCATAAATATCTAAACCGTAAATAGTAGTCTCCTGTGCAACAAGAATAAGTTCCTTTACACCAATAGATGCAAGATATTCTGCTTGTTGTACCAGTTTTTCCATAGGAACGCTTCTGTATTTTCCTCTAATCTTTGGAATGATGCAATATGTACAGAACTTATCACAACCTTCCGCAATCTTAAGATGAGCATAATAACCACCTGTAGTCACCATACGATTAGTATTTATCTCTGGCAATCTATTTAGGTCTAAAAATTGTTCTGTGTGCTTACCTGACAGAGTTTCTTTTACAACCTCTGCTATCTTGTCATAAGAAGATGTACCTACTACAGCATCAACTTCTGGTATCTCTTTTATAATCTCTTCTCTATATCTCTGTGCGAGGCACCCTGTTACTATAAGAGATTTCAAAGAACCGTCCACCTTATACTGAGCCATTTCTAAGATAGTATTGATACTTTCTTCTTTCGCATCATTAATAAAACAACAGGAATTCACTACTATAACATCAGCTTCTGATTCATCATTTGTAAATTGATAACCATCTGCCCCTAATATACCTAGCATTTCCTCTGTATCGACTAGATTCTTGTCGCATCCTAATGAAATAAACATTATCTGAGTCTTATTAGGAACCTCTGTATGCTTTGCAGTTTCCTCCAAACTAATCTTCATCGCTTACGATTTTAACCTTTCCGCTGTTAAGCTCCTCTATAGCTATTGAAAGAGGCTTGTTATTCTTTACTGTTTTAACAAGTGGCTCCTCTCCTTGGATAATCTGTCTTGCTCTCTTAGCTGTAGCATACACAATAGAATATCTACTCTGTACAACTGGCTGCTCGCCTGGCTCTACCTCACTATTTACTACTGCCATAAGATCTGAATATGATGGATGTAACATGTTTATTCTCCTTCCGAGAAGCGCTTAACATCTTCTCTAATAAAATTAATATTTTCTATATTTCTACATACCTTTGACTTTTCCGACTGAATAAGTTGATGAAGTTCATCAACACATTCATCTAGTTTATCATTTATAAGAATGTAGTCATATTGCGGCATATATTTGGCTTCCTCAGCAGCTCTTCTCAAACGAGCCTCTATAGTAGCCATATCCTCTGTACCTCTGCCTATGAGACGATTTTTAAGTTCATCTGCAGAAGGTGGTGTTATAAAGATAAGCACTGTATCCGGTAGCTTTTCTTTAACCTGTAATGCACCTTGTAACTCTATTTCTAATATAACATCCTTGCCTTCGTTGAGCATCTGTTCAACATAAGCCTTAGGTGTGCCATAATAGTTACCAACATACTGAGCATATTCGATAAGTTCATTATTTTTAATCATCTCCTCGAATTGTTCCACAGTTTTATAAAAATATTCTCTACCTTCCTGCTCTCCTACTCTAGGAGCTCTAGAAGTTGCAGAAATACTTAAAGCATAATTATCATACTTACTTAGCAACGCTTTCATTACTGTTCCTTTTCCTGCACCGGAAAAGCCTGAAACGATAGATAAAATACCTTTTCTACTCATAATATTTACCTCTTATTAAAAATCCTTCGTTGCTGCTCCTATCTCGAAAAAAGCTTCGCTTTTTCTTTCGCTAGAGGACATTCGTCCTATTATTTAACTGCCAACATTATATTTCCGAATGCAAGTATTCGTCTCTATATTGTTGTCAGTTAAATAGCAGCTCCTCATTGTTATTCTATATTTTGTATCTGTTCTCTTACTTTTTCAATCTCAGTTTTAAGGTCGATACCCTTATTTGTTACTTCAAGGTCATTTGCCTTAGATAAGATGGTATTAGCCTCTCTGTTCATCTCCTGTGCAAGGAAATCAAGTTTTCTACCGACATCCTCACCTGCCATCAAGTCATTTTTCATCTTAGTTACATGACTTCTTAAACGAACAAGTTCCTCGTCTACACACATCTTATCAGCAAAAAGTACGATTTCTGTTGCAATTCTCGACTCATCTATCTGTGTATTTCCAAGTAACTCAGTAACCTGCTTACGTATATTTACTCTGTATTCCTCAAAAACCTTAGGTGAACGAACTGATATATAATCTACGATACTCAACATATTATCAAGCTTTGTGGCCAAATCCTGTTTTAAATGCTCACCCTCTGATATACGAGACTCTACAAAACGTTCTAATGCACCATCTACAGCCTTTTGAACAAGTTTCCATAGCTCATCCTCATCCGTTTTATTGTCCTCCATTACAAGAACATCAGGACATCTCATAAGCTTTGATGCCGTTGCATCATTCTCTATGCCAAACTGTTCACTAATACTCTTATAGTACGACATATATTCAGCAGCCAAATCACTATTATATCTAAGACTTGCTTTATTCTGTGAAGTATCCTCAAATGATATATACATATCAATCTTTCCTCTTGAAGCATACTTCTTTATCTCTGCGCGAATAGCGCTGTCAAAAGCATTCAATATCTTAGGCATCTTCACATTTACATCAAGATATCTATGATTTACTGACTTAAGCTCCACTATTATTTTTTTGTCTAACTCAGACACTTCAAAGCGTCCGAACCCCGTCATACTCTTTATCATATCTTCATCCTATAAAAAAATTGATTAGCTACAGTTTTACACTATAGCTAATCAATTATAGCTCAAAATCACTAAAAAATCAACTTCTATTTGATTTCAAAGGCCTATTCACTGGCTGCTGCACCTACCATAGTCCAGTACTTGTCATACAGCATATCGCCATCCTGTCCAAGATAACTATATATAGTACATCTCTTGATTATATCTGAACTTGGGAACGCAACCTGATTTGCTCTTAGCTCCTCGTCCTCGATTAAATCCCATGCCGCCACATTCGGAGTTGAATAACCAATATAATCAAAATTCATAAGTGCTATATCTGGTCTACATAAGAAATTGATCCATGCTTCTGCAGCCTCTTTATTCTTGGAATCCTTTGGTATTACCCAGGCGTCTCCCCAGAAGTTAGAACCTTCATCAGGAACTATGTATTCCAAATCAGGATTTTCTTCTGCCATAAAAATAGCTTCTCCAGAATATACAACAGCTAATGCCGCTGCATTCTTAATCATTTTATCTCTAACCTGATCTACAACATAAGCCTGAACCAATGGTTTTTGCTGTATAAGAAGTTTTGTAGCCTCCAACAACTCATCCTCTTCCAAAGTGTTAATGCTGTGACCAAGATATAACAACGCTACACAGTAAGCATCTCTTACCGATGCCTGCATCAAAATCTGTCCGTCATATTTCTTATCAAAAAGTATGCTCCAGCTATTTACTTCCTCATCTACCATTGTCTTATTATAGACAATACCTACTGTACCAAATGTATATGGCACAGCATATTTATTACCTGGATCATAGCTGTCAGCCTGCTCCATATAATCTTTACCAATATTCTTTATGTTAGGAATATTGTCATAATTTACTTCTGCAAGCAAATTGTTTTGAATCATCTTCTCTATCATATAATCCGATGGACAGATTACATCATAGTTTCTTGCACCCTTGGCAACTATAGTGTACATTTCCTCATTTGTCTCAAACTCTTCGTAATGTACCTTATAGCCAGTTTCTTCCTCGAACATTTCTATAACCTCTGGGTCAATATACTCTCCCCAGTTATATACATATACATCACCGATATAATTTCTATCATCCTTAAGAAAATTATATGTAAATATAGTTGCAACAAACACTGCACATGCAGTAACAGCCACAGTTATCTTATTCTTGAAGATAAGCGTAGTAATTGACTTCTTCGACTTGTTGCTTGGACCATAATTTACAAGGAACAACAATACAAACACTGTAATAAAGAGCAATGTTGACAAAGCGTACATTTCTGGCTTTATGCCCTTTCTTACCTCTGTGTATATCTTTGTAGACAATGTATCAATACCTGAGCCTCTTGTAAAATGAGTAATAATAAAATCATCAAGAGACATAGTAAATGACATAAGGAATCCTGACAATATACCTGGCATAATCTCTGGTATAGTCACCTTGTAAAATGCCTGAAATGGTGTGGCACCTAAGTCCAAGGCAGCCTCGTACATATTGTTATCCATCTGATTAACCTTTGGCATTACATTTAGCACTACATAAGGTATGCAGAAGGTAACATGCGCAATAAGAACTGTTGCAAAGTTAAGTGATATACCCAAACCGACAAACAGCAGCATAAAAGCAAGTGCTGTAACTATCTCAGCATTAAGCATTGGTATATTGGTAATGCTCACAATAACAGAACGGGTACTCTTTTTCATTTTGTTAATAGTAAGACATGCCAATGTTCCCAGCAATGTTGCTATAATAGATGCTAACAACGCCAAAACAATAGTTGTTCTAAGAGCATTCATTATGGCGGCATTTTCAAAAAGCTCAGTATACCAACGAAGTGTAAACCCTTTCCAAGTTCCTAATATCTTCGAATCATTAAATGATGCCACAATAAGCACAAATATTGGAAGATACAGGAATAAAACTATAAGTCCGAGGTAAATTCTTTTAGCAGCATTTTTCATTACTTCTTTACCTCCTTCTTTACAGCCTTAACACTTACGTCACTTTCTTCCTTGTCAGTAAACAGCATATTTATAACAATAAAAACCATAAGTACAAGCGACAAACCTGCACCCAGATTAAGATTATCAGCCTTTACTGTTCTCTCTACCAGATTACCTATAAGAAGTAGCTTTCCACCACCTAATATATCTGATATTACAAATGTTGTAAGTGAAGGTACAAATACCATAATTATACCACTGGCAATACCTGGCATACTAAGTGGGATAATTATCTTATACATGGTCTGCCAGAAGTTTGCGCCCAAATCTCTCGCAGCATTAATTACGTTATTATCTATCTTTACAAGTACATTATAAATAGGCAACACCATAAATGGCAGATAATCATATACCATACCAAGTACAATTGCTGCTGGTGTATTGATAATGTTAAAATTTGTTATGCCAAATATAGCAAGGAAATTGTCAAGTACACCATTTATATCCAGTATAGCTTGCCATGCATAAGTTCTAAGAAGGAAATTCATCCACATTGGAAGTATAAATATAAATACAATAAATCCATTCCTAGACATATTCATATTCCTAAGTATAAGTGCCAATGGATACGCCAAAAGCAGGCACACCACTGTGCTGACAACAGCCAGTACCAGCGAAAGCCATAGCGCTTGATAATACTCAGGCTGTGTAATAGCTGCAATATTATCCAATGTAAAATTGCCCTCTCTGTCAGTAAAACCATAATATCCTATAAACAGAAGAGGTATAATTATAAATGCCACTATCCAGACAATATAAGGGCTGGATAATAACGCATTTTTTCTTCTTGCGTTTTTATTCATCTACTCCTACTGCCTCCTCGTCCTCTGACTCTGGTTTATTCATAATCTGAATATTAAATGGGTCAACCTTTATACCTACCTTAGTTCCAACAGGAGACATCTTTGTACTCTGTACAAGCCACTCATAGCCACCTGCCATAACCTCCATCTCATAATGAACACCTTTGAAAATAAGATGAGAAACTACACCATCTATATTTCCATTTCCAGGTTCAACAAGCTCAACATCCTCTGGACGAATAACTACGTCTACAGGCTTATTATTACCAAATCCCTTGTCAACACATCTAAACTTTGCACCAAGGAACTCAACAAGCTCATCCTCTATCATTATTCCAGGTATAATATTTGAATCACCAATAAAGTCAGCGACAAACGCATTTTCAGGTTCATTGTATATATTTTCAGGTGTACCAACCTGCTGTATGTAGCCTTGATTCATAACCACGATAGTATCTGACATAGTCAGTGCCTCCTCCTGATCATGAGTTACATACACGAATGTAATACCAAGCTCATTTTTAAGTCTGATAAGCTCGTACTGCATATCTTGTCTAAGCTTTAAATCAAGTGCTCCCAATGGCTCATCAAGCAACAATACCTTTGGCTCATTAACTATAGCTCTAGCTATAGCTATTCTTTGCTGCTGACCACCACTTAAAGAGTCTGCCATTCTATTCTCAAATCCATCAAGATTAACAAGCTTTAAAGCATACTTAATCTTGTCATCTATATATGTCTTTGGCTTATTCTTAATCTTAAGACCAAATGCTATATTCTCTGCAATAGTCATATGTGTAAATAACGCATACTTTTGAAATACAGTGTTAAGCTGTCTCTTATTTGGAGCAAGGTCTGTAATATCTTGTCCATCAAATACGACTCTGCCCTTATCTGGTGTCTCGAAACCACCTATAATTCTAAGTGTCGTAGTCTTACCACATCCCGAAGGACCAAGTAACGTAAGAAACTCGTTCTCTCTAATATATAAATTCAAATCATCCAAAATCATCTGTTTTCCATATGACTTGGTAATACCCTGTAAATCAATAAGCTTATTTCCCATCTCAAACTTCCTTTCTCTAACCATTCCAAACGCTTTAATACACTCATTTTGCTGTATCAAATCTTCACATATGGTCATTGTACTAAATGAGTAGGCTCATGCGCGCTCCAAATCCCGGCACTTATTGTCTGTGACAATAGAGCATACACGGTGATAATAACATAAAACTTCACAATAATAAAGCACATTTTTTAAAAGTTGGGACTTCTTGACTGATATGCCTTTTTTATGTTAATCTTAGCCATATATTTTTTATTATAGTGAGGATATAACAATGGCATTAGACGGCATATCAATCCACGCATTAGTGGATGAATTAAATAGACAATTGGTAGGTGGACGATTATTAAAGATAGCACAACCTGAACCAGATGAATTACAGTTGACAGTCCGTGTAGAAAAGGAACAATACAAGGTTTTAGTGTCTGCATCTGCTTCACTTCCACTTATGTATATTACTGAAGGTTCAAAGACCTCTCCCCTCACAGCACCAAACTTTTGTATGTTGCTTAGAAAGCATCTTAATAATGCTAAAATCATTGATATTTATCAGCCTGGCCTTGAGCGTATAATCAATATAAAGGTGGAACACTATAATGAGATGGGCGATATATGTTATAAGCTTATTATCGTTGAACTTATGGGTAAATACAGTAATATTATTGTCACAGATATGGATGGAAAAATCGTCGATTCCATAAAACACATATCTGGACTGGTAAGCTCCGTTCGTGAGGTTCTCCCTGGCAGAGAGTATTTTATACCCGATACAACCAAAAAGCTTGACCCTTTAAATGTCTCAATGGAAAATTTCAAAGAAAAGATTTCTTCCGAAGCGATGGAAATAAGTAAGGCTTTGTACTGCTCATTTACAGGTATATCACCTGTTATCGCATCAGAGATTTGTTATAGAGCCAATGTCGAAGGCGATAAACCAGCAAATGTACTTGATTTTGATGAGACGCAAAGAATTTGGACAACCTTTGATGACATAATGACTTGTGTACGTTTAAATAAATTTCAGCCTAACATTGTATATGATAGCACTTCTACTCCATTAAAACCGGTAGAGTTCGCTCCATTTACATTATCAATTTACGCTGATAACAATCATTCAGTTGATTACATTGAATCGATGAGTGCTGTATTAGAACATTTCTACTGTGAAAAATCAGCCGTAACTCGTATTCGTCAAAAGTCCTCAGACCTTCGTAGAATCGTGCAAACTGCCTTGGAAAAGGATTATAAAAAGTATGATTTACAGATAAAGCAGTTAAACGATACAGAAAAGAAGGAAAAATATAAAATATACGGTGAGCTTATATCTGCCTTTGGTTATTCTTTGGAGCCTGGTGCAACTGAGCTCGTTGCTGAAAATTATTACGACAACAACAATAAAATAACAATTCCTTTAGATAAGGATTTAACCCCGATGGAAAACGCAAACCACTATTATGATAAGTATGGTAAACTCAAACGTACTGCTGAAGCCTTAAAGGATATTGTAACGGAAGTTGCGAACGAGATAAGTCATCTTGAATCAGTTATGAACGCCTTAGATATAGCTCTTACAGAGGACGACCTTAAAGAAATCAAGGAAGAGCTTATACAAGCTGGCTACATTCGTCGTAAATCAACTGATAAAAAGGCCAAATACAAAAGTGAGCCACTGCACTTCGTTTCTTCCGATGGATATCATATGTATGTTGGAAAAAACAATATACAAAATGAGGAGCTTACCTTCAAGGTTGCAAATGGTGGAGACTGGTGGTTCCATTCAAAAAACTTCGCTGGTTCACATGTAATCGTTAAGTCAAACGGTGATGAATTACCTGATAATACATTTGAAGAAGCTGCACGTCTTGCTGCTTTCTACTCAAAAGGACGTGAACAAGACAAGGTGGAAATCGACTACATTCAGCGTAAGCATGTTAAAAAAGTACCTGGCAGCAAACCTGGTTTCGTAATATATCACACCAACTACTCTATGGCTATACAGCCAAATATACACGGAATAACACAAGTATAAATACAACAAGAGCCTTTTGCCAAATCAATACGTATACAGATTTGTCAAAAGGCTCTCTAAATATCATTCTTAAATTATTTTACACAAGGTCTTCAATACGACCATGCTTCTCGTAGCGAGTAGCACGTGTTATATGATTATTGTCATCTACGAACAAAACTCTAGGTGGATTAGCTTCAAGCTCCTCTGGTGTCATCATAGCATACGCCATAATGATAATCTTATCACCTATAGATACCATATGTGCTGCCGCTCCATTTAAGCATATCATACCACTACCGCGTTCACCAGCTATAACATAAGTCTCAAATCTAGAACCATTGTCTACATCAGCTATCTGAACCTTCTCATACTCATATATGCCAGCTTGCTCCATTAACTCTTCATCAATAGTTATACTGCCTATATAATCAAGTTCTGCCTGTACCACAGTTGCACGATGTATTTTGCTTTTAAGTGCCTGTATCTGCATTTTAATCTTCCTTTCAATAATAACTATCAGATTATACTATAACTGTATAATAAAATTATCTATCAAACGAGTTTTTCCGATATATACGGCCATAGCCACAAGTACCATACCTTGAAGTGTATCTATCTTCTCGATTGTGTCCATAGAAACTACATCCACATAATCGATTCTTGCAAGTGGCTCCTTAGATATATTTTCACGCATAGCCTCTATAAGCTTGGCAGAATCTCTCTCTCCATTCTTTACAAGCTCCTGTCCAAGATAAATAGTTTTACTTAATATAAGTGCTGCCTTACGCTCTTCTTCATTGAGGTATGTGTTTCTAGAGCTTTTAGCCAGACCATCTTCCTCTCTTATAATCGGACATCCAACTATCTCTACATCCATATTCAAATCCTTTACCATACGACGTATAACAGCCAACTGCTGCGCATCTTTTTCGCCAAAGAACGCCTTGTCTGGTGTTACTATATTAAATAACTTATTAACAACTGTACATACACCACGGAAATGAATCGGTCTTGACTTACCACAAAGCTCTTTTGTAAGCCCATTCATATCTACAAATGAACAAAAGCCTCCATCATACATCTCTTCTACTTCTGGATGGAATATAAGGTCTGCTCCCAATGTTTCACAAAGTTTAGCATCTGCTTCCAAATCTCTTGGATAGCTGTCTAAATCTTCATTCACACCAAACTGCATAGGATTAACGAAAATACTTACTACGACCTTATCACACTGTTCCTTCGCCTTCTTTATAAGACTTCCGTGACCCTCGTGTAAATAACCCATTGTAGGTACAAAGCCAATAGTTTCGCCCTGCTTTCTCCATTCTTTTATCTGTGTTCTCACTTCTTTTATGGTATTAACTATCTGCATAGTAATTCTCCTGTTCATTTATATCTATAAAATCATTTTCGACAATATACTACCCCTTAACACGGATATTTGTCAACTTTATAGATGTATATTTTCAAATACATTTTTTGCTATCTAATAAAGTTTATCCAATACATCATCACTTATAGTATAGCAATGCTCCTCTGATGGGAATGTGCCATCCTGCACTTCCTTTATATATGTTCTAAATCCTTCTTTCATAACATCTCCAACATTTGCAAACTTCTTTACAAACTTTGGAGTAAAATCGCTGAACATGCCAAGCATATCTTGATATACAAGAACCTGTCCATCACATTTATTACCTGCACCTATGCCGATAGTAGGTATATTTATCTCTTTTGTCACTATCTCTGCTAATTTAGCCGGAACACACTCAAGCACAACTGCAAATGCTCCCGCCTCTTCTACAGCTTTCGCATCCTCTATAAGCTTCTTAGCTGCCTCTTTAGTTTTTCCCTGCACTCTATGACCACCAAAAGCGTTGATAGACTGTGGCGTCAATCCAAGATGTGCTACAACAGGTATTCCTGCTGATGTTATTTTTTCTATCTGTGGACACACCTCCTTGCCGCCCTCTAGCTTAACAGCGTCAGCACGTCCTTCTTTCATAAGTCGACCAGCATTAACAACTGCATCGTATACACTAGCTTGGTATGACATAAATGGCATATCGATAACTACCAAAGCATTCTTTGCTCCTCTTGCAACTGCAGCACCATGATGAATCATATCTTCCATAGTTACAGACAATGTGTCCTCGTAACCAAGTATAACATTCCCAAGTGAATCTCCTACCAATATTGAGTTTACTCCAGCCTCGTCCATAAGTTTTGCTGTAGAGTAATCATATGCAGTAAGCATTGTCAACTTTTCTCCCTTTTCTTTAGCTTCTCTAAATGTTACAACTGTATTTTTCATCATATTTCCTTTCCTATCCATTTTGATTAATATAAACCTATTTATTTCAATATATTTTCAAGTGCATCATAGCTACGTTCAGGGTTCTTCTCCCTTGCTATATCTATTAGCTCCTTTGATAACAATCTATATATTTCTCTATCATTATCGTTTAGCTGGGATAAATGCTTGTACACAGTACCATCATCTGCTCTTTCAACTGGCCCTGTAAGCGCACCTACAGTTCCGCTATCAACAACATTTTTAGCATTCCCTATAAAAAGTTGCTCTAAAGCATGTTTTGCAAATTCCTCATTAAGTCCACATTCACCAAGCAACCTTGTGGCCATATCGTACAAACCTACCACTAGATTACTTGCGCATACAGCCGCTGCATGGTACTTTATCTTATCATTTCCAGAAATAACTTGAATATTATTTCCGCAAGACAATATTAACTCAACGATATCATCACTATGCTGTCCTTCTACAGTAAAATACGTGTTTGAAAGACTTTTATATCCTGTATATTTGTCACTTATAGCACATAATGGATGAAGTGAATATCCTTTAGCATTCTTATTATAAATATTATTAAATACTTCCGTTGTCAGCACTCCACTGCAATGTATAAGTTTCTTACCAGCTATATCCATATCATATAATTGACTATATACGTCTCCTATTACATTATCAGGTACTGTTAAAAAAAGTGTGTCACAGACTTCTATCAACGATTGAACATTATCAAAATACGCAGAATCTGTAAACTGTGCTGCTTCTTTTGCTGAATGAATATTGTAAGAATAATAACCTACTATACATTTGCCGTTATTAACAAGATATTTTCCTAAGGAAAATCCAACCTTACCAGCGCCTATAAATCCTATTCTCACAGTTTCACCATCCTTAATATGTGATTTTTTGAATCTACTATATCCAAGGTATTATAACACTCTTTTTGCAAAAATATCAATAGCAAAGACAAAGCTGGATGCGTAACATACACATCCAGCCTATATGCATAATTAACCTATCTAGAAATTAAAGCATCTATTACTTATTGTAATCATTTAACTTTGCAGCCACATATCTGTCTCTATAGCTAATAAAATATCTACGTTTAATCCAGTTGTATCCCAGTATTAAGCCTATCAATCCAACAGTACAAGCTAAAATATCAATAACAGCTGCTACTGTCATATTTCCTATAGCTACAACGCCTGCCAGCCAATAAAATGCAGAGTATATTGACCACATCACAGAATTGGCAAAATTATATTTTTTTACATCTGTAACTTCACTTTTCTTTACCTCTATACCAGACCAAAAACCCACTGGTCTAATACTTTTTCTACAAGAAAAGCCTATCAACGCAAACACAAGTCCACATATCCAGTTAATAAATAAAACGATTACAAAATCCATATGTTTTCCTCTTTGGTATAATGTTTATTTCCTAACAATTTAATAATTTTTTGTACAAAGCCTCATATTTACTCGCAGACATAGCCCACGAATAATCGGCAGACATAGCTCTTTCTACGATTCCATTCCACTGCTCCATCTTATCATAATATGTTTTGACTGCATACCTCAAAACATAAAGCATGTCGTGTGCATTGTAATTGGTAAATGAAAAGCCTGTTCCTTTATCCTCATATTCATTAAATGACTCTACAGTATCCTTTAATCCTCCTGTCTCTCGAACAATCGGAACTGTTCCATATCTAAGACTCATTAACTGTGATAATCCGCAAGGTTCAAATAATGATGGCATAAGGAACGCATCACATGATGCATATATTTTATGCGACATTTCCTCTGAATAACATATATTAGCAGAAACCTTGTCGTTATACTTATCTGCATAATAACGGAACATATTTTCATAATGTTCATCGCCTGTACCTAATATGACAATTTGCACATCTTCATTACAAATTTCATCCATAACACAAGCTATTAAGTCAATGCCCTTTTGGTCTGTCAATCTCGACACAATACCTATCATAAATTTGTTTTCATCCACATTCAATCCCAATTCTTCTTGAAGTTTAGTCTTATTATACTTCTTATTGGTCTTGAAATCTTCTACACCATAATTTCTATAAATATAAGTATCTGTCTGTGGATTATATACATCATAATCTATACCATTCAAAATACCTGTAAGATGTGCTCTCTTGTAGCGCATAAGGCCATCTAAGCCTTCACCATAAAATGGAATCATAATCTCCTCAGCATAGCTTTCACTGACAGTTGTAACATAATCAGCATAAACTATACCGCCTTTTAGAATATTTGCTCCATTATTATGTAACAACTTATCCGATGTAAAATAGTAATCAGATAAACCTGTTATATCCTTAATGTGATCAACGCTCCAAGCACCCTGAAACTTCAAGTTATGAATAGTCATAACAGCTTTAATATCCTTATAGAAATCACTTCCTGCAAAGCTATCCTTAAGATAAATAGGTATAAGTCCTGTCTGCCAATCATGACAATGTATTATATCTGGTTTAAATCCAACAACAGGCAAAATAGATAATGCAGCCTTTGAAAAAAAGGCAAACTTCTCAATATCGTATGAAATATCACTATATGGTCTATCTCCCGAATAATAGAACTCATTGTCTATCATATAGACTGTCACACCCTCGTAGACTGTCTTAAATATGCCAACATATTGTTTTCTCCAGCCAAGGTCCATATAAAAATTAGTCACATACTCTAGATTTTCAGTGAACTGTTGCTTCATGCATTTATATTTAGGTATAATCACTCTACAATCAAACTCTTCTTTATTTATCCATTTTGGTAAAGAACCAACTACATCAGCCAATCCTCCCGTTTTTATAAACGGTACGCTCTCTGATGCAACAAATGCGATATTATTCATACAGTGTCCTCCTGTTTTTCTTCACAATGTATACTTGTCTTTTATTATATCAAATTATCTGTCAATTTAAAAGAATTATTTTTAATAATTGCCATTTAATCTGATCTTGTCTGCTATAAGGGCAATAAACTCTGAATTAGTTGGCTTTCCCTTACATGCATTTATAGTATAACCAAACATTTCTTCTATAGTTTCTAGTTTTCCTCTGTTCCATGCCACCTCTATTGCATGTCTAATAGCTCGTTCTACTCTAGATGCTGTCGTTTTGTGCTTCTTTGCTATCTCTGGATATAAAATCTTTGTAATAGCACCTAACATCTCTTGATCTCTTACAGTCATCATAATAGCATCTCTAAGTTATTGATATCCTTTTATATGAGCGGGAACGCCTACATCATGAATAAACTCAGTTACTACAACCTCCAAGTCTTTCTCAAGCTCCTCAGCTGTCATCTTAACCTTAGTCCCTACATTTACTCTCCCCCTAGTTCCAATACTCCCTGTTTTTAATTGCTTCATTCTATATAATAAGGTATCGTGATCAAATGGCTTCATTATATAATAATTAGCACCCAGATTAAATGCATCCTCAGTAATTGTTTCTTGTCCAACAGCACTCATAACCACAAATGCAGGATGCTTGTCTAATGACGCATCTCTATTTATTTTATCCATAACGGTCAATCCATCCAGCTTAGGCATAATAATATCCAACAATACCACATCTGGCTTTTCCTTCTTAATCATCTCGTATGCTTCTTCACCATTTTTTGCCTTTCCAACTACTGTAATGTCCTCATCTGAGCTTAAAATATCAGACAATAAAGTTACAATTCTTTCATTATCATCTGCCACAACTACATTTAACTTGCCATCCATCGCATTTTCCTCCTTAAAATCGCCTTAAAATGATTAGATATTTTTATTTTTTGATGAATCTTAACGAAAAATATAATAATCAGTTTTCGACTATTTTCTGTAATGCCAATGTAAATTAAAAGTAAATAATCCAGATTTTGACATCTATATAACTAATTTTAGCTACATACCTGCCCCAATCTGGATTATATTATAGTTTGTTATGTTTATCTGCTTTTACATATATCTTACTTTAACTAGTTCTGACTATATTTCTTTGCCTGCTCAGCTATAAGCTCTGCATCGTCAAAATAGTTAATCTTCATAGCAGCTTTAACCTCAGAAAGTGTCTGTGCAGCCTTCTCCTTAGCTACCTCAGTTCCCTTCTTAAGTATATTATAAATCTCTGGAATATCCTTCTCGTACTCAGCTCTTCTAGCTCTAATAGGTGCAAGTTCCTCCTGCATAACAGCATTTAAGAACTTCTTAACCTTCACGTCGCCCAAGCCACCTCTTGTATAATGATCCTTAAGCTCCTGAAGGTTTGCATAATCTGGAAGATACTCAGCAAAATGCTCTGGTCTACTAAATGCATCAAGATAAGTAAATACAGTATTACCCTCTACTTGACCTGGATCCTCAACTCTGATGTGATTTGGATCAGTATACATACTCATTATCTTTGTCTTAACATCCTTCTCAGTATCTGATAAGTAGATACAGTTACCAAGCGACTTACTCATTTTTGCTTTACCATCAGTACCAGGCAATCTAAGACATGCTTTATTGTTTGGCAACAAAATCTCAGGCTCAATAAGCACGTCATCATATACTGAGTTAAACTTTCTAACTATCTCCTTAGTCTGCTCAAGCATAGGGAGCTGGTCCTCGCCTACTGGCACAGTTGTAGCCTTAAAAGCTGTTATATCAGCAGCCTGGCTGATAGGGTATGTAAAGAATCCTACAGGTATGCTTGTCTCAAAGTTACGCATCTGTATCTCAGACTTAACTGTAGGATTTCTCTGAAGACGAGATACTGTAACCAGATTCATATAATAGAATGATAATTCACAAAGCTCTGGTATCTGAGACTGTATAAATATGTTAGATTTTGTAGGGTCAATACCAGCTGAAAGATAATCTAATGCTACCTCTATAATATTCTGTCTAACCTTCTCTGGATTGTCAGCATTATCTGTAAGAGCCTGTGCATCAGCAATCATAATAAATATCTTGTCATATATGCCTGAATTCTGTAATTCCACTCTTCTCTTTAATGAACCAACATAATGACCTACGTGAAGTCTACCAGTTGGTCTATCACCTGTTAAAATAATCTTTTCGTTACTCATTTTAAACTTCCTCTTTATTATTTTATAAAACTAAAGTATAGTTTAATATTTTTACACGCTTTAGTCAAGTTTTATATAAAGAAAAGCACCCGGCCAATAAGCAAGGTACTTTCACTTAATAATATATTACATTTCCAAGGTTTTGTCTAGTATATATGAGCCTTCTGCTTCATCTATTTGACAATAATGAATCTTACCCTTGTATTGGAATTTTATTTCCATTATTTCCTTTTGATAGAATCTGCTACCATATTTTACTAAACGAATCTCATTCTTATCTAAAGACGTGTTGTAATATTTTTTTACAAGATCATACATATTTGGAAACGTAATTGTGTATACCATATTAAGCTCTGGAATATCTTCATGATAAGGAAATGCCGCCATAAAACCATCACTAATATACGAAAATATAAGCTTGTATTTAGATGATTTGAATTGCGGGTCACCAAAGCTTCGATTACCATAAATATTTTCGTTAATCTGATACTTGTTTACATTAATTGAAACACTATCCGCACCAAAGGTTTGTTCTATACCCTTTCCTATACGAATCTTACCCTTGCCATCACAATGACCACATTCTAGCAAACCTCTTCCTACGCATTTAGAGCATACACTAAAGCCTCTACCGTAACAGCTATAGCATTGAACCATACCTGTGCTTATGCCTTCTTCGTTACTGTAGCAACTATAACATTTTAAAGTTCCTGCCCCATTACATTCGATACAGGTTTTTCTTATAGGACGAGCGTAGTCATTTCCAGAGTATGATGAATATTCCTCCGTATATCCCTTTCCTCTACAGTATCCACATTTATAGTTTCCCACACCTTTACAGGTATTACATACAGTCTGACCCCTACCATTACATTTTGCACAAGTAGTCCTTTTGCCTCCGCATTCGCATCGAACCATACGCATACCATTACATTCATCACATGCACATATTTTTGATGATTCTTTTATCTTGGTATGTTGCTTTTTCATTCCAAATACAACAGGCGGACTCTGCACTTTGTGTGCCCATAAGTCATTAAGCTCTATAGGCTCGTATTCCTTAGGATTATTTTCAAACTTTTCTGAATATGTAAACACATCTCTGCTCTCATACAAAAGCTCTCTCGTTACTGCGCTAACAGGATAACAACGAATATCAATGACCTGTACATCACCTATACCAAACAGGTTGCCATTTTCTCTTATACCAAAAATATTTCTTAGATATTTTTTAGCCTTATCTATATATTCAGCTTCACTAGTTACATTTCTATCCTTTATAGGATCAGATTCATGCCAATATTCAAGGTTACCGTTATAATGTCTTAGATGCTTAATACGCCTCTTTTTATAAACGCCTCTAGATTCCAGCTTGGCCAGTTCTATTTTTGATTTCTTATATCCTTTTGACGCTGATATTTCATAGAAATATATAGCCATATTTTTAAGCTCTGTATCCGCACTATTTTTTGTATACATTTCATAAAATGAATTAGCACATAAATATAGGCCTGTAGCAGATCCTTTTGTACCATTGGACATCAATATATTTACAATAGTAAACTCGTATTTTTTTCTATCGACTTCATTTGATGCAAGAAGATGCAATAATCTCTCCAGCGCATACTCGTTTCCATTTCTTGCTAATTTAATATACAGGTCCAATGCCTTCTGTTTATCTGCCGTCTTACCTAGGCCATACCAGTATATATCAGCCATATTCTTTTGTGCCTCAACAACACCTATTCTGGCATTAGCTTCATACCACGACAAGAATAAGTTTGGATCCTCCGGCTTCCATTTCCCTTCTATGCACATTCTCATTAAGCATTTTTTTGCGAAGCCACTTTTTAGTTTCACTGCCTCTAAATATGAGTTCGCCGCTGCATCTGTTCTTCCGTCATATTCCTGCAACATACCCAATGATAAAGCACCCCTGGCACTGCCTTCTGTAGCCGCCATCCAATAAAATACTTGCGCTTTATCTGCATCGATTTTTCTATATATATCACCAATCTTACAATTTACATAGTCTAAGTGAGACTCCTTGCTTAATTGCTTCAGTAAATCTAATGCTTGCTCTTTATGACCATTATTTAAAATCCAACAAGCCTCTTCATATCGCTCCTTGTAGCTTCTATTATCAAACCACCCACTATCACTTGCTGTCTCACTGTACTGTTCCTGAAAAACAGCATCAAAATCTATAGTTGCATCACCTGTAGTTAATTTAATATATTCTTCAAATTCTGCTATTCTTTCGTCTATTTCCCCTGTAGATATTGCTTTTCTATACTCATCAATCAAGTATTGCTTCTTAGTTTTTCCCTCTTTAATCTCTGATTTACCAACTATCTGCCTGTTACTTTCATAAGAAATGTCGTATTCCTTATATAACTTATCATATATATAAGTCCAACCAGAAGGATTGAATTCAAGGAATCTAAATGCCAACGCCTTCCAAATAACCGTTGGTAAATCACCTTCCAGATCCTCAACACTCTTTGCATAAAAGAAATCACGATCATCCTTCTCTTCAATCATTACCTCACAATACATTTTAATAGCTTGTTTTTTAGCACTTGACGCATCTAATCTAAACTCTTTTTGAAACCAATCTATAGTATACAATTTAGCACAAAGCTTTTTTACATATACATTATCTAAATTATCATTAATAAAATCCATCAAATATCTAAGCAATTTTCTTCTATAATCATCACAGTTCTCCATTGTTTTTCCTTCTCTAGCGGAAACAATTCGATCTGTCATATTATCATTCTTCATCTCATGAACATATTTAAATATAGCTATACCTATGTTCTCCCATAAACTTGGTCCCCCTAATAAAGACGACCATACTAACACCAATGCAAAAAAGTCATCATAGTTATCTGGAGTAGGTCCATCAGCAATATCTTCTAAAAAATAATTAACACTCACGGTATTATTCCACGAGTCAACATTTTCACTTTTATCAAACCAAAATAATCTATGTATTCCTCCCTCGTTTTTCAATGTTTCTCTACATTTTAATATGCTTTGCTCATTTCTTTCAATTTCACCATATTCACAATTATCAAATCTTCCAAAATGCTCTGTTTGTCCATTTTTCACACGATTTAACATGTTTTCAATAGCATTATCTATCTCTGCTCTACCTGACGAAGCACTTATAGCCAAGATACGAAATGGATTATTATTAATCATATATTCAATCATATTGCACCTCACGTTCAAAGTTTATATATATAACATATAATAACTAATTTGTCTGTATATTTCAACATAATCATGGCAAATATTTGTCCTTGTATTTCATCACGAAATTAATGTATAATATTCTATATCACTTTGGGAGACACGTTATGAAAAAAGTTAAAAATATGAATGTACGAGACGGAATCCGACGCTTCAACTTTCATAAAAAGCCCATCCGTCCAACCTTTGTTATGTCATTAGCCAAGCACATTATTAGCTGGCCTGACTTAAAAAAACGTAACTTTACATTAGATAAAATCGGTATGGAAGATATTGAGAATCATCCATATCTTCTTTTGGTTACTCATTCGTCGACGGTTGACTTTAGCGTTATGCTTAAGGCCACACACCCTCATCCAGTTAATAATGTTATGACTCTTGAGGGCTTTAATACCTACACTGTACCACTTATGCGTTCATTAGGTGTTTTAGGTACAAGAAAGTTCATAAAGGATGTTAATATAATAAAGAATATCAAATACTGCATAGACAAGCTTGGAAGTATCTTTGCACTCTATCCAGAAGCAAGATATTCATTGGATGGATGTACTTCATTCCTTCCAGAATCAACAGGAAAGCTTATTAAACTTCTAGGCGTGCCTGTTGTTACCTTAAGAATCCACGGTAACTTCATAACATATCCACAGTGGAACCGCATCGATAAGGGTAATCACGTGGAAGCTACTATGACGAAGATTATTACCGCTGATGAAGCTAAAACATTATCTATAGATGAACTAAATGCCCGTGTCAACGAGAGCTTCATCTATGATGATTTCAAGTGGCAGTTAGACAATAAGATAGTCATAGATCACCCAAAACGTGCAAAAGGCTTACACAACCTTCTCTATAAATGTCCTGCCTGTCAAACTGAGCATAAGATGAATTCTGAAGGTACTATGATTTGGTGTGAGCACTGTAATAAATCTTGGGAAATGGACATCTATGGCCAGCTCCACGCCACAGAAGGCGAAACTGAATTCCCTCACATCCCTGATTGGAGCAACTGGGAACGTGCCTGTGTTCGTAAGGAAATCGAAGACGGCATCTACTACTTTGAGGATGATGTATATGTAAAAACTCTTCCAAATGCACTTCGCTTCCGCAAGCAAGGTATAGGTAAGTTCATACAGACACCTACCGAAACTCGCTTAGAATGTACTGCCTACGGCAAACCATTCTCACTTGTACGCTCTGCAAAGGAGATGGATAGCATCCACATTGAGTACAACTATCTCGGCCACGGCGACTGCATTGACATCTCCATACCAGACGACAGCTTCTGGTGCTACTTAACCAAACAGAACGCACTTACAAAAATCTCCTTCGCAACCGAAGAAATGTACAAGTTGGCCAACGGACGCTAAATAACAAAATTCATATTATCAGAAGCTTGAAGTATTTGATTCAAGCTTCTTTTTATATTGCCAAACAATATGTAATCAAAACCATCAAGCTATCTACAGATACTTTTCTGTGCCTTGAGTGAAGTGAACCCCTTTTGTTAGACAAAAAATCTAACGAAAGGGGTATTTCTATGTCTGGAAAGAAAATTTACACTAACGAATTGAAACTTGAAATAGTTCTTCGCTATCTGCAAGATAATATAGGAATGAATACTCTTGCAAAGGAATATCACGTTAATAAATCCGATATTCAAAGGTGGAAAAGTGCTTATGCTGAACATGGTGAGGCTGGTTTATGTACGACACATGGAACTTATGCTGGAGATTTTAAAGTCGCTGTTGTAGAATATATGCATACAACAGGAGCTTCAATGCGACAAACAGCAGCACATTTTAACATTCCATCTGTGAACACAGTCAGTCAATGGGAACGTATTTACTTTGCTGAGGGTAAAGAAGCCTTGTATGAAGAACGAAGAGGTAGGGCAAGTAGGATGGAAACTAAAAGACCAAGTAAATCAAAGAAAAACGTAGATGTCAATGAAGACTTATTAGCTGAAGTACAACGTCTTCGCATGGAGAATGAATACCTAAAAAAATTGAACGCCTTAGTTCAAGAACGGGAAAAATCAAAGAAACCGACAAAGTAGCTGTCGTTACTGAATTAAGGCAGAAATACTCTTTGACAGCATTACTTACGTTAGCCAATATGCCACGTAGCACATACTACTATTATCTAAAACAGACAAATAAGCCTGATAAATACAAGGAAATAAAAGAACAGATAACCGCTATCTATCATGAAAACCAAGGCAGATATGGTTATCGTAGAATTACTATAGAACTTCACAATCGAGGATATATTATAAATCACAAGACCGTACAGCGATTGATGAAAGAACTTGGTATTAAATGCATGGTAAGAATTCAAAAGTATCGCTCATATAAAGGTGAAGTGGGTAAAATTGCACCTAATCTTATAGAACGTGATTTTAATGCATCTGAGCCTAATCAGAAATGGACTACAGACATAACAGAATTCTCATTGTTTGGAGAAAAACTATATCTTTCTCCAATACTGGATATGTTCAATGGAGAAATCATAAGCTATAGCATAAGTACACGCCCAGTATTAGGACAAGTAATGGATATGTTAGACAAAGCTTTTGCTAAAATACCGGATAATACAAATTTAATTTTACATAGTGACCAAGGATGGCAATATCAACACAAACAGTATCAAAGGCGTTTAATAGATAAAGGCATTCAACAAAGTATGTCAAGAAAAGGCAACTGTTTGGACAATTCAGTTATGGAAAATTTTTTTGGTTTGTTAAAATCAGAATTATTATATCTAAGAGAATTTGAATCAATTGATGAATTTATAGTTGAACTAGAAAAATACATAGATTACTATAACAACAAACGAATTAAAGTTAAACTAAAAGGACTAAGTCCTGTACAATACAGGATTCAATCCTTGTTAGTTGCTTAACTCAATTTTTGTCTAACTTTTTGGGGTCAGAACAGAGGGGTTGCATAATTTTTCTTACATGCCGTTTTTCAAAAAAGCTTTTGTCTTTTATCAAGGCAGACCGCTAGCCAGTGATGTTTGTGTGGTAAACACAGCTGTTTCGATTTTCTATTTTTATACGTTCGCCCTCACAAGCTTTTATTGTACAAGCCGCATAGCTCTGCAGAACTTCTCGCTCGCCCTATAATATGGGGCGAGCTTCGTCAAACAGCTTCGAGCTATGCGGTGTGCTTGCTCGGGCGAACTATAAAAACTTAACGAAAATCTGCAATGCTGTGTTTATCCACACAAATCATCATCTGGCGTAGCTGTCTGACATATAAAAGACAAAAAATATAGACTCTTTGAAAAACGGCATTTAGAAAAATATGCGTTCTCGAAAACAGCACAGAAAAATATCTGTAAATAGCTGATGGTTAGAAGGAATATGCCCATGCAATATAAAAAGAAGCTTAGCAAATATTTTACTAAGCTTCTGATAATATGAATTATGTTAATATCCTATGTAGAGGCCAACTAGTAATAATAAGCTGGTGATGAGGAGATTGACTGTCTGGAACTTCCATGTCCACTTCGCCCACTTGCCGTAGCTTACGTTAGCCAAGCCAAGGCTTATAAGTAGCACAGGGTTTGTTGGGTAGAATACATTGGAGAATCCATCACCAAATGCAAATGCCATAACACAAAGTTGTGCTGATATACCAAATATCTGTGCAATAGGCACTATAAGTGGCATAAGAAGGAATGCCTTTGCAGAACCTGAGCTGATAAAGAAGTTCATTATCAGTACAATTAAATATATGAATAGTATAACTGCCCATTTTGGCAAGCTACCGGCTACATCTACTGCCATATACAGTATAGTATCTAGAACTTTTGCTTCTTCTAGTGTGTACTTAATAGAGCTGGCCATAAGTATCATAAGTATGGCTGGTAATACACTACTAAGTCCATCCCAGAAAAATGTCAAAAGCTTAATTGGAGACTTTTCTAACGGAGTAGCTTTTGAAATATTATCTGCATTAACAAGGTTTTCAAGGGGCTTTTCTACCTTTTTAGCATATCTATATATAAACACAAGTAATAATATGTATATAACTATAAATCCGATAAAACGATACCACACACCAGAAAATAATGGTAAGCCTGCTAACCCTTGTGCAACTCCTACTGTAAAGGGGTTACAAACACCAGCTGCGAAGCCACAGCCTGCAGCTAATATGCTCATACCAAGGCCCGTTAAAGCATCCCATCCCATAGCTACTGATAATGCTACAACGACAGGTACCAATGGTACACATTCCTCAAATGAACCAAGGAAGGAGCCCATTAGCATAAAGAATAAAATAGTTATAGCTAGTAGCTTGTATCGGCTCTTAGAAAACTTCTTTACTATGGCGTTCAATATTCGCTTCATTAGACCGCACTTATCTAGAACATTGAATAAACCGCCTACTACAAGTAAGAAACCTATTATCGTAAGTATAGTTCCGCTACCCTCTGCTCCTAACACAAGTATAGGTGACAAAATCCATTTTACAAATGATATTCCACCATCAATGTACGAAAAGCCTTTGGCTGTATCTATTATTGTGTTACCGTTTTCGTCTAATACTCTTGCATATTCTCCACTTGGTATGATAAATGTAAGTCCGTATACCAAGCACATTAGCGCAAATATGATAATACATGATGTAATAAAGAACTTCACATTTATATCAAGTCCCTTCTTTACACTATTTTCCGTATTTTCTATTACTCTGTTATTATCCTTTTCACTCATTTGTTTCTCCATATTTTATAACAATATATTTTTTATACTTGTTTAGATTTCCTTCATCACATACTTATAGAAATCTACCGCTGGCTCAAGAGTTTCTATATTAACACTCTCATCTATACCATGAATACTTTCGTACTGCTCATCATCTATATAAAATGGTACAAATCTATAATGATGCTCTGTCAAATGACTGAAAAATCTACAATCACTGGCACCTGTCATAAAGTAAGGAACAGTTGCAACATCTGGGAAATACTTGGTAACTGCCGACTCTAGCACCTTGAAACTATCACTATTATAGTCCGACATGGCCGTTTCCTTGCCTCTATATGTAACCTCTGTTTCTATATCGTATTTCTTCGCAAGCTCTGTTATATTGCGAATGCTTTTCTTTATACCCTGATGATGTGAACAGCGCATATCTGCCTTAATCCAAGCTCTTTCAGGCAAAACATTACTACTATTTGAACCTTTTGCCATAGTAAATGCAACTGTTGTCTTCATCATAGCTCCGGCTGTGCTAGATATAGTTGGAATTATCTTTTTTAATATACCCTTAAACAATGCTGGATGACCGCACACAAACTTAATAATACCCTTCATATATGGAGAAAAACGCTTTAACATCTCCATCATAACAGGAGCCATATCCACCTTAAATATAGTTGATTTCTCCACAGCAGCCATAAACTTTCCAAGACGTACCAACGGAGTATCCAATCCTGGTGTAGATGCGTGTCCACCCTTTGATTTAGCTACAAATTTAAGGTCAATACAAGCCTTTTCTCCTACTCCTATCATAGCAAAATGGCCATCTGCACCGCCTATTGGGTCATATAATATCATACCGCCCTCATCTAGTATCATATAAAAATGCAGCCCTCTTTCCTCTATAACCTGAGCAATAGTCGCTGCTCCTCTTCCGTCTGTCTCTTCTGTACAGCTAGACACAAAATAGATATCTCTCTTTGGCACAAATCCACTAGAAATCAACTCTTCAGCACCTTGAAGCATACCAAACAGTCCACCTTTATCATCAAGAGCACCTCTACCCCATACCTTTCCATCGGCTATATTACCTGCGAAAGGCGCGTGTTTCCAATTACCTTCAGCAGCAACTACGTCCTGATGATTCATAAACATCACTGGCTCAAGGCTCTTATCTGTGCCCTTCCATATCATAAGTAGGCTTCCATCATATTCTTCTATCTCTACTGTTCTAAAAAATGTCGGGAATAGCTCCTTCAACACATAATGAAATTCTCTGAACTTGTATGTTTCACTGACTGATGCATCAGATATAGTTTCTACCTGTATCATTCTTGACAATGTCTTTGCATATGTTAATCCACGTTGTTCTTTCATAATTATTCTCCTATATCTTATTCCATCACCTTAAGTTTCTTCTTCCAGCTTCCAAACTTATAGAATATTGTTGTCAATGTTGCACCTATTAGCCATGCACATAACAACGATACCGGTATACATTCCTCTATACCATTAGGCTTAACCGCTGACTTTGTAAAATATGCAATGCCGTATGCTAATGGCACTCTGATAACTATGGTCTGAATAAGTGAAATCCACATCGGTGTCATAGTATCGCCAACACCTCTCATCACACCTGAGAAGCTCTGCGTAACAGCAACAGCAATATATCCCACCGCCAGAATACTCATAATATGATAGCTCATATCTATAATCTCTGTAGTCTTGGTAAAAAGCCCCATAAGTTGCTTTCCAAAGACAAGAATAACCACTGTTATACATGTAGAACAACCCACTGCCATGAGAGTTCCCTGCTTTGCACCCTTATGTATTCTATCTATCTTTCTAGCACCTATATTTTGACCTGCATAAGTAGTCATAGCTGTACCAAATGAAAAATTTGGCATCATTGCAAAGCCATCAACTCGCATAACTATTCCATTTGCTGTAATAAAAGTCTCACCAAAGCTATTAGTAAGTGCCTGTACCACTAACATAGCAGAAGACATAATCGCCTGTGTAGCACCTGATGGTAATCCTAGAGAAATTATTCTCTTAATATGGAACTTTGACATCTTAAGTTGCTTAACTCCCAAATCAAAGACTGATTTCATCTTCATAAGCTTAAAAAAACACAATACCGAAGAAATAGCCTGTGCTATAACGGTTGCCAATGCAACTCCTGGTACTCCCATATTTAACTCTGCTACAAAATATATATCTAATACAATATTTATAACTGTAGCTATCAAAAGATATATAAGTGGTGAAAACGAATCACCCATACCTCTTAATATACCGCATAAAATATTGTAGTAAGCCATGCCTACGATACCATACAATGTAATCACAAGATACCCTGTACAATCCTCAAGAATACCGATAGGTGTATTAAATAATCTTAATATACCTTCTACAAAAGGTGGAATAGCTACCATAAAAAATATAGATACGATAGCAGTCAATGTAATACATGAACCGATTGTATCAGATAAATCCTCTCTTGATTTTGCCCCAAAATACTGAGCAACCATTATACCTACGCCAGCAGATATTCCTATGAATAAGGCAAGCAATAAATTCACCAAAGGAAACGCTGCAATAATAGCCGCCAACGCATCATCTCCATTATAGTGTCCAACCACTATACTATCAACCGTACTGTATAACTGCTGTGCAATATTTCCTATAATCATAGGAATCGCAAATGCACCAATACTCTTCCATGGTGTCCCAACAGTCATATCTGATGGTTCAAATAGTTTCTTTATACTAAACTTTTTCTTTACTGCTTCCATACATATATCCTCATAGTTAATTAATCGACATTACCTCGCAACGTCGATTTAGTATAATCAGCATTGCTTCGCAATATCGATTAAGTTTATCATTATATGGCAAAATATGCAATAAAACATTTGCCCTTAACGATTTTATATGATATAATAAAAATTGATTTGATTTTCAAACTATTATTTAATCACAAAAGGAAAGGTAATTATTATGAGAAATTTTTGCATAACAACAGATTCAAACTCTGATTTACCAAAGGAGTATATTGAAAAGTACAACACAACTATCATTCCACAGTACTATTCATTTGGAAATACAGTTTATGGTGATGAGTTAAATATGGAACCTTCTGAGTTTTATCAGAGAATGAAGGATGGTGAACTTCCACAGTCTCAGGCAAATAACCCTGCTGTTATCGAGGACAAGTTCCGTGCTATATTAGATAAGGGTATGGATATTATACATATCGCTTTCTCTTCACAACTTAGCGGTAGCTACAATAACGTTTGTATGGTTGCCAGAGAGTTACTTGAGGAATATACAGATGCAAAGATTACTGTTATCGACTCATTAAATGTTTGTTTAGCAGAGTCTATCCTCTATCTTCACGCTGAAGATATGAAGGCTAACGGCTCTTCTTATGATGATATAGTAAATAAGCTTGAAGATATGAAGAATCATATCAATACTCTGTTCTCTGTAAATGATTTATTCCATCTGATGAGAGGTGGCCGTGTAAGCAAGGCTACTGCTGTTGTAGGTAGTGCTCTTAACTTAAAGCCATTCCTCTATATAAATAAAGATGGTGGTCTTACATCTGACGGTACAGCTCGTGGTAGAAAAAAGGCTCTCCGTAGCTTAGTTGATCGTATGGTATCTATGCTTGATGATACTGTTGACTACTCTCTTCCTGTTGGTATCGTTCATAGCGTATGCTTAGAGGATGCAGAGTATGTTGCTGAGCTTGTAAAGGAACAGACAAAGTATACTAATATCATTATCAATGATATTAGCCCAAGCATCGGAACACATGCTGGCCCTTTAGCACTTGGTCTTATGTTCTACGGAACAGAAAAGCAGCCTGCGAAGTAGTTTAGAGGAAACGGCGCAGCCGACAGAGGCTTCAAACATTGTAGTTTACACATAAATATCCCCATTGGATAATCCAATGGGGATATTTTTTTAATACATCATATTAAAAATCAATGTAATCAGTAAATATAAACCTGCTATAAATCCAACAGCCACCAATGTAGGAAGCACCATCATCTTCATAGCATTAAGGAATGTTCCTATAATCTCCTTTGGTGGCGACATAGTACCTCGCTTGGTCCAGTCCATACCACCCTTAACTGATGACATATCCGCTAGGCTTCTACCATCATCTATATAGGTTACCTTTTCCTTCTTTTCTTTTTTATCCTTCTTATCAGACATCTTTAAACCTCACCTATCCTATGACAAGCTGCAAAGTGTCCCTCACCATACTCCTTATACTCAGGTGTAACATGCTTACATATTTCCTTAGCATGTGGACAACGAGTATGGAATCTACATCCCTTAGGTGGATTTGCAGGAGATGGTATATCACCATTTAAGATGATACGGTTCATCTTCACGTCTGGGTCTGGATATGGTATAGCCGAGAATAATGCCTTTGTGTATGGATGAAGAGGATTATCAAAGATATCCTTCTTGCTACCAAACTCCATCATAGAGCCCAGATACATAACACCAATCTTATCAGATATAAACTTAACTACTGACAAGTCATGAGAGATAAATACGTATGTAAGGTTCATATCCTGCTGAAGCTTCTTTAAGAGGTTGATAATCTGTGCCTGAATAGATACATCAAGTGCCGAAACTGGCTCATCACATACAACCAAGCTAGGATTAACTGAAAGTGCTCTAGCTATACATATTCTCTGACGCTGACCGCCTGAGAACTCATGAGGATATCTCTCATAGTAATAATCTCTAAGACCACACTTGTCCATAAGGTCCAATACATAATCCTTAACCTCAGCCTTTGGTACTATGTTGTGTACCTCTACTGGCTCTGAGAGGATACCACCTACTGTACTTCTAGGTGGAAGTGATGAGTATGGATCCTGGAAGATGATCTGCATCTTCTTACGGATATCTCTCATCTGCTTAGAATTATACTTTGTTATATCGTTTCCTTCAAAGATAATCTGTCCTGCTGTTGGCTGGTGGAGCTTAAGTACTGCTCTACCCATAGTTGTCTTACCACAGCCTGACTCTCCTACGATACCTAATGTCTCACCTGGCTTAAGCTTGAATGATACATCATCTACTGCTATAAGCTCCGATGTAACCTTTCCTGTTATAGTCTTCTTAAGAGGGAAACACTTACGGAGATGACGAACCTCAAGGATTGCTTCAGGGTCAAATGGAGCCTTAGAATCCTTCTCTATTTGTTCTTTTCTTTTTGCTAAAAACTCAGCCTCAAGCGCTGCGTCATCATACTCTACAGCTACTTCTGCTTCGTTTGTCAATATCTTCTCATCAGCCATTGTTCTGCTCCTCTTCGTACAAGTGACAAGCTACGAAGTGTGTTGGGCTTACCTGCACCATCTCAGGGTAATCACCTGAGCACTTCTTGATACACTTTGCACATCTTTCCTTGAAATAACAGTGATTCGGCATATTTACTGGATTTGGTACATTACCTGGTATGTTAAACAGAGTCTCTGAGTCTGAGTCAAGTGTTGGCTTAGACTTCTGCAATCCTATTGTATATGGATGCATTGGATTGTGGAATATCTCTGAAACAGTACCCTTCTCTATAACACGACCAGCATACATAACTACAACATAGTCTGCCATCTCAGCGATGATACCAAGGTCGTGTGTGATAAGCATAATCGAACCATCTATCTTTGTCTTTAAGTCACGGAGTAAGTCAAGTATCTGTGCCTGAATAGTTACATCAAGGGCTGTAGTTGGCTCATCCGCGATGATAAGTCTAGGATCACTAGCTAATGCCATAGCTATCATAACTCTCTGACGCATACCACCAGATAACTCATGTGGGAACGCACCATATACTCTCTCTGGCATAGCAATACCTACAAGATTGAGCATCTCTATAGACTTATCCTTAGCCATCTGCTTTGTAGCATCAGGATGATTGATAAATGTTACCTCATCAAGCTGCTGACCTATTGTAAATACAGGATTAAGCGATGTCATAGGCTCCTGGAATATCATAGCTATCTGATTACCACGGATTCTATGAATCTCTCTCATAGGCATCTTTGCTATATCATAAACCTTCTCAGTCTTGTCATCTTCAACAGCCTTAAAACGAATCTCACCATCATATATCTGACCCTGTGGTCCCTGTATAAGTCTCATAACCGACATACTTGTAACAGACTTACCACAACCTGACTCACCTACGATACCAACAGTAGCATTCTTTGGTACATCGAAAGATACACCATGAACTGACTTAACAACACCCTGCTCTGTGAAGAAATATGTGTGCAGGTTGTCGATTTCAAGGATATTGTTGCTATCCTTCATCTCTGTCAGAAATTCGCTCTCTTCTGCTTTACGATATTTATATGCCTCCAGACGCTTCATTACCTTAGCGTTTTCTTTTGCTATGGCACGAATCTCTTTGCCTGAAAGATAATTTCTCTTTTCAGATTTTTTAGAATTCTTTAATGCACACATGTCTTATCTCCTTCCCTTAGGGTCGAGGGCATCACGCAAACCATCACCTACAAAGTTGAATCCAAGTACGGCGATAACGATACATACACCGGCTGGAACCCATACGTTTAAGTGGTTCTGCAAGATATCCTGATTTGTGGAAATAATATTTATCATTGTTCCCCAAGCAGCATAAGGTGCCTTAACACCTAAGTTTAAGTATGAAAGAGTTGACTCATATATAATCATACTACCAAGGCTTAAGCTCATTGAAACAATAAGCTGTGGCATAACGTTTGGAACGAGATGCTTAAATATCTTTCTTGATGTTGAATATCCCATAGCCTCAGCTGCAACCATATACTCCTGCTCACGAAGAGAGAGAATCTGTCCTCTAACAAGACGAGCTGTACCTGGCCATGATATAAATGTCAGATAAATCATCATAAGATATATTCTAAACTGTGCGTCTATATCAGATGCATCCAAAATAGTACTTATAATAAGTAAGATTGGAATACCTGGTAAACATATAAGCACATCACAAAGTCTCATGATAATGTTATCTATGGCACCACCAAAGTATCCGGCAATACCACCAAGTATAACACCGAAGAATGTTATAAGGAATACAGCAAGGAAGCTAACTATAAGTGATATTCTTCCACCGTACATAAGTCTAACAAATATATCGTATCCTTCATTGTCTGTTCCTAAGATATGCTCAGATGAAGGTGCTGCAAGGAAGTTATCCTTAAGATACTTCTCTGTTGTCTGTCTAACAGTGTATTCCTTGCCATTTACTGTATATGTAATTTCTGCGCTGGCATACTCTGTCTTACCACTCTCATCAAGCTCTATCTCGCCCCACTCCTTATATACAAGTGGACCTGCGAAACAGAAAACAAATAATCCTATAACCATTACTAAGCCTACAATACTAAGCTTAGATTTAAAAAATCTACGTAAAACCATTCGTGTTGGCGACATAAGTTTTACATTTTTATCAAGAGGCACTTCTGAATCTTCTACATTTACATCTACTTCTTCTACGTTTTCTGTAGCTTCCATAGATTCCACAGTTGCCTGCTCGTTTCTATTTTCTTCCATGAAGACTGCCTCCTTTACTCTAACTTAACTCTTGGGTCTACCACTGCGTACATAAGGTCTGCTAAAAGAACACCTACAACGCTAAGGAGCGCCAAGAACATATTGTATCCCATGATAAATGGGATATCTCCTCTATTCATCGCATCTAAGGCTATGTTACCGATACCTGGTAAGTCAAATACCTGCTCTGTAATAATAGCACCTGAGAACAATGAAGGAAGTAAGCCCGCAAGTGTTGTAACAAGCGGAATAAGTGTATTACGGAAAGCATGTTTATTGATAACAACTTTCTCTGTAAGACCCTTCGCACGTGCTGTACGAATATAATCAGAATTCATAACCTCTAACATATTTGTTCTAGTCATTCTCATTCTTGCACCGATACTTAATATAACGATTGTAAGAATTGGAATAAATACGTGTCTAGCATAATCTATTAAAAGCTCTACTCCTGAATATGAAACTGATGCATCTATAAGACCTGATGCTGGGAACAATCCAAGTTTCAATGCCAAGAAGTCCTTAAGCATATTTCCAAAGAAGAATGATGGTAATGAAATACCTATCATAACAAGGATTGTTACAAGATAATCTCTAAAGCTGTACTGATGAGTAGCTGCTGTAATACCAAGTGGTATAGCAATAAGGAACTCAAATATAGTAGCTATAAGAGCTATTGCAAAGGAAATACCCATATGCTCAACGATTACCTGTGCTACTGGTATACCATAAACGAAGCTTGTACCTAAATCAAACTTTGCAAGTGAACCTAACCAATTAAAGTATCCATTAAGAATACCCATAAAGGTATCATCACCAAGTCCGTACATTTCGTACATTGCGTCTACAGTTTCCTGGCTAACAGTGGCGCCACCCTGATTGATGGCGTTGATTTTATCCTGGATAAAATCAACTGGCATCAATCGGATGAGGAAATATATAATCATTGATACACCAAGGAGAATTCCTATGGCCATTACTAATCTTTTAATAATATATTTTAACATAAGCCACTCCGTATATTACTTCGCGAATTCTATCTCCCAAATACGATCAAGTGGAGATGAGTATGGATTCATCTCTTTTGCTTCAGGGAGTGTTGACTTGTTAATTACCTTAGAGTTGTATGCATAAAGAACACTTCTCTGGTAAACTGGAAGCTCAATAGCTAAGTCTAAAATCTCCTGCATAGCCTTCAAATAAAGGTCTGAACGAATAGACTGGTCATCTGTCTCACGAGCGTCATCAATGTACTCGCTTAAGCTGTTTAAGATATCAAGCTCCTCGCTTGTACCACTCTTCTTAAGGTAATTGTAACCCCAAGCAAGTGTACTTGTTGCTGTTGAATCCTTGTGGTAAACCTGATAAAGGTCTGGATCAAGTGCTGAAGACCAAGCAGCTGCCCAAACTTCAAGTGAACCTGTGTTAATCTTTGTAAGAGCCTGTGTATCACAAACTACTTCTACTTCCCAACCAAGGCTGTTAAGGAGTGCTGCTGCATCTCTGAATACCTTATATGTTGGGTGATCCTGTAAGCTTGAACCAGCGATTGTAAATGTAATCTTAAGATCACTGTCACCTGCGCTTACGCCAGCTTCCTGCATATACTTTTCGATATTTGCTATAGCAATATCCTGACTCCAGTTACCAATCTGTGGATAATCATATCCGTTATCTGAAGCATCAGCGCCTGTAGGATAAGCCCAGCTTACCTTTGACATTGGCCAATAAATCTGTGATGCTGTACCTGTACGGTAGTAGTCAAGTGCAAGTGATGTGTTCATAGCACACATAATTGCCTTACGAACATTGATATCATTTACCTTTGCAGCATTGATACCAACATAACCATAACCAAGCTGATCAGTTGTAATTGTAACCATACCCTTCTTACCAAGGTTTGTTAACTTATCATAATTATCTGTTGTAAGAGCTGGTGTGATGTAATGTACTGTACCCTTCTCAAGTGCTGAAATAGCATTTGATGAGCTTACTATCTGGTAACGAATCTTCTCGATCTTAGCATTGTTAATGCCTTCACCAACTGAATCAAAATTGTTGTTTGACTTGAAGTAAACAACGTTGTTTGTATAGAATTCACTCTCCGATGGCTTGTCGCTGTTCTTAGCATTTGTAGCCTTGTAAGCACCAGCGCCCATTGGAATCTTAATATTTCTTGTTGACTGAATAATCTCTGTCATGAAGCTGTAGCTAGCGAACTCAACACCAAACTTATTGTTTGCGATATCTACACCAACCTTGCTACCCTCTCCATAGTAATGCTGTGGAGCGATTGTAATAGCGAAGTTCCAAATAGCCTTTGGATCTACACCATCAATTGTTATAGAAAGTACATCGTACTCATCCTTGTTTGTAACTGTTCCGTCATTGTTATGACCAGATGCGATTGTGTATGATGTTCCATTGATATCGATTGTGCTACCAGCCTTATCTGTGTGACCAAGTGAAACGATACCTGAAATGTTCTGTACAAGTAAAGAACCATCATCTGATACATTCTCATGAAGAATAACTTCCTTAGCCTTAGCTGTAAACTCTGTTGTAAGAGTTGCTGCTGTTGCCCAATACTGAAGGATAACATTTAACTCTGTTGCAATCTTATCATTGTATACGTACTCGATTGCTGCTTTCTTATCCTTTATTGAATCTGGATACTGAGCTGTAAGCTTCTCAATCTTTGTACGGTCAATCTTGCCATTCTTCTCGCCATACTCTACATCTACATAGCCTTCGCTGTACATAAAGCAGAAGATTTCATCCTTAAATTCCTTGAATGACTTGTATGGCTCATCCTTGTATGACTCCTGAGCACTTGTATAATCTGTCTCAAGCTCTTCCTTGAATAACTTAAGAGCGTACTCATAATCAGCAAGAAGATTCTGGCTGTTTACATCTGAAGCCTTGTTTGAGATAGCTGACTTGTAACCTGAGCTTACATTATGTGAAAGTATTGCATTCTTCATAGCTTCATAAGAAACTTCCTTTGTAGAAGAACCCTTAAGTTCAGCATTGTAAAGGTTAATAAGCTCGTTAAGTCTTATCTCTGCTCTGTTTGAAGCCTGTGATGAAATTAAATCATCATTGTCATTAGATGCAGAACCTATTGTCTGTGTTCTATACTCTGATAATCCCACGATATCTGTTGAGTAAAGTGTGTTTGAACCTGTATAAACTGGATCAAGGTATACATAGTAGTTGAATAATACGTCGTTCATTGTTAATGGCTTGCCATCTGAGAACTTGATACCATTCTTGAGAACGAAGTTGTATGTAATAGTTCCATCGCTGTTCTCAACCTTATTGTAATCCTTAACAACTACTGCCTCATCTTCACCGTATGCAACCTGTACCTGACCGTTAACATACTTTGAACCGAGCATACCTATCTGTGTCATGCCTACGATTGTTCCATCTGCAGCTGCTGTATAGAAGAATGGATTGAATAATCCATCAAGCTGCTCTGTCTGAATAACGAAAGCATCAGCACTGCTACTACCGCATGAACATCCTGTAAATGTTGTCATAGCACCAACAGCCATGCTCACGCAAAGTAATAAAGATAATAATTTCTTTTTCATTTTGCTCTCTCCTTTAATTATTCTGTGATAATCTCAACGGTTACCACATTACCTTCAACTGTAATGTTTACATTTTCAGGATTCTCACCTGTTGCCTCACAAGTAATGTTTGCATTAGAGATAACACTTGCATCACCCATACCGCAAAGTAAACCAATTGAATAATCTTCAACACCAAAATAGCATCCGGAATCGATAAGAAGCTTACTATTTGTAATATTTACATTAGTTAATGAAGCTTCACTTGAGAGTGTTCCTGCCAATAAACCAAAGCAAGCACCTGTCATACGAGTACCAGACTTAATGGTGAAGTTTACGCTATCAAATGTCAAGTCTGCAATCTTAGCCTTATCAGTAAAGTTACCAAAGAGACCTGAATTTACCTTTGAATTGTTAGTCTGTGACAATTCAATGTTTTTGAACGAATAACCATTTCCGTTTATAATACCGTTAAAGTTACCGTGCATAAGTGAGGTTGGCCAATTCTTTCCTGCAAAGTCAAGATCGGCATGTATTTCATAGCATCCATTTACACTAGCGTTCTCAATGAACTGCTCTGCTGTATATATGTGATACCACTCACCTTCGATGTAATCAATGTACAGCTTCATAACATTATCCTTAGCTGTACCTGTCTCATAATCAACTGAACCTGTAAATTCTAATGTCTGTGTTCCCACAAGATTTGCACCATCAACCTGTGCGTATACACCTTCGAGTGTATATCCATCCTTTACAGGGAAATCAAACATTTCTACTGCTCCAGTTTCTTGACTCCAATATGGTATATTAATATCTTCGCCTAATGTTGGGTCAAATGAGAATGATGACATAAAATCACCTGAAGCTAAGTCATAGAACTCAAGCTTAAACATCGGAACCCATGCAGCATATAAAGTCATAACTGGCTCATCTGCTGAGTAATCCTTTGAAGCATCTACTTCAAGTATATCCTTGTTGAAATCCCACTTATCACCATAAGTATAAGTTGGATTACCCTTCTCATCTACGCCTGTCTCTGTACGACTTGCATACCAACCTGCCAAGAAATAACCATTCTTTGTAGCTGTAAAGGCATCATTTCCTCTTACCTCATTATCAGGTGAAATAAGTGCAATTTCAGCCTTGCCACTACCGTTCTTATTCATATCATCAATATTGAATGAATCAACGATAATAGATGTATTTGTTGTAAACGTACCTCCGTTAGCGTCAAATTTGACGCTAACGTTGTAGTTTTCTGAATTGTTAATCTCATATGGAGTTTTCTCGCTTGCACAACCTGCCATAAAAGTACAAGTTGCTGCTGTCATCAAAACGAAAAGAACTGATTTAATTTTCTTTCTCATTTGAATCTCCCTCCTCAGAAGCCTCTTCTGCTTCATTTACAGCTTTTTTCTCTGCCTTTGCAGCCTTCTTTGCTGCATCCGCTTCCTTCTTTGCTGCCTTCTTTTCTGCTGTTTTTTTAGCTGCAGTTTCCTTTTTTGCAGCCTTATCAGCTGCTCTCTTAGCCTTCTTCTCAGGATCTTTGCGATCAGCTAAGTAAGCCTTAACAGCATCATCAATCTGTGGTCTAAACAGATAATATGAAACTGTTATAGCAAGAACTATTATAAGTACTACAAGGGCTATTATAAGACCTGTATTATCAGCCTTATTTTCAGGACCTGTCTTATCTTCATCAGCTGGTGTGAGAGCCTTTATTCTCTGCTCAGCTGTGATTAAGTCTGAATAGTTCTTAACTAATGCCTGCTGCTCTGTAGTAGCAATCTTACTATATGCTGCACGAGCTGCCTCAACCAATGCCTTATCATTGTATGTTACTCTCTCTGGAATAGCCTTGATAGCCTTGATAGCTGCCAATGTAATCTTATCAGCTGCTGTCGAACCATCTAATATAATGTCAAAGTACTGGTCCATAACGTATGAATCATAATTCTGACCATTTACAGGTCTAATCATAATCATCTTATCTTCTACATATCCTACATAGTCAACGAAGTTCGCACCATAGAATACATTCGAGAACATTTCAGATGAAACATTCCACATATAGAATGGAATAAGGTTCATACCTACGATTTTCTTCTCTGTTCCATCGTAATCTGTATAATTTCCATAATCACCACTGCCTGGGATATGCTCTAATGAGTTATAGTATGCAGGGTCAAATTCCTCTTCAAGGATTGGTGCATTGTAGCTTGCGAATGTCATAATATCAAGCTTATCACATCCATAGAAAGCCTTATGTCCGATTGAAGCTACTGTGTAAGGTAATGTAACAATTTCAACATCACTACCAGCAAATGCCATAGAAGTAATACGTACTGTATCCTCTAAAATATTAACATTTGTATTATTAGTACCAGCATAAGTTATCAACTCATAACCTGTATCAATAATGCAGTAAAGTGAACCATCAACTACCTTTACCTTCTCACTAATGTCAAATGTGTAAATCTTCTTATTATAATCTATACCAGCGAAATTCTCTGTCTCTACAATATGGAATGGCTCAATCTTACACATAGCAAATGGATTATCTCCAAGCTTCTCAAGATTTGCACCAAGCTTCACTGTAAATGGTGTGAGCTTTTCTTTGATAAATGCGTGTGTTCCTATAGAAACTGCTCCGCTTAAATCTACATTTGTAATAGTTGTATAAGCAAATGCATATTCACCGATGTTCTTAGCAAACTGGATGTTCTCAACCTTTGAAAGCTTCTCACAGTATGAGAATGTACCCTCACCTATATCAACACCGTTTGGATTAAGCTTAAGACCTGATAAGTTCTTATTAGAAACAAATCCGTAATCACCGATTGTTTCTGTTGCTGAAACATCAACATTTCTCAAATCTGTCTCCATGAATCCGTACTGCTCAATTGTCTTAACATTTTCGAGATTTACTGATTCAAGCTTAATACAACCTGCAAATGCATACTCTGGAATAACTGTAATGCCACTGCCAAGTACTACACTCTTCATATCTCTACAGTATGAGAATGAATTCTTACCAATACTTGTTGCAGATGATAAGTTAACACTCTTTAATGCTGGTCCGTGATATGAATAAATATACTGACCATCTTTACTTACCGCTGCTACAGTCATATTTTCATCAAGACATATATAATATACATCTCCTGAGAATGCGTAGTCACCTATTGTCAATGCCTTTGATAAATCAATATTCTCTAAGCTTACAGCATTGTAGAATGCCATCTTACCGATTTCTGCATTAGCACCTAATGTTATGTTCTTAATGCTAGCTGCATAAGCAAATGCATTTTCACCAATCTTTGCATTTTCTCCGATAGTAAGTGAATTAAGCGCTGATGCGAATTCATAATAGTAATATCTCTTACCACCTTCTGTATAATACAATGTCTTAAATGCCTTATCCTTATCTGTACTAAACGCATGGTTACCTATTGTTACATTATTTCCTATAACAATATTAGTCATATTTAAACAATCGCTAAATGCGCCTTCGCCTATAACCATACCATCTGGAATAGCAACTGATGTAAGTGCTGTACATGCAAATGCATAATTTGGTATCTGTACACCTTCTGCCATTGCTGGTAATTTAGTAATTCCTGCCTCAAAGAAAGCGTACTCTCCGATATTTGTAAGAGTTCCAAGCGTAATGCTTGTAAGTGCCTTATTTGAAGCTAAACCATACTCACCAACTGATGTAACCTTGTCTAATACAACAGATGTAATCTTTGTATTATGTGAGAATGCTCCCTTTGCAATAACAGAAACTGATGCGTTACCGATATTGCTTGCTGTAAACTCTCCTGCAACAACAGGTGATACAGCTATTAACTTTGTTCCGTCAGCTGATATAACATAATCAGCATTCTGAACCTTAAATGCCTTATTTGCACTATCTATTTCAAATAAAGCTATCTTTGTATCTCTAAATGCAAATGGCTCTATATCATTTACATTTGGTCCTATCTTAACGCTTGTCATTGACTTACATTCATAGAACATACCCTCTGGAAGTACAGAGGCATTAACATAGAAGCTTGTCAATGATTCACATCCTGTGAAACAGTAAGCACCATACTTAACTGTGTCTACAGTAATAGTTACATTTGTAAGTTTCTTACAGCCTGCAAACGCATACTGACCAATTGATATCAACTTGTCTGCTGTGATAACTTCTTCAAGTCTCTGGTTACCTGCGAATGCATAGTCAGAGATAACGAACGCCTTTGATAAATCAAGTGTTCCCTTTAAATTACAATTTTCAAATGCATTCTGGTTGATAATCTTTAAGTTATTCTCACCACTGAATGAAATCTTCTCAAGAGCTGTACATCCGTAGAATGCACCATAATCTATACTTTCAAGTGTTGAAGGTAATACAATCTCCTCAAGAGCTGTAAGATTAGCAAATGCGTATGCACCGATTTTCTCAACACCCTCTGGAATAATTACCTTTGTAACTGTTGAATCTCCGATGAACCACTGTTTTGTAACACTCTGGTCATCAAATAAGAGGTCTTCCTCTGTCTTTGCTACATAATCAAAGTTAGAGAATGCAAATGCACCAATTTCCTTAAGTGAAAGTCTAGTTGGAATAGTTACTACTCCTCCTAATCCATAGTAATGAGAAAGTGAAGCTCCCATTGTTATGAACTGGTCCTTAACCTCTACCGAAATTGTCTCTGAATAGTATGTGCTCTTTCCATCTAACAATACCTTTACTGTTATAGATGCAAAGCCCTCTGCTACTGCTGTAACAACACCTGATTCATTTACTGTTACAATATCTTCATTACTTGTCTCAAATGATAATGTTGTATCATTTGGGAAATATGCGTCCAATGTGCAGTTAAGTACAACTGACTCTGATGGATAAAGTGTTAAATCATATCCTGAAGTAAAGAAGTTTGTACTACCAGTATCACCGATTTCCTTCTCGTTACTGTCAAGAATGTAGTATGCCTTCATTGTGTAGAAGCCATCTACTCTGAATATATCAGCTACAGGCTTATCATACTTTCTATATCCCTCATCGCCCTCTTTTAATACAACAACCTCAAAAGTTACACTCTTTCCTGTTGTAGGGTCCTGAGCTTTTATTACTGCTTTTCCACTATTTACACCTACAAGCTTGTTGTTTACAACACGTACAACGCTTGGTCTTGATGATGTAAACTGAAGAAGTTCTGCCCATTCTGTTGATGGATAGATAAGTGGCTCTAATGAATATACCTCATTAGGACTTATAACTAAACCTTCATCAAGGCTATCGAAATAGAAATCTGTATAATCAATAGGTAAGCCTATCTCGTATGTTGCATAGTTAAGTGCATAATCATAAACAGTAAGTACAAATGTGTTCTTATTAATAGTATCTTCCTTTAACTGGTAGATATAATCTGTAAGTTCATATGTAACATATGTTGTACTGTTCTCCTGTGAATAAATAGGAGTCATGTACTGGCTAAATGGCTTAAGCTCTGGTATTGGATTACCATTCTCGTCCTGACCTGATACTATATAGCCAAGCTGACCTGACATCGCATAATGATTATCATATACTGCTACCTTTGCATAGAGACGATTCTTCTTCAATGTATTGTCATACTCATAGTAGAATTCAACGTCTGATACTGTTGGTGCCTCAAAGTCAATTGTTAATGGGAACTGGAATGTTGTCTTCTTATTTGTTGTAAGACCACCATCCTTACCATAATCTAAGTAACCTGTAAGAGTTACAGTATATTTGCTGTTATTCTTAAGATTGAAATCTAATGTATCAAACTCAATCTCAACATTTGCTGGATAGATAGAACCGCCATCACCATAAGACTTACGCACATCTGTATCTGTTGTCTCGAATATAACTTCACCAGTTACATCATCAGTAATCTTTACTTCTATCTTCGCAGCATTTCTAAGTAAACCAGCCCATACATAACGTAATGAGTGAATTGTTCCTTCCTGATTTGAAAGAGATACGTGTTCTCTCATAGCAGGAATAGCAATTTCTTCTGGGTTCTGAATGAAGTAATATGAACCTAAGTAGCTTACATAGTCCTCGCTAACGCCACCGATTGGTCTTGTTGCGTAAGCATCAGGCTTAGTCTTATCTTCATCTGAAATACCATCATCTAACTCGTCTGGGTTAGTCTCATAGTAATCCTTATCCCAAAGTGGAGCTACTGTCCAATCTCCATAGAATGCAAGATATGGGATATTCAAATCTATGTCTGTACCCTTCTTAGCCTTAAGAGTAACGAAACCTTCTACATACATACCGTTCTCAAATGACTTATCAAGATACTTCTTATTTTCCTTTGTAAGAGATATCTTCATAGTTACAGTAGCATCCTTGCCACCATCAACTGTCACCTGTGAACCCTTAAGCTTTCCGCCGTCAACTGATAAAATCTCAATCTTAGCGCCATCTAAAATAACTGATTCTTCTGTTACTGTTGTTAAACCAGCATTTGTCTTAGTATCACTTACGCCTTCTGTCATAACATAAGCACCAAGGTCGTATGTGAGTGATTTATTTCCAAAGTTGTTGATTGTAAACTTGAATTCGTAAACACCCTTCTTTGATGGATCATCACCAAGCTCAAGCTTAGTCTTATCCATTTCCTTACCATCTTTATCATATGTAGTAAGGTATGCAGTTGTCTTAATTGAGCTCATAAGATTTGCAAGACCTGCACCCTGCTTTCTTACGGCATAAGGATTACCATTCTTACCTAACGCAATATCAGCTGTAGACATAAGAAGCTTGTATACCATAGCATTAACTGCTACTGGATCATTTGCAATATCCTTAAAATTCTCTACAACATACTGTCTAAGAAGAATAACAACACCTGCAAGGTTTGGACAAGCCATAGATGTTCCAGATAAACGGTCGTAACCACCACCTGTTACAGCTGAGAGAATACTTCCACCGTGAGCTGTAATCTCTGGCTTAATTCCTAAATCAGGAGTTGGACCCCAAGAAGAGAAATCTGAGATAAATGGACCAGATGTCTGGTCAACGCTTATCTTTAACTTTCCATTTCCCTTTGCAGCTAACATCTCACCTTCATCCTGCGAGATAGAACATACTGCCAATGTTGTTGTACCAACATTCATCTTGATATCACCAGATACATTATTGTAAATGATAATACCAGCAGCACCCTGCTCCTGTGCTATGATAGCCTTCTCCTCGAAAGTATTAGAACCTCTTCTAACGAGAACTATCTTATTTTTAACGTCAAGTCCTGTATAGTCGGCTGTACGACCTACACCAGGAATAACTACATATTCGATCTCTGCCGACTTCTTATCTCCAAGTAGAGTTGCTACGAAGTCCTTTTCATCACCAGAAGCACTGTTAGCCTCTGTGAAGTAAATGATTGTCTTACCATACTTTAAGTAAGGTGTCTCAACACCACTGATAGATGCTACTGACATAACACCCTTGTATGTTGATGGTGAACCAACTGTACCTGTATCTGGATTAGATGTAAGACCTAAGTTACCATTTGCCTCTGAACCATATGCTGAGCTGTAGCTGTTTGATGCAGCTACAATCATGCTGATACCAGCATCTCTGATCTTGTCATATACTCCATTCATCATCTCTTCATCTGACTCACGGCTAAATCCGCAAGCTGTACCGAGAGACATGTTAATAACATCTACACCTAAAACAACACAATCCTCAAGTGCTGTAAGTATCCAAGACGCAACCGCTGTATCATATACGTCAGAGAATATCTTCATAGATACAAGCTGTGCATTAGGTGCTACACCTCTTATTGTATCATCATTACCAACTATAACACCTGATACGTGTGTACCGTGATTATTGTGTGTTGCATATACATCAGGATCCTTGTCTGCATAGTCGAAACCATATGGAACCTTTTCATTGATGTATACATTATCAGCAGTAAGACCTGTCATAAGAGTACTAGCCACTGTATCATTGATCACCTTAGATACATCATCATATGTAAGTCCAAGCTTCTTTGATGTAAAGTTGTTTGGCGAGAATGCTGAGTGATTAGACTCCAAACCTGTATCCAATACAGCAACTACCATTCCTGTTCCATCATATCCTGAATCTGAGCTATCGAATATACCTGTATCAAATACATTAACCTTATTCTCTACAAGTTCTGTCTTAGCTACCTTATATACCTCACTTACGATAACACCTGTTCTATCATCAAGTGATTGACAAGTTGCCTTAAAATCACCAGCCTTGATAGTTATTTCAAAACCACTAAGAAGTCTTGAATAATCGCTACCAGTTTTGTACGCAACTCCTTTTTCATCTAATTTACTAAGTATCTCTGCTTTTTTCTCAGCGATTTTAGCCTCAATATCTGCTGCTTCATCACTAGTGAGAGCATACTCAGCAAAGCTCATAACTCTATCTGTCCCCTCGTAGGCATCCATCAGATTCATAACATCAACTGTGATTATGACTGATATTTCTTCGCTATCCTTAATATGTCCAGGTAATTCTAATACCTTTGACGAATCAAGAAACTTTTCATAATCAATCTTGATGTCCTCTACCTTCTGAATAGAAGATGCCTCGTGCTTTGAACCATTATTGCCTAATACGGATGATAATCCATTAGAAGTATTGTGGCCCAAAACTCCAGCCAATGGTGAAACCACTGCTTCAGAAATCATCGCTGATACTATAAGTAATGCTGCTGCACCCTTAAGTACCTTTGAAAGCATTTTCTTCTTCATTTGTCTACAACCTCTCTCTTGTTTAGTTCTTAAATTTTTATTTACGCAATCCGTATTATTATACCTTGTATACATAAAAAAAGCAAGATTATTCGACATATTCCGCAAACTTTATTGGTGTTTTCACTTTATCTGCAAGTCTATGTGATAGCTATGTGAACGTTACCTGATTTTTACATATTATTCCCCTAGTCAATAATTTACTTTACATGGAATCTATGGTATAATATTTGAGTTAAATAGACTTACGTAATCAAAACAATCAAACAAAACTTCTACGGAGGAATACTATGACAAATGAAAATAGTATTGATGCTTCTAAAAAGCGTCAATCAACGTTGCAACGAGCACATTTCATATATGCCGTATGTCTAAGTATAGTTATAGTTATTACTGGTATATGCTTTATTACTGCCTGTATCGGTATATATAACTCTGGAAACAAGCAGCCATTCACAAGAGAAAGCGTTGCTACTGCTTTTGCAAGCATCTCTATCCCTGTGTATATATGTACTGTTATGACTATTGGCGGCATTATTTTTGATATTGTATCAAAAACAGACAGCGTTAAATCTCGACCTAGCAAGCCTTATGCTGCTATATTGAAGAAAGCATATACAACAAGAACATTTTCGGAATGTGATGATGTTGTTCGTTCACAAATTACAAAAGAACAAAATTCAAGAAAGATACATTCCATTATAAGAACTGTTTTATTTTGCACTGCTAGTATTGTCTTTCTTGCGTATGGTACAAATTCAGATAATTTTCATCAAGTCGAAATTACTGACTCAATGATTAATGCTATGTTTGTACTATTGCCTTGCTTAATCGTTTGTTTTGCATACGGACTTTTTACAGTTATTTATTGTGAAAAGAGTATGGAACGAGAGCTTGCACTTGTTAAATCTCTTCCAACAGCTACATCTATACCCGACAGCATTGAGGCAACAAAAGATAAAAACACTACTTCTAGTAAACTTATACTTTTTGTTAGAATAGCATTATTGATATTTGGTGTAATCATATTGATTTACGGTTACATGACAGGTGGTACTATGGATGTTTTGACAAAGGCTATCAACATCTGCACAGAATGTATAGGATTGGGGTGATATAGATGAGCAAGATAAAAGATACTATTATAAGAATCCTTCCTAGCAAAAGAAAGATTATTCAGCTATACGCTGCTGTTCTTTTTAATGTAAATTTCAAAGGATTTATTACTGGAAATATTTATAAAGGCGATTCAAAGAAAATGTGTCTGCCTGGACTAAACTGCTACTCTTGCCCTGGTGCTGTGGGTGCATGTCCATTAGGTTCTCTACAAGGTTCTTTCAGTGCTGACAGAAGTACCTTATACTATGTATGTGGCATATTAGTTTTGTATGGATTATTATTAGGACGTATGATATGCGGATGGTTTTGTCCATTTGGCCTTATACAAGAGCTTTTATATAAGATAAAAACTCCTAAGCTTAAGAAAAGCAAGGTGACACGCCTACTTTCATACCTTAAGTATGTTATATTGGCATTCTTTGTATTTATAGTTCCTATAATGTACGCATTCAGAGATACGCCATTACCTACATTTTGTAAGTACATATGCCCTGCCGGCACACTTGAAGGTGGCATAGGGCTCTTATCAAATAAAGTAAACGAAAGCTATTTCGCAATGTTGGGACCTCTTTTTACATGGAAATTCCTTCTTATGATAAGCTTTATAGTTGGATGTGTATTTGTCTTCAGATTATTCTGTAGATTTATCTGTCCATTAGGTGCATTATATGGTTTCTTCAATAAATTCTCATTCTTTGGAGTGAAAGTTCAAGATTCAAAGTGTACTGACTGCAATCTATGCGTTGCTCACTGTAAGATGGATATTAAAAAGCCTGGTGACCATGAATGTATCGGTTGTGGCGAATGTGTTAAGGTCTGCCCTACAAAGGCTATACTTTGGAAAGGTCCAAAGATACTAAATCAAAATATGGACAACACAGAAAATGCTGCTAAAAACAAAAAAATTCGTTTCATCACAAGATGTATATCTTCAGTGGTGCTTGTTGTTCTTTTAGTAGTATTTGCGATAAATATTTGGAACGAACAAAAAACTTCATCATCTATTATTGATTCAGGACAATCAAACGTAGGTGACCAGACTGTTGGAAATAACATTGGAAATCTTTGTCCAGGATACGATTTGAACATCGTAACTAAGGATGATATTACATCGGATACTATAAATCCTGTAAAAACTGGCAAGATAACAATCATTAACTTCTGGGGAACATGGTGTACTCCTTGCGTTAATGAACTCCCTTACTTCGACAGAATTGCTTCAGAGTATAAAGATGATGTAACTGTTATAGCGATACATACAAATATGGCTAATCAAACCGAAGCTGAGTACCTTGCAAATCATTATGCTGATTCAGATATTATATTTGCTACAGACATAGAAGGCGAAGGCTACTACACAACTCTCGGAGGACGAGATACATATCCTTATACAGTTATCTTAGATGAAAACGGCATCATACTTCACAAGATTGTGACTGCCCTTGAATATGAAGACTTAAAAGAATATGTCGAGGACGAATTAAAGTAAATTAAACAAAATTTTTGGCTGGGTCATTTGACCCAGCCATTCTTTTGTACCATATATGCTATTTCATTTTTTGTACAAACTCTTCTACCGATAATGCGGCAGATGCATTAAGTAACCACTCTTTTAAAATAACATCTCGTTTTTCACTCATAATTTGTTCTAGCAAATTATCAGATAAAACTCCTTTCGTTTCCAAAATAGAAAGTATAGACTGAGTTATTCCTTGAGCTATCCCTTGGGCTATTCCATCGTTATGTATTTTTTCACTCTCCATCTCTAATACTTTACCACCGCCCATAAGATTCACCTCACGTTTAATATTCTCACTATCACCAGCCACAACTTCAATTAATCGAGTTGTAAGACTTAACAAATCGTGTAGATAATTATAATCTATTTTTTCGTGAGCTTCAAGTCCTAATAAACAATCATATATATCTTTATAATCATCTACAAGCTTTTGCAACTCACTCTCCTGCTTATCTATTTCCTTTAATCTTTTTTCAAAACGTAAAATATAATAAGGGATAAAAAATAATAGATTCTTGTTGAAAATCTCTTCTTTTGTATAATCTTGTACCTTTACGACTGGCACTGTATAATTTGCCGATGAACCATCTGGCATAATCAATTTGACCTTCAGTTTATCTGGTGATTTTGAATTATGACGCAAAAACAATACTGCTGATTCAGGAAATCTCAAAACAGCTCTATCTTCCTCCCTCTCCCAATTTGATAATGCTACATGAAAATCATACTCTATCATGCGTATCTCCATACCATTCTTTGGATTACTCTCACATTCAATATGATAAAGTCTGCTTCTTATCTTTATACAGCTGTCCGTAACTCTCTTTATGGTCTTTCCGTCGCTTTCCACTATGTAATGCTCGTTAGATATAAGCGTAATATCCTCAGACATTTCATAATCTGTTTTAAATATCTCATTTATCACAGGTATAATAAGTTTTTGACATCTTTCTAGCAATGTTCTAAATACATCATCATAAGGTGTACCTGTCATATCTGTTATTAATATTCTATTTTCTTTATTTTTCATATATTTCTCCTATATAAATTAATTACATATCTTGTTTTTATGGGAATATAAGCGAAAAATAAGCACAACAATATTTATGAAATAAAGATATACATATTATACCACAATACACACCATATTGAAATAAAAAAACCTTGAGGGCGATTACACCCTCAAGGAAATATTTACTAAATCTATTAAAACAACTTAATGTTTAGTTCTCAGTTGTCTCTCTCTTCTTTAAAACAACTACTGCTGCAGCTACTGCAACAACAAGGAGCATAGCTACTGGAGCCATATCACCTGTCTTATCTGGATTAACTACTGGAGGATTCTCCACTGGTGGATTGTCTACTGGAGGATTCTCCTCTGCCTTTGGCTCAGCAGCAAATACATATGTACTAAAGTGCTTAGCATCAAATGTAACCTTGCCGTCTACAACAGCAACATCCTTTGCAATAGAAACGAGCTTATTGTTCTCTTCATCAAGCCAGAACACTTCAATCTTTTCAGCATAATCAAGAGCCTCTGGAACAGCAACTGTAACTGTTATCTTCTCAAGCACATCACCTTCTAATAACCAGTTCATTGAATAGCCCATTGAATCTACTACATCAAGATCAAGCATCTGATATACCTTATCCTTAAGTGCAGTTGCAGCTAAAGAATCGATCAAAACATACTGTGGCTTTCTTGTAGGTGTTACTTCAAGAGTTGCGTCCTCAAGTTCAACTACCTCGTCCTCATTATTCTCATCGATAACAATTGATGAACCCTTTCCAATCTCCTCGATTTCTGAGTCATCTGTGATTGTATCATCCTCTACAACATAGCTTTCATATGAAAGTGTTATATTGAAATTCGCCTCTGGAGTACCATTATTTGCCCATGGATCTTCTGGGTCATAACCACGAAGAATTATCTTAACTAATTCACCTTTCTTAACTACGATTGAATCTGTCAATATAATTGTACCATCTTCATTTTCAAAGCCATCACTATAATGTTCTCCAGTAGATGCCACGTCACCTCGCATAGAGTAAAACCAACCTTCTTCACAGTTAACAACTATTGTAATCTTACCATCTACAAGTGCTTCGTAAACTAAAAAATACTCTCCATTATTTGAAGGAATATTAACTTCCTTATCACCAAGCTCTATTTCTTCTGGATTTTGCTCTGTTCCTTCTGGATATACAAATGAAACCTCAAAAGTAATTTCTTCGTCAGAATCGTTAATATACTCAAACTTTGGTGCCTCATAAGAACCTACTGGCATTGTAACGTCAACCTCGATGATTCCATCCTCTGCTGTATATGGCCACTTATTGAAATTTACAGATAATCCTTCTGGAGCATCCTCAATAAAAAGTATTGAACCATCAAATCTTCCTGTATACCAAATGGAAGAATTTGGCTTAATAGTAATTGTCTCTGTAAGTTCCTCATGCATAATAGGATTTGGCTCTGTACCCTGTACAAATTCGCCTTCACATACCCACGCATAAGTATATTCGCCTGCTTCTGTTATATCTGTAGAATTATACACTACCTTAATAACAAGTTCATCCTCTGCCTTAACATCTATGCTAAGAACTACATCTCCATACTCGTCTTCTTCGCCATCAACAGAAAGTTGATAATCATCAGCAGCATCGTTAACAGTAACATATACATCACCCTTAACACCTTCTGATACAGACCACTTATTCTCATAGAATGAAAGTGTTCCATCTGCTGGTACTATGTACTCGTAATAATATGTTTTGGAAGAAAACTCTGTAATAGAAAGTGAAAAACCTCCTATTTGTGTGATTGTCTCAGGATTTTCTTCTACACCTTGCTCCATAAATTCGCATCCCCATATAACTCTCTCTGCAGGACATATAGGTGTGCCTTCATTTACTGTTGCGACAAAGATAAGAATTTCATCATCAGCTTTTGCATCAACCACAATTTCATCTATTTCATCACCATATGTTGAATACTGTAAAATTCCATGATTAACAACTAAATTTACTACCGCCGAGCCCATCTGATTCATAACCGAGAATACGTACTGACCGTCTTCTTCTACTACATACTTATAATAATGAGCATTTGACTCATTATTCATAAGATTAGCCTCTGATAACTCAACATCACTACCAATTGCTAACTGTCCAATTGATTCTATCACCTCTGGATTATCCATAGAATCTCCAGCCTCACCCATTGATAAGTTTACATTTACAGTTATAGATTCCTCTGTATTTGAATTTACTAATCCAAATGTTGTACCCATAGCATTAAGTGTAACCTGAATCTTTCCATTAGCCATAGGTATTAAAACCTGACGTCCGTATTGTACCGAAACATCCCAGCTTCCTGATACCTCTAATGTAGCACCATTAATCTGCTGTGCCACTGTGTCAGAAAAAATGTAATAAATTGTCTCACCTGCAGGAATTGTTACTGAAATCGAATCACCCTGATATAAATATGGGTCACTCGAACTTCCATCTGCTGCAAATGCAACTGTTGTCATTGAGAAAATCATACACATTGCTAAAGCAAGTGCTAAAAACTTCTTTATCTTCATATTTCTCAATTCTCCTTTCGTAAATAATTAATATATACATTATATCACTTGACTGCCAGTGATTCAATGTCATTTTAAGCTTTCGTTAAGAAACTATAACATTTCAATAAAGTTATTCTGCCACTTTTTTAAGTGTAATTGTAAGCTCTGTCTTTCCATTTTCAAAATGGAATACCTGCTCATCTGTGCTATACTCATATCCCTTTGGGAATACAGCAAACTTTACATCATAATTATCTTCTGCAAGTTCGAATTCTGCTACTCCATTATCTTTTGTCATAGCTGGTACACAAGAATCCTTGCAGAGCTGAACCATAGCTCCTACAACAGGATTACCCTCTTCATCAACAACCTTAACTGTATACTTTACCTTTGAAGTATCCTCTGAAGATGATTCCTCTTCATTCTTTGCAGTTGTAGAAATCTCTTCCTTCTTAGTTGTAGGCTCAGTTGTCTTGTTTTCATCGCCATTTCCACCACAAGCACAGAGGCCTATGGCAGAAAATGTAACTAAAGCACTTAAAAGTAAATATGTTATTTTCTTCATTTTGTTTCTCCTTAACTTAATTTGCTACATAACAGCATGCAAACATCCATGCTATCTCTGGATTTAGATTAGGATATGTTGTATATACAACATTACCCTGAGTATTTGATGACCACCAGCCTCTCTGCTCGCCACCGTTCTTCATTATATACATAAGATCCTTTGTTAAAGGATATACAAATTTGTTTGGATCCATATTCTTCATATAATTTTCCAATAATGTATTATATCTTTCCTTTTTAATCAAGGTCTTACCATTATATATATACTTTCCAAAATTAGATCCACCTGTTCCTGTGTATCCTATAACATCAGAAAGTGCTACACATGGTGCTCCTGTTCCGAGATGAACAAGCATCACTGGCCCATTTGCTGTTCCTAAATGATAATATCCATCAGTTGTATTATATACAAGGTTATATGTACTTGTAGGCTTTGTTATATCTACATATGTCAATGTACCGCCTCCAAATGTATATGGCTTCACTTTGTCAGAACCTACATATTCTGTCCATTCCATATCATTAGCATCAAGCACTGCGTCACCTGTTCTTATTACATTTATAATGCAATCATCTGTACCCTTAACACCGATTACATATGTCGAACCAATATTAGAATCCTTAACATTAAGTGTTATGCTTGTATTTGTGTGTTCAATTTCAGATGTACTGTTAGCTATGAAGAACGTACTTGCTCCCCAATAACTAATTGTTGCATTTGCATTTGTTAAAGATATCTTGTAAGTTCCAGACTTAGTTGGCTCAAATAAGAAATATGCATTCTTACCTTCATTCTTCTTGATATCCTCTGCCGGAATCGTTACATACTGTCCACCTTCTTTGATGTAATAAGCATCAGTTTTATCAAAGTAAACTTCTTCTGTTGCAGATGCCTTTGGCGCAACTGTAATTGTTGTGCTAGTCTTACTAGCTGTTACCTGTGCTGTTGATTTATCAAAACCATTGTTTCCACCTGCAAATGCCACAACGATATCATATGTACCCTTTACAAGCTTCACTGTTGCCACACCATTATTATCAGTAGTTGCTGCTGCTACAGGTGTTCCATTATTCTTCAACATAACTGTCAAGCCCTTCTGTCCTGTACCCTTATAATCAACAACTTTTACTGTATATGTAACACCTGTATCTGCAGCTGCATTCTTCTTTAACTTAATTGCCACTGATGTAGACGTCTTTGAAACCTTGCCACTACCTGTTACATATCCATTGGCACTTACTGCCACATCATAAGAACCTTCAGCTAATGTTACTGTAGCTGTACCGCTCGTATTTGTTGTAGCTGTGCTACTACCCACGATAACAGTTGCACCATTTATAGCCTTACCATTCTCATCTGTTACTTTAACTGTATACTTAACCTGCTTAGCTACTGTACTAACAAGTGTTGCTGTTACGTTTGGATTCTCTGCACTTACAGTAACTTCACCCTGCAACTTATATCCAGTAGGACATGTTATACCTACTACATACGAGCCTGACTTAAGTGTAACCTTAGCCGCACCAGATGCATCTGTTGTTGCTTCTGCTGTATCTATAGTAATCTGTACACCTGACATAGCCTTGCCATCAGCATCCTTAACAGTTACTGTATACTCAACATCTTGTGCATTATTGTTAGATCCTGTGCCCTCTCCTGCCACAAACGAAACTTCACCAGAAATCGTTGCTGCTGGATATTCATTATCAGCATTCGGTGTTGTACCTATAACTACCTGTACATCATCACCTGCATTTACCACGATTGAAACAGTACCATCTGCATTAGCATTGGCACTTAATGTATTATTAACATAAGTATTAAGGTTGTACAAAGTCACATCGTAACCTGCATTATTCGTTACACTTACTGGCTTGTATGTCAATGTACCACTTTCTTTTGCTACAAATTTGTAGTACACACCCTGTTCGTTGCCAGCTGCTACATCAGTAGACATAGCACCAAGAGTGAACTCGTATGGATTCATCATAGTACCTTTTACAGCCTCAAGTGTAGCTTTAAATGTCTTATCTGAAGTACCCTTGTTACCTACAACAAATTGAGCAGGTGTAAAGGAATCTGGAGCAGACACAACTAATGAAACCACGCCATCTTTTGCTTCATACTTCTCTTCGTTATAAATAACATATGCATCTGCATCATTGATAGTCATTATCATATTTGTAACCTTAGGTAATTCGAAGTATACCTCCTTACCTGCAGCTACCTTCGCCTCAAAATCTGAAGCATCTGGAAGAATTGTTATAGGATTACCCTGTGTTCCTTCTTCTGCTTCTGCATTAACTATGTCCTCAAGATATTTTACTATCTTTTGTACATAATCGTCGTTACTATAATAAGTAAAGATTGACTCAAACACACCTGCTTCTGTAACTGTACCTGTGTGCATAAAGCTTATCATACCCCACTTATCTATAACTACTGTAGTCGGATATGCAGATATATTCATCATCTGCTCCCACTGTGAGTCACACTGTGCTACATAAAATGTAAGTCCAAGCTCATCAGCAAAACTCTTTATAGCAGCATCATCCTTATCTACTGGAGTCATAGCTATTACAGCAATATCATTACTATATTTCTTGTAAGCTTCCTCAAGATAAGGGAACTCACTCTTACATGGCTGACATGCCAAGTAGAAGAAGTTTAGAACTACTGCATCCTTTTCCTTTAAAAGAGCTGATATAGTAGCTTCTTTTCCATCTGGTGTCTTAACTGTGAAATCCTTTATAACAGAACCCAACTTAAACTTTGTGTTTGCCATATCATCTAAAGGCTTTACTACCATATCTACACAAAGATATAACTGGTTAGTCTTCTCATCTTTAGATGTTAGGCTATACATATCCTTAATTTCGTACCCTTCTGTAGGAAGACCTTCTAATCTATATCCGAATCCGTTAGGATCGGCGGCTGTTGTGAACTTAAACTGTCCATTCTCATCTGACTTTCCTGCGAATAATAGATTATCTGTATTCTTTTGCTCATATACATAGATGTTTACACCTTCAAACACCAAACCTCCTGGTGTCTGTATATTCAGTGTATACTCTACTGGCCCTTTATTATCTTTCTTACCGTTGTTGTTTCCTCCACAACAAACAAGGCCTATAAATACCGCTATAATAACTGCCACAAGTGCTACTGCACCAATTATTACAGCCTTTTTATTCTTGTTAAAGAAGTCCATTATCTTGTCCTTCATCAGTATCACTCCTTATTCAGATACATAACAGCACATAAAGAGCCATGATATATCATTGTTAATATTTGTCATAGGAATTCCATCTATATCCTTAAACAAATACATATCACTAGTCTGGTCGAACCATCCCTTATATCCACCACCATTCTTGATAATATACTCAAGATCCTTTGTCAATGGATATACGCCCAAGTTCTCATCTACCATCTCGATATACTCAAGAAGGCACTCACTATAACTTTCCTTCTTTACGAAATTTCCATCCGCATCAAAGAAATATTTATTAACTCCTGTATTGTCTAAGATTGTCTTAAAGCACGCAACATACTTTGGATCCTCTGCCAATCTTACAAGTACCAACGGACCATCTGCACTATTCATATGATAGAAACCATCTGTTTCATTGTATACAAGATTATAACCTGCTGTAGATGTTATATCAAACTCAGCAAGCTTCGCTCCTGCCTGCAATGTAAACTTAGATAATGTTGTTGTCTTCTTATATATAGTCCATGGTTCATCTGTTATATCGTAATCTGGATCACCAACACGTTCTATACCTATAACACAGTTTTTAGCAGATGCATCTTTTGCATCTACACCTACAACTATAATTGTTGTACCAGTATCGCCAGTACCTATCATATCCTGCTTAATAGATATTGCAAATTTATTATCCTTTACCTCAAGTGCACTATGCTGCTGAACATAATGTGGCGCACCATAATATCCTATTTCTACATTAGTGCCTTCCACTATAGATATTTCATATTTTCCAGCCTCAGTAGGTGTAAATAAGAAATAATTTCTATGTTCTGTATCAAGCTTAACATATGTACAGCCTGGTTTAATAACATAAGACGGATATGGATTATCTGAAATAATAAGCTCTCTACCCTCTTCTGTAGCCGCATGAGCCACTACTACATCTATCTCATTCTTTTCTACAGATACTTTAACATTGTCCTTATTATAATGATATCCTTCATCTCCATCTGTAAATGAAATCTCTACATCATAATTTCCAGCCTTAAGCTTCTTTGTTACAATACCTTTATCATCGCCTACCTGCATCGCTACCTGTGTACCATTCTGAAGGAATTTTGCAACCACTCCAGATGTGTATGCATTTCCTAATGCATCCTTTACAGTTACCTTATATGTAACGTTACCATCGGCATCTATTTTGCTATTCTTGCCTGAGTCACAAGCACCCAGTATCATCGCGCTGCACGCAAGTGCAGCCACGATAAATAATACTTTAAACTTTTTTAATAAATTCATTTGCTATTCCCTCTTTTGACCAATCTATTATTTCTCAGCTCCAACGTAATCATAGTAATAGCAAAGCTTTAACCATGAATTTTCTACATCTTTAAATGTGTACTTATCCATAAGTAACTGTAATATCTCAGCTAATCTCTCTGTAACAACTACACAGCCCTGACGCTCTGTATTTGATTTGTCTATCTGTGATATATATGTTCTGATTTCAGCTGTAAGATCCTCGCCTACACCATGATAACGACCTGCAAAAATATCCTCTAACTGATATTCTTCTGCATACTGATCATAGCTCTCTCCCCAGTACTCTCTTAAGTACTCTTCAGTCTTAGCGATATCGTTATTATACTTAGCCATATAACCAAGGATCTCTAAATCACTTTCTGACTTCGTAAAGTCGAATGCGCCCTTATCCATCATAGTTGGATACATAGGTGACGAGTTGAAAATTGTAGTAATTCCTGTGAAGTCTGCATATATAAGGCTACCATATTTCTGGTTTCCATTTGCATCCTTACCAAGATCCTCATAATACTTACCATCCTTAAGCACTACGTCAATACCACCTGTAATAACATAATACATCTCTTCGCCAGATGCACCCGCATCATATGTAAAGTAACCTGGTGAACAAAGTCTAAAGAGATCAATTGATGGTGCCACATACTCAACATCATAGTAGATATTACCTACTTCATATAAATCCCAGAATGCTATATTGATGTAATATGTCTTACCAGCTTCCATATAGTAAACCATAGACACATTATGATCATCGTTATACATTCTCTCGTCATGCTCGTAAACAAGAAGTTCTTCCTTGTTTTCATTGAAAATCCATCCATCTACCTGGCTATCGTTATCAGTTCTTGATGTGATACGATATACACCTGACTTAGATGGTGTAAATGCTGCAAACATACCTCTTGGTATAATTGCTCTATCATAATAGAAGAAATTAGTCTTCACATTCTTACCAAGTGTTGCAGTGTATGCTGACTGTGGAGATAATCCCTTAATTGGATCCTCGAGCTGCTTACCATTTGTGCCATACGCCTGATAGTATACGCACATCTTTAACCACTCGTTCTCATCATCCTCAAAGCCTGCCTGCTTAGCAACTTCCTTAAGAAGCTCTGCAAGTTCCTTATTAACAGTACATACTGTACCAAACTTTGTGTTTGAAGCATACGAGCAATAATCAACTAAATACTCGTAAATGCTCTTTCCATCTTCCATTAGAATCTTTCCATCATAGCAAAGATCATGTATTGACTTCTCCTCGCTAAATAATGTTGAATCCATAAGGTTTGCAAGAAGTAATGGACCATTTACTGAACCAACATGGTAATAACCATCTTTTTCGTTATATACTATTTTAACATATTCAAACTCGAAGCCATCCTTAGTTGTAGCTGCTTCACGTGGAAGGTATGTCTCTGTATCAATATCCTTCTCTGAAACAACACGCATATTCTTGATATATACTGTATCATCTCCTGCGTTATTGCTACCATCCTTCATGTATACAAGGGCTAACTCATATGTACCATCCTTATCAGCAACACATGGATAACATGACTTCCATGTAGGCTTCGCATCAAAACCTGACATCTGATAGATATCCTCGCCATTAACGATTACGTACAATGCATCATTTCCAAGCTCTGTAGATGTAAGATAATCGAATCCAATAGCCTGTCCCGCCTTTAACTCAATATCAGCATAGATAATAGCAAATGCATCATCTATCTGCTGGTTAGAAGCATAGATAACCTTTTCTCCACCGTACTCACCTATAATGAATGGCCATGAGAATTCTCCGCTCTCACCTTCTTCAGCACGGTATGTAACATTAATGTCACCCTTATTGATAGCTGCACCGATATTCTCAGATGTGTCCATTGTATATGTTGGCTTAATCTGTGTTACAAGATCACTGATACCATTTGCACAAAGCTTCTGCTTGTAATCTTCTGCTGTAAAATGGTCGAATGCACTTATAAATGGTCTGATACTTGGGATAGCACCAGGCTCAATCATACAGATAACACCATAACGGTCAATCATAACTGTTGTTGGATATCCTGTAATACCAAATACTGCTGACCAGTTAGATGAACACTCTGCCATAGGGAAATTAAGCTGCATATCCTTCTGGAAAGACTTAATAGCATCATTACCTTCGCCTAATGGGTCAAGTGCAAGTATCTCTACCTTATCCTTGTACTTTTCGTATGCTTCATTGATAAATGGGAACTCCTCTACACACCATGTACATGATGTATACCAGAAGTTAAGCATTATCATATCCTTCTCTTTAAGAACCTCAGATAATGTATACTTTGTTCCCTCTGGTGTTGTAACAGTCATATCATACATTACATCACCTACACCAAGCTTCTTTGGTGCATCTTCACCTGTAACGATTGCTGATTCCAATGTAATAACTGCTGTATTACCAGTGAAAGAATAGCTTGCTGCTACATTATATCCCTTTGGTGCACCAGAAACTACAACTGCATACTTGTCGTTCTTAGCAAGGTTAAAATTAACCAAACCATTCTCGTCTGTCGACTTGAAATCCTTAAGGTCTGTAAGCTTGTCATCAGCATATACATAAATGTCTAAGCCTGACATAACCATACCACCAGCAGTTTTTACACTTACTGTGTAAGTAACCTTTTCTACGTTACTGTCATCAGAGCCTGACTGCCCTGGCTGATTCTTGGAACCACCACTGCCACCACAGCTTACTAGTAGTACTATAGAAGTCACCAATACTACTACTAGAAGGATGGCACTAATGATAACCGCAATTTTGTGAGCTTTTTTCATCTCACCAAACTTCTTCATTAGTTCCTTGAGTTTGTTCATGTTTTTTCTCCATTCAAAGTCATTTTATAGTCTAGGCATTTTAATGCCATTATCTTACAAATTTTATCATATTATACTGTTTCAGTCAACCTAAACAATGTATTTGTGCGCTACTTTTTAGCATATTCTGTTAGCTTATCTTCTATACGTAAAAGTCTGTTATATTTAGCAACTCTCTCTGAACGACAAGGTGCTCCTGTTTTTATCTGTCCCGCATTAACAGCCACAGCTATATCAGCGATGGTTGTATCCTCACTTTCGCCTGAACGATGCGAAATTATAGTCTTATATCCAGCCTTTTGAGCCATCTTTATAGCTTCGAGTGTCTCAGATACACTGCCTATCTGATTTGGTTTTATCAATATAGCATTAGCACATCCTTCTCTAATTCCCTTTTCTAATCTTTCGGTATTCGTAACAAATAAGTCATCTCCTACTAGCTGTACCTTATCTCCTATCTCCTTTGTCAATTTATTCCAGCCTTCCCAATCCTCCTCATCAAGAGGGTCTTCTATAGACATAATAGGATATCTTTCTACCAAATTCTTCCAATATGAAATCAACTCGTCTCTTGTATATATTTTTCCTGACTTAGGTAATTCATAAAGACCTGCATTACCTTCCCTTGTCTTCCACTCACTTGCCGCTGCATCCAAAGCTATCATAAAGTCCTTTCCCTTAGTGTAACCAGCCTTTTCAACTGCCTCTAAGATATATAGAATAGCCTCTTCTTCACTGGATAAATTCGGTGCAAATCCTCCTTCATCGCCAACTGCAGTAGCCAATCCTTGCTCCTTTAATATCTTTGCCAATGTATGATATACTTCTGCACACCATCTTAAACCTTCTTTAAAGTCAGGTGCTCCCACTGGCATAATCATAAATTCTTGTATATCTATATTATTAGATGCATGCGCTCCACCATTTAATATATTCATCATAGGTACAGGAAGCTTTCTTCCGTATATACCACCCATGTACATATACAGAGGTAAATCCAACTCCTTTGCCGCTGCTTTAGCTACAGCTATGGAAGTTGCCAAAATAGCATTTGCACCAAACTTAGACTTATCCTTTGTGCCGTCTGCTTCTATCATCGCTCTATCTACTGCATATATATCCAATGCATCCATACCCTTGATAGTATCTGCAATGATACTTTTTACATTATCCACTGCTCTAGATACACCTTTACCCATATATCTATTAGCATCAAAATCACGTAATTCCAACGCCTCAAACTGGCCTGTAGACGCTCCGCTTGGTGCAATACCACGACCTGTTGCTCCACCTACAAGAGTTACCTCAACCTCCACTGTAGGATTCCCTCTAGAATCCAGTACTTCTCTAGCTACAACTGTTGATATAGTAGTTCTAATCATATATATACTCCTTGTCATTTATAAGATAATATGATTATTACCAACTAATAATGCAAATAATCAAAAAACCATCCTATCTTGAAAATTTATCCAAGACAGGATGGTCTACGTTAATTGCCTATATCACTTTTTTATGTAGATTATTCCATAACAATAGCAATCTTTACACCTGTTAATGAAATATTCTTCTCCATAGCATCTACATACTGCTCAAGTGGATAATGATGTGTAACCAATTTTTCTACTGGAATACTCATTTCCTTAGCCTTTGTTAAGAAGCCTAATGTCTCAATATACTCATTAGCACTATATACCCACGAACCTACAAGTGTAATTTCCTTATTGCACAAGTCAAAGTGTGGATTCATTGTACACTCACCAGCATTAACAAAGAAGCCCATCTCACAGTATCCGCCACCACGGCGTAAATACTTGTAAGCATCTGCTGCAGCCTGTGGAACACCTGTACACTGGAATACAAAATCGGCACCGAAGCCACCAGTTAATTCCTTAACCTTAGCTACTCTCTCATCAATAGTTGACAGTTCTTTGAAATTGATAATGTCTGTTGCACCCATTTCCCTTGCCAATGCCAATCTAGTTTCAACACCATCAACAGCTATTATCTTAACTACTCCTGCAGCCTTAAGTACAGCTATCTGCATAAGACCAATAGGTCCACAGCCCTGTACTAATACTGTAGAGCCAAAGTTGATAATATTTGTTGTTCTAGCTCTGTTCATGGCATGTACACATACACATGCTGGTTCAATAAGCATTCTCTCATCCAATGACATTCCGTTTACTACAAATATAGATGAATTCTTTCGAATCAATATATATTCGGCAAACCATCCATTGAAATGGACATCATCTTCATTGATAAGACCATATACACCAAGGTTCTCACACAGGTTTGGAAGCTCAGGATAACGGTTGCAATATGAGCACTCGTCACATAAAAGAACTGATGTAACTACCTTGTCACCAACCTTTATAGGGTCACCCTTAGTATCAACAGTTACACCTTCACCAATAGCTACTACCTCACCTGTACCTTCGTGTCCTAGCACAACTGGCGCCATACCAAATGGATCATAACGGTATTCATGAACATCTGTACCACATATACCACAACCTTCTACCTTAACCAATATCTCACCTGGTCCCGGTGTTGGTATCTCATGCTCGCGAAACTCTACCACAGCCTCGCCTTGAACACCATCCACAATCTTTGGTTTCACCAAATACGCTAATTTTGCTGTTGCCATAACAAAATACCTCCTTATGAAATTTTAATACGTTTACAAGATACTTTAATTATAACTCATTACATAAATTAATCAAGTATGGTTTACCTTATTTTTTATCTAGCATTTCTTCAATAAATATCCCATATCCAAGCTTTGAATCCCTTACAAATACATGAGTTACTGCACCAACTATTTTACCATCCTGAAGAATTGGACTGCCAGACATCCCTTGCACAATTCCACCTGTCAACGCAAGCAATTCCTCATCCACAACCTTTAATACAATTCCTTTATTTCCAGTTGTATTTTTCTTAAGTTCTGTTATTTCCACCTCATAATCCTTTATTTGACCATCTACCGCACATCGTATATAAGCTTTTCCTACTTTTACATCCTTTTTGGCACATACGGCAGCCGGTTGCAGATTATACTCTTCTGCCAACTCAGCAACAGTCTTGTAGGACGATATATTACCGTATATTCCCTTGTTACAGTTATCATTTATCTGCCCTAATATCATACTGTCATCATAATTTATAGTTCCACATAGACTACCTGGACTTCCTGAACGTCCTTTTGTAATCCCCCATATTTTTGCAACATAGATACGTCCAGTATCAGAACCTAATAATTTCTTTGTATCAGGATCAGATATACCATGTCCCAATGCACCAAATTCTCCATTTCCCATTATATATGTTAACGTTCCAATACCTTGGCTATCATCCTTAACCCATACACCTAGCTTGTACTCATCTTTTCCCACCTTAACAGGAGAAATCTTTACATCCATCTCCTCATCACCTCTACGGATAGTTAATATTATATCCTTGTGGCCGTATTTATTTACAAGGAACGCCAACTGTGACTTGGCACCTACATTTATATCATTAAGAGCTACTATATAATCTCCTTCTTTTATCTTTCCATAAGCAGGATCATAATTTATACCATCCTGTCCGGTAACAACATCTGTTCCTACCACCAGTACACCTTCTGTCTCTAGATATATTCCTACATTAAAGCCGCCCACATATATCTTAGTACCATCCAAGGTTACATCTAATATCTGCCTTTCTTGATGCTTTGTATATTCAGCAGAAAATAAAACCATGGACAGTGCAATGACCGCCATGGTTAATATTCTTCTATACCAAAAATATCTCCCTTTCATCATAACTACCCTCCTACCATTTAAAGCCTTATTAAGATGGCTTTGTAGTAGGTATTATGTTCAAAGGATTATATCCTAGTATGGTATTTATAGGTTTTAATATTTGCCTGCCAGCTTCTTTAATTCTCTAGCATTATCGAGAGCTGCGTCTGTAATAACTGTACCACCTAACATTCTTGCTAATTCACCAACTGAAGTATCTTCATCCAGCAAACGTATGTCTGTTGTCGTATTTCCATTTATTACATTTTTTTCGATAACAAAATGTGCATCTGCATAAGCCGCTATCTGTGGTAAATGAGTAATACATATAACCTGATGTTCACCACTTATGCTACTCATCTTATCAGCTACCATTCCTGCAGTCTTACCACTGATACCTGTGTCTATCTCATCAAATATAAGTGTATCCACAGCATCCTTCTTAGCTAATATGGCCTTTATTCCAAGCATTATTCTCGACAGCTCGCCGCCTGATGCAATCTTAGCCAATGGTTTCAAAGGCTCTCCTGGATTTGTAGAAATCATAAACTCCATAGCATCCTGTCCCTTTGATGTATATTTCTCAAGCGGTGTAAATGCTATCTCGAATTTTACTTCCAAGAAATTCAAATCCATAAGCGCCTGAACTATACTTTTCTCAAGTTCTTTTGCAGCTTTTTTACGAGCAGCAGACAATTTATCAGACTTTGTTTTTAATAATTTCTCCTGCTCTGTTACTTTTGCTTCTAACTGTTTTTTTGCCTCATCATAATTATTTAGATTACTTATCTTTTCATTTAAATCATTAAGCTTTTTTAGTATATCCTCTATACTTCTTCCATGCTTAAGCTTAAGCTTATTTATTGTATCCAATCGTTCTGACACATATGCAACACGCTGTTCATCAAAATTAAGCTCATCCATATATCTGGATAATTCCTTGGATAAATCACTGCATATGCTATCCATTGTGTTCAATGATTCATAGAAATCTTCTAGTTTCTTATCCAAACCAGACACTGATGACATCTCTCTTAATCCATAACTAAGTGTAGATGAAATGCTATTATCTGCGCCACATAAACCTTCATAAACAACACCTATAGATTCTATGATTTTTCTAGAGTGAGTCATTTTCTTATACTCTTCCTCTAAAGCTTCATCTTCTCCAACCTGCAGTTCCGCCGTGCTGATTTCATTTGCCTCATATTCGTAAAACGAAAGATCACGTATACGTTGTTCCTCATCCTTAGAGAATTCTTCCAACTGTGCTAACGACTCTTTATAATCTTTATAGGTATTTGACACATCCGACTTTAACGCTACGACCTCTGCCCCAGCATAAGCATCTAATATATCCATATGCTTATCTGTGTGTACAAGGGTTTCATAATCATGTTGCCCATGAACATCTATTAACAATGACGCAACCTGTCGTAACGCTGTCGCAGTCATCGTCTCGCCATTCACCTTTATAATTGATTTTCCATTGGTAAGCTTACGTGTAATTATTATTTGGCCGTCCTCTGGCTCTATATCCATATTACGGAGCTTATCTATGGTTTCCTGTTCACTTACAGAAAATACCAACTCTACTAAAGCTGTATCTGCTCCCTGGCGAATAAGGTCCTTTCCAGCCTTTGCACCCAACGCAACACCTATTGAACCTATTATAATTGACTTTCCTGCACCAGTCTCTCCTGTTAAGATATTTAAGCCTTCTCTAAAACAAATATCTACATCCTCAATCAATGCAAGATTTTTAACATGTACATTTAGCAGCATATATCCTTCCTTCCCACGCTACTCTCCGTCTTGTAAACACACCTTTAACAATTTGTCCATAACCATATCTACATCTTCACTTGTTCTAATAGCACACATTATAGTGTCGTCTCCCGCTATCGAACCTACGATTTCATCTATCCTAAGAGCATCTAATGCAGCCGCAACAGCCATCGCCATACCAGATACTGTCTTAATAACCAGAATATTCTGCGCCTTATCCATAGACACATACCCTGCCTTTAATATCTCTAGTAGCTTGTCATTGATATTCTTTTCATTATTTTTTATAGCTACATATCTTTGTGGACCACCATTTACAGAGGTTTTTGTCAATCCAAGCTCCCTAATATCACGTGAAACTGTAGCCTGAGTTACTATGTAGTTATTATCAATTAAAAGAGATGCCAATTCTTCCTGTGTGGCAACTGCATGCTCCTTAATCAACTCCAAAATTTTTCTATGTCTGGCTATCTTCATTGCTATTTAGTTTCCTCCTTAAAACCTCTAAAAAGCTTTTACTGTCAAGTTTTATAATGTCTGTACTTCTTTTTGATTTCTTTATACGTATAATATCTCCGTTATACAAAGGAACCGCATTGTCACCATCATAATATACATAACCAATAGAGCTACCATCGTCCAACTTCTGCTGGCATATCTCAATCTCTACCACATCATCCTTATCTAAGATGATGCTTCTAGTATTGAGTGTATGCGGACATACAGGCGTCATAACAATAAGCTGCGCATTAGGTTTAACAAGCGGACCACCTGCTGACATACTATAGGCTGTTGAACCTGTAGGTGTTGCTGCTATAATTCCATCTGCTTTGTAGTTATTTAATCGAATACCATTGACATGCAGCTTAAAATCGATAACAGCCATAACGCCACGGCGGCCTATAACTATATCGTTAAGCGCAGATTCCGTACCAACTTCCATACCACCACGAATTATTGTAGCCTCTAGCATCATACGTTCTTCTATAAGATAATCATCACGCATCAGTCTAGACACCATATCTTCAACTGCATCAGCCTCTACATCTGCCAAGAAGCCTAAATGACCAAAATTCACACCTATCAAAGGAATATCCAAATCCATCAAATCTCTAGATGCATGGAGCAGCGTTCCATCGCCGCCCAATACAATCGCACATTCTGTTCCTTCAGGTACCTGCTCTTTTGTAACATACCCAGATACAGTATGGTATTGTCCGCCACCTGCTTCTACAGCTCTGCAAATGCGTTCACTTACAACCGAAGCTTCCTTGCCCTTTATGCTATTTACAATAATCAAAAATCTCTTCATAATATGACTCCAATAACCTAAATAGAGATTACTATTAGTTATATAGACTTAAACTTCGCTTCTATCTTACTAGCCATAGTTTCTGCATCCAATCCAGCTTCACGTCTCAATATATCAACATTTCCCTGCTCAAGATACATATTTGGTGCTGCAAGATTCAAAACATCAATCTTAAGCTCTGTAGCATTGACAAACTTAAGTATCTGCTCTCCAAAGCCTCCATTAAGTATATTTTCTTCCATAGTTACAAGCAGTCTATGACTATGCGCCATATCCATAATACATTCCTCATCAAAAGGTTTCACAAATCTTGCATTTACAAGTGTTACATTGTATCCCTTATGTTTTAAGATATCTCTGGTTACTATAGCTTCTTTAACCATGCTACCAACTGCCCATATCATAATATCTCGCTCTTTGTAAATTATCTCCGCTTTTCCATACTTTACAGGCTCTCTATATTCTTTCAAACCATCAAAGGCTTCTCCTCTAGGATATCTAATCGATAATGGTCCATTAAAATCAACAGAAAATCTAAGCATATCTGCAAGCTCATATCTGTTCTTAGGAGCACAAATGCTCATATTTGGTATTGTATTCAAGTAAGATATATCAAATAATCCTTGATGTGTCTCACCATCTCCACCTACAAAACCTGCTCTATCTATAGCAAATGTAACAGGAAGATTCTGTATACACACATCATGTATTATCTGGTCATATGCTCTTTGTAAAAACGATGAATAAATCGCCACATATGGCTTTAGGCCAGCGCTGGCAAGACCTGCTGCAAACGTAACTGCATGTCCCTCTGCAATACCTACGTCAAAGAATCTTTCCGGATACATTTTTGCAAAACGCTTAAGGCCAGTGCCATCTGGCATAGCTGCTGTTATAGCAACTATATCCTTATCCTTCTCTGCGAATCTAGTTATATAATGAGAGAATGTGTCAGTATACGTAACCTTCTTCTTTTCCTTTAATGGTATACCACTTGCCTTATCAAAAGGTTCAACACCATGGAATCTAGAAGGATGCTTTTCTGCTGGTTCATAACCTCTACCCTTTTTAGTTATTACGTGAACAACCACTGCCTGATCAAGGTTCTTTGCCTCATTAAACACTCTTATCATCTGTTGTATATTATGACCATCTACAGGTCCAAGATAAGTTAATCCCATATTTTCAAATAACATTCCTGGGATAACTAATTGCTTAATACTACTTTTTGTCTTTCTTATCTGTGTGATAAGCTTATCTCCTACGAATGGAATATGATTAAGTCCCTTAACAACGCCTGACTTAAGGTCATTATAAACATCACCTGTTCTGATACCAGCTAGGTAAGATGACATTCCACCTACATTCTTTGCTATGGACATCTCATTATCATTTAATACTATTATAAAGTTTCTATTTAATTCTGCTGCATTATTTAAAGCCTCAAAAGCCATTCCACCTGTCAATGCTCCATCACCTATAACAGCGACAACCTTATCATCCTTGCCCTGGATAGCATTAGCCGATACAATACCAAGTCCTGCTGAAATAGATGTTGAACTATGTCCTGTATCAAATGCATCACTTTCACTTTCCCTTCTCTTTGGGAAACCGCTCATACCACCATAAGAACGAAGTGCATCAAAGCCCTCTTTTCTTCCTGTTAGTATCTTATGAGTATATGCCTGATGTCCTACATCCCAAACGATTTTATCCTGTGGCAAATCTAACACAAGATGGAGCGCCATAGTCAATTCTACTACACCTAAATTAGATGCCAAATGGCCACCCTTCTTTGAAATCTTCTCTATGAGAAATTCTCTTATCTCTTCTGCAAGCTCTGCTAAGTTTTCCTTTTCTATATTCTTAATGTCACCTGTTTTATTAATTCTTTCAAGCATCATATTATTTCTCCCTATGAATAAGACTAATAATTAGCTCCTCTAAAAACTCATTTCTATTTTCAAAGCTCTTAAGAAGCGTAAGTGCCTCATCTGAATAATCTTTTACATACTTAGATGCGCCCTCTACTCCATATAATGTCACATATGTAGTCTTTTCATTCTTTTCATCGCTAAGAATTGGTTTTCCAAGTACCTCTGCTGTACTAGTTACATCCAATATATCATCCTGTATTTGGAATGCTAGTCCCACATATCTAGCTACCTTTTCTATCTTTTCAACTTCATCCTCTGTAGCACCAGACATCACAGCTCCCACCATACATGAAGCCTCTATAAGAGCCGCTGTCTTCTTCTCATATATAAAGTCTAGCTGCTCTTTTGTCACTGGATGACCTGTATTTTCCACATCTACAACCTGTCCTCCAAGCATTCCATATGCGCCAGCTTTATCACCTAAAATCTTAGCCGCCAACGCCGCTCTACCTTTATCATTCGCATTAACCACCGCTGTCATAGCAGTCTCATATGCATAGTTTAAAAGTCCATCACCAGCTAGAATTCCCATTGCGTGACCGTACTTTTTATGTGTAGTATACTGACCTCGTCTAAAATCATCGTTATCCATTGCTGGCAGGTCATCATGCACCAATGAATATGTATGGATAAACTCCATAGCAGCCATAAATGGATGTACATCCTCTACATTTCCTCCAAATAGCTTTGCAACCTCCATCATAAATATTGGTCGAATGCGCTTACCTCCAGCATGAACACTATAATTCATAGCTTCAAAAACCAGTTTTTGATAACCACTTTCCTTTGGTAAATACATATCTATAACATTATTAACATAGGCTGTTCTATCATTCATTTCTTTTATAAAATCCATAACTAATACCCTGCCTCTCTAATCATTAAATATTTATGTCTCCGACACTTGGTTTAGCTTGCCTTCAACATCATCCAATTTACTATTTAACATTTTAACCAAGCTTATTCCTTGGGTGTATAACTCAAATGAAGCCTCTAAACCAATATTATCTGACTCCATTTCTTCTAGCAATCCATTTAATTTAGTAAAGCCTTCTTCTATTGAAATATTGTTGTCTACAGCATCTGCTATAACTTCCTTTTTAGCCATACTTCTCTTCTATCCTTTCAACTAAAAAAAGTATTATCTCTCTTAGATATATCTGAAACCTTAGCCATAAGCTTACCATCCTGCAAGCTAACCTGTATCACGTCATCAACAGATACCTGATTAACTGATGATAATAAATCTCCTTTATCTGTTTCTAAATATCCATAACCTTTACCTATCTTATTAAGAGGTGATACGCCCTGCAATCGTTGTGAAGCCATTGCCAGTTCATGACGCTTTCTCTCAAGCTTTATACTTAGCTTTTCTCTAAGCTTTATCAATATGTTATCTATATCCTGACGCTTATTTGCGATTTTCACAAAAGGACTTGCGTGTTTAACTCGAAGCTCATAGTTAGACACCTTATCACGTAATCTATCTACCTTTACCTTCATTTGTCTATATAACATATTCTCATAATTCTTAAGTTCTGCTATATATGCTTCATAATCAAACACAGCCAATTCTGCTGCCGCTGAAGGTGTAGGTGCTCTAAGGTCTGACACATAATCTGCTATAGTTGTATCAGTTTCATGTCCTACTGCCGAGATAACAGGCGTATTTGTATTAAAGATAGCCCTCGCCACAATCTCTTCGTTAAAAGCCCACAAATCCTCTAAGGAACCTCCGCCTCTTCCGACTATGATAACATCCAAATCCATGGTATCTAACTTCTTAAGGCCTGCCACTATAGATGGTGCCGCTTCCACACCTTGAACTATAGCTGGATATAGGTATAACTGTACATGTGGATTTCTTCTTAAGGATACATTTACAATATCCTGTATCGCTGCACCTGTAGACGCTGTCACTATGCCCACCTTTGTAGCATACTTTGGTATAGGCTTTTTGTAAGAAGCGTCGAACATTCCCATCTCTAAAAGCTCAGCTTTTAATTCCTCAAATCTTCTGTACAAATCACCCTGACCATCCTGCTGCAGCTTGCTAACATACAACTGATATTTGCCATCACGTTCATACACATTTACACTACCAAAGGCTGTAACCTTCATACCCTCCTCTAACTTAAAGGTAAGGCCCTTTCGATTGCCAGCAAACATAACACAGGCAAGAACTGAGCCTGCATCCTTAAGTGTAAAATAAATATGACCTGATGTATGATATTTACAATTAGAAACCTCACCCTTGATATAAATATTATTCAGGGCAAAGTCCTGTTCAAACATGTGCTTTATATACGCATTAACTTGTAAGACACTATACACACTTGCCATTTTTCGCTAACTTTCCTAATACTCCATTGATAAATGATGGTGAATTGTCTCCACCGTATATCTTTCCGATTTCTACTGCTTCATTGATAGCTACCTGCACAGGTACACTCTCATCATAGCACATCTCATAGTATGCCAATCTGATAATAGATAATTCAACCTTACCCATACGAGATAAATTCCATCCCTCTGTAGCTTCTTCAATATCTGCATCTATCTCAGAGAGCTTATCCATAATATTGAAAACCTTGCCACATACATAATCCTTATCTTTCTCGCTTAATGGCTCCAATTTCTCTATATAGAGCTCACACTGCTCCTTCATCTCCTCCATCTCATAAAACTCTTTATGAAAAAGCATTACAAATGTGTTTTCTCTTAATTCTCTTCTTGTCATGGTTCAATTCCTTCCGTTCTTCATATATTCCTTTTCATGTTTTTGAACATAAAAAAGGAATATCTAAATATTCATAGATATTCCTATTCTACTATAAGTTATAGATTTTTAAAAGTATTTCTTTAAAGAAATTTACTGCTCCATAGCTACGCCAGCTATCTTAACATTAACTTCTGATACAGTAAGACCTGTCATATTCTCAATAGCTGTCTTTACCTTCTCCTGAACCTTCTCTGAAACTGCTGGTACAGAGAATCCGTACTCGATGTTAAGTGCAACTTCAACAGCAACCTCGCTCTCTGTCACTTCAACCTTAACGCCCTTTGAAAGATTCTTAACGCCAAGCTTAGCGATAAGTTCTCTTGTAAGGTTTCCTGCCATAGAAGATACGCCTTCTACCTCTGTTGCAGCAATACCTGCTATAATCGCTACTACATCATCTGCTATCTGAACTGTTCCAATTGTATTTTCCATCATATTTACCTCCACATACTGATTAAATTGATATTATTATAACCAAAATCAGATATAAATGCAATGAATTTATGTATTTTTGTATATATTTTTATCAATTTAATCTATATCATCTACTGAAATGGCATTAATGGTAATCTTATCTGCCTCTACCTGCATCTTACGTTTTACTATATCTTCAATCTGTGCTCTGGCTGAAAAATTAAGCTCATCTGACACAATAATCACATCAACATAACCATCTGTCATAGTGACAGCAACATCTGAATAGCCTTTTGACATAATTAGATTTTCTGCTGCCATCTCTCTTTCTGACACCTCTAATAGCTCAACCATTTTATTTACAGCTTCCTTCTTCTCAGCCTCTGATAACTCTTTGTTATCTATAATTCCCTGCAATACCTCTTTGGCTCCTACTCGGTTATACTCCTTAGCAAGCTTTGCTTCCACGATAAAGTCTACAGTACCTGTTGCATTTACGAATATAGCTTCCCCCGGTGTACCCTCTACATTTGTATCGGTACTGGCTATATCCTCTTTTGTTTCACCCTCTTTTGATTCATCCTCTTTAGTCGCATCCTTCCCTGTATCGCTTGTTCCTTTACCATTAGTCTGCGCCACATCCTGTCCATTATTAGACGCCTCTACCTGTTGAGTATTTTTTTTATCATTGTCCCTCGCTGCCCTGTCTGCACAGTTTAAATAGCCTGCCACAGCTATAAGTGCTGCTAATGCTGTAATAATTAGCTGATTTTTCTTAAATAATCCTCTCATTGCACTCTCACTTTCTGCTTTACGCTTTTATTTCATTTTCCCTACTGCTATTTTATTTATCTCTATGCCAAATAATGCCTTAATTATGTTAGTAATTTTATCTTTTACTACAGGACTATCCCCTCCCTCTGCCACTATAGCTACTCCTGCTATATCAGGTGCACTCTCTGATATAACAAACGGCACAGATTCACCATCACTGTTTTCCTTAAAAATGACTCTATAATCCCATGATTTTTCACTATTGTTTCGCTCTCCACCCTCATTATCTGTCTCATCTATAATATTTTCTGTATATGGCTCCTCCATCAACACATTTTTAGTCACCGTATTCTTAAGGGTTATCATTACATTTACCTTTCCTACACCATCGACTGTGGACAAAATCTCACATAATTGCTTTTCAAGATTATCAACATATGCAACTGTTGTAGTTTTATATGTATCCGTCTCATAATCACTGGCATAATCACCGTCATTATCGCTATACTCAGTGCTATTATACGTTTGTGGTTTCATATCCTTATTAACACCACCGCAGCTATCTGAACACAATATCAGCACAAGTCCTGCCAATCCTATAAGTATCCATTTATCTATAGTTATTGACTTTATAATCGTCATAAGTGATTCCACTGATTTTTTATCCACAGTATTGTCCTCCCTTACTATATGTTTCTTATTCATCAACCCAAATAACCTCTATGTATGAAGATTCAATCTCCAATCTTTTCGCAGCATTTTCAACAAATTCTATAACCTTTGGTCTATCCTCAAGGGATAATCCTTCAATATCAGTTATATGATTACCCATTTCTATTTTATTAACTTTATCTATGGTATGTATATCCTTATTATCTTTCGGTTGACTATCCTTTGACCAATCTCCCATCTTAAATATCAATCTATCAAGAACCATTTCATTTTCGCTGTCATATTCATAATCAACCTTTACACTGATTATCCTTAATCCTTGTTCAGACGCGATGTCATCCAATATATCTATGAGACCAGCCTCATACTCTACCATGGCATTTTCAATATTTAGTTGCTCTTGAAGCTTCAATCTACTTTCTAGTTCATCAAGCTTGGCACTGTATGATTTCTTTGTAAAAATGTCGCTTATACTGCCATTGTAGTTAAGTACACTATCAATAGGAGTCAATACCAGCGCCACAAGCACCAGCCCACAGAATAATTTGCAATATTTCTTAAAGCTATTTTCTGGAAGAGCATTGCACACAACTGATACCAGTATAAGAAAAAAGCCAATATTTTTTATGTATTCCAATATATTCCCCATATTTATCCTCTTCCTGTGCCTAGACACACGATAGCTATGGTTAAGAAGAATAATAGTGCACATGACAATATAGCTCTGTACAACATACCTGCACCTTTAGCCATCACCTCCACTGAAGATGTCACTCTCTTGTCTGACACAGGCTGTACAACTGCTGCCGTTATCTTATACATGATATTAAATACCAATAATTTTATTATAGGCACCGCAACCAAGACGATAATACATACAAGTGCTGCCCCTCCTATTGCGTTTTTAATAAGTGAACCTGAACCAGCCATTATCTCTACAAAAGAATCGAGGCTATTGCCTATACCTGGTATCATGCCAAATATCTTTCTATAACCTCTGGATTTGTTGTAATCAACAGATGGCAATACGATACTGCTTATAAGATTAATAGCAAGAGCCACCGTCGGCACAGTTTTAATCGCCCATAATATAATACTTTCAACGACAGACGCAAATTTTGATAGATAATCCTCTTCTAATATGTTATTAAGAAGCATTATTATTATGTAAACGTTTATAGCTGGTATAATAAAATAAAGTATGATGCTTTCTACTGCCATAATTGATACTAGCGCAATCTCATATAACCCCAAGGCTGTAGATACGCCTCCTGCGGCTCCCACTGCCAAGAAAAATGCTGGTATCAAACATTTCATAAAACCTATAAGTATCAAAACCACATCTGATGCTACTGTACTATTCACTTTAAATGCTGATATAAGTACAACAAGCAATAATGTATATATGGCAAAAAATCCCATATCAGACATTTTACTGCTCATAAACACTGTGGATAATTGTGTAAGTAATGCTGCCGCTATAGCTATAAGTATTACCTGTAATATAGCCTCTTTATTATAGCTTATCTCGCCCCACAACTTGTCCCCTGCTAAAGATAAAATATCTAAGAAAACACCTTCTGATTCACCACTTATAAGCTTAGATACTAAGTCCGAAAACGACTCCTGCTCATACCCCGTGCCAGATATTATCTTATCCAATCCCTCAAAATCATACCCTTCCAGACTTTGCCTATATATTAAAACTCTATCAAACATCTATACCCCCAATACACCATTAATACTTTCAAGAAGTGCCAACAATATAGGCATACTTATACATAATACAGTAAGCTTTCCTGCAACCTGTATCTGATTGGCCATTGAGCCATATCCGCAATCCTTGCACACATCCGATGCGAATTCTGCAATATAGGATATGCCTATTATCTTTAAAATAGTAGCTATATACACACTATCTAAGCCGATGTAATCCCTTATAGTCTCCATCACCTTTATAATGTACTCAAGCTTAGATATAATAAGGCCTGTGGCCAATATTCCAATTCCTATGGATATATATATGCCATATTCAGCTTTTACAGATTTAAAATTAACCGCCATAAGTGCTGCTACTATAGCAACAATGGCCAATCCCATAAAGCTCATATCTCCTCCTACAGCGCAAATAAATTCTTGATAGTATCAAATAAGTCATATATTACGGGCACTATCCAAAATAATACTAATAATAGCCCTGCTAAACTTACTAAAAAAGCGTGTTCCTCCCTTCCACTTTGTTTTAATATTTGACTGATAACAGACACCAGTATGCCCACCGCTGCTATTTTGAATATAAAATTTACATCCATTATCTATCTCCTTACACAAACACAATAATACTCATCAGTGCTCCCATAACACCTAAAGTTCTGTACATTTTCATGGTCTCCACCATTTTTTTCCTACTTTCATCAATGCTCTGACTCACTCTGTCTATGTATAAATCAATATTGGCAAGCTGCATTTTCTGATCTTGATATCCCAGTGTTTCGCCTAACTCCTTTAGCATACTTAAGTCTTCTCTAGATAACATAGTATGTCCCTTTAATATCTTTTCTACATTATCAGAAAATACTTTAGACATAGGCATTGTATAATTCTCCTCTGTAGCCACAGACAGCTTTGTGAAAAATTCCTTGTAGATACCTTTGGCTCTCATAGCTACTGTGTTAAACGCATCAGAAAGCATCGCATTTTTGTATCTAAGCTCCCCTTGAAACATCAGCATAAGTCTTCTAACATATAAAAGCTCCTCCACTCTAGACTTTACATTAGAAGCTGCTGTGTACCCAGTGCAGACAATAGCTAGCGCCATCCCTGCCAAACCTATAAACTTAATCATATAAGCCTTCTAAGAAGCCTGTCATAGACCTCTACACTCCTATCTATATCTTTTTTAATCACTACATATCTGTCAAATACATCCCGTACATTGACATCTCTATCTTGTCCTATAACAAAGTTGTCTACAGCATCACCGTGTACTGTGGCTAATATCTTGCATCCACATCTCGACGCTTCCAATATGGCCTTTGTATCGTCATCTTTTCCTAACTCGTCTACAGCTACAACCTGCGGAGACATTGCTCTTATCATAAGCATGATTCCTTCACTCTTATGGCAGCAGTCATATACATCACTTCTTTGCCCTATATCATTTTGGGGTATACCTTTATAACATGATGCAATCTCACTTCGCTCATCTATCACTGATATTTTTAAATTATGTACATCAGACAATTGACGAACTATATCCCTTAACAAAGTCGTTTTACCTAGCCCTGGTGGTGATATAATCAATGTATTTAGATACGTTCCATTATCTGTTATATGTTTCATAACCTTATCCCCACAGCCTAGAACCTGATGGCTGACCCTTATGTTTATAGACGATATAGGACTAATCGTAGTTACCTTCCCACCTTGACATACAACTTTGCCAGCAAGTCCCACTCTATGACCTCCTTTTATGGTTATAAAGCCTTCTTTTATCTCCGACTCGTAAGCATATACGGAAAAGTTTGTAATATACTCCATGGTCTCTTGCATATCATTAGCGCTAATAACATAATCAACTATGTGCTGTTCTATTCCTCCGCTCATATGCAATATCACCTTTCTACCTACTCTTAAACGTATCTCTTCAATGTTTCCATAGTTACACCAATCTATATATCCTCTCAAACCTGTAGGTAAAATATTTATAACAGTTTCATTCATAAGCATTCTCCTCTCTTGGCAATATATGAGACAGGCTATGACCCTAGAACTTATTTATATATAAAATTGATATTTCTTTTACAATTTGGTATGATTGTTGTACACAAGAAAGGTAGGTACAGATTATGGATGAAAAAAATATAGTTGACTATATAGTAGACCAAACTATCAATATTTTAGAGATAGACAGCCCTTCTGGATATACTAGAGAGGTTGCTAACTATGTTATGAATGAGTATGTGGCACTTGGCTATGAACCAAAGATGACAGTAAAAGGTGGCATATTAGTTGAAATCGGCGGCAACAATGATGATGACGCTGTGCTACTTGAGGCACATATAGACACCCTTGGAGCTATAGTAACCGAGATAAAGAGCAATGGTAATCTTCGTGTTTCTCCAATCGGTGGTATGAACGCCAATAATGCAGAAGCCGAAAACTGCCGTATTATCACTAGATTTAATGGTATATACGAGGGAACTCTTCAATTAGATAACGCTTCTATTCACGTTAACGGTGATTATGATGATACAACAAGAAAATTTAAATCTATGGAAATAGTTTTAGACGAAAAGGTTTCTTCAAAGGAAGATACTGTAAAGCTTGGTATTATGGCTGGTGATATTGTTGCCTTCGACCCTAGAACTGTAGAAACCAAGTCTGGATTCTTAAAAAGCCGTTTCCTTGATGATAAGTTAAGCGTAGGAATATTATTAGGTTACGCAAGATACCTTAAAGAAGCTGGTATTACTCCAGACAGAAAAATATACCACCATATAACAGTATTCGAAGAAGTTGGACATGGTGGCTCTGCTTCTATCCCTTCTGGCGTTACTGAGGTTATATCTGTTGATATGGGTTGTGTCGGTGAAGGTCTTTCATGTACTGAATATCAGGTAAGTATATGTGCCAAGGATAGCCGTGGACCAT
>JBGVKG010000065.1:0-41113 GCA_045123575.1 Lachnospiraceae bacterium
AAGAAACTTGTTAGAATTATTTACCAGTTAGAAAAATCTGGTCAAACTTACATCCAATCAGTTTAATTTCTTCAAATTCCATATCTTTTTTTGAGCACCTCAAAAGATGCTCTGTTTGTCATGCAGTTTTCAATGTTCAAATATACCCGAATGCATTTCTGCAATTCATTTATATAATAATATTTTTAGCTTGACTTATAATAGTTAGTCTATAATATAAAAAAATATATATCCTACATAAATATGAAAGAAAAGAAGTCGGTCACCCAGCTTCTTTTCTCTTATTACCTATATATTCACTATCTTGCAAGTATCTTGCTAATATTGAACTCGTATTCTGAAATATCCTTCTTCATAGCAAGTGCTTCATCAATATCATAATCTATATATGCACCATTCTTGTATGCTACTACTCTACTGCTCTTACCTGCAACGAGAGCATCAACTGCATATGAACCCATAATAGACGCATACACTCTATCCTTACATGATGGGCTACCACCACGTTGCATATGACCAAGTATAGTAGCTCTTGTCTCCATACCTGTAGCTGCCTCTATTCTCTTCGCCATAGATGCTGAATGACCAATACCCTCAGCATTGATGATAAGGTGATGCTTCTTACCCATCTTTCTTGAATTGATAATGTGATTTATGATTTTCTGCTCATCATTATCATATCTTTCTGGAAGAAGAATATCCTCTGCACCATTAGCAAGACCACACCATAATGCGATATATCCTGCATGACGTCCCATTACCTCGATAACACTACATCTCTCATGAGATGTTGATGTATCTCTTACCTTATCAATAGCTTCCATTGCTGTATTAACAGCAGTATCAAAACCGATAGTATAATCTGTACAAGAAATATCTAAATCAATAGTTCCAGGAACACCGATTGTATTTACACCAAGATGAGCTAACTTCTGAGCTCCCTGGAATGAACCGTCACCACCGATAACTACCAAACCGTCGATACCGTGCTTCTTACATATCTCAGCACCTCTCTGCTGACCCTCAGCTGTTCTGAAGTCATCACATCTAGCTGTTCCTAATATAGTTCCACCTCTCTGGATAATATCAGACACACTAGAGTTGTCCATATCTATAATCTCTTCATCTAAGAGACCCTGATAGCCTCTCATAATACCCTTAACCTTCTTACCATGAGCTATTGCTGTTCTCACAACTGCACGAATAGCAGCGTTCATACCTGGTGCATCACCACCACTTGTCAAAACTGCGATTGTATTTATTTCCTTAGCCATTGTTTTGCCTCCTATGACTTTTAATACTTTTCTACGATACTTTATTATAATCGTTTTCTTTCTGTATTTCAACAAAATATTGTAATTATTTGTATTTTTTACATTTTTTTGCAGTTTACACTACCACAACATTGTCATCACCTATTATATTCTTTAGCTTATCAGTTAATCCACCATCTGCTCTTACATTTTTAGATGGCGGCAATATCTTCTTTTGCTTTTCCTCTGTTAAATAAATGATAACTTTGTCATTTCCATCAGAATCATTACAAATCTCCTCTACCTGTGACCATATTTCATTATAATGCTCTTTATTTCTAAAACGCAACCACAGTTCAGACGGTGTTTCATCAAATGTAGAAATAGATTCACATATGACCTTGCCACCTTCATTTTCGTTGACACTTACTCTGCCTCTGACGAATACCTTTTCATCCTGAATAATAAGGCTTCTATATTTCTCGTAGTCCTTAGGGAACACGATAACTTCTACCATACCCTGAGTATCTTCTATACTAAAAAATGCCATCATCTTATTAGTCTTTGTACTCTTGATACTTATGGTATTTATCATACCTCCGACACATACTCTTTCTCCATCATGTACCTTCATCTCTTCCTCATCATCAGATGCAAAATCAGTAGACACATTAGATATATGTTTCTTCCACTTAGCCATATATTCTTCTAATGGATGACCACTTATATAGACACCTACAACCTCTTTTTCAAATGCCAGCATCTCAGATTTACGATACTCTGACACATTTGGAAGTTTAATCTCAAATTCCTCTTTTACATCATCATCTGCTATATCAAATAATGACATCTGACCTGCCATAGAGGATTTCTTATTTTGATTAATGCTATCTACGATAGAGTTGTATACCATCATAAGCTGACGTCTGTTTGCACCAAAGCCATCAAACGCTCCAGCTTTTATAAAGTTTTCGATTACTCTTTTATTGACCTCTGTTCCATTTGTACGTTCTATAAAGTCCTTAATAGTTGTATAAGGTCCTCTTAGACTTCTCTCTGATACTATGGCGTTGATAACCGGCTTGCCCACACTTTTTAATGCGTTTAATGCAAACACTATACTATTACCTCTAACCGAGAAGAAACTTTCACCCTCATTTACATCAGGTGGTAATATGTCTATTCCCATACTTCGACATATCATAATATATTCTGAAACCTTGCTAGAATTATCTATAACCGATGTCATAAGAGCTGCCATAAACTCTACCGGATAATAATATTTTAAATATGCCGTCTGATAAGAAACCACCGCATATGCAGCGGCATGAGACTTATTAAATGCATACTTAGCAAAATCTATCATCTCATCATATATTTTATTGGCAATCGCTTCACTTATGCCATTATTGACACATCCTATAACACCTTCCTCAGTATTGCCATATACGAAGTTTTGGCGTTCCTTCTCCATAACCGAAGCCTTTTTCTTACTCATAGCACGTCGTACAAGGTCACTTCTACCCAGTGTATATCCTGCCAAATCTCTTACTATCTGCATTACCTGCTCCTGATATACTATACATCCGTGAGTAGGCTTTAGAATAGGCTCCAACTGTGGACAATCATAAGTGATGCTTCCAGCATTATTCTTACCTTGCAGATACTTTGGTATAAAGTCCATTGGACCCGGACGATACAAGGCTATACCTGCGATAATATCTTCCAAAGACTCTGGTTTTAACTCCTTCATAAAGTTTCTCATACCAGCACTTTCTAGCTGGAACACACCTTCCGTCTTACCAGTACCTAGGTAATCCAATACCTTTTTGTCATTATAATCTATCTTGTCTAAATCTATCTTTACACCTCTAGGTGCTCCCGCCTCAGTTGTGCTACCTGCCTGACCTGCCTCTATAAGTCTAAGAGAATTCTGTATAACAGTAAGTGTTCTTAAGCCTAAGAAATCCATCTTTAAAAGGCCTAATTCTTCAAGAGTTGTCATAACAAACTGAGTTGTTACAGTTCCATCTGACGACTTAGATAACGGAACAAACTCATCAACCGACTTAGAACTGATAAGTACACCTGCCGCATGCATAGAGCTATGTCTTGGGAGTCCCTCAAGTCTCTTAGACATATCTATAAGATACTTTATCTGTGGGTCCTCATCATACGCCTGACGCATAATAGGGTTCATCTCAAGTGCTTTATCCAATGTGATATTAAGCTCATTTGGAACCATCTTGGCAATGGTATCCACCTGACTATATGGCATATCTAATGCTCTTCCAACATCTCTTAGCACACCTTTTGCAGCCAGTGTACCAAATGTAACTATCTGTGCCACTCTGTCCTTGCCATATTTCTCCACAACATAATCGATAACTTCCTGACGTCTTTCATAGCAGAAGTCAACGTCAATATCAGGCATAGACACTCTCTCAGGATTAAGGAATCTCTCAAAAATTAAGCTATACTTAATAGGGTCTATATCTGTTATCTCTAATGTATACGCTACAATACTACCGGCAGCCGAGCCTCTACCTGGGCCTACCATAATATTGTTGGACTTGGCAAAATGTATGAAATCCCAGACTATAAGGAAGTAATCGATAAATCCCATGGATTTAATAACTCCTAGTTCATAGTCTAAGCGTTCCTGTAATTCATCTGTAATCTCGCTGTATCTTCTCTTCAAACCCTCCGTACACAGGTGATGAAGGAAATTCCATGAAGCTTCTCCTTCATTATCCTCTGAAGACCAAAATTCCTTTGGTACCTGGTACTTTGGAAGCTTACGTACACCAAACTCTATCTCTACATTACATCTATTTGCAATCTTGTGAGTGTTCTCCAAGGCTTCTATTGCATATGGAAATAGCAGTCTCATCTCATCTTCACTCTTTAGATAATACTGGCCACCCTCATAACGCATTCTGTCCTCATCAGAAACCTTTTTACCAGTCTGTATACACAATAATATATCATGTGCTTTGGCATCATCAGCGTATGTGTAATGAACGTCATTTGTAGCTACTAGCTCTATACCTGTTTCCTTGCTCATACGAAGTAGGTCCGCATTGACCTTTCTCTGCATAGGTATTCCATGATCTTGTAACTCTAGGAAATAATTTCCCTTTCCAAATATTTCCTCATGCCTCTTTGCTGCTTTTAGTGCCTCATCATAATTATCTCTGGCAAGAAGTCTTTGAACCTCTCCTGCAAGACAGGCACTAAGTGCAATGATGCCTTCTGAATACTCACGCAATATTTCCATATCTATTCTAGGCTTGTAGTAGAAACCTTCCACAAACCCCTTAGACACTATCTTCATCAGATTATGATAACCTGTATCATTTTCAGCCAATAATACCAAATGGTAATATCTATCATCATCTGACGCCCCTCCTGGCTCCTTATCAAATCTTGAGTTAGGTGCCACATATACCTCACATCCTAGAATAGGCTTTATCCCAGCTTCCTTGGCCGCACGATAAAAATCTATCACTCCATACATTACACCATGGTCAGTGATAGCTAAACTATCCATATTAAGTTCTTTTGCCTGCTTAACTATTTCCTTTATCTTACTAGAACCATCCAGTAAGCTAAATTCTGTATGGACATGCAGATGTGTAAAACTCATTTTAATTCTCCTCGGGCGTCTTTGATTTCAACAACTTTTTTCTATAACATAACAAAGAAGTCGCATGATATAAATATACCATACGACTTGTGATTTTCCTAGTATTTAATTTATGTTTTGACTACTGCTGCATTAAGTACTCTTCAATCTTACCGATAGCTTCTGTCTCATCTGCACCATCTGCTGAAACGCTAACTTCCTTGCCACCTGACAAATTAACTGTCATCATTCCCATTATACTCTTGGCATTTATCTTCTTGTTATCGTACTCAATGTAAATTGAACTTTCGAACTGGCTTGCAACCTGTACAAGAAAAGCGATTGGTCTTGCCTCTTCTCCCTTCTTAAGTTCAACTGTCATATTCTTTGTAATCATAATATCCTCCTGTGCCTATTTAACGGCTTTGTAAGCTACATCTTCGCCCTTAAATTATCTGCAATCTCGCATATTTTTCTTAGACGATGATTGACCCCCGACTTCCCGACAGGCGTCTCCAACATAGTACCCAATTCCTTCAATGGTACATCTGGATTTTCCAAACGAATCATAGCCAGCTCCCTAAGATTCTCTGGCAATGACTCTAAGCCAACAGTGTCATTGATATATTTTATATCTTCGATTTGTTTAACGGCAGCAGCAACCGTTTTGTTTAGGTTTGCTGTCTCGCAGTTTACCTTTCTATTTACAGAATTACGCATTTCCTTCAAAATCCTTACATTTTCAAGATTCATCAACGAAATATGTGCTTCCATAACGCTTAAGATATCTACGATACCTGCACCGTCTTTAATGTATACCACAAAATGCTTCTTTCTTTCAACTATTTTCGACTCAATTTCAAAAGTAGCTATAAGATTACACAGCTGCTCTGCTTTTTCTAGAGAATTGCAAACCACCTCAAAGTGGTAGTTTTTCTCAGGTGTACTAATAGAACCACTGGCAATAAATGCTCCTCTAACAAAAGCTCGCTTACAACAGCTGTTTCTAACGACAACATTATCCATAATAGACATATTCTCGACAATATCTCCGTATTCATCTATAAGCTTGCAAGTCTCAAGTAGCCTTACAGCATCATCATGATTGTTTACGGTTATAGTATATGTATGCCCTCTTTTTAAATATGCATTATGTCTTATGGTAATTTCCGCTACTATATTAAATGTTTTTCTCAGTAATGTAAAGTACTTTCTTGCTACGGCAATATTTTCCGTTATTATCTTTACCGAGAATCTATTCTGTCCTGATATCTTTACATGTCCGCACAAACTTATAATAGCAGCTGTTTCTGCGATACCACAGTGACGGCTGCTAGGTATATGACGGGATAATTCTTCTTTTACTTCCCTTGAAAAGGATACTGTTGTCTCTTGCATAGTTCTCCTATTTATTCTTTCTAGCGAAATTGATTTCATCAATTTCGGTCTATGACTTCTTTAGGTTTTCTACCTATTTACCTTTTTTAGCGAAATTGATTTCATCAATTTCGGTCTATGTCTCTGTGAGTTACCTTTATACCATAATTAGCTTCTTCTTGTAAAGCCTCATATAATTTATTGGCTACTGTCACAGAACGATGATGGCCACCTGTACAACCTATACTGACTACCAATTGATTTTTTCCTTCTGCCACATAGTTTGGAATAAGGAATTTTATCATCTCTGTAAGTTTATTGACAAACTCAACAGATGTGTCAGAATTCATAACAAAATCCTGTACTTCCTTATCGTTACCCGTCTTCTTGCGAAGTTCTTCTATATAGTATGGATTAGGCATAAATCTAACATCAAATACCAAATCTGAATCTACCGGTATACCATGTTTAAATCCAAAAGATAATACATTTATATATAGATTATTAAACTTTTTATTCTCTACAAATATTTTATCTATCTCAGTTTTCAAATCTCTTACAAGAAGATTATCTGTATCTATGATATATGTTGCCTTTTCCTTTAAGAATGCCAAACGTTCTCTCTCAATAGCTATACCATCCTCCACTCTGCCACCTGCTGCCAATGGATGATTACGTCTAGTTTCTTTATATCTTTTTATAAGTGTAGCATCATTTGCATCCATATAGAGAATCTCATATATATCATTGCCCTTTTCCATGCTAGATAATATTTCATCCAACTCTGCAAGTGTTTCTCCACTTCTTATATCTATTCCCAGTGCAACCTTTTCTATTTCACCCATAGAGTTTTTCCATATTTCGTGAAATTTTCCAAGCAAAAAGACAGGGAGATTATCTATACAATAATATCCCACATCCTCTAACATATTCATAACTGTACTTTTTCCTGCACCTGACATTCCTGTCACTATAACCATTCTCATAAGTTCCCTCACAATGCTTTAATCTCGGTCTACTATACACACCTCTGTTTCAAGACTTACACCAAATTTCTCTTTAACAATATTTTGTACATCGCGTATAACCTGTAATACATCCGTAGCCGTCGCATTATCTTTATTGATAACAAATCCACAGTGTTTCTCAGAAACCTGTGCGCCTCCCACTGTATATCCTCTAAGACCTGCATCCTGTATAAGTTTTCCTGCAAAATATCCCTCAGGTCTTTTAAATGTGCTACCTGCACTTCCATATTCCAATGGTTGCTTTGTTTTTCTCTGAAGAGTATACTCTTCTACTTTTTTCTGTATCTCCTCTTTATCTCCCATGCTGCACTTAAATGTCGCATCAAGGATAACATACTCTTTTACACTAAATATACTATGTCTGTACGACAAGTCCATTTCATCCTTAGACAATTCCAATATGCTTCCTGTACCAGGATCATATACAGTTGCAGACAATATAGTATCTTTCACTTCATCGCCGTATGCACCTGCATTCATAGCCACTCCGCCACCAATGCTGCCCGGTATGCCGCTCAAGCCCTCCATGCCTGTATATCCATTATCACAAGCAAGTCGCGCCACCTTTGATAACATGACACCTGCCTCTGCTTTTATAGTATCATCAACCATCTCTATTCGAGACAGATTTTTTCCAATCTTTACCATAACGCCTTCATATCCATTATCAGTAACCAAAAGATTACTTCCATTGCCTAATACAAAGTAAGGATAAGGCGAATCAAACTTAAGAAAATCTAGCACCTCACACAGAACTGCCACACTAGTAGGCTCTACCATATATTTAGTTTTTCCACCCACCTTAAAGGTAGTATGCTTACTCATTGGTTCATCAAGCAATACATTGCCTTCTCCAACTATATCTGTAAGATTTTTTAAAAATTCCATGTCTGTCATTTTCTTACTCTTTCTATACCAATGCTTATTTATGCCCGAAATCCTTGTCGGATTCCGGGCTGTGTTAACTTATTATTGAAATTGAAATTTCTTCGAAATTTAGGCCTATGGCTCCGTTATGTTTTCTACCTATAAACATTTTATATCTAAATTTCTTCGAAATTTAGGCCAGGACCATACCGCATGCTCCGAAGATACCTGCATCATTTCCTAAGCTTGCTATAACAAACTTAACGTCACTACATGGACCGAATGCATATATCTTAAAGTGCTTCTCTATCATATCTACAAGATACTGTCCTGCCTTGCTCACTCCACCGCCGATAACGATAGCGCTTGGATTAACTACACATGCTATGTGAGCGATTGCCTTTCCAAGATACTCTCCTAACTGCTCTATAACAGCTACTGCGAATTCATCACCTGACTTAGCAAGGTCCATTACATCCTTAGCTGTAAATGTATCCATATCTCTAAGTGGTGTAGCTGTATCGTTTGCTGCTAACATTCTCTTAGCTACCTTTACTATACCTGTAGCTGATGCGTACTGTTCAAGACAGCCCTTCTTGCCACATCCACAGCTCTCAGTCTCATTAAGACCAACTGGCATATGTCCTATCTCACCAGCTCCACCTGTTGTACCTGTTAAAATATTTCCTCCAAGGATAATTCCTCCGCCTACACCTGTTCCGAGTGTAACCATTACTAAATCCTTGTAACCAGCTCCACTACCCTTGAAGCTCTCACCAAGTGCAGCTACATTTGCATCATTTCCTACACATACCTTAAGCTCTGGAAGGCCCATTAATTCTCTAACCTTATCAGATACATTAAATACATCCCAGCCAAGGTTTACACACTTATTAACTGTTCCATCTGCAAATACTGGTCCTGGAACGCCTACACCTACACCTACAAGCTCTGTCTTAGCTACGCCTTCTGCTGCTAACTTTTCTTCCATAGCCTTAACTACGTCTGGCAATATGTTTTCTCCGCCATTTTCTTTTCTTGTAGGAATCTCCCACTTATCTATAAGTGTTCCCTCATTGTCAAAATATCCCATCTTTACAGTTGTTCCGCCTATGTCAATTCCAAATACCATTGTTGTACCTCTACCTTTCTTTGTGCTTTAATAATTTTTGTTAAACTTTAGTCTATATCATCCGGACCCTTCATCAGGTTCTTCTGAACTCTGTTATAAAGCTCTTGTGCAGCATTGTAACCCATCTTCTTCTGTCTATGGTTAACCGCTGCCGACTCTACTATGATAGCAAGATTTCTACCTGGACGGATAGGAAGTGAATGACACACTACCTTATTGCCAAGGAACTCTATATACTGATCCTCTAGTCCCAGTCTATCATATTCCTTATCTCTGCTCCATTCCTCAAGCTTGATAACCATATCGATGCCCTGTGTCTCCTTAACACTTTCTACACCGAACAATGTCTTTACATCGATAATACCTATACCTCTTAGCTCTATGAAATGTCTTGTAATATCTGGTGCTGTACCTATAAGTGTTTCATCTGATACTCTACGTATCTCAACTACGTCGTCTGTTACTAGACGATGTCCTCTCTTAATAAGTTCCAACGCAGCCTCCGACTTACCTATACCACTCTCACCCATAATGAGAACACCTTCGCCGTAAACGTCTACCAATACACCATGGATAGATATACAAGGTGCTAACTGCACGTTAAGCCATCTTATAAGCTCAGCTGCAAATGCTGATGTAGCCTTGTCTGTAACCAATACAGGCACTCCATACTTATTACCCGCTTCGATAATATCTTCATCTGGTTCCATTCCTCTACAGAATATGATGCAAGGAAACTTCTTAGACATTAACTCGTCGTATGCTTTAAGTTTTTCTTCTCTGTCCATCTGCATAAGATATGTGTACTCTACATATCCAACAATCTCTATTCTGTCTGCATCAAAATGTTCAAAGAAACCAACCAACTGTAATGCAGGTCTGTTAATATCTGGCGACTTAACTTGAATAGCCGATATATCAATATCCGGATTGCAATTTTTCAAATCATAATTCTCTATGACCTTTGATAATCTAATACTTGCCATTATCCACTCTCCTGTATCATATTATTTACTGTAAGTATATAACATTTATACTATGTCCGCTAGTCCTTTTTATCACTTTTCTTAGAGAAAAATGTTACCACACTTTGTGCCGAGCTCAAATTCATACCTTCAACAGCCATAAGCTCCTCTAACGTCGCATTTTTTATATCTTCAATACTCTTAAAATGCTTCATCAATGCCTTTCTTCTAACTGGTCCAATTCCCTCTATATCATCCAAAATAGAACGTACCTGTCCCTTTGCTCGCAAGCTTCTATGAAACTCTATGGCAAATCTGTGAGCCTCATCCTGTATTCTTGTTATGAGATGAAAACTCTCTGAATGTGTATCTATAGGCAACTCAATGTTATTGTAATAAAGGCCTCTCGTATTGTGATGGTCATCTTTTACCATACCGCATACAGGAATTGAGATTTTTAATTCATCAAGAACCTCCAGTGCAATATTTACCTGACCTCTTCCACCATCCATCATTATAAGATCCGGCCACCTGTTGAAGCTGTCAAACTGTTCATCCACACCACTATTATGTGTAAATCTTCTTGTAAGAACCTCTTTCATGCTAGCATAATCATCAGGACCTACAACAGTTTTTATCTTAAACTTTCTAAAATCATTTCTCTTAGGCTTACCATTTTCATATACTATCATAGACCCCACCGACTGAAGGCCTGAAGTATTTGATATATCAAATGCCTCTATTCTATAATCATTTCTCTGCTCTATACCAAGCATATCAAATATACTCTTAGCTGCTCCTATTGTGCGTTGTTCTTCTCTCTTTATCTTTTCCTTATCCTGAGACAGTACCATATCAGCATTTTTCGCAGCCAATTCCACCAGTTTTTCCTTTTCTCCACGTTTTGGATTGAGTATTCTAACTTTGCTGCCTCTCTTACTAGACAGCCATTGCTCCAACAATTCTATTTCATCTATCTCACAGGATGTAAATAATTCCTTAGGCACAAATGGGGTTCCTGCATAATACTGCTTGACAAAAGAAGATAATATCTGCGCCCCACTTTCTCCTGGTGCTGTAGTCATATAAAAATGCTCTCTACCAATCAACTTGCCATCTCTCACAAAGAATACTTGCACAACAGCGTCAAAACCTTCCTCGGCATAAGCAATAATATCTCTATCCATAAATTCATCAGACGTTATCTTCTGTTTTTGAGCTATAGCCTTCACATTATTTAGAATATCTCTGTATTCTGCTGCCTGCTCAAACTCCATCTTCTCAGATGCGGCATACATTTTTTCTTCTAGGAACTTTAGCACATCCTTATAGTTTCCATCAAGGAACTTTACAGCCTCGCCTACTGCCTGACGATACACTTCCCCCTCTACATACCCCATACACGGAGCGTTGCACTGATGTATATGATAGTTAAGACATGGTCTGCCATTGCCTATTTCCTTTGGCAAAGAACGGTTACAGGTCCTTATCTTATATATTTTTCTAAGGAGCTCTATGGTATCTTTAACAGCTCCTGCACTTGTATACGGGCCAAAATATCTATTTTTATCTTTCTTCATATCTCTCGAGAACAATATTCTTGGATATTCTTCATTTGTAACCTTTATATACGGATATGCCTTGTCATCCTTAAGCATAGTATTATATCTAGGTCTATGCTTTTTTATAAGATTGCACTCTAATATAAGAGCCTCTAGCTCTGAATCTGTAACTATATACTCAAAATAGCTTATATTAGCCACCATCTGTTGTATCTTTGCAGTTTTCACTGTACTTTCCCTAAAGTACTGCCTTACTCTGTTTTTTAAACTTATAGCTTTGCCTACGTATATTATCTCATCCTTGGCATTATGCATCAGGTACACACCCGGGCTTCCCGGCAGCTTCTTCAATTCCTCTTGCAGATTAAACATACATCTTCCTCACCCATTTCACTCATACTGACATTATAGCACACTTCCCCCAACTCACATACATATTTTTATCTCAATTCGCAAACCACCTTCACATTGCCAGAATCCATATTATCCGAAGGACCAACAAAATGTTGTTAGTTCTTCTTTTTTTGCCCTCAAGTAGCATATACCTTGCCCACATAGCTGTGTGTGCATAGTTTTCTACGCCTTGAGGGGTTGCAAAATTTCCCTTACGTGCTCGACTTGAAACAAAGCGACTAGTGCACTATCGAGGCAGACAACCGCCAAGATGTTTGTGTGGTGAGTACAGCTGTTTCGATTTTCTATTTTTATACGTTCGCCCTCACAAGCTTTTATTGGACAAGCCGCATAGCTCTGCAGAACTCCTCGCTCGCCCTATTATAAAGGGGCGAGCTTCGTCAAACAGCTTCGAGCTATGCGGTGTGCTTGCTCGGGCGAACTATAAAAACCTAACGAAAATCTGCAATGCTGTACTCATCCACGCAAATCATCTTTGGCTAGATTGCTCTGACATATAGTGCACTAGTCTGATAGGCTTGTTTCAAGTGAGCACTTAGGGAAATTTGCGTTCTCGAAAACAGCGTAGAAAACTATGCACATATAGCTAGCGGGCAAAGTTCATCCATAAAAGGGCAAAAAAGAAGAACCTTTATTCATTTATAAAGGTTCTTCGGATAATATGGATTAGTTTAGTTGTTAGCATTGGAAATTCCGGCCAAGTCCATAAACTCCTTGCCTGTAATAGTTTCATGCTCATACAGGTAATCTGCCACCTTTTCCAGTGTTTCTTTGTTTTCTAAAAGAAGTGTCTTTGCTCTGTCGAAGCACGACTTAAGCAACGCTTTTACCTCTCTGTCTACTAAAGTTGCAGTTTCGTCTGAACAATTTAGAACTGTTCTGCCAGTAAGGTAGGTATCTTCCACCTTCTCAAGACTCATCAAACCAAATTCATCAGACATACCATACTGGGTTATCATTGCTCTAGCAAGCTCTGTCGCTTTCTCCATATCATTTGATGCACCAGTTGTAACAGTGTTGAAGGTTATCTCTTCTGCAGCTCTACCACCTAAGAGCGTTGTTATACGAGTAAGAAGTTCATCCTTAGTCATAAGATATTTCTCTTCCTCTGGCACCTGCATTACATAACCTAGCGCGCCCATAGTACGAGGCACAATAGTTATCTTCTGCACTGGCTCTGCATTCTTTATAAGAGCTGTTATAAGTGCGTGACCTATCTCGTGATAAGCAACTGTCTTCTTCTCTGTCGCATTTAGGATTCTATCCTTCTTTTCTTTACCAGCGATAACCACCTCTACCGACTCTAACAAATCGTCCTGTGATATAGCTGCTCGTCCCTGCTTGACAGCGTTTATGGCTGCTTCATTTATCATATTAGCCAAGTCTGAGCCTACCGCTCCACTTGTTGCTAAACCTATCGCATCTAAATCTACGGTTTCATCCATAGCTACTCCCTTTGAATGAACCTTTAATACTTCTATTCTTCCCTTTAAATCAGGTTTATCTACTATGATTCTTCTATCAAATCTACCTGGACGTAACAATGCCTTATCTAAAACATCAGGTCTATTTGTTGCAGCCAAGATAAGTAGACCCTTTGATGAATCGAATCCATCCATCTCAGACAGTAACTGATTAAGAGTCTGTTCCCTCTCATCATTACCACCGCCGTACTTGGAATCACGGCTCTTACCTATAGCATCTATCTCGTCAATAAATATAATACAAGGTGCGTTCTGTTGCGCTGTTTTAAATAAGTCTCTTACTCTTGATGCACCTACACCTACATATAATTCAACAAAATCCGAACCAGATAAAGAGAAGAACGGCACATTAGCTTCTCCTGCTACTGCCTTGGCAAGGAGTGTTTTTCCAGTTCCTGGCGGTCCCACCAACAACGCACCCTTTGGAAGTTTTGCTCCGATTTTCGAATACTTTGCTGGGTTATGCAAGAAGTCTACAATTTCTTTCAAGGATTCTTTAGCTTCATCCTGACCTGCCACATCCTTAAATGTAACTCCAGTTTCCTTTTGCATATACATCTTTGCTGTGGATTTTCCAACACCCATAGCTCCACCCTTACCGATACGTCTAAACAACATACCCATAAGGAAATATATAAGAACAAACGGGAATACGTACATTAGCAGAACATCTATGATACCAGTCTGAGTATCTGTCTGCTCAATTTTAAAGCTAAAGCCATGTTCTGCTGACGCTGCTTTAAGCTCCTCTAAAAGCGCATCTCCACTCATGGCAGTAGTCCAATAAGTAAAGGCTATACCTTGAGTATTTAAGCCATTACCACCAGCCACCTGTGTTTCCTTAGGTGTGATAACCACCTTTCCTCCACTAGATACGACTACACTTTTAACCTCGCCACTATCAATCATTTTAAGATATTCATCATATGTTATCTCTTTCGATGTGGCATTTTCAAAAGCCGTGCTCATAAAATAAACCAAAAATAACGTTACAACCGCAGCTATAAGTATAATCATAATTCTGGAATTACGCTTTTCTCCGTTGCCGCCATTGTTTCTATTGTAGTTATTTTTATCATAATCTCTGTTCTCGCCTTCCTTTGGACCCCTATCATAGAAGTCAAAGCCATCAGCTCTAGGACCATTATATCCTTTTGGATTATAACCCTTTGGATCATATTTCCCTGGGTCATATCCACTGTTTTCTTTTTTCGATTCCTCATTTGTGGAATTTACATCTAATTCCTCGTCATTTTTATTGAAATTATCCATTTATTCTCCATTCTATACACAGGTTATTTTTACCTTCTAATAGTAGTATAAGATGTCCAATTAATCAATAATTATCACAAAGTTTTCACAATAGGAAGTGTTGCTATCATTCTTGTTCCACCGCCTTGTCTGTCCTCTGCCTTGACACTTCCTCCATGGAATAATGCAACATGTTTAACAATGGCCAGACCCAATCCTGTACCACCTACTTCCTTAGAACGACTTTTATCAACACGGAAAAATCTTTCAAATACGTTTACTTTATATTTATCCGGTATTCCTATACCAGTATCTTCCACTATAATCTTTATATTCTCTGCGCTTTCACTTATTGTAATATCCATACAACCATTGTCTTTATTGTACTTGATTGCATTTGAACACAGATTTAACAGCAATTCTTCTAACATATTGTAGACACCTAATATAGTTATATTTAGTTCGTCAGCCCTTTCTTCCTCACATACCAATCCATCGGCAGTAACGAATTTGAGAGTGACATTTATATTCTTCTTAGCAGCATTTACACTCACTCTCTCCTTCACAGAACAAGCAAGTTCAACCATATTTACCCTATCTTTTTGTAGATATGACTCATTACCTTCCAATTCAGATATGAGTATAATATCATTTACCAAAGATATAAGTCGACTAGCCTCTTTGTTAATATTTCCTGCAAAATCCGGTATATCTTCATTCTTTATAATTCCGTTCATCATCATTTCTGACACACCTAATATAGATGTTAAAGGTGTCTTTAATTCATGAGATACGTCGGCAGTAAAATTCCTACGAAATGCTTCTCTATTTTCGTGTTCCCTGTTAAGCAATCTAACCTTTGTATCAATAAGAATATTCTGTCTCTTTATACGTGATAATAATGGCTTTAACTCCGTATAATCCTCTTCGTCAAGCTTACCATTTTCTAAATCTATTTTATTGATAGGAGCCACTATCGCCTTGGCTATACGGTCTGCCACTATATATATCATTACAACCAGTAATAATATTCCTATAGCCACAGGTTGCACCATACCAGAGAAAATACCACCTACAGTATCATATCCATAGGATAGACGAATAACCGTTCCATCATCTAATAACCTGGCATAATACATGGTCTTCTGGCTTAATGTTGCCGAATATCTTATATATTCACTCTCTCCATTTTTTTGTGCATTTATTACCTCATTACGGTCACTGTGATTTTCCATTTCACCTATATCAACCTTACTATCATAGAGCACTGTACCATCTGCATCTATCCAGGTTAAACGGGTTTTTCCATTTTCATTATAATCGTCAAAATAAGCCATACCTATATTTTCTAGGCCGGCCTCAATCATATTTGCCTCAGATTTAATAGTTTCCATTATACGATCTTCAAAATATCCGTAAAACACAAACAAAATAAAGCCTGTAGCAACCACAACAGCAATCAAAGACCATACTAATATACTTTTAAATATTTTCTTAAACATTATTATCTCCTAGATACATCTGTATCCTATACCTCGTACTGTCTCTATAATACGTCCACCTTCTCCAAGTTTCGTTCTTAATGTTCTAATATGCACATCGACAGTTCTGTTTTCTCCATCAAAATCATACCCCCAAATTTTGCTCAGTATCTTTTCTCTGTCGTACACCTTTTCTCGATGTTTCATAAGCATAACTAACAACTCAAATTCCTTGTATGTAAGCTTAATCTCCTGGTCATTAACCTTTACTATATGTTTATTTACACATACGTATACGTTATCTACTACATATTCCTCATTATCATTTTCCAATTCTTCATCCGCTCCCGTTCTACGCAAAACTGCCTTTATACGAGATATAAGTTCCATTATAGAAAAAGGCTTAGCCACATAGTCGTCTGCTCCACTATCTAAACCTATGATTCTGTCATACTCTGTTCCTTTTGCCGTCAACATTATCACAGGCATCTTTTTTGTTGTTTTATCTGTACGAAGCTTCTTTAATATAGATATACCATCTTCCTCTGGCAACATCACATCAAGAAGTAACATATCTGGTATCTGTTTTTTCAATTCCGCCCAAAACTCACTAGGCACACCAAAACATTTAACTTCAAAGCCTGAATTTGCTAATGCATAGCTGACAAAATTCTGTATACTTGTATCATCTTCTAATAAGTAAATCATGCCTATCTCCAATCACAGTACATTTTTATATTATTCTAATCTCAATCACGGTTACCTGTCAAATAAAATTCCACTGATTCAGCAATATTAGTTGCGTGGTCGCCTATTCTTTCAAGATATTTAGCTATCATAAGCAAATCGATAAACACCTCACCATTTTTATCTTCTCTAGCTAGCAATTCTATAAGTTCTCCTTTTATCTTATCAAAGAAATCGTCAACTACATCATCATAACTTATAACATACCGTGCCATTTCCAAATCTTTATCTACAAATGCTGCGATGCTGTCATTTACCATTTTTGTAGTGGCTGCTGCCATCGCCTTTAAATGTATCTTACCTGAAACCTCTTTATCTCTAACATAACCAGCCATTTCAACAATGTCCAAAGATTGGTCACCTATTCTTTCCATATCTGAACTCATTTTAAGAGCAGATGATACCATACGCAAATCTCCTGCCACAGGTTGTTGCTTAAGCAAAAGATTCATACACATACTCTCTATATCTCGCTCCAAATCATTAATCTCTTGCTCTATGTCAGATACCTGTACAACACTATTTCCCAGATTAGACGTCTCATCAAATATAGCATCAATAGCCAGCTTAATCCCCAGTTCACATTTTTCACCCATAGTAATTAACTTTGCATTAAGCTCTTCCAACTGCTTATCAAAAAAATTCCTCATACTAACCAAACCTTCCTGTTATATAATCCTCTGTTCTCTTGTCTTTTGGCATAGAGAATACCTTGTCCGTATAGTCATACTCAACAACCTCTCCCATTAAGAAAAATGCTGTTTTATCCGATATTCTGGCTGCCTGTTGCATATTGTGTGTTACCATTATAATTGTGTACTTATCCTTTAGTTCCATAGCCAAATCTTCTATCTTTGAAGTAGATATAGGATCCAAGGCACTTGTTGGCTCATCCATTAAAATTACCTCCGGTTGTACTGCCAACGCTCTTGCTATACATAATCTTTGCTGCTGTCCACCAGATAAGCCTAACGCGTCCTTCTTTAGCCTATCCTTAAGTTCATCCCATATAGCTGCGTTTCTTAAGGAGTCCTCAACAATATCATCTAGTCTTGCCTTACTTTTTATACCATGGGTTCTAGGTCCAAAAGCAATATTATCGTACACACTCATAGGGAATGGATTTGGTTTTTGAAATACCATACCAACCCGTTTTCTAAGAAGGTTAATATCCATATTCTTCCCATAGATATCCTTTCCATCCAAAGCAATCTTCCCTGTAATCTTACATCCCTCCACCAAATCATTCATTCTATTTAGTGTCTTTAAAAAAGTTGACTTTCCACAACCTGACGGTCCTATGAATGCTGTAATCTTTTTTTCAGGAATATTCATATTTATGCCCTTAAGCGCCCTAAAATCACCATAATAAAGTTCCAAGTCGCGCACTGTAAATTTATCCATATTATTTCCTTTCTACCTAATTATTTGCATTTCCAAGTTTTCTAGCTAACAGTTTGGACAATCCATTTATGCCCAAAACAAATATCACTAAAAATACTGCTACTGCGTATGCGTCATCCATATATAACCCTTCATTTAACAGACTATACATATGTACTGCCAATGTTCTGGTTGATGAAAATACATTTTCTGGTACTCTTGCTACTGTTCCAGCTGTAAATATCAGTGCCGCCGTTTCTCCAGCTATACGACCAGCCGCCAGTATTACCCCTGCTAAAATACCTGGCATTGCAGATGGTAATATAACTTTAAACACAGTCCGCATCTTACCTGCCCCCAAACCAAAGCTTCCCTCTCTGTAGCTATTAGGTACAGAAAGCAACGCCTCTTCTGTGGTCCTCATAATAAGTGGCAATACCATTATAGCCAGTGTTAGCGCACCGGATAACATAGAGTATGACCACCCTAATGCAATTACAAATGCTAGGTAACCAAATAAGCCATATACAATAGACGGTATACCAGAAAGTGTTTCTGTAGTCACACGAACCACAGCCACAAGCTTACTTCCTTTCTTGGCGTACTCAACCATATATATTGCTGAAAATATACCTACTGGTACCGCTATAGCCAACGTAAGTAACATCATTAAAAATGTATTGATAAGTGGCGCCATAAGTGAATTATTTTTTGTACTATATTCCCACTCAAAAAGCTTAGAGCTAATGTTTGGTATACCATTTATCAATATATAACCTAGTAAATATAAGATAATAAATACTGTAATACCTCCTGCTAACCAAACTCCTAGCTTTATTAGTTTAGATACTACTTTGCTATTCATACGGCACCGCTCCTTTTCTTATTTGTTGTATCTTTTCTTTCCCTCGTCACCAAAGAGAACGATGTGTTGATAAGCAAGATAAATACAAACAATACTGCTGCTGTAGCTATAAGGGCATCCTCATGAAGATCTGTGGCATATGCCATCTCCAATACAATATTTGCTGTAAGCGTTCTAATTCCACTAGTTATAGTTTCAGGCATTATTGACTGATTTCCAGCTACCATAACCACAGCCATAGTTTCTCCTATAGCACGACCTATTCCCAATATAACACCTGCTAATATGCCTGACTTAGCAGCCGGCACTATAGTGCAAAACACACTTCTCTCATGTGTTGCACCAAGAGCTAATGCTCCTTCATAATAACTACTAGGCACTGCTCGAAGGGCAGATTCGATTACACTCACTAGTGTTGGTAATATCATTATTCCAAGTAAAATAGATGCTGTTAATATACCTTTTCCACTTCCACCAAACACATTTCTAACTATTGGCACTAGCACAACTATACCAAAAAAGCCATAGACTATAGATGGTATTCCCGCCATCAATTCAATAAGTGGTTTTATAAATTTATACAACCATTTTGGACAAAATCTCGCCATAAATACAGCGCACAAAAGACCCAGCGGCACACCTATGATAATGGCACCAGCAGTTACATATATACTGCCTACTATCATTGGCAAAATGCCATATTCTTCATGGGCTGGTCTCCATGACTTACCTAGCAGAAAATCAAACAAGCCTATTTCCTTTATGGCTGGAACTCCATTAGCAAAGATAAATACACAAATAATAATTACTGATATTATAGACGCCAAGGCACATACCGAAAAAAGTATGTGCATAGCGCTCTCCTTTATTTTATTGGTGAGATATTTTTCGTTCATCCCTAGTTCCTTCCGTTATTATTACTGAGCTAAAGACCACTTTGTTATATCGCCAAGATAGATACCCCTAATCTGCTCTGTGGTAAGATTATTAACTAAATGATTATCCATATTTACAATAACCGCTATACCATCTGTAGCAATCGTTAGAGCTGTAAGTCCCTTCTCTAACTCTGATGGCTTAACCACTCTAGAAGCCATACCTATATCGCAAGCCCCTTCAATGGCTGATGTCATACCTGCAGAAGAACCCGACTGTTGTATCTCAACTACTACATTCTTATTAAGTTCCATATACTTTTCTGCTAAAACTTCCATAACCGGCGCAACTGATGTGGAACCTGCCAATACTACTTTTCCCTTTAAGTCAGAAGATTTATACTCCTCTTCGGTATCGATAGAAATGTATCCCTCATCTGTAATGATAGCCTGTCCCTCTGCACTCACCACAAAGCTTAAGAAATCTCGGGCAACATCACTAAGCTTATCTTCCTTATATGCCACATTAAATGGTCTAGACACCTTATATGTGCCATTCTTTACATTCTCCGCAGTCGCCTCCACACCATCTACGCTAACTGCCTTTACATCATCACTTAATGCCCCCAAGGAAATATATCCTATAGCAGATATATTATCCTTTACTGTTGTAATCATAACTGAAGTACTAGATGTAATTTCAGCTGTATTTACTGTAATATCTTTATCATCCTTATCTACGATTCCAATTAACTCTACAAATGCACTCCTTGTTCCTGAACCATCCTCTCTAGAGATTACTGTAATATTTGTATCTTCTGTAACCTCTTTTTTACCATTACCACAACCTACAAGTGTTGTCATTGCCACTACAAGTGCCATCACTACAATCTTTTTTAATTTCATATTCTTTCCTCCTACATGACTTATTCTTCGTAGCCATTTTCAATGCCTCGATAATTCGATTTCTTTTCATTGGTTTTATTTTTTCTTGTCGACACCTATAGGATAGAAAAGTAATATTAAGTCTACAATCGCGTTTCTGTTAAATGTAAGTAAAGTTATTTTCTGTCAATTTAACATTTTCACCACTTCAATTCGCAAAACAATTTTCCCATAACATAATTCTTATTATCCGTCGATATTACGTAAATTCTACGATTTTTATGCCTGTATGTGTATAAAATTCCTGACAACAGGCTATTTGTACATATTTTTCAGTGCGCGACTCGAGAACGCAAGATTTTCTAAGTGCTCGCTTGAAACAAGCCTATTAGCCCGTGATGCACTATAGGTCAGAACAACATAGCCAAAGATGATTTGCGTGGATGAGTACAGCATTGCAGATTTTCGTTATGTTTTCATCGCCCCACCACATAAATAATGCCGCCGCTCGAAACTGTTTGAGCGCCCTTAGCTTTTTCCCTATTAAAAATAGGCTAAGGGCGCGAGTTTTGCAGAGCGGCGACTAATAAGCATTTTATGGGGTGGGTCGAATGAAAATAGAAAATCGAAACAGCTGTACTCACCACGCAAACATCTTGGCTGTTGTCTGCCTCGATATTGCACACGGGCGCTTTGTTTCAAGACTGAGCACGTAAGAAAATCTGTGCAACCTCTCAAGGCACTGGAAAATACGTACAGATAGCCTCGTTGTTCAGGAATAATAGCATAAGTTTAGGCATAAAAATCGTAGCAACGCTACTATAATATCGTCGGATAATACGAATTATGCATGGATAGCGGGTGCTTTGCGAATTGAAGTTCATATATATAGGCATTGACAAATAAATCTGGCATAATATAATAGAGAGGTCAATTGAATATATATTTATGAGCAAAATTTCTGTGAAATTTTGGTCGCTTTCAGGGCAGGGTGTGATTCCCGACCGGCGGTAATGATGTATGTACGAGTCCGCGAGCGCAAAGCGCATGATTTGGTGTGATTCCAAAACCGACAGTAAAGTCTGGATGAGAGAAAGGAGGTTCATAAATTATGAACAACAAAGCAAAGAGCGTTGCTCTAATCGGCATGCTAAGTGCCATTTCTTATGTGGTAGTATTCATTTGCCACAATATCGGTCTACGCATCATTCCTTCAGTAGGATTTCTGACATATGATGCAAAGGACGTTATCATTGCCATGGGTGGATTTATGTTTGGTCCACTGACGTCATTGGCCATTTCCTTTATCGTTTCTTTTATAGAGATGTTTACCATCAGTAGCACTGGTATAATAGGCCTTATTATGAACATTATATCTTCTTGTGCTTTTGCATGTGTAGCTGCCATCATCTACAAACGAAAGAGATGTATCAAAAATGCAATTATAGGTTTAGCTAGTGGTGTTATAGTCGCCACAGCCGCTATGATGTTATGGAATTACCTTATTACACCTTGGTATATGGGTACACCTAGAGCTGTGGTTGCCAGTATGTTAATACCAGGTTTCCTTCCATTCAACTTGATTAAGTATAGTATAAATTCAGTTTTGACTATGTTACTATACAAACCAGTAGTTCGTGGTCTTAGAAAAGCTCACATACTAGATGCAAGGTAGAAAAGCATTGCGGATTAACATAAAGAATGGTATACTCTTAAGAAAGCTTGAAGTAAATTGTTAGATTAGGGGGTGCCTTATGGAACACAACGAGTCATCAGAAAATTATTTAGAGACAATACTTATGCTCAGCAAGGTACGTCCTGTTGTACGTTCAGTAGATGTTGCAAATGAGCTTGGATATAAGAAATCTAGCGTGAGTATCGCTATGAAAAATCTCCGTGAAAAAGAGCATATAACTGTTACTGAAGAAGGTTTTATATATCTTACTGATTCTGGAAAAGCTATTGCTGAGATGGTTTTTGAACGCCACGAAATCATTTCAACTATACTAGAAAAGTTAGGTGTTCCTAAAGAAATCGCAGATGAAGATGCATGTCGTATAGAACATGTTCTAAGCGATGAAAGCTTTGATGCTATTAAAAATGCTTTAGTTAAAATGTAATATCAAAGGAGTTCATCTATGATGATTATTTCATCAAGATGAACTCCTTTTTTGTTTCTATAAAACTGATTATGCGAATACTGTATCTAATGTCATCATTACTAAAAAACCTGCTGAGAACATTATAGTTCCAATATTACTATGCTTTCCACTTACAGCCTGTGGTATAAGTTCTTCTACTACAACATATATCATAGCACCTGCTGCAAAGCTAAGTAAATATGGCAGAACTGGCAACACCAGACTTGCTAACTCTATTGTTATTATAGCTGCCAAAGGTTCTACAATACCAGATATTATGCCATATATCCAAGCCTTTCTCTTACTTGCTCCCTCCGCCTGTAATGGCATAGACACGATAGCTCCCTCTGGAAAATTCTGAATAGCTATACCTAAAGATAATGCCAATGCAGCCGCCATTGTTATATCCGAGCCGCCTGCCTTCAATCCGGCATATACTACTCCTACAGCCATACCTTCTGGAATATTATGAAGGGCAACAGCTAATACCATCATAGTAGTTCTACCAAATCCACTTTTAGGACCTTCCTGTTCTCCAGTATCTGGATGAATATGCGGTATAACATTATCAAGAATAAGCAAAAACAACACACCTACTATAAAACCTACTACCGCTGGAACAAACGCCAACTTTCCCATATCATCTGCATAAGACATAGCTGGTATAAGCAAGCTCCACACAGACGCTGCCACCATAACTCCACCTGCAAAACCTGCTAGGGCTCGTTGTGTCCCAGATTTCAAACCATTTTTCATAAAGAACACACAGGATGCGCCTAAAGCTGTTCCAACAAAAGGTAGCATCACTCCTGCAAATATCTCCATAACGCATCAACTCCTTTTTACTCATTAGTATCATTATATGACCTATATTTCTTAATGGTGATATTTCAGTTAGTCTTACCTAACCTCTTTTATATTACTCCCATTCTATACATATGTCAAGATGTTCTTCTCTTTGTACTAGCTATTATACCAGATAAAATCAATATAAAATAAATCACTATAAGAACCACAGATATGACTAGTCCATGTGGTGCAACCTTTGCCGGCATAGCAAACTCAACAAAGCTACTCTCATATGATACCGAGTTCTTATTTAGCCAATTATAAAATATCCATTTCGGCATAGAACTATTTAGTATATATGCCTCACCGTAAGCAATCACAACGTTAGCTACTATACCAACTATACTATTTCTTGCAATCAAAGCTATTAAAAATCCTACAAAGGAATAAAATAATAGCACTACCATCGTTATCACTATCAACATATAATTTGTATTTAGCTCAGGCAGCTCAATATATGTAGCCACCTTATCTATAGTAGCACTATAAGCATCCCAGTGGTGATTTGCAATAAACTGGCCAACTCCCGCTAATATAATAGTTATACCAAGAACATAAGTCGTAAGAACTATTATCTTTGCAGCTATAACTTTTAACGGGCCATAGTTAACTATCTTTAATTGCATCTGATTGTGAGTATATTCATTGCCTATAAATAATGCAAACAGTATAGGCAACAGTAGCGAACCTATACCTATAAACAACATCATCATATTATTAATAGCATTAGCAGGAGATACTACAGAAACACTATCTAGCAATATATGATACTCTCCGCTAAAATCATACTCAGAATTCATCTCTTCCATAGCTCTCTTTGCGTCTTCAATATATACAAGCTCCTCCTCTAAGGAATAATATATATTCTTGTAGGAATTGCCCATAAACCAAAATATAGGAATAAAAAGCAATAGCGTAAGTACCCACACATAACGCTTGCTATAAAAAGTATATAGCTCCGATTTCAATACATTTATCACGACCTATTACCTCCATTTTTCTCTACGATGTCCAAAAAGATTTCTTTTAATGTATAATCCTCTACCTTTAGATTCATAGGCTTATCCAACTGATATATACTGTCTATGCAGATGTCTATATGTTTTCTAGGCACTTCTAGCACTACTTGCCTGTTATCTTCTATGAGCTTTTTTGCTCCCCACATAGATATTTTCTCATCTGTCAGCTTGTGATTTCCTGTATACTCAAAACTTACCTTTTTCGGATACGATTCTATCAGTTTCTTTATATCGCTATGAACAACTATCTTTCCCTTGTGCAGTACCGCTACAGCCTGACACAATGTCTCCATCTCCTCATAATCCTGTCCCGTGATAACAGCTGTCATACCATTGTCCCTTTGCATCTGTACTAGACATCTCTTAACCAACCCCCACGATACAGGATCAAGGCCTATAGTAGGCTCATCTAAAAATATGTATCTCGGTCTTTTTATAAGAGCTACAGCCACCGCTAAGCGATGACGTTGCCCCAAGGAATATGTACGCACCTTGCGTTTTAGTAATTCATCGGATAGCTCTAAACATTCTAATATGTCCTCTACGCCATCCCTATCCTTAAGATAGCCTTGGTCAAATATATCTATATTTTTTCTGCCAGTGAAGTCCATATATAACTTAGGTTCATCAAACACTACTGATACATCATTTCTTACCTTGTCCATCTTTTTATCATCATACAAGATCTCACCTTCGTTTAAAGCCAATATATCCAACGCACATTTGATGAAGGTTGTTTTTCCAGAACCATTTTTCCCTGCCAAAAACAAAAATTTATTTTCTACTTCCAAATTTATATTCTTCAAAACATTTTTACTTCCATAATGTTTACTAACATTTTTAAATGTCATCTTTGCCATAACTGCTTGTCCTTTCTTTAATACTAGTTACGCAATATGTATATGACATAAATAATTATAAAATGACACTTTTCTTTCGACAAAAAAACGGATTCGCCAGTGTGATGACGAATCCGCATATATACTTTTACTCGTTTGTCGCTGTAAGGAGCTTCTCAGCAAGCTTTCTAACCTGTCTTAACTCATGGTTTACTTTATCCATATTGTCAACCGCTGCGGCTGATACGTTAACACCAGTCTCTGATGAAGCTGCGATTTCCTCACTAGCTGATGACAAGTCACTAATATTATCATTGATAACACCAGTAGCACTGATGATTTCCTTCATAAGCGACTCTGTCTGCTTAATATTCACAAGAAGATTGTCTACCTCAACCTCGATAACATCGAACTTCTCCTTTGTTACCTCTATCATCTCGCCCTGCTTATCTATTGTTCCACTAGCCACATTGATAATCGCTGCTGTAGATTCTACATCCTGCACCAACTGTCCGATAATGTTTGTTATCTGATTAGCTGAATGACTTGTATCCTCTGAAAGCTTTCTTATCTCATCAGCAACTACTGCAAATCCCTTACCTACATCACCAGCTCTAGCTGCCTCTATAGATGCGTTAAGTGCCAATAAGTTTGTCTGTGATGCAATATTAAGAATAGCATTTATGATTTCATTTACTTCTGTAACTTTGTTCCAAAGCTTTGTAATAGCTTCAACAGTCGATGCATTTGACTTATTAACAGAATCAGACTGTCCTTTCAACTCGCCTATAATCACTGCACCCTCTGTTACTATTGTCTTTACCTTATCTGAAGACTCTATCATACGGGCTGTTTCCTGCTCAGCCAAATCAACATTCTTCTGTATCTCACCACACATAACAGCCTCTTCCTGAACAGACTGCGCTGTACTAGATGCACTAGTGGCGATATCCTGCATACCAGAATCTGTCGCTTTAATAGCTTTCTCCAACTCTTCCATCTGTGTAGTTGCTTTATCAAATCTGCTGTTAATCTCAGATGCAACGCCTGCCATAACTTCAGCAACCTCATTCTGCTTTTCAGCTTTTTCAGTAATGGTTGCCATATTTTCTTCGTTGTACTTAAGCAGAATACTTACAGCTCTAATAGCTCCGATAACACTTAATACTGTTGCAAACCATACAAGTGCCAAAAACTCAACATCTGGCTTTCCGCCTAAAACCATACGAACTGTTCTTATAATAAGTCCAACACATATAAACGAACTTCCCCATATTATCAAGCGCTTATTCATATATGAAATACATGATATAAGGATAATAAATCCATATACAAATGTGTAAATGTTGTTGTTTAACGCACATACAGTTACATAAACAATGGCACCCATACCAGCTATTATGATCATACCTTTTTTAGTATGTCGCATAGTTATGTAACATATTGTCGCCACTATACCCGCTACGCCTGCTACTGCCATCTGTATAATGTGATTTAACTCCAAGCCTCTAGCCATTACCGCTACGACGATAGCTACTATAACCATTACACAGGTCAACAGAATAGTTGGATACGCTGCCCTACTGGATCTTTTGTATTGTTCTGGTGTCATAAGTAAAAGTCCTCCTTTTGTATTTCCGTTTAAACCGACAAAATATCTATATTTCTAGTCATATCTATATATTCAGTTATCACGCATTAATCAATATATTTATTATATCATTATCTGAATATTTTTCAATAAAAGCATATAATATTTTTGAAATTTATATACGCTTTTTGCAAATATCTGATAGACAACATTTTTCGCAATATGGTTTCGTTCTAGCCGTACATACAGCTCTGCCATGGTCAACCATACGATGGCAGAAATCATTCCCTTCCTCTGGTGGAATAATCTTCCACAACGCCATCTCCACTTTCTTTGGTTCTGTGATGCCATCAACTAAGCCCATACGATTAACCAGTCTGATACAGTGAGTATCTGTAACAATAGCTGGCTTACCGTATATATCGCCCAAGATAAGATTTGCACTCTTCCTGCCTACACCTGGTAGTTTTAATAGCTCATCCATAGTATCAGGAACTTTTCCATCATACACATTATGTAGCATCTCCATACATGCCTTTATATCCTTAGCCTTACTTTTACTAAGCCCACAAGGCCTCACTATCGCCTCTATATCTTCCACAGAAGCCTCCGATAATGATTTTATATCTGGATAAACTCTATACAATTCTTCTACCACTACATTCACTCTGGCATCCGTACACTGTGCCGCTAGACGCACACTAACCAATAGTTTCCACGCCTGGTCATATGTAAGGGAACAGCCTGTATCTGGATATTCAATTTTCAAACGTTCTATAATCAGTAACGCCAAATCCTTCTTTCTCATATTTTATCCATTCCATGTAATATCTTGTATCATTGTTACAACTTTTCTATACTCTTCATCCACCGATGATAGCATAACTTGCACACCATCTAACTGACCTTCTCTAAGCTTGTCCACAAGGGGATTAAGCACTGTTAAAAATCTCTTCATAGACAGATTGGCACAGACACCCTTAAGACTATGAGCACCTCTAAAAGCTTCCTCCACATCCCCTTTCTCTATACCTGCTACCATTCTTTCATAGCTTGCATCATCAGGAAATCTTTTAAAAAACCTTGATATAAGAGTCATATTCCCCATAAGTCTCTCCATCAAATCATTTACATCTATTCCTACACCTTCAAGCTTCTCTCTTATTTCACTATTCATTCTCCATTTCCTCTCTACGTTTCTTATCATTTTCTATCCATTCATCAAGCGATAGTGGCACATAATCAGAAAACATACAAAAGCAGTTAATCATATGACATGGTATATTTCTTGGTTCACCATCCCTACCTAATCTGATAGCCTCTCTAGTCTGTTTTTGGAAGCTGCTTATTAAATGTTCATCATATGAATTGTGTACATGACCATACAACATATATGCCTTAGGCATACCTTCTTTATCTAATCTGTACTGGCCATTGTAGCACATTATAGGATAGTGGCTTAACACCACCTTGCGCTTATTATCCTTGACTTCCTCGTACGGCTTTATCCAACGTAATAACGTCCTATCGAATTTTCTGTCATTTAGAAATTTATCATGATTACCTTCTATGAGATATTTAGCACCATTTAATCGCTGCAATATCTCATTTGTTTCTACGCCTTTTCCTACCGAGAAGTCTCCTAAGATAACCACATCATCACCACGTCTAACCTTGCTATTCCATTGTTTTATCATATATTCATGCATTTCTTCCACATTTGCAAAACCTCTATTGTCCATTTGTTCATTGAGGCTATTGTGATAAAAATGCAGGTCAGAGATATAGTATCTCATAGAAACCTCCGCTTCTTCGATTCATAACTTTCAAAGGTAGGACAGCCACACTAATTATGGTAATAAAAATCTGCTTCCTTTTGAAGCTTATACGAAACTAGCTGATGTCCTTCCAAATTTTCCCTATGCATATCCACCGCCTTAATTCTGTGACTATCATAGGTCCTATAATAATATATACCTTTTTCCGTATTACAGCAAGATGTATATATGCTTATCTCATACTGTCCCTCTCCCAAATGCACTAAACCACGATGTTGAGCCACTGATGACAATATATGGAAGAACTGGCTAACACTTGCCTCTTCCTCCTCGCTGGATATAGAATTAAGCTTTGTAAATGCTACCTTTATAAATCTAGATGCTGATGAAAGGTCACCTGGTAATCCCATAGCCCCCATTCCTCTACTATATGGTTTAAGTTCTACCTTTTCACTTATACGATTGACTACCTGCTCCCTAGACAGTCCCATATATCCAGCAAGATTATGCATATGAAAATCGAAAGGTGGATTATTGGTCAATACTCCCACAGGATTGTCGTGTACCTTTATGCCATCTATCATAGGTTCTACAACAATCGATTCGTCTCTGTCTGATATTATCCAATGCAGCGGTGATAAGCGTAACTCATCACTAAAATCAATATTAACCAAGCACAATCTGTCTATCAATTTTCTAGCGTCACTAATATTTTTGCATTGCGCCAATATCCAAGGAATAAACTCATAAGGCGATATGTTATCCTTATCATCACATGCCTGTCCATAGTACGCATTGTCTGGGAAATTAAGACCTGCTATGCTTAATCCATGCTCGTTAGTTGCATCATAATATAGAGGATAATCATCCACTACATATGCCATACCTATTAATGCATAATGATTCTTCATCTCTATACCATTTGTAAATCTAAATTCAAAATTTCTAGGTGTGATAGTCACTGTTTCCTTGTAGGAAAATTCATAATCTAATGTTCTTCCAAAATAATGGTCTTTTGTTTTATAAGTGGCTGCTGTACACATAATATCTCCTATCTCCTTCTTATCTAAATTTTATCATATCAAATAACTCATATAATATTTCTATATTATAACAAAAATCTGTGAGTTTAAAATAAAAAACACACAGATTTCACACTTATTGTCCATATAAAGTAAAAAACAGTCAATGCCGAAGCTGACTGCTTTCCCTTTTTTGTTCCTTGACTTGCGTCAAAAGATTTCGACTGACTAGGTCGTAACTTTGAATGATTGCGTAAACTCACGAAGGAGTGAGGTTGTAGACTCTCTATTGCTTAACCAATTTATAACTTTAAAGTATCTACGTTTAGAACTATATCACTTTAAAGCAATTCTGTCAATATTTTTTAGAAAATTATTATTTTATTACTATTTTTTCTTGCAATCTTTTTTCATTTGTAGTAATTTATTTCTGTGAGTTTTTATTCACTAATCTATATTAAAGAGGACAAAGCTATGAAAAAGATCTATGAAGGAAAAACAAAGGACGTTTACAGCCTTGACAACGGCAATGTAATGCTTAAGTTCAAGGATGATTGCACAGGAAAAGATGGCGTTTTCGATCCAGGCGAGAACACTGTTGGATTAACTATCGAGGGTATCGGTAAGGCTAATCTTCAGTCATCTATCCACTACTTCGAGCTCTTAAAGGAAGCTGGCATCAAGACTCATTATGTTAGCGCTGACCTTGAGAATGCTACAATGGAAGTTCTTCCAGCTACAGTATTCGGTCACGGTCTTGAGGTTATCTGCCGTTTAGTTGCTACAGGAAGCTTCATCCGTAGATATGGCGAGTACATCGAGAACGGAACACCACTTGAGGGTGGCTACGTTGAGTGTACATTCAAGAATGACGCTCTTGGTGATCCACTTGTAACAGGCGAAGGTCTTGCTGCACTTGGTATTATGACACCTGCTATGTTCGAAAGCATGAAGGAGCAGACATTAAAGATTACAAAGATTGTTGCTGACGACCTTAAGTCTATCGGTCTTGATCTTTGGGATATCAAGTTCGAGTTCGGTTACAACAACGACGAAGTTATCCTTATCGACGAGATCGCTTCTGGTAACATGAGAGTTTACAAGGACGGTCAGATCGTTGAGCCAGTAGAACTTACAAAGCTTATCAACAATAGATAAATTTTACAAGATTAAAACACGAGAAGAACTAGAGAAATCTAGTTCTTCTTTTTGTATTACACCACAATAATATATAAACTAATAACAAAAAGAAGAACCTTTACCGAAGTAAAAGTTCCTCTCATTATATGTATTATATCAACATATTAAGCTGCATCATCCTCTGACTCAGCTTCCTCTGTCTCAAATTCATCTGTTGTATCATCCTCTACTGGCTCATTTACAACTGGACGCTCTGAGAAATCTGGAAGTTCTGATGAAGATTCGAAATCATAATCATTCTCATAAGACTCTACAAGATCCTCATACATCTCATATGGATCATCATATCCATCAAAATAGTTCCATGTTCCATCAATATTGAAGCTACCCTTCATATATGCATAAATATTATCAAGTATAAGATCACCATTACCATCTATAATAAGATACTTAAGCTGTACTGGTAAGTATACTGTTGTTGGCTCAAAATCACCATCTGAACTTGTAAGAGTTGCAGTATAAATCGCATACATATAGCAATTGTAATCATAATCATTCTTTGCAAAATATGAACCTATATACTTAATGTTAGATAATGATCCGTCATACTCAGATGAATACTCATCCTGAATTTCTGCCTCAGCCTTCTCCTTCAAATCTGATAAGTTTGATGATGAAAGATCTGATAAACCTGTTACATACTTGCTAAGTCCTTCTACTGTATAAGTCTTAGATGTGCTAGTAAACTTATAACCATAGTATGAACCTGTAGCATCTCCATTATATGGCTTAACTTCAATAGTAATAGTATCACCATTTGATAAGTCATACTTGTAATCATAATCAAAGTATACATTGTCATAGATGTCATCATCTGATGTCACCTTATAGCTAAAGCTTCCATCACCATTCATACCACTGAATGTTACCTCAACACCTGCAAATATATCATAATCTGTAAGTGGATCTAATCCCTTGATTTCATACTCAAAAGACTCGTTCTTAAACTTTAACTTAGCGTCATCAAGATAGTAGTCTGCATAGTATATTTCAATCTCAATCTTGTCGCCATTCTTATATGTACCTGAACCCGAAGTATCTACTACATCAAAATACATTGTATTGATAGTGTTGTATATCTCATCAGGTATATCGCTTCTCTTAAGCTTATCAACATTCTTCTTGCCCTTGTCCTTCATAATGTCCTTGAGCATCTTCTGCTTGTCTAAAGAATAGCTTACGATTCTACCAGAACCATCATAACCCTCTACCTCTATCTTTACATACTTGCTTAAGTCTACCTCTGTTTTTCTTGTTAATACAAGAACTATAGCTATAATAGCTATTGTAATAGCTAATACTGCACCACCTATTGAAAGACCAAGTATAAGTGGAAGATTTTTCTTCTTCTTAGGTGCTGGTGGCTGAGCTGCCATAGGATCTACTGGCTGCATCATAGGCTGTACTGGTGCCGCTGGCATCACTGGCTGTGCCTGCATTACTGGCTCTACTGCTGGAACTGGTTCTACCACTGGGGCCTGTGCAAATGGATCAAATGCTGGCGCTGCTGGCTGTACTGGCTCCACTACTGGAACTGGTTCTACCACTGGGGCCTGCTCCATCACTGGGGCCTGTGCAAATGGATCAAATGCTGGTGCTGCCACTACTGGCTCTGATATTGGTGCCTGCTGCGCATCTGGCTGCTGTGCACCACAGTTTATACAGAACTTGCTTCCATCAGCAAGCTGTGTACCACAATTAATGCAAAATGACATATCATTGTCCTCCTTAGTATTGTTTACGTCCACTTTATCACTATAATATGAAAAAATCAAGAAAATATTACTTTTCTATTACAACTCTAACCACTGTTCAATCTCTTCCGGTGTCATAAATCCAAGATTCTGTTTCTTTAACTCTCCACCCTCAAAGTATAACAATGTAGGTATACTAGCTACTCTGTACTTCTGAGCAAGTGTCATGTTATCGTCTACGTTTACCTTGCCCACCTTAAGCTTGTCTGCATATTTCTCTGCTATGGCACTTATAACTGGCGCTATCATCTTGCATGGTCCACACCAGCTAGCCCAGAAATCAACAAGCACAGGCATGTCCGACTGCAATACCTCTTTCTCAAAATTAGCTGTTGTTAATGTAATCTCTGACATAGTTCCCTTCCTTTCTGATTATATGAAATCTTTTAAATAGATTCTAATCTATATGAACAATTATGTTTCATAACAATTTATGCTATGACTATTAATTTGCTTCCTTGTCCTCGTAAGTCTTATAATATAGCAAACAATGGCAGTATCCCTCATAATTAGGATCCGCTATCTGGTCACGAAACTCCTTACACATACACTTAGTATCCTCTGTCATCTCAAGTCTACATGGACAATGACCATTCTTAGCCTTTAATCCCTCTCTGATAGTCTTTACAACTTCTGCATCTGTATTCAATGTTATCTTAGGTTTCATATTTTCTCCTCCTTTGAAATATGATTATTGTTGTTAATTATTTAATACGTTATATATCTCTTTAGGATATTTACAGTTTATCCATACTGGCGTAGCAACATTCATTTCAAAATATTTCTTTTAGTTTTAATATAGTTTCCCATTAATCTATATCATCACTATCGAAATATCCGTCAAAACAATATTCCAACTCATCCAAATTAATATCCGAATGCTCAAGCTCCCTTGAATATCTATAAACCATCTCTATAATGTCATGTTCAGACAACTCTCGGCCCTGTTTTGTCCACTTAGATAAAAGCATCTCATAAATGTAAAACACAGAAGCAACTGCCATCTTCGCCTTGGCCGCTACCCTTCCATCATAGACAGCACCGCACAGATAAGTAGCCAAGAAATATACCACTATCTGCTCACACTGTATCTGCCAGTTAGGCTTATTGTCATCAAGCCATAGCTTAAACTCCTGTGATATATTTTCATAATGGTTACTATCCACTCCAAATAGATTCAGTGACGTCTCATCTACATCCCTCTCCCAATCTTCATTTAAAACCTCAAGTTGGTACAGGTACTTAAACATATCAAGGGCCTTTTCATAACGCTCCTGCGACTGGCAAGTATCATAACTGCGATTTAGCTGTTGCAAAGTATCTTTTGCCTTATGCGCATCACCTATCAATTGCTTGTACACCTCTACAATATCCTCGCAAGCAAATATAGCACCCTCATCAATGCTATCTTGCATATCACAAGCCATGGACCAGACTAGAGACGTTCTAAGACTTATATCCATCGTTCTATCCTGCATAATATCTATCATAGCATTTCTAGCATCATGCAAGATACCAAACATCAGCACATCGAACTCCTCGTAGTCCTCATATACCTCTGCCTCATCTTTCTTTTCTATATCATAAAATGTAGCTTTATCCTGCTTTTCCATAACTATGCGTGCCACCTCTGGACAGGATAAAGACAATGTGACTTCTCTCACATCCTCAAACTCCTCTGTATGTCTAGGATAGCTTGTACAAGTATGGCATAGACTCTCCTCACCTAGAGCTGTGTACATATCGCATAGGTTACGTTCATTTAAAAAAGCGCACCTGCGACATTCATCCTGCTTAAATACCTCATCCTGCCAATCGATAGACTGCTTAAGACGTTCTCTGAAGGAATTGTATTGTAAACATAATGAGCTAGCTTCTGAGTTTTCATTAGCATCTTTATCTATATACTTCTTATACCTAGCTAACGATTCCTCATCTACCACTATCTGCCATCCTGCACAACAGGTTGCCTCACAACGGTCAGCTATACATTTGAACTCTTTATAATAATCTGGATATGTGTAAAGCATAGCTTGTCCTTTCTATGGATTTTAAATTTTGCATTTTATATTTTGCATTTTATATTTTGCATTTCATCTTACTAGCCTATATATGTTATCTTGCCCATATCAGGCTCATGTGGCACTCCCTCAGGGTTCGAAGCATAGCCAACCAATACAGCTATACCGAATTCAAATCCCTCTGGAATAAGTTTAGCTGCGTACTCTGCACCCTTCTCGCTATCAAAAGAAAGTCTAGCTAAGCCACATATAACATTTCCAAGTCCAAGAGATGATGCCGCTAATGCTATGTTCTCAGATACGATACCACAATCAAGGTCTGTTCCCGCCTTCTTCGCTACCACAAACATACAAGGTGCATTGTAGTATATCTTACCTCCTCTGCCCATAATTCTATCATAAATAGACTTATCCTCCTGGCTAGCAAGAAGCTCCATAGTAGTCTTATCCATATCATCGATAAATGCCTTGTCCTGCACAACAGTTATATGCCAAGGCTGCATATTCATAGCGCTAGGTGACTGCACCGCCGCCATAGCTATAGCTTCTATCTTATCCTTATCTACCGGTGCTCCTGTGTAGCTACGGCAAGAATATCTGTTTCTGATTGTACGAATAGTTGAGTTCATTTTTATCCTCCTTGTTTTTTGTTTATTATTAATATATATTTGCTATTTTGTAATTGATTGTAATTATATTACTTTTGTTATCTTATTAGTTTTGTTTACAATCATTAACCTAAAAATATTTAGAGATATTATAACATAGATTTAGCAAATGGAAAAGGTCATAGATGCGAGTATTTCTAATGGTAAGTTTTGTATACCTATGAAATATGGACAATCTATGACCTTATGTTTTTTAATATAAAATTATAAAACGTATGAACTGATTATCTTGCCTATCTGAACTATATCAGATGCTCCTGTAAACTCAAATCTCACCTTACCTATTCCGCTAAAGAATAAATCGAGCTCACTATCCATATCGAATACGCCTGATGTCTCAATGGAGAACACATTGATATTCTTGTATGGCATTGATGTGTAATCCTGCTTCTTGCCTGTTAAACCCTGCACATTTACGGCGATAAATCTCTTATCCGTAAACACTACATAATCTCTAATACCCTTGTATGTTCCGATTATGTTTTCGTTAGGCAATAAAAGCGCTGTAAGGTTTGCTCCTACTGTGTCATTTGAAACTTTTCTAAGCTTAATATAGCTTGCGTTATTGAAATCTAACATTGTAATATCCTCCTAATGTTTTTGTATACTATAGTAATAGTATAAGGTATGGAGTGGGGATAGAACAATGGAATATGTTACAAATTAGAGTGGGGTATTTTGTAGGAATGGATAGGATATAGTGGTTCTATTTTCTCACATACCATCTCTTATCTTCTCATACACCTCATCCGCATACTCTGTAGCCCATGCGCCACAAATTTCTATTCTTTGCGACTCTTCACACGATATTCCATGTGCTTTTGCGTCAGCTACTTGCAACTTCATTAATTTCTTAAACTCATCCAAACTTGCTAACTTTAAATGACGTCTTAAATGTTTCATTTTCAACGAAACTCTATCATCGTGATATCCAACATAGTACTTTAGACGTCTTATATCATCTGGTTCTTTGCTATTTTTTAAGCAATCTATTACTTCATTCCAGTCCATGTTCTATCACCTATTCATTCAATATTGCTGACTCCTCTACATGCTTTACTAAACACTCTATTCCATCAGGTAACACCACCATAATATCATAGGATGGCTCATCATTTTTTCTAAAGTTTCCCCAAGCATCAACTATCTTTATATAACCTTCCACTCGTACTAGCTCACCCTTATAAAACATCTCAAAAGCCACCTTGTCGTCTCTTTTGTATATAGGATGGCCTACAGTAGGCGTTGCAATTTCTTCACCCAGTTCCACAATTTTATCATATAAGAGAACTTCTTTATCATTTACGTTAATGTTGTCATGATAATGTCCGAAGTACCACTTACTAAACTTGCACTTACCCTTTACCTCATCAAGAAAATCAGTTATAACATCCGTCTTAAACAATCCTTTACCTGCTAAAACATCTTGGGTCGTCGATGCACAGCAGTGGGTAATGATGTAATCTACTTCATCATTATGTCTAGCCAGATTATCAATCGCTTCTTTAAACTCCTCTTCTGATGGTAGTTCTTCCTTCCACCAGCTTAGGTGGTTGATACGGTATGGCTCCCATCCCTGGTCCAACTCCCTCTTTTTAGCTTTGTATTCTGGGTCGTCCATATCTAGAATGCCTCCTGATATATCATGACTGCTCGCACCACCCATGGTAAATATTTTCTTACCACATATCTCGTATACCTGACCTCGCATCAGATGGATTACTGATGGACGTATTTTATGTACTTTACCGCCATGCCATTCTTCCACAGGATAAGAATATAATCTGTCAAAATTCTCATGATTTCCATCTACAAATAAAACTGTAAAGTTCAATTCATCAAGCCAGTTCATCCACCAGATTTCATCTGCGCTTTCCTCTTCATCTCATATTCCACCAAAGTCTCCACATATTATCAGATAGTCATCCTTATCCAATTCTTTTTGCTGCGGAAATCCTTTAGTAGTTAATTTATTAAATTTTCTGTGGCAATCCCCTGTTACAAATATCTTGCCCGCCATAATACTCACCTCTTTACTAAATTCTAAAATGTTTATTAGTTCTTCTCCCTAAAATACCTATTGTTCCTTATCAGTTCATTAAGCGATGCTGGCGCATAGTTATTAATCATGCAGCCTGCATTGAGCGCTCTCTCCTTGTGCTTCATAAAATCATAAATTTCATCCTTACGACTATGAATGTGGCCATATATATGCCATCCGCCGTAATTTTCTCTATTATATGAAGCTAAGGGATAGTGGCACATAGTTATAAAGTTATCACCATCTTCGATAACCTTAATAGTATCTACCGACTCGAAATAAGACATTGCCTTCTCATTAGTTAACAAATGTCTGTCGTGATTACCTACAACTAAATGCTTGTGACCCTTTAATTGTCTAAGATACCATTCCTCTGACTTGTCACTCTTGTAGCAAATATCACCAAGCATGTAGATATGGTCATCAGCATCCACTCGCATGTTCCACAACTTTATGAGTGCTGCATCCATCTCATCAATTTCTCTAAAAGGTCTATGATCGAACTGCAGAACGTTACGATGGCCAAAGTGTAAATCGCTTATGTACAGATTCATAAGTTCACCTTCTTTCGTTATTTAATTTTACTATCCCAAACAACGAACTAAAACATGGTTAATGTTAGAGATTAAATCACACATCAACTCAAAAGTCAATATAAAGAATTAAAAGTCACCAAATAAATGATTATCTCCTCATTCTCCATCCTTTGCAAACTTACTTGTTCTTTTACATAAAATAACTATATCACCACCACTTCTTCTTATAAATAAACCTGTAGTTTAATCCCAAGAGAAACTTCTGCCACCAAAATTTAGCTATAAATATTTCTTTACAAACAGAACATTTGTTCGTATAATATGATTACAATTTATGTATCACCCAACATCGACCCAATATTGACAAAACCTTAAAAATTGTATTAAAACTGGCAAAACAGACTAAACAGACTAAACAGACAGAAAATTGGAGGATAGATATATGACTAAAATAGTTTCATACAATAGCTGCGACTACGCAAAAGATAACAGCGTACCTGTCATTGCATCCTTTGACTCTAAGGGACGCATCGCTCCACTATATGTCAGAATCGCCGGCGTTCCATACAAGATAGATAGCTACTGGACTAGCTACACATTTAGAAATGTTGTTAACTTCAATTGTAAGATAATCGATAACGATTACCTGAAACCTTTATCTTTGACATTTTACAGAGAGGAGGGAGTTTGGACTATACCAAGATGATGGTGGGTGCAATATATATTTTCATATATCTGACTAGGTAATGCATAACGCTTCTGCAATTTGTTTTTTACAGTTATTTATTTAATACTGTACTATTACTATTTATATTGCCATAGGGTAATGGAAGTTATTGCCACAGTAGTTGCAACTTCATCAAAAACCACATCATAAGCAATATCACACATAGCACTTACTAACTCATTTGCATCATCTGCTTTTTCCTCAATTACTTTCAATTTCTTTCCACTGACATAGATTCTATGGTTGGTCATAGCTAATGTTGCATCCGCATCCTGAATCTCTTCATTTACATCTTTTAATTCATTCTGCGCATTATCTAACTCTTGCTTCGTAGTCTTTAACTTCTTCTTAGACTTCTTAATTTCACTATCCACCTTGGAAAATTCACTACGCTGCTTATTGATGATATAATCATTCTTCTCTAAATACTTATATCCACCATAAACTGGCACCTCATCCACCGCTACTCCATATCTCTTACATACATCAATAAGTATCTGACGGCACATAGCATCATAAGTCATTTTACGATTATTCCTACGTCCTTTCGGTTTATCTGGTTCATGAAGTGGAATACCAAGCTGTTCAAGCGCCTTCTCTTGTTGCGGGCAAAGCTCTCCATATTCATTTTTACATTCAAATACATGTCTTTCATGAATATGTGGTGTAGCTTCATCACAATGCAAAGACCAGTCAAGCATCTTAATATGTGTTCCAAATCGCTCTTGCCATTCTTCAAAGAAAGTCTCAACTATCATTCTTAATGTCTCTGCGGAAATGCTCTCATCGATATTTCCAATTTGATAAATCGATTCCTCCGGACACGTCTTATCATTTTTATATAAATCTTCTATAGAACGCTGACGTTCCGGATGACGATTCATCACATATCTTGCCTTTTGGTTTTCTATATATCCGCCATAGGCTTCCCTATAATAATCCAATTCAATCTTCTCAAAACTGATACCATCTTTATTACCCTGCGTTGGATAACGATATCCGCGCTGATAATCCCAATACACGTTATCAAGCATTCTCACTGCATCAATATGGTCACTCTTCGCAACATCAAATTGACGGTCGTTATGCTTTGGATTATATGCACCATGTTTACCACTTCTACCATTATGTTTTGTTACTTTCATTAACGTCTCCTTTCAAAAATATTTGCGAAGAGGAATGTTGGTCTACAGCCAATTTATTCTGACGGTATCTAAATTGCGTCAAATAATACCCAGTACGGATTGACGCAAGTGTTCCTAGGTAACACATATGCATCAATCCTACTGGGCAAGGCTGCCGCCCTTGACCCGCGCAGGAGTTCCGCCTCCTGCACTTCGACTACCGCTTGATATACATCTTCCTATATCCCGGGAAGGAAGATGTATTTCCAGCTGACACCACCCAAACCAATTCATTATTATCGTGGGCAACTGAGTTTCTGTTGCCTACTTCACTGAAATATTTTTTCAAATCTTTTCATATTGTTCTGTTTGAATGTAATGGTGGTTGCCTTTAGCGTTATTCCTCAAATTCTTACATTATGATTGTGGTAAATATGAATGCATTTGCCTAAATCTCTTTATTTCGGTAAGCGCCTAACAATAATGCGTATCCAAAAGCAAATGGGAAATTGGAGTATTTTACTCTAATTTCCCATTTGTGATATTTGCTTTTTTGGAGCATTTTACTCCAATTAGTTTAAACATATATCTTTAACTGCCTTGCTC
>JBGVKG010000066.1:0-54102 GCA_045123575.1 Lachnospiraceae bacterium
TAGAGTATCTTAGAACATTACAACACAATAGTGTAGCAATTTTCTGACACGAACGTGACCAAAATTTCATAGAAATTTTGCTGAATAGCATAAATATAACTAAAACATAACGAGGTCACATGTCAGAAAAAGGCAGGCATCGACACGATGTCGAATGCCTGCCGGTTGCGTATATTTATTTAGCGTAAAAAAGTAATGTTCTTAGATAGTCTAGCACTCGTAACCGAGAACGAAACTATACCTTTAATATCAAAGTCTTAGTCGTACAAACCAGAATTTATTAGAACTAACATTTTATTGCAAAATCCATCTTATAATGATAATATTTCATCAAGCAGAAATTAATATTATTTCTATAGTAGATTTCATAAATCACTTACATTCAAGTATATTCTGCTTTAATCCAATGTTTAACCAAATTAATATGATGCTATGTAAATCAAGGAATTGTTTATGTACATCACCAAAATTACAAGAAGAGGAGGTCTTTAACATTAGTACAAAAGTAAACGATAACGACAAGAAACTGTTACAATGGCATCCTGCGTTTTATGCGGGACTACAAATTGAATTTAGAGAGGAGGCAGACAAGCTTATATTTGAGCGTGAGCATAATCTAAGCACAAAACCAATGCAGATTGATGTGCTTATTATTAAGAAATGTAGCAATGATGTGATAAATAAAAATATAGGACGGATATTTAGACGATATAATATCATTGAATATAAAAGTCCTACGGATTATCTAAGTATAGATGATTTTTATAAAGTATATGGTTATACTTGCTTTTATAAGTCCGACAGCAAATTGGTGGATGACATCAAGATAACGGATGTGACAATCACATTTGTATGTAAGAGATATCCAGAAAAGCTAGTCAGTCATCTAATGAAAACCCGAGCTTTAGGGATTGAAAAAATAGGCGCAGGGATATATTATATATGTAAGGACATAGTCCCAATACAGATACTGGTTACATCGGAATTATCTGAGGATGAAAACCTGTGGCTAGGCAGTATGAGGGATGATATACAGAGTATAGACACTATTGAGAAGTTATCAAAAGAGTATGGTATACATGAGCAAGATGAGCTATACAAATCGATGATGAATATAATTATTAGAGCGAATAAAGATAAATTTGTGGAGGTGAGAAGTATGTGTGAAGCGTTAAGAGAGCTTTTTGCAGATGAGCTTGAGGCTTGTAGGGATGATGGCATCAGGTGCATGATAATATCTAGCAAGGAATTTGGGGTAACAAGGGAACAGGTCTATGGTGTGTTGCTGAAGAATTATGAAATAGATGAAGAACAGGCAAAAAGATATATAGAACAGTATTGGTAAAATATTCATGCCGTTACCGTAGGTCAGCACCCTACGGTAACGGCATTTGTCATATGCTCAATAATCTTACCCCACCTCATTACGACGACTTGGGATTAAACACCCACGAAGCGATATATGAGAAGATAAGAGCTGCCGATATACCTACAGCACTAGCCTTAAATCCGCCCATAAATAGCCCCAATAGTCCATTGTTATCTACGGCCTCTTTTACGCCTTTAAATAAGGTATTGCCGAAGCCAAAAAGTGGTATACTTGCGCCGGCGCCAGCCCAGTCGATAAAAGGCTGGTAGATACCTAATGCACCTAAGATACAACCGGATACTACGATACCTACCATAATTCTTCCGGGAAGCAGTTTTGTCTTATCTATAAATATCTGTACGATGGCACATATAAGTCCACCTATTAAAAAAGCTTTTAAATAATCCATATGAATTCTCCTAATTTAAAAATATCAAATCAAATAAATGCAGAAAAATATTAAAGCTAGAAAAGCCAGTAATAATCAATTCTTAAAATATAAAATTGCGTTGGAAATATAAGTTTCTATGCTAGCAAGCCTCAATCACCACACCGTGAGCGATGCCTGGGATAGAGTTACCTTCGTTAGCACTTACAGGTGAGAGTAGAGCACCTGTCGGAACGAATAATACACGCTTCCAGGTACGTTTTTCGATTTGACTTAAGATATAGCTGCACAATGTGCTGGCAGAACAGCCACATCCGGAACCGCCTGCGTTTGTAGCTTGATTGTCCTTGTCGAAGATTTCAATACCGCAATCCATGTGTACAGATGATATGTCATATCCCTTTTCCTTTAAGATATCTATCAGTATAGTTTGTCCGATATAACCCAAATCACCAGTTATAATTTTGTCATAGTCTGCTGGTGTACGTCCAAAATCGTTTAGATGATTATATATAGTATCGGCAGCGGCAGGTGCCATACAAGCTCCCATATTGTCCTTTTCCTTGATGCCATAATCAACGATGCGTCCAGTTGTTACGCCAGTGATTTTAGCTATGCCTGAGTTTGAATCAAGTATGATAGCTCCGCATCCTGTAACAGTCCATGTGGCACAGAATTTACGTTGACTTCCGTACCCAAGAGGGAATCGGAATGTTTTTTCAGCACTGGCATAGTGACTAGAGGCCAATGTTAGAACTCTATCTGCATATCCACCAGCGATAGTCATTGCGCCTAGAGACAGGGCCTCACCCATAGTAGAACAGGCACCGTATATGCCGAATAATGGTATATTATAATCCGATAATCCAAATGAGGTGGCCATAAGCTGTCCTAATAAATCGCCGGCAAAGGCATATTTTATATCAGTGGCAGATACACCTGAATGGGAAAGAAGCTGTTTTACAGTTTCTGCCTGAAGTCCACTTTCTGCTTCTTCCCATGAAGAACCTCCAAACATATCATCAGAGGCAATTTTACCAAAATATTTCTTAAGTGGACCGTCACCCTCCTTAGGACCAACTACGGAGGTGTATGCGTGAATGTATGGAGCATTTTTAAAGGCGATGCTCTGTTTGCCTAATGATTGAGATTGTGTCATATTTTACTCCTAATTATCTAATGAATTTATATTTTGTTCGATACTGGTATATGGTGTTGCAAACTAGAATATTGTTATATAGGTAATAATTATAGTTGTACAACCAGAATATTGTTATACAGGTTGAAATAACTAGTTATATTGTTAATAGGTTAAATTACAGTTGAAATAACCAGTATATAATACCTAATATCCAGCTTACGAATATACCGTATAGTATAACAGGGCCAGCTATGGTGAAAATCTTACATCCTATACCAAATACCTGACCTTCTTTTTTGAATTCTATGGCAGATGCAGCTACAGAATTGGCAAAACCAGTAATAGGAACTAATGAGCCAGCACCAGCGAATTCACCTAGCTTACTATACAAACCAAATCCTGTTGATATGACTGATAGAAGTATCAGGCAGATACTTGTCCACATAGCGGCATCGTCGTCGTTCATTCCTTGGTCTATAAATATATTTATGAGTAGCTGACCTAGGCAACATATAGCGCCTCCTACGAAGAAAGCTTTGATCATATTGGCAGGAAGACTTTTGGTAGGAGTGACTTCCTTAACGTACTCTTCATATAGTTCGCTTTGAGTATTTTTGTCGTTGGTATTTAGTATGGTTTGAAGCTTATCTGAAGGTGATTCATTGTTTGATGTTGACCCCATATAATGAGAACCTCCTTATATTGAAATATTTATAAATAGATTTTAAACTCTAATAAAAGAGTTGTTGTATATTAAAGTTGTTGTACAAAATAGTTATACAATCATATTTTTATGGGATTATCTTTTCGTAGTGTCCTATGAAGTAGATAAGAGAACCTAGTATTTTACCTAATGCTAGGCAGAGGATTATCCAAGGTATGCCCGTATGAAGCCTTAATCTTCTAGCAAAGATGGTAGATACATCAAGTGTTTCTGCAAGAGTTATGGCCAGTGCGCCTACAAATATGCCAGAGAAAAGACCAAATAGGATAACTGACCATTCTGGTAGCGTAAAGGCTAGAGGAGTAGTAGTCATAAGACTACCGAAAATACCACCACACAATATAGAGGTTTCATAGCTTAAAATAAAATCCTTCGTCTTTGTTACGTGAGCAAAACGTGGAATAATATTGATGGTGGTTATAAGAGCGAACACACCGGCAGCTACCGTTGCACCTCCTAAAACGCCCACAATTGCCAAAAATATATTAGATGACATCAATATGCTCCTCTCCAGATTTTGCGCCGTCTACAAGGGCATTTAAAAGCTCAGTTTCATATTCTTGCATTTCCATTTCCAATGGAGTAGGGTCATTGGTCAGACGCTTAGGTCCGAAATGGTTGTAAAAGACGATGATACCCAGTCCTATACCTATAGAGTATGATATTTCTAGAATGCTAAAGCCAGGATGCGGATTGCCTGTCATATCTTCATATAGGTGTTCAAATAGGTTAGTTATAGCCACATCCGTATTGAAGGTCATAATGGCGAATGCTGAGCCTATAAATATAATAATGCAACATAATGTAGCACCAAGCCAGGGCGGGATAAGTGGCTTTTTATCTAATGGCTCGTATTCTATGACAAAATCAGGTTCACCTATATGAGAAATCTCTATATTATCGAAATGGTTGCATATAAGTTCTATGACCTTTAATGAGGAGTAAATTATACGATTATCTTTAGGATTGTAGAAATTGTGAATTTTAAATGCTCTTATTTTATCTCTAAGGGTAGTGTCACAGCAATATACTTTGGCCACATCACCTACAGTTACAGCAGTCTTATGTACCTTAGAAGAAAACATGAATTTAATATAAACTTGCTTATTCATATATATGTCCTTTCTTATAAAAATACCCACAGTGGAAATATCCACTATGGGTATTATTGACATTAATATATTGAATTATTCATGACCTTTACAGTAATTGCCAAATAAACTATCTGGTAAGCAATACTTGGTATCCCATGTAGGGATTGTATCGCTGCCAAGGAATCTGGTTCTGTATATCTTAGTTGAAACTGATGTACAGCTATCAACAGCTAACAAGCCAGTTGCATTACAGATAGAATACTGTACGTGGCACTTACAGCTCTCTGTTGGAACAGTTCCTGCTGCAAAGTAACCTGTAATTATCTGATTCTTTTCAGGGTCCTTATCGCATAAGCCTTCGATAGCCTTGTGACCACACTTCTGACATATCTTCTCAGTTACGATAGAGTCAGGCTGCTTGAATTCTGAGTATTCATAGCCCTTTGCTTCACATATCTTACCTACAATCTTGCTCCACATTGTCTTTGTGTAAGTTGTGTTACTAAGCTCTGTGTTCTCATCGAAACCACTCCAAATAACAGCTGTTAAGTCAGGAGTGTATCCAGCGAACCAAGAGTCATAGTTGCTAGAAGTAGTACCAGTCTTACCAGCTACATACTGTCCCTTTACATTTGCCTGTGTACCAGTACCAACAGTCACTACATCATGCATAGCTAATGTTAAAAGATATGCTGTAGACTCCATAAGCACCTGCTTAGTTTCAGGCTTCTTCTCAAGGATAACCTTACCAGAGTTGTCGAGAACCTTTGTGTAGTAGATAGGCTCTGTGTATGTGCCGCCATTAGCGATTGAAGCAAAAGCCGCACATGTCTCTATATTGGTAACACCCTTTGTAAGACCACCTAATGAAAGTGACTCAGTAATATCTGTACTATATGTGCCATCACTATTCTTAAGGCTCTTGATGAGTGTTGTAAATCCGAAATCTTCAAGGTACTCAAAACCTGCATCAGGTGTAATATCTGCCATAGCCTTTACTGTCATAATATTCATAGAGTTTGCTATAGCGTAACGAACATTCTGTAATCCACGGTATGTTCTCTGTTCAGCAGTAAGCTGTGTCTTAGGCTTATCCCACCAGTTATTTACCAGACGGCCATTACTCTTGTAGTAGTAAGGTGAATCCTCGATAACTGTATAGAGATTGTAGTTGTATCTGTCGATAGCAGGGGCGTATGTTGCCAACACCTTAAATAGAGAACCAGGCTGTCTAGTAGACTCTGTACCTCTGTTAAGGGAAAGGCTGGCAGTCTTCTCACCACGACCACCTACAAGTGCCTTTACATATCCAGTTTTCTGGTCCATAACTGTAAATGAAACCTGTGGCTGAAGAGTAACTGTTAATCTTTCACCAAGCTCTATAACACCCTCTGTTTTCAATATCTCAGCCTTGAAGGTATCGATACATTTTTGTATATCCTCTTCGCTTTCGAATAAAAGCTTGAAGTTCTTCTGGCCTAATACATTTCTATAATAATTGTAGATACTGTATTGTGAATAGTTATAATTGGTAATGCCATCCTTGTCTGGTTCTGGATACTTTACTGAATAAGCCCACTCCATAGTGTAGTAAACTTTATTAGGGTAGTTTGCTGGATTGTTTGTTTCGGTATCACATATAGACTGGATAGTTGAATCCTGCGTAGTGTATATCTGTAATCCACCGCTATATAAAGCATTAACTGCCTGAGTGTAGGTGTAAGCTTTCTGAGACTGTAAGTCGGCGATAACCTGCTTAACAACCTCATCTACGAAGTATGAGTATGGCGAATTATCTTCTGTGATAACACTTGTTTCCTGTATACGTGAGTATACATCATCAGCCATAGCTTCTTCGTATTCAGCCTGAGTAATGTGTCCGTCCTTAAGCATATATTCGAGAACGTGATTACGTCTCTCAACGTTGTACTCAGGATTGTAAATAGGGTTGTATTTTCTAGGGTTCTGAGTAATAGCAGCTATAACAGAAGCTTCCGATATAGTGATCTCAGATACGTCCTTGTTGAAATATCTCTGAGCTGCGGCCTGTACACCATAGCAACCACTACCTAAGTTGATAGTATTTAAATAGTTTTCAAGGATAACATCCTTACTCATAGTTTCTTCAAGCTGAAGCGCTAAATAAATCTCCTGAACCTTACGCTTTATCAAGGCACCTGTCGAACTTTCACGTCCACCATCCTCGAAAACGTTGTTCTTTAGAAGCTGCTGCGTAATGGTACTAGCACCCTGCATATCACCATGAAGGATTGTCTGGTAAGCAGCACGGAAGATACCCTTCATATCCACACCATTGTGTGTTCTAAAACGTGAATCCTCGATGCTTATAAAAGCATTTTCAAGATGGTCAGGTATCTGTTCAAGTGATACAGGAGTACGGTTAGAACCATCTGTAATCAGCTTGTCGATTAGATTACCTTGATTGTCATATATCTTTGTAGCTTCTCCTACTGGAGTGATGTTGGTATTCTCAATATTTGGAGCACCATCAATGATACCCTTAATCATACCAAGTCCAAGAAATCCTACAGCACCTATGGCTAAGATGGTAAGAAATACAGCTGACTTAAACATAGTGACAAATACTTTGGTAGTCAGACGCTTCTTGGTAGATACAAGATTCTTATGCTTCTTAACTATATGTTCCTTTCCAAAATTCATATATATACCTCCGTTTATTCTATATAACGAAATAGTGCGGTTATGTATAGCCGTCACTAAAGTGTAGACATAAATCCTTATTAGTATACCAAATTGTGTGGGTAAAATAAAGAGTTTATTTGTGAAAAGTACGTGACAGATACGGAGAAGTATGTGGACTAATAGGGGGGTGTATTGTATAATGGTATATGTATTATAGATATTAATGAGAATATTTGTTAGAGATACATATTGCTAATAAAAATTTAAAAAGATTTAAATAGATTTGGAGAATGATAGTATGTCAGATAGCTACAAGATAGTGTATGAGGGTGGTGTAGGCGAGATAGAGGAAAAGAAGTCTAGATTTATAGCCTATGTGAAGCCTGTGGATACAGAGGAAGAGGCGCAGGCATTTATAGATGAGATAAAGAAAAAGAACTGGGATGCCAGACATAATTGTGCGGCGGCAGTTATAGGTAAGAATAATGAGTATTCCCGTTGCAATGATGATGGTGAGCCAGCAGGTACAGCAGGTAAGCCAATGCTTGAGGTGCTGATAGGTGAGGGAGTACATAATGTTGTGGTAGTTGTGACCAGATATTTTGGTGGTGTATTGCTTGGCACAGGAGGCCTAGTCAGAGCGTATCAGGCTGCAGTGAAAGCAGGGTTGGCAGCATCAAAGGTAGCCGAAAAACGTCAGGGTGTACAGATGACATTGCATACAGATTACAACGGCATAGGCAAGATACAGTATATTATGGGTAGCATGGGGATAACCTGTGTAGATACAAGATACACAGAGGCAGTAGAAGTAGATGTGGTTATACCAGCAGAGCAGGAGAAGGAGTTTGTAGACAAGGTGACAGAGGGCACTGCTGGCAGAACGAATATGGATAGAGGTAGTGATATAGAGTATATAATGGTTGATGGTGAGTGTGTGGTTTGTTAGCTACAGAATGTTATATTAGGGTTAGATGTTCTAAGCGCTAATATATCTGGTCGTTGAGTATAAACACGATATTCGTTTAATCTATCCATCACGATAGCTACCTTTTTGGTATAGTTATCTTTATCAATAGTTTCATCGATAACGAAACTACTATAGCTGTCTTTTAGTAATGTAAATGTGGACATAAGACCGATACCGCTTCCACCATTGTCAAGATGGGTGGAAGCTTTTTTGATGCCAGCATATTTTATAGTATATGGTTCAAAGGGGATTCCTGTATCATATACATTTATACAATAGTTGTTATTGTTCTTTGTAAAGTCTATGTATATCTCTTTCGTAATAGATGATAGTTTAGTAGCTATGATTGCGTTTTCTACTAAGTCTGCTACGATAGTCACTAAAGCATCTTCTGTAAAATCTTCTGAAATCATATCATTCGCTTTTACATGAAAATCAATTGTCAGTTTTATATCAAATTTTTCAGCTTTTTGGGACATAAATTTCAACATCATATCTAATCGAGTTATGCTCGAAGAAGGTATGGAAAATTGTGCCTCAATTTGGTTAGTTGTAAGGATTGAACGTTCAGTAGCGAGAAGCTCTAACTCTTTTAATATAGGTTCAAGTAATGCTTTTTGATTGAGGTTATTTGAAGTTTGTGTGCTCAAAGCATTTTGAACAGCTATAATCATAGCAGGGATAAGTTTATTATCCTTGTGAATAATAGAACCAAGGCGCTCATTGTCTTGGTGTAGTTTGTCTAGTTCTGACTGTAGACGCTCAATTTCAGCATTATGAGCTCTGTTAATATATGTGACAGATAATTGTTTTCTCCACCAAATGAAAAGGATGAAGCTAGTTATTGTACAAATAATAATTAAAAATGAATACATAGATGCATTGTTATCAAATACTGTTAGAAGAAAATTTGATAATAATATTAAACAAGTAATGAAAATACCAATAGATATTGGTACCTTTTGAAGTAGAAAAGGCATTCCGTTTTTTAGTCTTTTTATTTTAAAAATTATATAAGAAAGGGAGAATTGAAATAATCCAGTCAAACTCATATGAATAGGAAAGTAGACATTGTCTATAGTTATCAGTGATTGGACTAATATAGAAAATGGACTAATGACAAATGTGGCAATTGCAAAGGTAAAGTAGCTAAAACCTATAGAAAGAAGAGTGGTGGATAATGTTATTTTTATGGAAGTGTTGTATTCAATATTTGCCTGAATATATGCAGAAAAAAGTAATACAAATGTAGTTAAATGAGGCGCATATATTTTAATAATTGAAATTATTATGCAAAGAAGTAAAGAGTATATAACATTAATAAAGTATTTTCTTAAGCTGGTTTTTAAGTTTAGTAGCTTTGAAAAAAAATAAAAAGCCGTTATAAGTATATAAAAATATTTAATCGATGTTTCTATCATAAAAATCTCCATAAAAAGTAATAAAAATGAATAAAAAAAGAAAAAAATAACTAATACAAATGAATATCGAAAATCGTTCTGTTTTTTTAGAATTTCTAAAAAAATAAGGAGGAAGACGATATGTTTAGGGATTTATGGAATCTTATTATAAGAACATGGTTGGTTTAATAATAAAAATTAATGTTGTGAAGAGTGCTTAGAATTTTCTAAGCACTTATTCATTTATAGTAGTTAATTAAGCTTTTTTTATAAAGTTTGCATAGTAACGAATAAAATCAGATAATGTAGGTGATCCTTTATCAGATTTTATTGGTCCTTTGTAGTGGTTTTCTAATAATTCTACTTCTGTTGTATTCCAAGCACAATTTATCGCATATTGCATATTTCGAATAATAGTATCTTCATTTTTCTTGTATTTTTTCGATAGTTGCATATATATGTCGCTTGAAGGGTAGGAAATAGATATGTATACTGCATCTACTAGGAGGTCATACCCTTTATGTTTAGGATTAATGCCTACGTATTCAAATTGATTTTTGATTTCGTTAAGGAATGCGCAATCATTCATAGTAGAAGTAATGTTTGCCTTATTTGTTGTCTGTTTTATGTGTTCCTTTATTAAAGATTTCTGTGTATCTAAAAACGTTAAAACATATTCTTCTCTAAAATCAAGTTGTTGTTTATATAAAATGAAATCAGCTCCTAATGTTCGTATAAAATTATGAGTTGTTACGCTTGAGTTGTTTGTAACAATTAGAACGTATGGATGATAATTACAGTGTTGGAGATAGTTTAAAACGTCTATGCCACTACCGCTACCGTTATGAAGTTCTAGATCCAGAATGATCGCATCAGGTTTGAAAAAGTTTATATCACTAATAGCTTGTTTTGAACTACCTGTTGAATTTACGATGTTTAATTTTTTATATTTAGTTGCTTCTTTTTTGTATTTATTACAAATTGTGATTTCATCTTCTACAATTAAAATATTAAGTATATCCACGCGCAATAGATTCCTTTCATTGGGTTAAGGCTAGTTTACTACTTAATAAAATAAATAACAATAAAAAATGACAAAAATATACAAAAAAAATAAGTTTTGTATAAAAATGAAGGAAAAAAAAGAATATTTTTTATTGAATTACAGTGATAGCATAATGACAAAAAGTGCATAACGAAAGAAGGTAATTAAATGGCATTAGCAAAGTGGTATAAAATAGATTTTCATACGCATACACCAGAAAGTAGATGTTTTAGAGACAAGTCTATTACGGCTGAGAAATGGATATAAACAGCGAAACAGTCGGGAGTGAATGCAGTAGTTATTACAGATCATAATTCTGTTGGTTTCATAAGAAAAGTAGAAGAAGTAAAAAAACAATATGAAGATGAAAATTTTAAGATTTTTTACGGAATAGAGTTATGTGTTTCAGCGGAATTTACACACATTTTAATTGTTTTTAATGATAATATGACAGTGACACAGATTGAGGATGCAATAATAAGTGATTTAGGGTTGAAACGCGAAAATTGGTCAGATACAGAAATAAATGTTTCTGAAAAGCAACTGAAAAATCTCTGCAACGAGATGCGTAGAGATATATTTGTTATACCAGCACATTTTGCGAGCAATAAGGGATTAGGAAAAGCTAATTTAAATGCAATAAAGAGTTATCAAGATTTTGTACATTTTGATGCTATTGAAATAAGAAATGAACATGATATAGATGAATATAAAAATAAGGTAATAAACAGAGCAATAAATCAGGCTGTACTAGTAACTGGCTCCGATAATTCGTCAGACTTGGATGAGGCTGAACATTGCGTTGAAGGAATAGGAAAAAAATATACATGGATGAAAATGTCGTCATTATCGTTTGAAGGAATAAGACAGGTGTTTATTGATCCTGAACATAGATGCTTTAATTGGATTCAAATACAAAATATGAGTAAGGATTTTGATCCTAACGAAGTAAGTTATAACTATGTTAGTGGAATTAAAATAAATGGTATTACGCATATTTCTGAGAATATGAGTATGACGTTTTCACCGTATCTTAATTGTATAGTTGGTGGAAGGGGAACCGGAAAGTCAACAATTGTTCAAGCAATTAAGTATGGACTTGATCCATCTCTAGAGTTAAGTCAGTGCAAATTATTGAGTAAAACATTTGATAAAGATGGAGAAATTGATACTCGTTTTCAGTTTGGTGATAATAAAACTTACATAATCGAAACAAAGAAATCAGGTAAGGGTTTGATACACAATTGTTATCTTGGAAGTGATAGGGTGGAAATTCCACCAGAATTCAAAATTGATTTTTATGGGCAAAAGGAGATATTTGAACTTATCGATGAAGACAGTAATGTCGTAGATTGTGGAGAGAGTCCATTAGTAAGGATGATAGATGAAAAAATTAAGACAAAAATATATGGAGTAAATGATGAGATTGAACATTCCTTGTCTGAATTAATGGGATTATCAGAGTTATACAGAAATAATCGTCGGAAAATAAAAGAGTTGCCGACTATAAAAGCAGAAATTGATAAGGCAGAAGCTATTTTGAAAAAGTTTAAAGATAGTGGAATTGAGGATGCTAGAAAAAGATTAGATGAGATATCAGCACTTGTTGAAATCTGTAAAAAGGAAATATTTGCTCATAATTACTATTTGTCTAATTTGAATCGTGAACTTGTAGATAAAATAAATGGCATTAATGAAAAGATAGAATTAGTAAAAAAGAAAGAGGAAAAGGCTGTACCAATTTTTTTAGAACAGCTAAGAAATTCATATTTGATTATTAACAATGCTATTTTGCAAGGGCAAGAAAGAGGAAAGAGCATTGAGATTGAATTCAATAAATCATATATTTTAGAAGATTTTGAAAATATAAAAAAGATTTATTTGGCTTCGCTTGAAGAATTAAAGAATACAGGAAGTGAAAATATTCAAGTAGTTCAGGATAGGTTACTAGAATGTAAAAAACGAGAAAAAGAATTATTGGAGATTCAAAAACAACAGAGTGACATAGAAAGAAAAATGAGGAATGTTATTTCTATATTTATTCAAAATAGATTAAAATTGTCAGAATATAGAAGAGAGATGATTTCTTCACTTGAATTTGAGAATATAAAAATTAATATTCATCCATTAGCGCATAAAAGTAGATGGAGACAGCTGCTGCAAAAAGAGGTAGGAAAAGAAGGTGCATTTGAAGTAGAGTTTGAGAAATTAGTTGAAGCTGTATTAGTGAAAGATGATTTTACTAAATATGAAGATTTCTTACTATTTTTATTGACATCAGAAGATGGCAATCTGTCTCAAGTTACAAATGAAAGTTTTGATGGGCGCTTTTGTAAGATATGGGAAACGAAGGGTAAAAATGAGACATTAGGTTCATTGGTAAAGGTAGTGCCAGAGGACTACATATCTATAAAGATAATCGAAGAAACTGGAGAAATTGATATCAATGAAGGATCACCTGGTCAAAAGAGTGCAGCAATTCTTACTTTCATATTAAGTAGTGGTACAAATCCACTGATTATAGATCAACCAGAAGATGATTTGGATAATAGTTTAATATACAATTTGGTTGTCAAATCTATTCGCAAAATGAAAAACAAAAGGCAGATTATCATTGTAACACACAATCCTAATATACCTGTTCTAGGAGATGCTGAAGGAATTATTATATTGGAGCGTAATACAAAGGGAAAAGTTGCATTTAGAAAAAATAAAAAAGCAGGTTGTATAGAGGAGAAACTTATTAGACAAGGTATTTGCGATATTATGGAAGGAGGCGAGGGAGCATTTAAGAAGAGAGAAGAGAAATACTTATATAGATACTAAAAAGAGTAGTAATTAAAATATGAAAGGAGCAATTTTGTGCACATAAAAAAGAATGAAATTTTTAAAATACATGACAAACAAGTTATAGCCTTAAATGATATTCATATCTTGGAAGGTGACAAAGGCTACTTTGTCCTAAACTTTTGGGAACAATGCGATTACGGGGATATAAATGTATCGCCAGTAGCATTTGTTAAGTGCAATACGCCAGAGGAACGGTATGTATTGAAGAAGGACAATATTATATTAGGGAACGAGGGGGATGTATGTTTAATCTAAATTTTACTAATGATTATAGTGTAGTGCACATCAATAACGAGCTTGGCAGTCGAGTTATAGGTGGAGCAGGTACGTATATGAATGAGTTATACCAATATCGTACTAAGAAAACGGGCTTTGTATATATGAGCTTAGGCTCATCATTAGATGATTATAATATAAGTGATTTTATGGAGCAGAAGGATATCCTGATAATGAATAAGGACGAGGCATATAAGATTAAGGATATTAAATGTGACATATTGGTGGCACAGTTCTATGAATTTGCTACATTATTGGATGAGAATATTATAGGAGATAGGAAACTAGTATATGTTATACATTCAGTACCTACACCTGAGCCACCACCACCATGGGACCCGTTTGGCGGTAATTATGACATAAAGGCTAAGTTTGAACGACTATGTAATCTGGCATCTGTATTAGTGTGTGTATCTGAGGCTGAGAAAAGAAAATTATCTAAGATGTATCCACAGTATGAGGAAAAGATACGAGTAATATATAATGGTTTAACTTATGATAAACAAGGGACAGTGAATAATAATTATAGGCATAGCAGAAGAAATTTTGGCTATATAGGGAGAACTGATTATAGAAAGGGTATCTATGAGAGCATAAAGGCATTTGCAAATATAGATGCCAAGTATATGCTGGCATGCCCAAAAAACGATGTGAATTATGTTGAGAGAATATTCTCGTACATAGATGCAGCGAATATGTGGGATAAAATCGAGTTTTGTGGATGGTGTGTAGGTGAGAGAAAAGAAAATTTCTTGAACTCGTTAGATGCGTTAGTTATCCCATCATTATATGAGCCATTTGGCTATGTGGCATTGGAAGCTATGCAGAGAGGTTTACCAGTTATATGTGCAAATAATGGTGGACTAGATGAAATATTAGAAGGGTACAAATACAAGTATTCACCGTACGTGGAAGGTGAGCTTGAGAGAACGATAAAGGAGTTTATAGAGGATAGTGTGGAGACGGTGGAGGTACAGCAGAAAATATTGATAGAAAATATGTCAAGATTTCACGCAACCATTATGGTCAACCACTATGAAAAGTTATGGGAGATCATAAGAAAGGGATAGTATGAGGTATATATTTAATGAACAGTTTTATTCCATAGAGAACGTAAGGGTAGAATTGTACGACAGTAGTGGGAAGTTTCATAGTATATCGATGGAGTATAATGAACTATACAATCAGTGGGAGCTAGAGTCACATATAGAAGTAGCTAGATATAAATATGTGATAAATGATGTAATAAGGTTAAATGACCCTGCAACAAATCAGTATGTGTATGACGAAAAGTGGGAGGTTTGGTCTGTGCCAAATAGGGATACATTAAATACACCATATTTATCTGCCTACAATATATCAAGTGGTATGGCAAATGGTGTAAATAACTCTGTGAGAAAGACAGAATATGTATATGACCATCCAATAGATGTCTACATAGGTATAGATATCTGCAATGTAAAGGGACTACATACCCTTACATATATATGTTTTCAACCAAATGGTATGATATATATGATAGAAGAAAGTAGTATGGGACAGTTTGAGCAAAATGAAGCAGACTATGAGGTTGTATTTAAGAATCGTATCAAAAATATACAGGGAAGATATGCAGAAGGAATGTGGACATATCAAGTGTATCTAGATGGAAAGCGCATAATAAAGGATTATTTTGTAGTAAAAAGAAAAATAATATCAGATATGGTATTGTTTGATTGTAAGATGTAATGATATAATGCAAAGGAGAAAAGAAAATGACAGTAAATCAAGTGGGAAGTACAACAACAAATTATAACGTAGGGATGGGAGCAAGCAGTAGTACAACGGCAAGTACAACTGCTAGCACAACAGCGACAAGTAGCACATCAACATCAAGCACAGCATCAACAAGTAGCACTACGGCTGTAAGCAGTACCACAGCAACAAGTGGAATATCGTCAGCAAGTGGTGGTACAGCTACTACTAGCAATAAAACATCATATTCATCTGCTACGGCACAGACAACAAGTAGTGCAACTATTACATATAGTGGTTCGGAATCTACTGCTAAAGTAAGTAGTACGACAGCAACGACGGGAACTACAGCATCAAAGGCGGCAGAATCAACTAGTACAGCAGGAGCGTCCGCTAGTAGTACGGCCAGTACAACAGCTGTTTCAAATACAAATGGAACACCTACTGCATCGGTGGCAGCGACAACTACGCCTACAGTAGGGGCGACATCAGGGACGACATCAAAAGCAACAGAGGATAGTGCTGCAAGTTCAACTTCTACAATAGACCCAACATACGCATATTTGTCGCATATGGGAGGTGGTGCACTGCAAGAGGTAGAAAGTGCACTTATAGAACTAGGATATAATTATGTACAAGATAGAAATTTTATTGATTCACTTGAAAGATTTAAGGAAGATGTTGGATTGTCGGCATATAGTACATATAGTTACGAAGTGGTTGGCAAGCTTAATGAAGTGTATGAAGAAATGGATACAATTAAAGAAAATTTGAGTGAACTTGGTTTTTTATCTAATCAAGGAACAATAGCTCGAGCATTTGCTAACATTAGAAACCTTATGGACATGGACGAATGCGGTGGTTCTGTTCTTGACGAAATGGAGAATGTAGAAGATATTAAAACAGTTCTTGAAAAAACTAATTTCTACGACAAAGATACAGAAACTTTTAAAGATGCACTGTTACAGTTTAATAATGCTGTATGCTCAGATGGAAATTGGGCTATAGAACAGATTGATAAGATTTCAGGCTATTTGAATATGAATGAGAATTTTGCATCACAGTTAAAGGAATTAGGATTTTTTAATCCGGAATCAGGAGTAATTGATCCAAAGTCAGTTCAAGCAGATTCAGCTCCAAGTGATATAAACAAGTGCATAGAAAATTTCTGTAGGGTATATGGTGTAGATTATAATGCTGACAATATGGATAACATAATGGCAAAAATAGACGAGGTTCATACATATTACAAAGAAATATTGAATTCTGAAAAGACGGATTCGGTTTTAAAGGCTTTGGGAGAAATTAAAGGAAAAAAACTTGTCGAGTCACAGAAAATTAATTTCTGTAAATCGTGGACTTTCCTTAAGCTAGGAATGAAATTTGAGGATGCTTTAGGTGTTGAATTGGATGGGGAAAGTAAAGATGCGCTAATATCTGGAATCTTAGCAAATTGGTATGAGGAAGCAGTTTTTTCAGAGACAAATAGGGAAGACGAGGGTGGAAACAATGATATCGATGATTCTGCAACGTACAAATATGATGACGGAGACAATTACGGATTTGGAGTAATGCAGTGGACAAATGAAGAACGAAAGAAATTACTTATAAAAGAAGCAAGCGAAATGAAATCAGGAGTTGGTAATATTAACACCCAATTTTCATTGGCAAAATATGAAGTGTATGAAGATAGATATGAGAGAGGACAATGGAAAAAACTTTTGGCATGCGGAGATGAAGATATGAGCAGCACACAACTTGTTGAAGCATATGCATTAGGATACTACAAACATGTGGAAAGAGGAGGTGCTAACAGTAATGACAGAAGAGTAAATTATGCTAGAGCAATATATGAAGGAATGGTGAAGTGAAATGAAGAAAGTTAGTGTGACATTATTAATAGTTGGAGTAATATTTCTTGTAGGCTGCGTTAATAGCCATAAGAAGCATACAGATAATAGTGTAGTGCAGACTTCCACAATGAAAGAAATCTCATCACAGAAAACAACGGATGAGTTGACAACGGAGCAATCAACAACAAAAGCATCAGCTACAGAAGAATCATCTTCAGACCAGTCTATATCAAGTGTAGAAGTGCGAGAAGAACAGGTTATTGACCCTGCTGTATATGTACCTAATGGTAAGACACCACAACTGATGAAAGATGTATTACTTAGTAAGGTAGAGTTTACATTTGTGGAAACTGAGTGGGGGACAACTGATAAAATAGCTACATATTCTATGTTGTTATCGAAATATAATTATTGGGTCGATAGTTTTAGTGATGTAATTGTGGAAATATATGATTATCGAGTGATAGATTTGGATGGAGATGGATACAACGAGGTTATATTAGAGCTTACAGGCAATAATGACTTAATTCTTCATTATGAGGATAATACAGTCTATGGATTTATGTATTATGATAGAAGCATGAATCGAATATATACTTCGGGAATATTCATAGGTTCATCTGGAGCATCTAGTTCTATGTATTCGACAATAAGCTTTGATACTGAAACATATGAGATTACAGACCTAGTAGGTTGGGATTGGGACACATGCTATATAGAAGGTAAGGAAGCTACAGATGAAGAAGTTATAGAATATATGGATAACGATAAATTTACATATGTGATTCCAAGGTATAAAGATGTGGAATCTATTTTGAATATGGAGTAAAAAGAGATATAGAATGTGTTTACAAGGGGGACAAAATGATTAAAAGAAAAATATATCCAATTTTAATAGTAACAATAGGAGTATTACTTGTATCGTGTAGTAATGGAAAGAGTGATAAATCAGTTGAATCGGGAACTGCATCAGAACAAGAATCTTCATCAAACCAAGAAAGCTCAACGGATGAAACTACCTCGGATGAGACGACAGGAGTGGAGTCAACCACAGAACAACCGACTACTACGGTAGAAATGTTTACAGATGTACCAAAGGTGGACGAGTCTATATATAAGCCAAATGGAAAAATGTCGCAATTGATGAAGGATGTGTTGCTTAGCAAAGCGGAATTTACATTTGTAGAGAAAAACAATGATACAGGAGAAAAAATTGCACTATGGTCAAAGCTTTTATCAGAATTCAATTATTATGGTGATGAATTTTGGGATAAACCAGCGGAGATTTATGATTATAGAGTGATAGATTTGGATGGAGATGGATATAACGAGGTGATGATAACTTTTAAGGGAAGCAATATTTTGATTCTCCATTATGAAGATAATAAAGTCTATGGATTTATGTATGCAGATAGAGGTATGTTGAACATATATACCTCTGGTATATTCGAAGGTTCATCAGGTGCAGCATATACTACATATTCTACAATGAGTTTCGATAAGGATTTTTACGAGGTTACAGATGTTGTAGGTTGGGAGAATAATAAATTCTTTATAGAAGGCAGGGATGCAACGCAAGAGGAAGTAATAGAATATATGGATAACGATAAATTTGATTATGCGATTCCAACATATAAAGATGTGGAATCTATTTTGAATATGGAGTAAAAAGAGATATAGAATGTGTTTACAAGGGGGATAAAATGATTAAAAGAAAAATATATCCAATTTTAATAGTAACAATAGGAGCATTACTTGTATCATGTAGTAATGGAAAGAGTGATAAGCCAGTAGAACCAACAACTACAATGAAGCAAGAAGTTACATCTAGCAAAGAAACCTCATCGGAGGAAGTTAGCTCTGATAAAATTACATTAGAAGAACCTACGGCTGATGGTCTTGCAACAGATAAAGTATACTTAGACACTACTATTCATGGTTCGATATCCGAGCTTATTGACACAGAGTTTTCTAGAGATATTATTACTACAGCTGCAACAACAGAAACAGAAGGAATATTAACATTAAAGCTTGAATATCCAGTTATAACAGGAGATACAGACAGGTATAAGTCAGTAAATGAGCTAATAGAAAGATGTGCTAGAAGCGCAACAAATATCTATTATGACGAAGAAAACCTAGAGTCTATTGAGATATCTTGTAAATATGACATTATATATTTCACGGACAAATATATATCCATTAAGTTTAATATATTATATGCTCCTATGGTAGTTGCTCACCCTACATCTATTTGTTATGGTGTGACTATAGATATAGAGCAAGCTAAGGTTATAACTCTTGCAGATATGGGAGTAACTATAGAACAGATGGAGAAAAGGGCACAGGATGGTCTATATGATGTTATATATGGAGGTCTGATGCTACAGTCTGCTGAAGAAAATATGGAATATATAGATGATGTATTGGATGCAAAAACTAGCGATTACGAAGGAATATTTTACAGAGATGCTGATAAGATATATATGATAGTTGACGGTATAGGACATGGCGGTGGTGATTTCTCTATATTAGAGTTTGAAGATTAGAGAAGGATAGGCAGGATAGTTCACTTTGGTACGCAGATAAAAGCAACTAAAGTGAACTGTTTTTATGTACAGAATATAATGATGAAATGACTAAGGAGAAGAATAAATGGCAGTAATCAAGTGGGAAGTACAGCAACAAATTATAATGTAGGAATGGGAGCAAGTAGCAGTACAACGGCAAGTACAACAGCGACAAGAGGTGCATCAAGTGCAACATCGACAAGTAGTGCTAGGACTGTAAGCAGTACTACACCAGCAAGTGGTTCGACGGCATCGCCAAGTGGTGTCGGAAAAGTAAGCAGTACGACACCATATTCGCCAGCTACAGCACAGACAACAAGTAGTGCAACTGTAACATATAGTGGTCAGGAATCTACTGCTAAAGTAAGTAGTACGACAGCAACGACAGTAACAACGACTACTACATCAATTAGTACAACAGGAGCAAGTTGTAGTACAACTGCAAGCACAACAGCAGTTTCGAATTCTAGCGGAACACCTACTGCATCGGTTGTATCGACACCTACTAATACGGTAGGAGTTGCAATAAGTCAAATAGAGAACATTACGATAAGTGGGTCTGGAACAACGGATAATGTATCTGTTGAGGAATTAGACGTAAATAGTGTTGAAAGTAATACAACTTCGACAACACCACCAATATATGCGTATTTGTCGCATATGGGAGGTGAAGCACTACAAGATGTAGAAAAGGCGCTCGTAGAATTAGGGTATGATGATGTTCAGGATGGAGATATTATTGATTCTTTAGAACGATTTAAAAATGATTATGGAATGTCTACATATAGTATATATAGCTCTGAGGTGATTGAGAAATTAGCTAGAGTATACGAATTGCATAATGCTCCAGTATATACAGGTCTTACAGGTCCTGGTAGTTTTGATGATGTTGAAATCAAAGGAGATAAATATGCAGGGTTGAAGGGAAGTTCATTGTTTTGCAATATATCAAGAGATATATTCGGGTTTTCATTTTCAGAATCATATGCTATGTACAGTTTATATGAAGGATTAGTGAAAAATTATGGAGACGAGAAAGCAGATTATCAATTTGTAAGAGTAATAGCATCTTGTTGTGAAGGATATGGTGATAACTATGCGTTTCAACAGGCGGCAGGTTTAATGGCATCAGATAATGTGCAAAAATTTATGGAAAGTAATGGTTTGAGTCAAGAAAGTGCAGGGTTACTCATTCGAGCAATTCAAAATCAAAATTTAGTAACAAGTAATAGTCCAAATAATTTTAGTAATATTATTTACAAAAAGGGAAATATTGAAGAATGTACTCAGGCGGAAAAAGATAGGATTTCGGAATTATATGCGCAGTTTGATGGTAAGTTGGATTTGGGACATATGTGTGCAACATTAGCATCATATCTATATGAGGGAAGTACCTTTATTGCCGATGTGGGAGTATACTTACTTGCTAATGATTTAACACTGGAGGAAGCTGTAGGATATGGTGGAGACATATTTGGTATTTCTATAATAGGAGATGGAACACCGTCTATGAATTCTAGCGATTATATGGCTGATTTGGATGCGAAGAATATATATGAATTGACTAGTTCTGTGACAAGTAACATAATGGATAACTTGTTACAGTATTATTCAGAATTAGAAAATGGAAAAATAAATAGAGCAGCGGAATTTGTGGATAATATAGGCGGAGATGAGGGACTGAAAGAATTGGAGAATAAAATAAAAGAATATGAATCATCAGAAGAAAACGACGCAAGCGTTGCATGGGATTTTTATTATAGTTTAGTTTCAAATTCGAATGTACTACTTAGTGATTAAAAAAAGATGATTACATATAAAGGAGCAAAAACTATGAAGAAAAAGAAAAGATTATCGATAGTCATTATTGTTTTGTTATCAATAAATATATTAATTAGAATTATTAATTGTGCCTTTTTGACATTTGGAGATTATTCGCATAAAAATACATATGCATTAGATATATCTAGCTATGTAGTGTGGGATACTTTTGAAGATATGAGAGCTGGAACGATGGACTTTGGAAATAAGTTATTTGTTTCGTGTTCAAAGGGATACAAAATGGATAGAGATCTTGTTTATTATAATAAAATATGGCCGAGTCTGGGGATGTTGGGAATTCACAATTTTGGTGATAAAGTTGATAGTATATTTGGAGAAGCTGATGAATATAGGTATACAATTGATGCAGATGATGGTGTTGTGTATATTTGTAATACAGAGTATGAGGAGGATTGCTATTTTGATATAATAGAGGGCAAGTTGGTTGTTGCGGATGGTTATGAAGATGAATTTGAAATCTACAGAGAAGGCTATGAACAGATTAGTAATCATATTCTGGTAATGTATGATGACTATAGAGAAACTATGAGAGAGTTTTGTATAAAATCTATTATTGTGGAGTTTATTAATTTGTTTATAAGTGTAGTGGTGATTGGTATATTAGCAAAAGTAATAGGTCGAAATGAAAGTGTTATAGATAGCGAAGAAGTTGCTAGACGAGAAAGAAATATGAACCTAAAATATGGAATGTTGGAGATGTTGATATATTCTTTTTTAGTTTTATTTGTTTTGGCTATTATTATATATGGTAAAGACCTGTTCGGGTTTGTATTCCATATTGGTCTATTGCTTTTTGCTTATTTATTGGCATCTATAGTATGTATGATTGTGTATTTTGTTAAAAAAAGAAAAAATAAATTGACGTAATAGTATATTTATATGCAGTTAAAAAGATAACGCCAAATCTAAAACATTAGATTTGGCGTTATTTATTATTTCTGTACCCTACACATTAGGAGCTACACTAGCTCTCTCAGCTCTCTTTCTAAGAGTTGGATCAAGTATCTTCTTTCTGATACGGAGGCTCTTTGGAGTGATCTCAAGGAGCTCGTTTGTATCTATGAACTCAAGGCTCTGCTCGAGGCTAAGGATTCTAGGTGGTGTAAGTTTCAATGCATCATCTGAACCAGAAGCACGAGTGTTTGTAAGCTGCTTTTTCTTACATACATTTACTTCGATATCCTCAGACTTACCTGTCTGACCAACTATCATACCTGAGTAAACCTTCTCACCTGGTCCGATGAAGAGTGTACCACGCTCCTGTGCATTGAAGAGACCGTATGTGATAGCTTCACCAGACTCGAAAGCGATAAGAGAACCCTGCTTTCTGTACTGGATATCTCCCTTATATGGACCATAACCATCGAATGATGTATTTAATATACCGTTACCCTTTGTATCTGTCATAAACTCACCACGGTAGCCGATAAGTCCACGTGATGGAATAGAGAACTCAAGTCTCTGGTAGCCGCCGTTGGCTGTAGACATTCCCTGGAGCTCACCCTTTCTGCCTGAGAGTTTCTCGATAACGCTACCAGCGAATTCTTCTGGTACGTCTACGTAAGCGATTTCCATTGGCTCAAGGAGCTTGCCATCCTCGTCCTTCTTATAGAGAACCTCTGCCTTAGATACAGCGAACTCGTAGCCCTCACGACGCATATTTTCTATGAGAACTGACAAGTGTAGCTCTCCACGTCCTGATACCTTGAAGCTTTCAGTTGTATCTGTCTCCTCTACACGAAGTGAAACGTCTGTATTTAATTCTCTGAAAAGTCTGTCACGAAGATGTCTTGATGTGACATATTTTCCTTCCTGACCTGCAAGTGGGCTATCATTTACCATAAACTGCATAGCGATAGTAGGCTCAGATATCTTCTGGAATGGTATAGCCTCTGGGTTATCAAGTGAGCAAAGTGTATCACCTATCTTTAAGTCTGCGATACCTGATACGGCTACGATAGCTCCGATACCAGCTTCCTGTACCTCTACACGGTTAAGTCCCTGGAACTCGTAGAGCTTGCTTACCTTTACACGCTGGCGTCTCTCTGGGTCGTGGTGATTTACGAGGAGTACCTCCTGATTAACCTTCAATGAACCATTATCTATCTTACCTACACCGATACGTCCAACGTACTCGTTGTAATCGATTGTACTTATAAGTACCTGTGTACCTGCTTCAGGGTCACCTTCTGGAGCTGGGATATAGTTTATGATAGTCTCGAATAATGGAACCATATTTTCTGGTGTATCATCTAACTCCAATACTGCGTGACCGGCCTTGGCAGAAGCGTAGATAAATGGGCAGTCAAGCTGCTCATCTGATGCATCAAGTTCTAGGAATAATTCTAATACCTCATCTATGACCTCTGTAGGTCTAGCCTCCGGTCTGTCTATCTTATTGATACATACGATTACAGGCAGGTTAAGCTCTAAGGCTTTTCTTAATACGAACTTTGTCTGTGGCATAGCACCCTCAAAGGCATCTACTACCAATACAACACCGTTTACCATCTTAAGTACACGCTCTACCTCGCCACCGAAGTCAGCATGTCCTGGTGTGTCGATGATGTTTATCTTTGTACCATTGTAGTGAACAGCTGTGTTCTTAGCTAAGATTGTGATACCACGCTCTCTTTCGATATCACCAGAGTCCATGACACGTTCAGCAACTTCCTGATTCTGACGGAATGTACCGCTCTGCTTTAAGAGCTCATCCACAAGAGTTGTCTTACCGTGGTCTACATGGGCGATGATTGCTATGTTTCTGACGTCTTCTCTCTTTGTTATCATATATATCCTTCTTTCTTTATATAAAAAAGTACTGGTTACATTGCTTATAAAGCCGCAAAATATTGTAACACATAGGATTAAAAAATCAAGATAAAGTTTTTACAGTAGAAAGTTTGAGGTAAAAGTGGTATAATTCTGTATGATTATATACACCTAGGGAAGACGAGGAAATCATATGTTAGATTTAAATAAGATAAGAGAAAATATAGATGAAATAGATAGAGCCATAGTAGAGTTATTTGAGAAAAGAATGAGACTCTGCGAGGAAGTGGCTGAGTACAAGATACAGACAGGCAAGCAGGTGCTTGATACTACCAGAGAGAAGCAGAAGCTTGAGAAGGTATCAGAGTTAGCACATGGAGATTTCAACAAGAGAAGTGTGGAGGAACTGTTTAGACAGGTTATGGCTATGAGCCGTAAGATGCAGTATCAGATACTAGAACGTCACGGTGTAGATAATGCGGCCAATCAGGTTATAAGCTTCGCAGATGTTGAGGATATAAAGAAAGATAATGTGAAGATAGTATATCAAGGTCTTGCGGGTGCCTATGCTCACGATGCAGTGTGCCAGTATTTCGGTGAAGATGCAGATATGTATCATGTTGATAGCTGGAGAGATGCTATGGATGATGTGCGTGATGGCAAGGCTGATTACGCAGTGCTTCCTATAGATAACTCTACAGCAGGCATGGTTAGTCAGGTATATGACCTGCTTGTTGAGTATGATAACTACATAGTGGCAGAGACATTTGTGAAGGTGGAGCATGCTTTACTTGGTACACCTGATGCTACTATGGATGACATACAGGTGGTTTACTCGCATCCACAGTCTTTGATGCAGAGTGCCAAGTTCCTAGAGGAGCACAGACAGTGGCAGCAAATGAGCTTGTCAAACAATGCCGTCAGTGCCAAGAAGGTGGCAGATGATGGAGATAAGACTCACGCAGCTATAGCTAGTGTTCGTGCAGGCAAGCTTTATGGCCTAAAGGTGCTTAAGGAAAAGGTTAATTATAGTGATGTGAATACTACTAGGTTTGTTATCGTGTCTAGAGATAAGGTACACAAGAAGGATGCAGGCAAGGTTAGCATATGCATAGAGCTGGCTCACGAGAGTGGTTCTCTGTACAATATGTTGTCGCACATTATCTTTAACGACTTAAATATGACTAAGATAGAGTCTCGTCCTATAGAGGATAAGAAGTGGGAGTATCGCTTCTTTATAGATTTTGAGGGTAGCCTTGACGATGCGGCTGTTAAGAATGCTCTAAAGGGTATGGCGGCAGAGGCATTAAGCCTAAAGGTGCTTGGTAACTACTAGAGGTTATATCGTATGGTAAATGATATAGTAAATGATGAGGATATAGATATGATACATACAGAGAGATTGATATTATATAAGAATTTTATACATGATGACATTTTTTATGGAATAAGTGACCTGATTAACATTTGCAAAAGCGATGAGAGTGCAGGCGAATATGAGAAGGACGCCCTTGTAAGTGTTGCATACGAGTATGTGAATAAGCTTATCGAGGTGGCTGACAACTATGGCTTGGAGGGCAATCTATACCATGCATTTTTAGCATTTTTATTATCTAATAATGAGAATGCGTTTTCAATATCCTGTGAGAGAGTAGGAGATAGAGAAGGTTCTATCAATGCTATGGCTAAGCATGATTTTGCCATATTTAAGGAACTCTTTGATACAGATATGGAGGAAATCGATGGCATACTTGATATCAAGTGCTTCGCATATTTGAAAAATTATGTCCATAAGGATGGCAATAGTAAGGTATTTAATAAGCGTGTCAGAGACCGCATATGTGACTTGGCAAGAAGTCTGGAACAGGCAGAGAATGTAGACGCCTTTTACGATTATGTGGTACAGTTTTATAAAGAAACTGGTGTAGGTAAGTTGGGGCTAAATAAGGCATTTAGAATAGTGACAGACGAGGATGGAAAGTCTCATATTGCGCCAGTTACCAGTATAGAGCATGTGTATCTAAAAGATTTGATAGGTTATGAGATACAGAAGAAAAAACTTATAGACAATACAGAAGATTTTGTGTTAGGCAAGGCTGCAAACAATGTACTTCTATATGGAGATAGTGGTACAGGTAAGTCTTCTAGTATCAAGGCTATCTTAAATGAATATTATGATAGAGGTCTGCGTATGATAGAGGTTTATAAGCATCAGTTTAAGGAATTATCTACTATCATAGAGCGAGTCAAGGATAGAAATTACAAATTTATCATATATATGGATGATTTGTCTTTTGAGGATTATGAGATAGAGTACAAGTACTTAAAGGCTATCATAGAGGGTGGACTCAGCAAGAAGCCTAATAATGTGCTTATATATGCTACATCCAATAGAAGACATCTCGTAAGGGAGAAATGGCAGGATAAGGAGGACAGAGATCAGGACCTTCATACAAATGATACGGTGCAAGAGAAATTATCTCTTGTAAATAGATTTGGTGTAACTATCTGCTACTCTAAGCCTAGCAAGAAGGAATTTGATTTCATCGTAAGTGAGTTGGCGGACAGATATGGTGTGAAGATGTCTAAGGAGACATTATTGCAAAAGGCTAATGCGTGGGAGCTTAGCCATGGAGGTATTTCGGGTAGAACTGCACAACAGTTTATAACTTATTTATTGGGACAAGAAGATTAATGTAGGCTATACAATGTAAAGGAGGCGTTTTTATGGCAAAAGCTAATATAGAGATAGACAGAGATGAAAATTTTATTAATCGTGAGCTTAGTTGGCTTGACTTTAACTTTAGAGTATTATCTGAGGCTAAGAATACTAGAAATTTGTTGTTTGAGAGAATGAAGTTTCTTAGTATTACAGCATCTAATCTAGACGAGTTCTTTATGATTCGTGTGGCGTCTTTGAAGGATATGGTCAATGCAGAGTGTGAGAAACCTGATATAGCAGGACTTACACCTACAGAGCAGCTTATACGTATAGCAGACAAGACTCATGAGCTGGTTGACGCACAGTATAATACTTATAACAGAGTTATACGTTCCCAGCTAAAGACAGAGAAGCTTCGTATAGTTAAGATACACGAAAAACTGACAGAGGAGCAGAAAGCATTTGTAGATAAGTATTTTGAGGAAAATGTGTACCCTGTACTTACTCCTATGGCCGTTGACTCGTCACGTCCATTCCCTCTTATCAGAAATAAGTCATTAAACATCGGAGCGTTACTTGAGAGTCAGGATGATTTAAAACAGAAGGCGGAGAATAAGAAGGATACAGATTCTATAGAGGTGGAAGGTGCAGACCTTAAGAAACTTGGAAAGAAATCAAAGAAGGACAAAGATAATAAGGACATAAAGGATAATAAGGAGGAGCTGGAGTTTGCCACAGTTCAGGTGCCATCAGGTCTTCCTAGATTTATAAAGATACCATCTTCTACAGAAGGTGAGACAGCAGTAGTTCTCCTCGAGGAGATAATAGAGCGTCATATAGATAAGCTTTTCTTAAATCATAAGGTTATCTGTGCGCATCCATACAGAGTTATGAGAAATGCTGATTTAACTATAGATGAAGAGGATGCTGCAGATTTGTTAAAGGAGATACAAAAGCAGCTTAAGAAGCGTCAATGGGGCGAGGTTATCAGACTAGAGGTAGAGGACGGAATGGACAGAAGACTCCTAAAGGTGTTAAAAAAGGAACTTGGAGTTCAAGATGGAGATATCTACAAGATAAATGGACCAATCGATTTAACATTCTTGATGAAACTGTATGGTATGGAGGGCTTCTCACATTTGAAGGATAAGAAGCATGAGCCACAGCCACATCCAGATATTGATTCGGAAAAGAGTATCTTCGAGAATATAAGGAAGCAAGATATTTTGTTGCATCATCCATATCAGAAGTTTGACCCGGTAGTTGATTTTGTACGAGAAGCAGCTAAGGACAAGAATGTATTGGCTATTAAGCAGACACTCTACAGAGTAAGTGGCAATTCTCCTATTATCGCATCTTTGGCAGAGGCGGCCGAGAACGGCAAGCAGGTAACAGTTTTAGTTGAGTTAAAGGCCCGTTTTGATGAGGAGAATAACATCAACTGGGCTAAGATGCTAGAGAAGGCGGGATGTCATGTTATATATGGCTTAAGAGGTCTTAAGACACATAGTAAAATTACGCTGGTTGTTCGTAGCGAAGGAGATGCCATCCGTAGATATGTTCATCTGGGAACAGGTAATTATAATGATGCTACAGCTAAGCTCTATACAGATATGGGTCTTCTCACATGTGATAAGAAGATAGGTGAAGATGCTACTGCAGTATTTAATATGTTGTCAGGCTATTCTGAGCCAGCAGGCTGGAATAAGCTTGCTATAGCACCTCTTTGGCTTAGAGATAAGTTTGCAGAGCTTATAAGAAGGGAGACTGAGCATGCTAGAGCTGGCAAGAAGGCATTTATAAAGGCAAAGATGAACTCTCTGTGTGATAAGAAGATTATTACTTTACTATATGAGGCTAGTCAGGCTGGCGTTAAGATTGACTTGATAGTAAGAGGTATATGTTGCCTTAGAGCTGGTGTAGAGGGCTTAAGTGAGAATATACATGTCCGCTCTATAGTAGGTACATTCTTGGAACATAGCCGTATCTTCTACTTCCATAATGGAGGAAAAGAAGAAGTCTATATGGGTAGTGCAGACTGGATGCCTAGAAACCTAGATAAGAGAGTCGAGATAATGTTCCCTCTTGAGAGAGCAGAACTTAAAAAAGAGGTTATCCATATCTTAGATGTGCAGCTTGAGGATAATATGCAGGCGCAGATAATGGGTAGTGATGGCGTATATAGAAAACAGGATAGACGAGGCAAGAAAACAGTAGATTCGCAGATGTATTTCTGCAAGGAGGCTGCTAAGCGTATCAAGGCTATGGAAAAACAAAATGATGTGAAGAGTAGCAGAAGGTTTGAGCCTATGACAGCGCCAGATACAAAATAAGTAACAATAGAGAGGTCGTATGGAAGAATATATTGATTTGCATGTTCATTCAAAAATGTCAGACGGAACTCTTACACCTACGGAAGTAGTTAAGTTGGCATATGAAAAAGGATTGTCTGCTATAGCACTGACAGACCATGATACTGTAGATGGTGTAGAAGAGGCTATAAATGCAGGCAAGGAATACGGTGTTGAGGTAATACCGGGTGTAGAATTATCAGCGGAGTATAAAGGTTCGGATTTGCATATATTAGGCTTAAAGGTGGATATTTACAATGAAGAATTTGCAAGAAAAGTTGCAGTATGTAGAGATAGCAGATATAACAGAAATCTAAAGATGGTTGAGAAGCTAAATGAGCAGGGATTTTCTATTACTTGGGAGGAGATGTTAAAGCGTTTTGGTAATATCACTATTACAAGAGCGCATTTTGCCAAGTATCTTATAGATGAAGGATATGTTGCAAGTAAAGAAGAAGCATTTTCAAAATATTTAGAACCTGGTAGACCTTGTTATGTATCAAGGGAAAAAGTAACTCCAAAGGAAGCTATAGATATGATACTAGGTGCAGGTGGTCATCCTATTTTAGCACATCCTATGTTATATAAGATGCCTCTTGACAGATTAGAGAGTGTTATAGTGATGTTGAAGGATTATGGTTTACAGGGAATTGAGGCGGTATATTCTTTAAATAGACCAGAAGATGATAGTTTCTTGGCTAAGCTGGCTAAGCGTCATGGATTATATGTGACAGGAGGCTCTGATTTTCACGGAGATATAAAGCCGCATATAGCATTGGGAACAGGGAAGGGCAATCTGCGTATCACAAAGAGTCTGTGCCCATTTTTGTTTGAAAATGATTAGAAAGTACAAGGAGTCGTAGTATGGAATTGACAGAATATGAAATATATAAAACTATAGAGGACTTACCTGTAGTGACAAAGGTGTATTTGCCTCCTGTTGGCGTACAGCGACATGGTGTTATACAGCTTATACATGGTATGTGTGAGCACAAGGAGCGCTATAATAAGGTTATAGATTATTTTACAAAAGAAGGCTATGTGTGTGTTATAAGTGATATGCGAGGCCATGGTGAGAATGTTGAGTTTGAGTCAGAGCTTGGCTATTTTGGTGAAGATGGTGCCAATAGACTTGTTGAGGATGCTCATTGTGTGACTGTGTATATCAAGAATAATTTTACAGATTTGCCTATTATAATGGTAGCTCACAGTATGGGGTCACTTATAGCTAGGGCATATATAAAGAAGTACGATGACGATATAGATGTGTTGATACTTAGTGGTTCTCCTTCTGTCAGAAAGCTTCGTAGTGTGGGAGCATTGCTTATAGAGGCGTTGACAGTATTTATGGATGAAAAAGGTACCAATAAGCATATACACAATCTAGTGGTAGGTGATTATCATAAGAAGTATGCCAATGAGGGTGTACCGAACTCATGGATATGCTCTGATATGTCGGTTGTAGAGGCATACAATAAGGAACCAAAGTGTGGATTTATGTTTACTCTTAACGGATATCATACATTGTGTAAGTTGCAGGAAATGGTGTATTCTAAAAGGGGATGGGCTCTTAAAAACAAGGCGTTAGAAATATTGTTTGTATCGGGAGCTGATGATCCATGTATCATAGATAAGGATACGTTTAAAGCATCTGTAGAGCATCTTAAGAAACTTGGATATAGGAGAGTTACTTCTATATTGTATGAAGATATGCGTCATGAAGTATTTAATGAGCCACAATGTGACAGAGTATTTAAAGATATGTTAGAAAGAATGCCATTAGGCTAGATTGTTATAAAAATGTACATATAAATAGCGACATATGAGAAAACTACCACTGAAAGGAGTGGTAGTTTTTTGAATGATATTTTTAATATAAGAACTGATTTAGCTGTAGAGGAAAGAGAGAGATTTACTGAAAGAAATATAGAGATAACAGGTGTTAAGCTTACCGAGCAGATGGATAGTGAGGATAGGGTCAAGATAACAAGAGTCGAGGTGTTAAACGAAAGTGGAGCGAAGGCTATGGGCAGACCTATAGGTAGTTATGTGACCATAGAGGCAAAGGATATGGACGCATCTCTAGATATTTCTAGTGTATTATCTAGAGAACTAGAAAAGATGCTGATATCTAGACAAGAAAAGCCACTTGATAAAATGTCTGTGCTTGTGGTGGGACTTGGAAATAGGGATGTGACACCGGACTCTCTAGGACCAAGTGTAATATCTAGATTAGATGTGAGTAGACATATATATATGCTTAAGGAAGATAATGAAAAAAGCTATGGTGTGTCTGCGGTTATTCCAGGGGTGATGGCTCAGTCTGGTATGGAGTCGGCAGAGATGGTAAGTGGCATAGTAAAGCAGATAGAGCCTGATGTGGTTATAGCTATAGATGCACTAGCAGCCAGAAATACGAGGAGATTAAATACTACGATACAATTAGCAGATACTGGAATACATCCAGGCTCTGGAGTGGGAAATCATAGGCAGGGATTAAATGAGGAAACACTGGGAGTACCTGTAATAGCTATTGGTATTCCTACAGTAGTAGATGCGGCTACGATAGTTAGTGATGCTATGGATGCTCTAATAGGAGTGCTCTCATCAGCAGATGGTGGAGAGAGTATATCAGAGAGTCTGAAAAATTTTTCTGATAAAGAAAAATATCAGTTGATAAAGGAATTGTTAGAACCCCAGATAGGAGCTATGTTTGTGACTCCTAAGGATATAGACGAAGATATAGAAATTATGGCGAATATAGTTGCTGATGGAATAAATAAAGTATTTGTATAATAAACTATAGTATTTAAAGTAATAATTATAGATATGTGAGGAAAAATATGTTCATAAGATATGTGAGCAGTAAATGTATACGTTTTATAAAAAGTATGAATACAGGTAAGGCAGCAGTATTGTTGCTTGTACTTGTGGTGGCATTGACATTTACAGGTGGCATAGCACCTGTGACTAAACACATGTCTATGAATGGGCAGATATATAATATGGTGTGCAGGTTATATAACTATTCTGTATCTAATAGTAGTAATGCATATAGCTATAATATGGATTCAAAAATAGATGTGAAAGAAGAATTTTATAGTAATCTGTACGCATATACTGCTAAACAGTTAAAGTATGATCTAGGTATGGACTATATTTACAAGGATGTAGGATATCAGATAGCGGATATGAAAATAGAACATATACCTATAAAAGATGAAAAGGTTGAAGATGAAAAAGAGACAACTGTACAGCAGGAAGTAGAAAGCCAAACACAGGTAGTAGAAGATGATAAAGGCATAGATGGGTATGTGGTGCCAGCAGTATCGAGCGCAGGTGTAACATATAGTAAAGAACAGTTGGCGAATTTTGATTTTCTTATGGCTAAGCTATATACTGTACCATCAAGAGCATTAGTATATGAAAGTGACCTTGTAGCGGAGAAACTATTTGCCAAAGATACAACTATGAAAGGTGATAATACAAAACCGCAGATACTTATATATCATACACATTCCCAGGAAGAGTATGCAGATTCTAAAAAGGGAGATGATACAACAACTATAGTCGCCGTGGGGACATACCTTGCAAAAATTTTATCTGAGGAGTATGGTTATAATGTAATTCATTGTACGGAGCATTTTGATATAGCAGGAGGCCATTTGGACAGGTCAAAGGCATATACATATGCACAGGCAACATTGCAACAGATATTGGAGGATAATCCGTCTATAGAGGTGGTTCTAGATATACATAGAGATGGTCTGCCAGATGGATATGACAAGCTGCTAACCAATATAGGTGGCAAGGATGTGGCAAAGATTATGTTATTTAACGGTATAAGTAGAAGTAGTGCATCTGGTGATATAGGATATCTCTATAATAGGTATCAGACGGAAAACCTGGCCTTTAGCTTCAAACTAAAACTTAAGGCTATGGAGTGTTATCCAGAGTTTACCAGACGAAATTATATAGATGCTTATCAGTACAATCTTCATCACAGACCGAAATCAGTTTTAGTTGAGGTAGGAGCACAAAATAATACTTTGCAGGAAGCGTTAAATGCGATGGAGGTATTTTCAGAGGTATTACATAGGGTACTAAACGAGAAATAGTAGTAATATGTATCAGAAATATGATAATATAGAGAAAAGTACATACGGGAGGAGAAACGATGGTTATATATATTCATATTCCATTTTGTATAAAGAAGTGTGATTATTGTGATTTTTTGTCATTTTCATCTGATGAGAAGACTAAGGATGCTTATGTAGAGAAACTTGTGGAGGAGATAAGTTATTATGGTGGCATCTACGGTAGAAAAGGCAGAAATAAAAATATAGAGTCTGTGTTTTTTGGCGGAGGTACACCATCTGCGCTAAGTGAGCATCATATAACATCTATATTAGGTACAATACACAATGAATTTAATATAGATAAGAATGCGGAGATAACGGTTGAATGTAATCCTGGAACATTAACTGCATCAAAAGTAGCAGCATATAAGGAAGCAGGTGTAAACCGCATAAGCTTAGGTCTTCAGTCAACCAATAATGATGAATTAAAAGCTGTAGGACGTATACATACGTATGAGGAGTTTTTAGAGAGTTATAATATGGTACGAGAAGCCGGTTTTACCAATGTGAATATAGATTTAATGAGTGCGCTGCCATATCAGACATTGGAGTCGTATAAGGAGACTGTTGAAAAAATAGTTAAACTTAATCCAGAACATATATCTGCATACAGTCTGATAGTAGAGTATGGAACGCCTTTGTACTATAAGATAAGAGAGTTGGATGAAAATCTACAACCAACAGGTCTGCCAGATGAGGATACAGAGAGGGAAATGTATTATATGACAGGGCGCATATTAGGCGAGGCTGGATATAATCGCTACGAGATATCAAACTATGCCAAAGCAGGTTATGAATGTAAGCACAATACAGCTTATTGGAGAAGGATAGACTATATAGGAATGGGTCTTGGAGCGTCATCATGTGTAGATGATGTAAGATTTAAAAATACATCAGATATGGAAGAGTATATGAATGGTACATTCCCTGTTTTAGATGAGGAAGAGACTAGCTATTTAAGTGAAAATGACAAGATGTCAGAGTTTATGTATCTTGGACTGCGTATGATGGAAGGGGTATATAAGTCAGATTTCAATAGGCAGTTTGGCAAGGATTTTGACCAAATATTCGGTGATGTGACTGTTAAAATGGAGAATAGAGAACTAGTATGTGTGGAAAATGATGATAGAATATATCTTACACCACTGGGAATAGATGTAAGTAACACAGTGCTCGCACAATATCTTGTGGAGTGATTCTATATTTTGGTGGAATGGGGTACTAAATATATGATACATTAGTACTAGATATTTGTAACAATTTTGTAAAAATTTCGCTTGACAAGTGCTACAACCCTTATAAAATCTAGGGTTGTAGCATCTTTGTATATAAACACTAGATGTTGTGTTTTTTATAAAATACATACATATATTTTGTAGACAAATAAGTGGTATGGTGTTATAATCTAATCGAATTTGGTTGTGGACGCTTTGCGACTACAATTTATGTTGACCGACAGAGTTTTACGTGAAGGAAAACGTTAATATTACAAAGGGTTTAGTTAGGAGAAGTGATAAGATGAGAGTTATCAAGAGAGATGGAAGAGAAGTCGAATACGACCGCAATAAGATTGCCATAGCCATCGAAAAAGCAAATGATGGTGTGGACCTCAGAGAGAGAATAGCAGAGGATAAGATATATAATATCATCGCAGCTATTGAGAACAGAGGTGTCAATACCATGCATGTGGAGGACATTCAGGATATCATAGAAGAGAAGCTTATGGCGGAGAAGAAGTTCGCATTAGCTAAGGCATACATTAAATATAGATATACAAGAGAACTTGTACGTAAGGCTAATACAACTGATGATTCTATTATGAGCCTTATCAAGAATAGTAACAAGGATGTTATGGAGGAGAACTCTAATAAGAATGCTATCATCGCATCTACACAGAGAGACCTTATAGCAGGGGAAGTTTCAAAGGATTTAACAAAGAGAGTTCTTCTTCCAGAGAAGATTTCAAGAGCTCATGAGCAGGGTATTTTACATTTCCATGATGCAGATTATTTCCTTCAGAGCATCTTCAACTGCTGCCTTATCAACATAGGAGATATGCTTGATAATGGAACAGTTATGAATGGCAAGCTTATAGAAAGCCCAAGAAGCTTCCAGGTAGCTTGTACAGTTATGACACAGATTATATCAGCAGTTGCCAGCAGCCAGTATGGTGGTCAGTCTGTAGATATCAGACATTTAGGAAAGTATCTTAGAAAGAGTGCTGATAAGTACAGAGAGCATTACAATGAGATGTATGCAGATAAGATGGCTCCAGAGGTTATCGAGGCATTAGTTACTGACAGAGTACAGGAAGAACTTCGCTCAGGTGTGCAGACAATGCAGTATCAGATAAATACACTTATGACTACAAATGGTCAGTCACCATTCGTAACAGTATTTATGCAGATAGAGGAAGGCTACGAGTACGAGAACGAAGTAGCTATGATTATAGAAGAAATCCTTAAGCAGCGTATTCAGGGTATAAAGAACGAGAAGGGTGTATATGTAACACCAGCGTTCCCTAAGCTTATATATGTCTTAGATGAGTGTAACTGCTTAAAGGGTGGCAAGTACGATTATCTTACAAAGATTGCGGTTGAGTGTTCATCAAAGAGACTTTATCCAGATTATATCTCAGCTAAGAAGATGAGAGAAAACTATGAAGGAAATGTATTCTCTTGTATGGGATGCCGTAGTTTCCTTAGTGCTTGGAAGGATGAGAATGGCCAGTATAAGTGGGAAGGCCGTTTCAATCAGGGTGTTGTATCACTTAACCTTCCACAGATTGGTATTATCGCTCAGGGTGATGAGGAATTATTCTGGCAGCTTATGGAAGAGAGACTTTCACTTTGTTTTGAGGCACTTATGTGCAGACATCGTGCTCTTGAGGGCACATTGTCAAATGTTAGCCCAGTTCACTGGCAGTATGGTGCTATCGCTAGACTTGAGAAGGGCCAGACTATAGACAAGCTTCTTCACGGTGGTTACTCAACTATCTCACTTGGTTACATCGGCTTATATGAGGTAACAAAGCTTATGAAGGGAGTAAGCCATACAGATCCAGAAGGAACAGAGTTTGCCCTCAAGGTTATGAGAAGACTTCGTGAGGCTACAGATACATGGAAGAGAAATACAGGTATTGGCTTTGGTCTTTATGGAACACCTGCAGAGAGTCTTTGCTATAGATTTGCTCGTATCGACAAGGAAAGATTTGGTGATATCGTAGATGTTACAGATAAGGGATATTATACTAACTCATACCATGTAGATGTAAGAGAGAAGATTGATGCATATAGCAAGTTCACATTTGAGAGCCAGTTCCAGACTATCTCAAACGGTGGTGCTATCTCGTATGTTGAGATACCTAATATGCGTCATAACCTTGCAGCTATCGAGGATATGGTTAAGTTTATCTACGACAATATCCAGTATGCAGAGTTCAATACTAAGTCTGATTATTGTCATGAGTGTGGTTACGATGGAGAAATTGAAGTAACTGACAAGATGGAGTGGGTATGTCCACAGTGTGGCAATAAGGACCAGAATAAGATGAACGTTACTAGACGTACATGTGGTTACCTTGGTGAGAACTTCTGGAACGTAGGTAAGACAAAGGAGATAAAGGCAAGAGTACTTCATTGCTAATACTATGATAAATAATAGAGGCCTGACACTTAACAAAAGGTGTCAGGCTTTTTGCATTTAAATTGATTGTTTTTCACTGTGAAAAGTAGTATAATTACCACATATTTTGTGAACTTAGGAGGGCTTATGAATTACGCATCTATTAAGATAATGGACGTGGCAAATGGACCAGGTGTAAGGATGTCACTGTTTGTAAGTGGGTGTACTCACTATTGCAAAGGTTGCTTTAATAGTGAGGCTTGGGATTTTAATTATGGAGAGCCATTTACACAGAAAGAGATAGATTACATTATAGAGTATGTAAGCGGACAGTATGTAGCTGGTTTGACTATCCTAGGTGGAGAACCTATGGAGCACGTGAATCAGCAGGGATTGTTACCACTTCTTAGACAATTAAGAGAAAAGTGTCCGGATAAGTCTGTTTGGTGTTTTACAGGCTATGACTTTGAGAAGGATGTTGTAGGCCGTATGATGAATGAATATTCAGAAACAAAAGAGCTTTTATCATATATAGATGTTATGGTAGATGGTAAATTTGTGGAGGAGCTTAAGGATTTATCCATAAGATTTAGAGGCTCGTCAAATCAGAGAATCATCATGGTTAAGGAGTCTTTGGAAAAGGGCGAAGTAGTGCTTTGGGATGAATCATCACAAAGATAAATCTTATAAGTAAAAGGTTTTGGATAAAAGTACAACATACTAAATGGAATATAAGAAAGGCAGGATACTATAAATGGAAAAGTTCAATGTAAATATTAAGAAATTAAATGATAAGGCTGTCATACCTACATATGGTACAGAGTTTGCCGCAGGAGCAGATTTATATGCATGTATGGATGAGGCTATAACTATTGCTCCTGGAGAGACACATTTTGTAAAGACAGGCTTGGCTATGGAGGTACCAGTAGGATATGCTGGACTTATATACGCTAGAAGTGGACTTGCTTGTAAGAAGGGCTTGGCACCAGCTAACAAAGTAGGCGTTATCGATTCTGATTATAGAGGAGAGATAATGGTAGCGCTTCATAATCATAGTAATGAGTCTGTAACAGTTGAGTCTGGAGAGAGAATAGCACAGCTTGTTATCACTCCGTATATTGTAGCTGCATTTAATCAGGTGGATGAATTAGAGGATACAGTTAGAGGCGAAGGTGGTTTCGGTTCTACGGGCAGAAAATAATTTTTATTATATAGCAAGATTCTTTTTATGTTATGTAAGAAAAAAGTAGAAAAATGTCTCTTTATATGATACAATAGCCTAGATAGTATTGATTCGTGTTATGACGAAACTTAAATATGGAAAGGTGGTATCGTATGGAATACGATGAGAATTATTTTAAGAGGAGTGCCAATAAGAAAGCGGTAGGCTTATGGATGTGGATTAATACCATATTAACCGTTGTATATATATTAGAATGGATAAGCGGTAAGAGAACACCGATATATATGCTTATGTTTATGGTGATGTGTTGGGCACCTGTTATAGTTACATTTATATTGATAAAGATAAAGGGGCTAGAAACATCATTGTGTAAAGAAACTATAGCCGTAGGATATGGTTTGTTCTTCGCATTTGTATGTTTGACAGGTAAAACCAATCTTACATGCATGTATGTATATCCGGTAGCTGGTATGCTTATGTTATATAAGGATAAGTTCTTGCTTGTACGTGTTGGTATAGCAAATTTCTTGCTGATTACGGTCAGATTAGTTATGCAAATGATGGGAGGAGGTTTGACTAAGCAGGATATAACAGAGTACGAGATTATGTATATGCTGGTTGTACTTATATATGTAGGTTATGTTTTATCTGTTGCACATATTATCAAGTCTGAGCAGGCATTGTTAGGTTCTGTTCAGGAAAATCTGGATAGAGTAGTAAAGACAGTAGAAGAAGTAAAGGTTGCTAGCACAGCTATAGTTGATGGTATGACAGTTATCAGAGAACTTTCTGATGAGAATAAAGAAGGTGCGGATGATGTCGTATCTAATATGGAGCAGTTGACATTCAATAATAATGCGCTGCAGGAGAGAACAGATTCTTCTATGCAGATGACTGATAAGATTAATGCGCAGGTTGAAAATGTGGCAGGTCTTATACAGGAGATGGTTGTACTGATGGAGCAGTCAGTAGCCAATGCTAAGACAAGTTCAGCACAGCTTGCAGATGTAGTGGCATCTACTAATGAAATGGCTGAATTATCAGGTGAGGTAGACCAGATACTTAAGGAATTTAAAAATGAGTTCGAGAGTGTTAAGCAGGAGACAGGTACTATTGAACAGATAACAAGCCAGACAAATCTGTTGGCACTTAATGCATCTATCGAGGCTGCGAGAGCAGGTGAAGCAGGAAAGGGCTTTGCAGTAGTTGCAGATGAGATTAGAAACTTAAGTGAGGGAACAAAGACATCATCTAATAGTATTATGAGCGCTCTTGAGCATCTTGAACAGACAAGTGACAAGATGACAGAGTCTATTACTAAGACACTGGCTTTGATACAGAAGACACTTGAAAATGTACTGATAGTAAACGAAAGTGTAAATAGTATTACAGAGGATTCTATTAAGCTTGGAGACAATATACAGGTAGTTGACTCTGCTATGAGAGAAGTAGAAGAGTCTAATAAGCACATGGTTGAAAATATGCGTCAGGTAGGCGAGGTTATGGGTGATATTACTCATAGTATCAATGTAGCTGACGATACAACTAAGGTAATGAGAAGTAAGTACGAGGAAACATCTACAAATGTTATTGCTATTGAAGGCGTTGTAGGTGACCTTATAGAGAAGCTCGGTGCTGGCGGTTTTATGGGCCTTGAGGACTTAACCGTTGGTATGAAGATGAGTGTTATAGATTCTGATGATAAAGCAAAGATAGAATACAAGGGTGCACTGACAAGTGTAGATAAAAATGGTTATTTAACAGTTGGTGAACTTAAGAATCAGAATAATCCATTTAAATATTCAAAGACTGCTAAATATGAGATAAGAGTAGTAGTTGAAAACGGCATATATAGCTGGACAGATGTTAAGGTAACAGAGGTAGACGGCGGATATAAGATACAGGTAAAAGGTAATCCAAGTGTTATTAACCGTAGAAAATACAGACGTATGCCATTGAAGAATGATTGTACAATAGCTATACGTAATACTGATAAGGTATTAAAAGGTAAGATGGTAAATATAAGTGCTAACGGTTATGCATTTGCGACATATTCGAAGGATATTACAGATTGCAAGGGTAAGCATATAACCTTGGATATAAGTGATTTCCCAGTGATAAAAGGCAAGAAACTGGATAGTACAGTTATAAGAATCACGAATAATAATGGAGAGTATATAGTAGGTTGCCGTATGTTAGATGACCATAGAGATATCTATAATTATGTAGAAGCCAACTATTCTGGCGTATAGAAAGCATAAAATAAGATATAATAAAAAATAAGAATCAATAGGAGGACTGTTATGGCAGGAAATAAGTACGCAGGTACAAAGACAGAGAAGAATTTATGGGAGGCATTTGCTGGTGAGTCACAGGCAAGAAATAAGTACACATACTTCGCATCAGTAGCTAAGAAGAATGGTTATGAGCAGATTGCAGCGTTATTCCTTGAGACAGCAGAGAATGAGAAGGAGCACGCTAAGCTTTGGTTCAAGGCTTTAGGCGAGCTTGGAACAACAGAAGAGAATCTTCTTCATGCAGCAGAAGGCGAGAATGCTGAGTGGACAGATATGCATGATCGTATGGCTAAGGAAGCTGAAGAAGAAGGTTTCCATGATTTGGCAGCTCAGTTTAGAGGTGTAGCAGCTATCGAGAAGATGCATGAGGAAAGATATCGCGCATTACTTAAGAATATCGAGAATAAGGAAGTATTCGAGAAGAGTGGCGTGGTAATGTGGGAGTGCAGAAACTGTGGTCATGTTGTAGTAGGTACAAAGGCTCCAGAATTATGTCCAGTATGTAAGCATCCTCAGTCATTCTTTGAGGTAAGAAAAGAGAATTACTAGTATCACGGGCGTCGCCGCCCTACGTGATTGAGCCGTGAATTCGCAACCAAAGGTTGCTCATCGCGGGCTAAAGCCCTATAAAACAAAAGAAACACCTAGAGTTAGTGGCCAAGCACCTCGATTACGCTACGCTACATCTCGGTCACGGGCGTCGCCGCCCTACGTGATTGAGCCGTGAATTCGCAACCAAGGTTGCTCATCACGGGCTAAAGCCCTATAAAATAAAAGAAACACCTAGAGTTTTACAAGCGAGCTTGAAACTCTAGGTGTTTCTTTTATTTTGCACGGCTCAATGCCTTCGCGAAAGCTGTTAACGGGAATCGAACCCGTGACCTCCTCACTACCAATGAGGTGCGCTACCGACTGTGCCATAACAGCTAGTCAATTTACAGCAGATTATGCTACAAATATTCCGAGGTTTATAGTATAATAAAAGATAGATTTTGTCAAGGAGACTAATGGAGGAATTATTATGTTAAATGAATTCAGATTATTGTATCCACCAGAGTATGATATAGAAGGTGAGATAAAGTTAAAAAGTTATGATTTTATCAAAGCACTGAGGATTGACGACTTGGTTGTGCTTCTGAGAGATAGCTATATGGGCTTTAGAAATCTGTCTTTAGAGGAGTACTTTACTACTGATACGCAGGTTTTGGAGTATCGTTTAGCTATAGTTGAGGATTTGATGGAGCATACTGAAGTGTATGATGCATTCTGCAAGGCTGTTGGTACTATTAGAAATATTCAGGATTTATCTAGAGCTTTGAGTAGTGATTTTACTATTGATTCGGCATTGGGCTCTATAAGATTTTTAGAGATGTATCAGGAGATAGTGGAGCTTTTTGCTAGTAGTTTGGGACCGGTAGAGTTTAGGTCGCAGGGTATGAGCCTTTTGAAAGAGCAGATAATGTCCATAAAGAATGGTGATGACTATAAGAATCTTTGCGTGGAATTGTCTAAGATGGAGACAAGATTTGGAAATATAAAGAGTATTAGTATAGGTATCAATCTTGATGAGAATCTTAGAGTAAGAGAGGCAGGACTTATATCTGTTGAGACTACACAATATCGTCAGGGTAACATTATGGATAAGCTTCTAAAAAAAGATCCACATGAGAGTCATGTGCTTATGTCGGATTTTACAGTTGCCACAAGAGCATTACCTAGAGAGGAAGTGATGGCACTAAATACGGCTGTTATTTCAGCATTACAGAATGTATTTTCTAAGTCGTTGAGGAACTTTGAGCCATTGACTCAGAAGTATTTTAAGGATAATACGATGTTCTTTGTAAAGCTGTTAGATGACATACGTTTCTTAACAGCAGGTGTTAAGTTTATGCTGTCTATGAAGAGCTTGGGACAGAATATGTGTAAACCTGTTATCAGACCAATGGAAGAGAAAAAGTGTGATTTGGACCATGTATATAATCCAATGTTGGCAAAGACACTATTGGAAAAAACTATAGTTTCCAACACATTTACATTTGATGAAAAGGGACGTTTCTATATCGTTACAGGACCTAATCATGGTGGAAAGTCTATATTTGCATATTCTATCGGTATGGCACAGGCATTATTCCAGTTGGGCCTATTTGTACCAGCAAAGAGCGCTGTTATGAGTCCGGTTTCTGGCATATATACTCATTTCCCTGCATCAGATGAGAATAACTATGGTAAGGGAAGATTGGAGAGTGAGTGTGCTAGATTAGGAGCTATTATGGAAGTATTAGAGGATACAGATATGCTTCTTATGGATGAATCTTTCTCAAGTACAAGTGGTCTTGAGGCTGGATATATTGCTTCTGAGGTTCTTACAGGTATAGGAGCTATCGGATGCGGTGGCATATATGTTACTCATATTCATGACTTGCCACAGCAGATAGATCAATATAATGAGCATCCTTTAAACAAGGGCAAGATAGATAATCTAGTAGCACAGATGGAAAATAAGGAGGATGGAACTAGAAGTTACAAAGTAGCTAGAACGACTCCTGATGGACTTAGCTATGCTAAGGATATTGCTGCGAGATACGGATTACATCTTGATGGCATACTGGAGAATTCATTGAAGAATGATAAAATGAATAAGTAGTATTCTACAAGTACAATTTATTATAGAAATAAATACAAAAACCTTGTCATTCACCCTAGAAAAAGTTATACTACTAGGGTGAATTTTTGTATATTTACAATATTAAGGAGGAGTTTATTATGGCAATAGTTAGACCGTTTAGCTGTATTCGTCCAGCCGCCCATAAGGCAGACAGAATAGCAGCATTACCATATGATGTATATAATAGAGAGGAAGCATGTCAGGTAGTTAAGGACAATCCTTTATCGTTCTTAAATATTGACAGAGCTGAGACACAGTTTGACGCATCTGTAGATACATATGATGCGAGAGTGTACGACAAGGCTAGAGAGCTTTTGGACGGGATGATAGCAGATGGCTCATTTATAACAGATGGGGACCAGTGCTATTACATATATGAGCTTACTATGGATGGAAGAACACAGACAGGTCTTGTGGCTTGTGCGTCTATAGATGATTATGCAACTGGTGTTATAAAGAAGCATGAGAATACTAGAGCTGACAAGGAAGTAGATAGAATTAACCATGTTGATAAGTGTAATGCACAGACTGGTCCTATATTCCTTGCATACCGTGCCAATGCTATCATAAGAGATATCATAGCAAAGGTAAAAAATGAGGATGCAGTATACGATTTTGTGTCCGATGATGGTATACGTCATGCAGTGTGGAAAATAGGTGAGATGGCAGATATAGAGGCTATTAGAGGTGCATTTGACGGTATCAGTCAAATATACATAGCAGACGGACATCATAGAGCGGCATCGGCTGTGAAGGTTGGTATGAAGAGAAGAGAGGAAAATCCAAATTACGATGGTACAGAGGAATTTAACTTCTTTTTATCAGTGCTTTTTCCTGATGAGGAGCTTATGATTATGCCATATAATAGAGTGGTAAAGGACCTTAATGGATATAGCAAGGAAGAGTATCTTGCAGAAGTGGCAAAGGTTTATGACGTAAAGTGTGTAGGTACTAATGCTTATGCACCAGCAGAAAAGTGCAAGGTAGGTATGTTCCTTGATGGACAGTGGTATGAACTGTTGGCAAAGGATGAGATAAAGTCGGACGACCCAGTAGATGGACTTGATGTATCGGTGTTACAGAATCATCTTCTTGCACCTATACTTGGTATCGGAGATCCAAGAGTAGATAAGCGAGTAGATTTTATCGGTGGTATTAGAGGCTTGGGAGAGCTTGAGAGACGTTGTAATGCGGATATGACAGTGGCATTTTCTATGTATCCAACATCTATACAGGAGCTTTTTGATGTGGCTGATGCAGGATTACTTATGCCACCTAAGTCAACTTGGTTTGAGCCAAAGCTTAGAAGTGGATTGTTTATTCATAGATTGTCATAGGTAAGTATATACGATTATATAAGTTATTATAGAAAGAATGATTAAGATATGAGAAGTATCGTAAAGAGATTGCTGACAATATGTCTCATAGCTATATTACTGTGTAACGTAAGTGGCTGTGGTATAGGCAAATATAGTGATTTGGATGAGAGTAAGCTACTTATCGTAACTACTCTATTTCCACAATATGATTTTGCAAAACAGATAGCAGGAGATAATGCGGAAGTAGTGTTACTGTTGTCGCCAGGTGTAGAGTCTCATGATTTTGAACCTACTCCGTCAGATATTATCCTTATCAATAAGGCAGATTTATTCATATATACAGGTGATGAGATGGAACCTTGGGTTGCAACTATTCTTGAAAGCGTTGACAATCCTAGCTTGAATGTATTAGATGTAAGCGAAGGCATAGAGGTTATATGTGAGGAAGAAAATCACGACCACAATCATGTGCATGATGAATATGAACAAAAGGATGGAATCTGTGAAGAAGAAAGCCATAGTCATGAAGATGAGAATATTATCTTTGGAGAGAGTGAGCATGACCATTCACATTCTGTAGACCCTCATATATGGACAAGCCCTGTAAATGCTATGAAGATGGTGGAAAGTATAGAGCAGGCTATAGTGAAGCTAGATATGGAAAATGAGCAGTATTATGAAGATAATGCTCATAGCTATATTCATCAGTTAGAGGATATAGATAAGGATTTTAGAAGTATCGTAGAAAAAGCAGATGGCAAAACTATATATTTTGGTGGTAGATTTGCTATGTCATATTTCGCAAGCGAATATGGGCTTAGCTATGCGGCGGCATTTGATTCATGTCAGGCAGAGTCGGAGCCAAGTGCTAGATTGATAGTAAAGATAATAGAGAATATGCGTGCTAAAGGGGCCAAATATGTATTCTATGAGGAGATGACAGACCCTAAGGCATCACGCATTATTGCAGAAGAGATAGACGGACATATATTGTTATTACATTCCTGTCACAATGTATCTAAATCCGAGATGGAAGCAGGGGTGACGTATGTGTCCCTTATGAGACAAAATGTTGAGAATTTAAAGATTGCACTGTTGCCATAGAACAGAATGCATAAGAGAAAGAGTATAATATGTCACAGTTAATATGTAAAAATATATCAATTGCATACGAGAAGGAAAATGTAGTAGACAATCTTTCTGTTACTATAGAAAAGGGAGATTATGTCAGCATAATCGGCGAAAATGGAACAGGTAAAAGTTCGCTTTTAAAGGGAATATTGGGCTTGGTAGGTTTGAAAAATGGACAGGTTATATTTGATGAAGGCTGTAGCCGAAAGAATATTGGTTATCTGTCACAGCAGAATTCTATGCAGAAGGATTTTCCAGCATCTGTATATGAGGTGGTTCTGTCTGGCTGTTTAAAGAATAAAGGTTTTAAGCCATTCTTCACTAAAAAGGAAAAGGAACTTGCTGTAAATAATATACGCCGCATGGGCATAGAGAACCTTAAGAAAAGCTGTTACGCAGATTTGTCAGGTGGCCAGAAACAGAGAGTACTACTTGCCAGAGCGCTGTGCGCAACAGATAGAATGATTATATTAGATGAACCTATAACAGGCTTGGACCCAGTGGCGGCAGCAGATATGTACCATCTGGTTAATAAGCTTAATAAGGATATGGGCATAACTATTATAATGGTTACTCACGATATAGATAATGCATTAAAGTATTCTAATAAGATACTGCACCTTCATAAAAATAATAAGTATTACTATGGTCCAAAGGAGGACTATTTAGTGCATGGTGGTTGTACTGATGAATGTTGTATGACAGATGCAGAAGAACTTCCAGAGACACAGCTTGGCGAGGAGGAAATCTTGCCAGAAGAGATAAAATATGGTCCTGCGGAAAATGAATGTAGTAATCCTACTTGTAAGTGTCATCATCATTTGAATACTGCAAAGAAGACAAAGGAGGGTGACAAGTTATGAGCTTTATAGAAGAGATAATAGGTATGTTTTCCTACTCATTTATGGTGAGAGCTATTATAGTCGGTGGTCTTGTGGCGTTATGCGCATCTCTTTTAGGTGTAGTGCTGGTGCTTAAAAGATACTCTATGATAGGTGATGGTTTATCTCACGTGGGTTTTGGTGCTATGGCAGTAGGCTTAGCGTTCAATCAGACACCACTTATAGTTGCGATTCCTGTGGTTATAGTTGCAGCGTTTTTATTATTAAGAGTAAGTGAGAATAGTAAGATAAAGGGTGATGCGGCTATAGGTCTTATATCATCTAGCGCATTAGCCATAGGTATGATAGTTAATTCGATGTCTAATGGAACGAATATTGACCTAAATAGCTATATGTTTGGAAGTATTCTTGCTATAGATAAGAGTGAGATGGTTTTATGCATTATACTTGGCATAGTTATAATCACAGCCTTTGTATATTTTTACAATCCTATATTCGCTATCACATTTGATGAAAACTTTGCCAGAGCTACAGGTTTAAAGGTAGAATTATATAAAACAATTTTATCAATACTTACAGCTATAACTATAGTTATCGGTATGCGTATTATGGGAACATTACTTATATCGAGTCTTATTATATTCCCGGCTTTATCAGCTATGAGAGTGACTAAGAAGTTTAAGAGTGTTATGGCTGTGTCAGTTGCTGTATCGGTAGTGTGTTTCTTTGTAGGTTTGGTTGCATCCTATATGATGGAGCTTCCAACAGGAGCATCTATTGTTGGAAGCAATCTGGTTGTATTTTTGGTGATGTCATTTATAGGCAAGATAAAGGGTAATGCGTAGCTAGAAGCAAACTGAGAGGAACGAGTATGGAGACCTTCAAGGATGGAAAACTGAAAATATCCGTGAGAAATCTGGTGGAGTTCGTCCTTAGAAGTGGCGATATCGATAATCGTCAGGTGGCTGGTGGCGACAAGGATGCCATGCAGGAGGGAACCAGACTGCACAAGAAAATACAAGGAAAGATGGGTGGGAACTATCATGCGGAGGTACCTCTTCGCATGGAGTTCCCTTTTGATAATTATACAATAGTAGTAGAGGGACGTGCTGATGGTATCATAGATGGTGAGTATGCAGATGATGCGAATCCTATGGGCAAATCAGCAACTATAGATGAGATAAAGTGCGTGTATAGAGAACTTTTGTTTATAGAAGAACCGGTGATGGTGCATAAGGCACAGGCTATGTGCTATGGATATATATATGGTGTGCAAAATGCCCTTGAAACTATAAATATACAGATGACCTATGTAAACATAGATACAGAAGAGGTTAAAAGATTTGAAGAGGAGTATACTATAAGCTATCTGAAAAAATGGTTTACGGAAGTGATTGAGGAATATGCCAAATGGGCAGAATATATGTATGTCAATGAGAATCTTATGAGATTGACCGCCAAAAGACAGGAATTCCCATACGAATATAGAGCAGGTCAAAAAGATGTGGCGGTATCTGTATATAGAGCAATCGACAGAGGAGTACCGTTGTATATACAGGCTCCTACAGGGGTGGGGAAGACTATATCCACAGTGTTTCCAGCTGTGAAAGCTATGGGTGAAGATAAGGCGGAGAAGATATTTTATCTAACAGCTAAGACTATAGCAGGAACAGTAGCGGTGGAGGCATTTAGAACCCTTAGAAGCAGTGGACTTCATTTTAAGACTATATGTATCACTGCCAAGGAGAAAATGTGTGTGATGGACGAGGCTAATTGCAATCCTGTGTATTGTGAAAGAGCAAAAGGCCATTATGACAGAATCAATGAGGCTGTATATGACATAATCACAAACGAAGTAGATATAACTAGAGAGGTTATACAAGAATACGCTACAAAACACAATGTTTGTCCGTTTGAGATGAGTCTCGATATAAGCAACTGGGTGGATGGCATTATATGTGACTATAATTATGCATTTGACCCAAAAGCATCATTAAAAAGATATTTTGCCGAAGGTGGAAATGGCAGATATATCTTTCTAGTGGATGAGGCTCATAATCTGGTGGATAGAGCAAGGGAAATGTATTCAGCAGCCCTTAGTAAAGAAAAGGTTCTGGAAGTTAAAAGAATTATGTCAAAGAATGACAAGAAGATTGCTGGCGCGCTAGAGCGCATTAACAGGATGATGCTTGGATATAAAAGACAATGTGAGGATAGGGAATACCTTATATTACCTGAGATGCCAGAGCTTGATTTTCAGTTGCAAAGATTTAATACTCTTATGGAAAAGTATCTGCAAAAGCATAAGGAATTTGATAACAGAGATATTGTACTCGATTTTTTCTTTGGAACTATGCGTTATCTAGAAGTGTCGGTAATGCTAGATAGCTGTTATGAGGTATATGGCAGGATAGAGGAAGAGGGAGATTTTACAATACATTTATCATGTATTAATCCATCAGGTAATCTAAAGTACTGTATGAAAAAAGCTGTATCTACAATATTTTTCTCGGCTACATTACTGCCTATTAACTATTATAAGGAGCTTCTAAGTGGCAATAAGGATGATTATGCGATGTATATAGATTCTCCATTTGACCAGAAAAATAGACTTATGGTTATAGGCTCTGACGTAACTAGTAAATATACCCGCAGAAATCAGACAGAGTATGAGAAAATAGCAGAGTATATATATGCAATAGTATCGGCTAAGACAGGTAATTATATGGTATTCTTCCCATCATATAGCTTGCTTAGAGCGGTATATGATGTTGCACTTACACAGGCCAAATACGGTGAGATAGATATTATATACCAGAAGAATAAGATGTCTGAAAGTGAGAGGGAGGAATTCTTAAAACAGTTCGACGAAGCAGGTGACAGGTCTATGGTGGCTTTTTGTGTAATGGGTGGCATATTCTCAGAAGGGATAGATCTAACGGATGATAGGCTTATTGGTACTGTCATAGTAGGGACAGGCTTGCCACAGGTATGCACTGAGCGAGAGATTATTTTGAATTACTTTAAGGATCAAGGATTTAATGGCTTTGATTACGCATATAGATTCCCAGGTATGAATAAGGTACAGCAGGCAGCAGGACGAGTTATAAGAACGCATACCGACAGGGGAGTTATAGCGTTACTTGATGAGAGATTTATGAGTCATGAGTACAGAAGCTTATTTCCTAGAGAATGGAATGATATTGAGTCGGTTAGACTTCATAACATATCGGATAGAATAAAGGGATTTTGGGACAATGAAAATAAGGAACAGGTAAGTGGTAAATGAAAGGGATAAAGATAATAGAAGGCTTTTTAGCATGGGCATTTATGTTATGTGTATTTGTCGTACTTATTATAAGTGCAGTTGAGTTGGCTGTTTATGCCGATATGGGATACTTTGAATCGGAGTATGAGAAGTATGATGTGATACAGGATGAGGGCCTAATGGCAGTGGAGATGGATGAGCTTATGAGGGTGACAAAGCAGATGCTTAGTTATCTTCGAGGAGATAGAGAAAATTTGATTATCTATGCCAATGTGGATGGCCAGCAGGTTGAGTTCTTTGATGAGAGGGATAAAAGTCATATGGTGGATGTACAGGGGCTTTTTCTTGGGGCGATATATGTAAGAAGAGTGGCTTTGTTGATAGGAGGCTTGGTGTTTGCAAATCTATGTGTATTATTAAACTTTGATGGAGTTAAAAGAATTATTTTTTCAGCCTATAAATGGACTGTTGGATACTTAAGCGTCATAATTGGTGTCATTGGAGTATATGCGGTAGTAGATTTTACCGGTGCATTCTACAAATTTCATGCTCTATTTTTCAGTGATTATGAATGGATATTAGACCCGGCGGTCAGCAGATTGATTAATATAGTTCCAGAAGGTTTTTTTGTTGACACTGCCATACGAATAGTGGTAATATTTATAGTACTCGTAATTACAATGGGTTTACTATTGTATATAGCAAAACGAGTATCAAAGACTAAACATTTTATCGAAGTAAGACGTGGAGGTACTTATGAGCAAGGTTAGAAGAGTTTATGTTGAGAAACAAGCTCCTTACGCTGTAAAGGCGAAAGAATTAAAAGAAGAAATCGGTAGCTTCTTAGGCATTAAGACAGTTACAGGTGTACGTGTTCTTGTACGTTATGATGTGGAGAATCTGACAGATGATACATATACAAAGGCACTTAACACAGTATTTTCTGAGCCACCTGTTGATAATGTGTATGAGGAAACATTCCCATACGGTGAGACAGATAGAATATTCAGTGTAGAATATCTTCCAGGACAGTTTGACCAGAGAGCTGATTCTGCAGAGCAGTGTGTAAGATTCTTAAATGAGAATGAAACACCTGTTATTAAGACTGCGATGACATATGTTGTAGAAGGAACTATAACAGATGAGCAGTTTGAGAGCATAAAGAGCTTCTGTATCAACCCAGTAGATTCAAGAGAGACAGGTATGGTAAAACCAGAGACTCTTGTTACAGTATTTGATGAGCCAGCAGATGTAAAGATTATGGATGGCTTCAAGGATATGGGAGAGACAGAGCTTAAGGAATTATATGATTCACTTAACCTTGCTATGACATTTAAGGACTTCCTTCATATACAGAATTACTTTAAGAATGAAGAGAATAGAGATCCATCTATGACAGAAATCAGAGTTCTTGACACATATTGGTCAGATCACTGCCGTCATACAACATTCCAGACAGAACTTAAGAATGTTGAGTTTGAGGATGGATATTACAACAAGCCTATCGTTGATACATACAACAACTATATGGCTGACAGAGAGGTACTTTACAAGGGTAGAGATGACAAGTTTGTATGTCTTATGGATATTGCACTCCTCGCTATGAAGAAGCTTAAGAAGGAAGGCAAGTTAGATGACCAGGAAGAGTCAGAAGAGATCAATGCATGTTCTATCGTTGTACCAGTAGAGGTAGATGGACAGGTTGAGGAGTGGCTTGTAAACTTCAAGAACGAGACACATAATCACCCAACAGAGATAGAGCCATTTGGTGGAGCTGCTACATGTCTTGGTGGAGCTATCAGAGATCCACTTTCAGGACGTACATATGTATATCAGGCTATGCGTGTAACAGGCGCAGCAGACCCTACTAAGTCTGTTAAGGATACTATGGCAGGAAAGCTCCCACAGAAGAAGCTTGTTCGTGGCGCAGCTAATGGTTACAGCTCATATGGTAATCAGATAGGTCTTGCAACAGGTCTTGTTAAGGAAATATATCATCCAGATTATGTTGCTAAGAGAATGGAGATTGGTGCTGTTATGGGTGCTGCTCCAAGACGTGCAGTTAAGAGAGAGACATCTGATCCAGGTGATATCATCATCTTACTGGGTGGCCGTACAGGTCGTGATGGCTGTGGTGGTGCTACAGGTTCATCTAAGGTACACACAGAGAAGTCTATAGAGACATGTGGTGCAGAGGTTCAAAAGGGTAATGCTCCTACAGAGAGAAAGATACAGAGACTCTTTAGAAGAGAAGAGGTTTCTAAGCTTATAAAGAAGTGTAACGATTTCGGTGCTGGTGGTGTATCAGTTGCTATCGGTGAGCTTGCTGCTGGTCTTGATATCAACCTTGATATGGTACCAAAGAAGTATGCAGGTCTTGACGGAACAGAGATATCTATATCAGAGTCACAGGAGAGAATGGCTGTAGTTATCGATCCTAAGGATGTTGCAGAGTTTATGAAGTATGCAGCAGAGGAGAATCTTGAGGCAGTTGAGGTAGCTGTTGTTAAGGAAGACCCTCGTATGACATTAAAGTGGAGAGGTAAGACTATAGTAGACTTATCTAGAGCATTTATAGATACAAACGGTGCTCATCAGGAGACAGATGTTAAGGTAGAGATGCCTGTTAAGGAGGATAACTACTTTGCAGATAAGTCTGTAGATGATGTAAAGACACAGTGGATGAACACATTATCAGACCTTAACGTATGTTCACAGAAGGGTCTTGTAGAGATGTTCGATGGTTCAATCGGTGCTGGTTCGGTATTTATGCCACACGGTGGACAGTATCAGCTTACAGAGACACAGTCTATGGTAGCTAAGCTTCCAGTTCTCAAGGGTAAGTGCGATACAGTAACAATGATGAGCTACGGATTTGATCCATATCTCTCAACATGGAGCCCATACCATGGTTCTATCTATGCAGTAGTTGAGTCTGTTGCTAAGATAGTTGCTAACGGTGGTGACTACAAGAAGATTAGATTTACATTCCAGGAGTACTTTAGACGTATGACATCTGACCCAAGCCGTTGGAGCCAGCCATTTGCAGCGTTACTTGGTGCTTATGACGCTCAGCTTGGATTTGGTCTTCCATCAATCGGTGGTAAGGATAGTATGTCAGGTACATTCAATGATATAGATGTTCCACCTACATTAGTTTCATTTGCAGTAGATGTAGCTAAAGAAGGTGACATCGTAACACCAGAGCTTAAGAAGGCAGGCAATAAGTTAGTTAAGTTCTCTATAGAGAAGGACGAGTACGATAAGCCAGTTTACGCTCAGGTAATGAAGCTTTACGATATGATTCATGAGCTTATCCAGAAGAAGGCTATCGTAGCAGCGTATGCACTTGATTCAAAGGGTATGGCAGCAGCACTTTCTAAGATGGCATTCGGTAATAAGATGGGTATATCTATCTGTGATAAGTGTGTAGCACCTTCAGAGCTCTTTGCAGTAGAGTTTGGTAATATCGTAGCAGAAGTTTCAGCAGATAAGATGGCTGAAATCGAAGCAGCTATAGCTTCTATGTCAGACGCAGTAAAGGTCATCGGTGAGGTAACAGCAGAGGCTAGCATCAAGTATGGCGATATGGTTATTGCTCTTGAAGATGCTATCGCTACATGGGAAGCTCCACTTGAGAAGGTATTCCCAACAGCGGCTACAACAGATAAGACAGTATTAGACACACCTATCTATACAGGTGGTAGCGTATATGTATGCAAGAATAAGGTAGCTAAACCTACAGTATTCATCCCAGTATTCCCAGGTACAAACTGTGAGTACGACTCAGCAAGAGCATTTGAGAAGGCTGGTGCAAACACTATCGTTAAGGTATTTAAGAACTTAAATGCTGATGATATCAGAGAGTCTGTAAAGGTATTCGACGAGAGTATCGCTAAGTCACAGATTATCATGTTCCCAGGTGGATT
>JBGVKG010000067.1:0-6700 GCA_045123575.1 Lachnospiraceae bacterium
AAACGTATCAAAGAAAAACTTGGTTGGATGAGTCCTATCGAATATAGGCTATCTAGCTTGGCTGCATAAAAAAATAGCGTAGCAGCCTATAAAACTGCTACGCTTAAAAAGTCTAACTTTTGGGGGTCACCTCAGAGAGCTTGCTTTCGGGCAGGACTTTTTCTATGTGTGAAGATGTATACGGCGAATGCCGCGACAGTGAGAAAGCAGAGCTTTCGAACATGTCGACATGGCTCATTAAACACAAATTTATTTACGTCCACCACCGGGGAAGCCGCCTCCTCCTGGGAAACCGCCTCCCATATCGCCACCCATACCGCTACCAAAGCCGCCGCCTGAGTTGCCTGTAATTGTACTTTCTATTGTAAATGTTGTCTGTTCTGTTCCACCAGAGTAATCACCAGCGTAAATACCATCTTTTTCATCACCTGCAACTGTTCCTCCTGTACTTACAGTATAGGTTTTTCCTTTTTGAAGTGCCTGTGTACAGAACACAAAATTGTTGTATGACTTAGTTGCCTTAAAGGTCAACACAGTGTTTCCTTCACTGTCTGATATATTTAAAAGTGTACCCGGCGATACAGTTTTGTTTAGTGTAACCATAACACAATTAATAGTCGCACTGCTTGGCATCTGTGCCATACCCGATGCTCCTACAGCTATAAGAAAACCGCCTGTCATTGTACAACTTGAACCATAATCGAATGCTCCATTTCCGTTGTTATCCGGGCCATTGACTATAACAAAGCCGCCTGACATATCAAATGTTCCGTTGGCATCTAACCCATCACCACTTGCGTCTATATATATATAACCTCCTTTTATAGTAAGAGAACCTGTACCTTCTGCAAATGGATTTTTACCAGGACGATTACCCATAGCAGATGAATCATTGCCACCTGCTGCATTAAAACCATCATCTGTAGATTCAACATGGACATTACCATCATTTATAACTATATATGTTGCCTCTATTCCCTCATAACACTGTGTAATAGTTATGTCTCCACCATTTATAGTTAATGTATCATCTGCGTGTATCCCATCATCTCCAGACTTTATATTAAATGCTCCACCGCTTATCTGTGCTGTAATATTTGAGTGAATGGCATCATCCTCTGATGATATATTAAATGTTCCACCACTTATAGTTATATCATATCCAGCCTTTATAGCCTTGATACTTGTCTCTGTATATGAGCTAGAGTTTGACTGCTGTCCCCATTTATTACCTGGCTTGCCCCAGTCATTTTGGTTGCCCCAGCTAGTAATTTTAGCACCCTCACCTGTTACTATGTCGAATGTACCGCCTTTTATCTCGAGACATGTTTCTGCCTGTATTGCATCCTCTCCCGAAGTTATCTTAAATATTCCATCCTCTATAAGTATGAATCCCTTTCCTTCCTCAGTTGCATTATCTGACTTAAGTCCATCTGCTCCTGCATCTACAGTAACCTTTGCTGTCTTAATTGCTATAGAATCTTTACCCTTTAAGCCATTATTTACAGCTTTTACATTTATGATGCCACCTGTTATAGTTAAGTCATCCTTGCTTGCTATACCATTATTAAAGTTACCATTTACATTTAATGTTCCCTCACCTGATATAACCAAATCATCCTTTGAAAAAATGCAAGCATTTGGCTCTTCCTCAGTTACATCATCATATGCGTATGATTCTCCATCGGTCAAAGTGTTAATGGTTCCTTCTACAAGAGAGATTACAACCTTGTCTGCATTTTTTACATAAACTGGTGCTGAATCACTGCATGTAATATTTACACCATTAAATATCAACGTAACTACCTTTGTATCTGTATCTGGTACATCTACTATAATCTGACCATCTTTAAGTTCTCCTTCTATAACATACTCACCAGATTCCTTGATATTTACATCATCTTTTCCTAGTGTAATAACTTTTTTATAGTTTTTTACCTCGCTCGATGTGATTGATAATTGTTCCTTATCGCTATAATTAACTTCTATATCAAACTTTTCCACATTCTCGGTTGGCTTTTCAGTTGATGAATTTATAGTAGTTTTCTCCTGATTTGTTCCTTTTTTCGTAGAACAGCCTGTAACTGATGTAGCAACCATTACAGCTATCATCGATATTGCTAATAATTTCTTCATTTATATAACCTCTCTTTCAACACTTATATATTGTGTCAACTTAAGCATTTTTATCTTTACAAAATTAATTTTACATAGTAATGTGAATGATAAGTGAAAGCAATTAGAAATATAAGTGTTAAGAAATAGATAGATTTGAGGAGTTATCTGATGAAAATAGTTGGTCTTATAACTGAATATAATCCTTTTCATAAAGGTCACGCATATCACATACAGCGCGCAAAGGAGCTAACTGGAGCTGATGCATGCGTTGTCGTTATGAGTGGAAATTACGTACAGCGCGGAACACCTGCTTTTATGGATAAGTATACTCGTACAGCTATAGCATTAAATCACGGAGCTGATGTTATATTTGAGCTACCATTGCCTTTTGCCTGTAGTAGTGCTGAATACTTTGCTACTGCCGCTGTTACGCTACTTCACAAGATGGGGTGCATTGATTATATTTGTTTTGGTAGTGAATGCGATGATATATCTGTTTTATCTTCAATCGCCAAAACATTACTAGAAGCAAAAATTGATAATGGCCATAAGTTAAATGAACTTATAAAAGAACACGTAAAGACAGGTCTACCTTACGCCTCTGCTAGAAGTAAAGCTCTAGCTGTACTTTTAGGTGATAGTTGTGTCCAAGTAACCGACAAACCAAACAACATACTGGCCATTGAATACCTTAAAGCATTAATGTCTTTAAATAGTTCTATAAAACCAGTTGCCATCACAAGAACTAATGCTACTTATCATCATAACGAAGCCAATGATGCTTTATACTCTGCGTCATCCCTTCGTTCTGCTATAACAGACTTTAATACAGACAATCATTTTATCCTTGAAGAGTTATTTTCATTTGATGATACTTATGCCAAAACTCTTAATCATACTGCCCCTATAACCGAGGATGATTTTTCTTCTCTTCTTAGTGGCAAACTATTATCTTTAGCATTACAAGATGATGGTATAGAAAAACTGACTACCTATGCAGGCATCGACACCGACCTAGCTAATCGTATGTCAAGTAAGGATATATTATATAGCTATAATAGTTTTTCCAACTTGACTAGCAAGCTAAAAACTAAAAACATTGCATACACATCCATATCTAGAGCTTTGCTTGCACTTACACTTGACATTACAAAAAAAGATATAGACGCTTACCTATCTAACGGTGTTTCATCATATGTGAAATTGCTAGGTTTCAAAAAGAATGCCTCATTTGTATTAAATGAAATCAAGAAAAAAGGGATTCTAACCATTATCGGACAGCTATCTGAAGCAAATGACAACCTATCACTGACAGACATTGATCGCCGTATGCTTTCTCACAGCCTATACTGTGATGAGCTATACAACATGATTATTCGTCAAAAATATAAGGCTGATATTCCAAGTGAATACACTAGAAAACTGACAATAGTATAATTAAAATAAAGAAAAGAGTTTGCCATCATTTATGTTGACAAACTCTTTGTTCTTATATCTCACTGCTTATATAGCTATACATTACTATACTTTATTAGTCTTTGAATTTCTTTAATACCATAACAATTGGAACTATCAGTACTCCACAGCAAAAATTGCTTACACCGTGTATAAAATCAAATGGTAATCCAGCAATTATCCACTTAATAGTTGTATCAAAATCAAATCCAAACATTATGGCCTGTGCTGGCGCATACAATGTTCCAAATGCGAACCCATGTAATCCACACACAACCATATACACCAGTGGCTTAAACACCTTAGGCATCTTCTGTGGCAAAAACATTGTTATTCCCCACAAAATTGTCCATATATATAGATATGGTACCCACCACATATTAAATCCAGAAAATAATCCATTTAACAGTACATATACATAAATAGGATACAATGCTTTAACTCTATAGACAACTGTTATAGCTATGACAAATACACCTAATAGATGGATGTTTGGCGCAAACTCCATAACCATTTTGCTTACATACATAAGTGCTCCTAGCATACCAAATATAGCTATTTCCTTTGCTCTAAGCTTCATCACTTTTCCACCTTAAATGTATATACCACCCCAGCTTTCACGTCTGTTTTATCCACACCTGTCATAGCATACTTCCCATCAATGTAAAATGCCCAGTATGTTTTTGTAACATCATAATCAGCCGTGATACCATTAACCTTCTTAACATACAAGCCGTAGTCACCATCTTCACCTTCGATAAGCTTGTGCTCTAACAATGCGTCACCAACCTTCCTCTTGTCTGTGTTGATAGTGAACTTAGTCTCATTACCAGCGCCATCTACAACAGTAAATGTAAATGACACCTCACCTTCACCCAAGACATTGGAATCATCATGTGGCGACTCTTTTTCATTGTTATCAGTTACAGTTGTTGTCGGCTCATCCTTAGCCTTATTATCGCTACAAGCTGTAAAAAGTGTCATAGCCGCAATAAACACCACACACAGAATGAGCGACAATTTTTTCATAAAATTGTTCTTTCTCATATTATGTTCTCCTAAAATAATATTTCCTTTTGTCACTTGGCACTCGCAAGCATATCTTGTAAAAGGATTTTGTTTAGAAAATATTTCGACTTAGTGCTGATTCATCCACCTTCTCAAGTAACTACTATGTAGCATATCTCAATGGTTTGTCCCAGATTTGCGGCATCTGGTAGAATAAATCCTTCAATGCACCTTACGGCGACGGGCTCGTACAGGACTCTCACCTGTTTCCTTTCTAAACGATATGATATTATCATAGACAGTGTCTTTAATCAAGTATACATTATGAGTGCTATTGCTTCGACTTTATAAACTGCATAATAGCATCAAAATTTTTCTCACTATGAGGAAAAATACAGTCCGAACAATCTTTTATAGTCTTGCCATCTACGTCAATATACTTTGGATTGCCGAGGCAACCTTCATACGGATACATAGGACAATAACAAAACAGACAATTTACACGCCTAGTCCCTTTATGACAAGGATAATATTCACATTGGTTATTTTCAAAGTATTTATAATGTTCACTCATATTTATTCTTCTTTCTATTTAAACAGAAGTTTTTAAGGTACTCATAAAAATCTAGTACATTTTTATTATCATCTTTGTTTAGATTACAAGATATAATAATTTCACGTTTACAATCAATATCTTCTATTGCAAGTAATTTAACCAGGCTCTTATTGACACTTCCCCATGTAAACTCTGGCCAAAAACCCACACCCATATTTGCTGTAATCATATTTTTTACAGCTGTTAGATTATCACTTTCAAAGATAACCTTAGGCTTAAATCCAATATCCCTACAATATCTATCACAAATAGCTGAAAATTGCTTAGAGCCAGCAAGGCTTACAAACCCTTCTTCCATTACCTCTGCTAACTTAATCTTCTCTCTATTTGCGTACTTTTCTATATTGGGAACTGCCAAAAATATTTGCTCCTCACAGGCAAATGTTGTCTTTTCCTCTTTAAGATTTATGGCCTCTTTACCTTTTTTAGTCATCCTCTTATCCCAATCATAGCTACTTACAGATGTTATCTCTATGTCATACACATCACTCTGATGATTTTGAATCAACTGAAAGTTAAGGTTTTTCTCGTTCTGTTTATAATCAATAATAGCCTCCGTAACCATCCATGATGCCGCAAGTACATTAAGATGTATGGTCTCATGTGACAGCTTCGCCATAGTTTGTAACTGCTCCGGTAATAAATCTAATTCCTCTACTATTGGAATAAGTCTCTTTTTAAGATATTTGCCATATTCAGTTAATACAATATTTCTCCCCTTAGACTCAAACAGTGGCACACCTACACTCTCCTCTAACCTATGTATAGCCTGCGTCAATGATGGTTGAGCTATATGAAGCTTCTCTGCACTTCTAGTCATATGTTGGCTCTCTGCCACCTCTAAGAAATATCTAATCTGTGTTAATTCCATAAGCCTTCTCCTCTCGTTATATTCTCAAGCGTCTTGTAGTATATTATCTAAAATCTTTATTATCGTACTATAATATTGAATATGAATCATTGATTATTCATAGGTTTAACATTATAAGTTATACTCATATTATATATTGGATTTATAATTAAATCAATCATATAATGTAGCAGATAAAAAAATATAATATGCAAAGGAGTTAATATTATGACAAATTTCTTAGAAGCAGCTATGTTAATATGTTTTGGTCTCTCTTGGCCACTCTCACTTATGAAAAATATCAAGGCTAAATCTGCAGAGAATATGAGTTTACAGTTTATACTTCTCATTATTGTAGGTTATATTGCTGGCATAACAGCCAAAATAGCAAGCCATAACATAAATTATGTTCTTATTGTTTATTTTATCAACCTCATTATCGTTTCAGCTAACATTGTAGTCTACTTTATCAATAAAAAACACGATGCAGCTAGGGCAACATCTTAATGTTGAATTCTGGTTTGTACGACTAAGACTTTGATATTAAAGGTATAGTTTCGTTCTCGGTTACGAGTGCTAGACTATCTAAGAACATTACTTTTTTACGCTAAATAAATATACGCAACCGGCAGGCAATTCGACATCGTGTCGAT
>JBGVKG010000068.1:0-29927 GCA_045123575.1 Lachnospiraceae bacterium
TAGATGCAAAGGATTTTTATTTAGACATTAGTATAACATTAAATAATCATACATCTATTAATCTTGAGATGCAGGTGGTAAATAGGTTGAACTGGACAGATAGATCATTGAGTTATATAAGCAGAAATTTTGCTGACCAGAACAAAGGCGATGACTATATACATGCTAAGCCAGTTATACATATCGGATTTTTGGATTATACTTTATTTAAAGATAGTCCAGAATTCTATGCTACATATAAGCTTATGAATGTGAAGAATCATAAGATTTTTAATGACAAGTTCGTTATAGGTGTGGTAGACTTAAATGGGACAGATTTAGCAACGGATGAAGATAAGGAATACCATTTGGACGATTGGGTTAGATTATTTAAAGCAAAAACATGGGAGGAATTGAAGATGATAGCAGATAAGGCTCCAGAATTATTAGAAGCTTCAAAGTCAATGTATGAATATAATGCAGATATTGATATGCGTCAAAGATGTATTGCTCGTATGGAATATATAAATGATATGAAGAGGATAGAGGAACTCTCAGATGAAGTGTCGCAAATAAAAGAGCAGTGGTCAAATGAGAAAGAGCAGTGGTCAAATGAGAAAGAGCAACTGACAAGCGAGAAAGAATTGCTAGCAGAGAAATTACATCAGTTAGAGAAAATTCTTTTAGACAATGGAATAACTGTAGAATAAGTTTTAAAAGGCGTTAGCGTTCACTTCTGAATACTAACGCCTTTTAAGAGGTTATATAGCTATAATTTACTTCTTTGCTTTGGCTTGTATCATATTTGTGAGATTTCTAATCATATCGATTTTCTTTATGTCGGCTGGAGACATGCGCTTTTTTAAGACACTTAGGATAACTTCTGTTTCAGCATCATTGAATTGAACTCCTTTGCTGTTGGCTTCCTTTGCGATGGATAGGAAGAATGGCATTACTTCATTTTGTTTAAGAGTTTCTGCACGTGAGACTAGGGTAAGTAAAAGTTCTAGCTTTTCAGGACTAATATCCTTTAAAGCAGGATTGTTTTTTAATTCCTCATATTTAGATGTATCCATATAGATTCCTTTCTTTTAAGTTATGTATTGCTATGTAGAACTGTTTTGTTGGCTAAACATTGATATTATGTCAGCCATATTTCCCATATCAGTAAAATTATCCATTCCACCGAAATTATCCATTCCACCGAAAACATCCATCATATCAGGAGAAAACATATCTTTATATTGCTCAAACATTTGCACTGTGTTAAGTATATTTTGCATATTTTCCATAGACTCTCGTTCTTCAGGTGAAAGGTATGGAGATATACATGACAGGATGCTCGATATGTTGGGGGAAGGTTGATTTTGGGTATTAAAAACATCTCTACCGCCTGCAAATAAATCAATGGTTGCCCGTAATTCAATGTATTTGATATACATAGCTAAAAATGGTTGGAAATGTATATCTACGTAGGGGAGCATTGTTTTGAGCATATTGAGTTCCTTGTTCGACACTTTGTAATCAAGTAGTGTCATAGGTGGTAGTTGGTTCATAGTAGCTCATACATACATCATTTTAATTTAATCTATGCGTGGATAGTCTGGAATATTCATTATGAACGTATATAAAATAGAGATAACAAAATAGAGATAACAAAATAGACATAACGAAATAGAGAAAAAGAAAACAGAGATAAAAAAATAGAGATAAAGAAAATAGCGACAACGAAAACAAAACTACCTAAGTAAAAAACTCCCCCTAGAGATACTAGAGGGAGTTTTCGTAGTTTAGACAAGCTATAGCAATTAGTTGCAACCACATCCGCAGTCGCAAGAATTTCTCTCGCAACCACAACCACAGTCACAGCTAGAACCACAGCCGCAGCTATTGTTAGACCATAAGCCGCTATTGCCATTACCACATGAGCTGAAGAGAAGTAAGAGGATAATCCATGAACAGCAGTTGTTGCCACCACCAAATAATCCAGAACCACATCCGCCGCCGTTACCACCGCAGAATAAAAGGATGAGGATTAGGAAGAGACAGTTGTTACCACCGCCGAATACTCCTGAATTGTCGCAATTTGAAACATTACAATTACACATAAAATTGTGCCTCCATAAATTTTGTTTTACAATACATATTACGTGGGAGGGGTTGTCAGTGTTACTGATTGTTTGACAAATATTTAATAAAATAGTAAGCTATAGAGAGTATTATAAAATTTGGAAAAATGATAAAAATAATAAGAAGAACGTAAAGATAAGTAAAGATAACAAAAATCAAAGACTAATTGATGATAAAATATAAATCAATAGAGTCTGTAAGAATATTTGTATAAGGAGGATTCACTGTGGTAAATAGTGGTATCGTAAAGAAAATAGGGGCTATAGGCTTGGCATTGGTAATGACTATGTCAGTAGTGGGCTGTAATGGCAATAATAAGAAGAAGGAAGAGAAGAAAGAGCCTGAGAAAGTATACACATATAACACATACGTTATGAAGGGTGAAGACCCTATGAATGAGGTGAAAAAGTACACAGAGATGGGTTTGGTTGATGTACAGGTAAAGGGCGATGGCACATGGGAATGGTGTTACGAGATGGCAGCATCCATTAAAGATGTAACAGCTAGTTTTGGTGATAAAGAAAAATGGAATATTCCTGCGGAAAGTACAGGCAGAGTATGGGAGATAAGGCTTAATAAATCAGCAACTTTTGAAGAAGGTACACCTATAACAGCAGATACCTATATAAAGTCTATGAGTATGTTGCTATTGTCTGATGATACAGAAAGGATTAAAACCTATACGGATAAAGATATAAATGGTACATCTTTGCAAGGAGCAATGGGGTATACATTTAACAATAGGGTAGGAGAAGATATAATAGGAACATTGGCTAGCTGTGGCTATAAGTCAGTAGAAGAGGCTTTGGCAAAGGGAGTATTAGCAGATAAGATTATGCTAGATGTGAAGAGTGCATTTGGTATAGAGTGCAATACGGCTACAGGATTTATCAACTATCAGGATACAACAACTAAGATGGTAGATATAAAAGGTGCATTGGGCAAGGCTGGTGATAAAGTAACAGCTAAGGCATTGTATGATGGATTATTTGCAGCTAATGCCAAGTACGCTAAGTATGTTAGCGAGTATATCTATATACCAACAGGCGAGAAATACGCAGAAGTATCTTTTGACACTGTTGGATTGATAAAGGTAGATGATTATACATTATATTATATAACAGAGGCTTCAGTGTCAGAGTTTGACTTCTATCAGACTATGAGAAATAACTGGATAACATACGAGGCTACAAAGGCGGATAAGACATCTGATGAAAATGAAGACGCTGACAAAGAGTCTGATGATAATAAACAAAACGCTCAAAATAAGAAAAATGTATATGTATCATATGGACCATACAAGCTTAAGTCTTATAAGACAAAAGAGATAACTCTTGAAAAGAATGATAAATGGTATGGCTATGATGATAAAAAGCATGCGGCACAGTTCCAAACTACTGATATCGTTATAGATGTAGTTTCTACGCATGCAGAGGTTATACAGATGTATGAAAGTGGTCAGTTAGATTATGTGGAGCTTAAACCGGAAAGTATGGCGGCATATGCGCAGTCTGAAAAGCTTCAGAAGATAGATGTGCCATATATATACAGATGGGTATTTGCTACAGAGTTAGACGACCTTATAGCTTTAGAAGTAGCTGAGGGACAGGGCAATAACAAGAGAGTGTTATCTTATGACGAGTTTAGAAAGGCGATGTCATTAACTATCGATAGAACTAAAATATGCGAAATAGCTGGAATAAACTATGTACCAGCTAATTACTTGATAAATGGAGCTTATTATACAGATATGGCTCATAATCAGACATCTATATATAGAGATGCGGCAGGAGAGGTATCTGCTAGTGCTACTACAAATGATATAGAGGCGGCAAAAGCGTTATTTAAGACAGTATATGACAGAGCTATCCTTAATAAGAATTATAAAGATGGTCAAAAGATACAGATTAACTGTATAGTAGGTGATTACAGCCAACTTACAGAGGCAGATAAGGCAGAGGAAAAGGCTTTAAATGAAATGTTGGCGAAGGCTACAGAGGGTACAGGCTTTGATGGAAAGATAAGCATAGTATATCAGTGTAGCAACACCGATAGATATAGTGCAGTTGCAAGTGGCCAGATAGAGATGATAAAAAGTGCGTGGGGTGGAGATGTTTATGACCCATTTACACTTATAAGATGTTATACAGATGAGGATTACGCAGGTGTGGTACAGGAAAGCTGCGGATGGAATCCTGCTGCAGAAAAAGTAACTATAACATATGACTTTGATGGAGATGGTAAAGAGGATACAGTAGCTAAGACATTCCTGCAGTGGACAAAATCTATACAAAAGGATGGAGAATATGCAACTAATATGGCGCTTAGAACTCACATTTTATCTTGTATAGAAAAGGGAATAGTAGAAGCTTATCAGTGTATACCTTGGGGAATGGAAACAAAGTGGACGTTAACATCAGAAAAGATAAAATACGGAACAGAAAAGTATAGTCCTATGTATGACTTCGGTGGAGTACGCCACATATCATATAGCTACGAGGATAAGGAGTGGAAGGACTATATAAAGACAAAAAAGTAAATAAAATTTGTGAAAATAGCGGAAAGTCCTAGGAAATATAAACCTAGGATTTTTTGTTGACTTATGTAATATGTGGTAGTAAAATTATATAGTGTATGCGTATGCGTATAGATGGGAAAGCTGTGTAAATGCAGCGGAAAAAATCAAAGATAAAAGAGGTAACAGATATGGTGATACCTGATCTAATCGATATCCATTGTCATATCATTCCTGGCATAGATGACGGCTCTAAATATATGGAGCAGACGAAAAATATGCTTAGGATGGCGTATGAGGATGGGATAAGAAAGATTATAGCAACACCACATTATCATATAGGACGAGCTATGGCAGAGTATGAAGATATTCAGGCTGGCGTGAATAAGCTGAACATGTGGCTTAATAAGCATGAGATGGATATGGAGATATATCCAGGTTGTGAGATATATTATTTCTCAGATGCTATGGATATGCTTGAAGAAGGTAGGCTACATACTATGGCAGGTGGCAGATGTATCTTGATAGAGTTTGACCCTATGGTGGATTTTAGAAAGATACAGCGAGCAGTCAATGAAGCAGGTATGAATGGCTATGTACCTATTGTGGCACATATAGAGAGGTATATGTGCATGATAGAGGACTTTGACAGGGCCATAGAGCTTATACGACTAGGAGCGTTACTGCAGATAAATGCTCAAAGTGTCATAGGTGAATGTGGCAAGGATGCGCAGAAGTATACCAAGAAGATACTCAAGAAAAAACTTATATCCTTTGTGGCATCAGATGCTCATAGCGATGGTAGACGTAGACCTGTATTAAGTGAATGCTATAAATATGTGGCAAAGAAATGCGGAGAGGATTATGCATACCAGATATTTAGAGATAATCAGCTAGCAGTTATAGAGGATAGATTTTAGTAACAAAAGGAAATCAATATCGGGCCTTGTATGGTAGATTAGCATATTGGGCAGTAGATATATAAGATAACATTAAGAGAGGAAGTACATCATGGAAAACAGAGATAACGCAACTATAGAGATAGATATTAAGCAGATATTCTTCCTGCTACTGTCTAAGGCAGGATATATCTTACTTACAGGTGTAGTGCTAGCAGTACTTACATTTACATATTTTAAGTGTTTTGTACCTAAGACATATACATCTACATCACAGATATATGTAATCAATAAGACATCGGACAACTTAACATCAAGTGACGTGTCAGTATCTACATATCTGTCAAACGACTATGTTGTACTCATCACAACTAGACCAGTTATGGAGCAGGTTATATCAGAACTTGACCTTGGTATGACAACAGGTGAATTGGCTGGTATGGTTAATGCAAGTGTCGTAACAAACTCTCGTATGATAAAGATAACAGTAACTGATACATCACCTATCAGAGCAAAGAGAATAGTAGACTGTATCGCAAAGGTATCGGCTAAGCGTATCTGTGAGATAATGGATAGTGAGATGGTAAACATAGCAGAAGAAGGTGCGGTGGCAACAGCACCAGTTGGTCCAGCATCAACTAGAAATGCAGTTATAGCATTTATCTTAGGTGCATTTATGGCATGCGCAGTTATAGTTATCAGATTTATAATGGATGATAGAATCAAGACAACAGATGATATAGAGAGATACTTAGGTATCAGCGTACTCGGTAGTATACCAGTATTCGAGATGGAGGATCTGTCATTAGAACAGCCACAGCAGGGTGGAAAGTCATCTAGACCAGCAGCTAGACAGGCAGTGGCAAGACAGGCTGCACCTAGAACGGCAGCACCAAGACAGGCAGCGCCAAAGCATACAGAGACAGAAGGAAAGTAGGTGAGCGATATGATAAAGATTAATCTCAATAAAGACCAGTTGGCATCAAGCGATTATAGAGCAAATGAGTCATTTAAGGCACTTAGAACAAATCTTATGTTCTGTGGACAGGAGACAAAGGTAGTAGCGCTTACCAGTGCAACTCCAAATGAAGGAAAGTCAAGCGTATCTCTTAACCTTGCAGTAGCGTTGGCAGAGATGGGCAAGAGAGTTATATATATCGATGCGGACTTACGTAAGTCAGTAGTTAGAACAAGATATAAGATACAAAAAGCCACAGAGGGATTTAGTCACTTCCTTTCAGGACAGAAGCCATTTGATGAGGTAGTATACTCTACAAATATAGAAAATCTCTTTATGGTATTAGCAGGACCAGTTCCGCCAAACCCATCAGAGCTTCTAGGTGGCAAGAGATTTAAGCTTCTTTTAAAGAATTTAAGAGATGTATATGATTTCGTTATCATAGATACACCACCTATGGGAAGTGTAACAGATGCGGCAGTAGTAGCTAATGAATGTGACGGAGTTATGCTCGTAGTTGCAGCTAACCAGATAAGCTATAAGTTCGAGCAGAAGGTTATAGCTGACCTAGAGAAGACAGGCTGTAAGGTATTGGGAGCTATACTTAATAAGGTAGATATGAGTAACAATAAGTTCTATGGCAAGTATTATGGCAAGTACTATGGTCACTATGGTCATTACGGTCAGTATGGTGATTATGGTCAGGAGTCAGCGAAGGCAGGGGATAGATAATGAAGAAGTTATATGTAGGAGCTGCAGGTATCATAACAGTAGTAGCGCTGTGCATACTCTTCATAAGCTCCGTAGCAGAAGACAAAATGGCACCATCCATCAGAGTGCGTGGTGAGGATATAATGTATAGCTTAGATTGCGCAGATGATGTATTACTGGCAGGTGTGTCAGCTACAGATGATAGAGATGGCAATGTAACAGAACATATCGTAGTAAGCAATCGTTCTGAGGTATCACTTGGTAAAGTAGAGATAGTAACATTTACAGTATCTGATACAGCAGGAAATGTAGCAAATAAACGCGTTGTATTTGTGGCAAATGATGATGGAACATTTACTATAGCTGATTACGCAGCGTACAGTGTGGATATGGATACATTGGAGATATCTATAGAGGGTATAGGCGTAGTAGGTATGGCTACAGGAAATGTCATAGATACAGGCAATAAAGGTGATAACGGTAATGATGGCAATGAAGAGCCTAGCGGTGAAGAGCAGTCATCAAGCGAAGAGCCAAGTAGCGAAGAACCAAGCAGTGAAGAACCAACCACACCAAAGCCAACCACACCAGAGCCAACAACGCCAAAGCCTACAACTCCAGAACCAACTACACCAAAGCCTTCAGTAGGTGATGATGGTAAGCCAGTTATGGTGCTTAAGAGTACAGAAGTAAAGGTTAATGTAGGACAAAATCTTACATGGGCAAACTTCTATAGTAAGCAGGTAAAGGAAATACTGGACGATAAGGACAGTAGTAATGCATTATTTAAGAAGATAACGGTGTTAGATGATAATGTAGATACATCTACACCAGGTACATATAAGGTAGGATATTATTGTTTCGACAGTGATAGGAATAAGTCGGAGACCGTTTACTTAACTGTTATAGTTGAGTAGGCATATAGAAAGTTGAAAAGACCCAAGGCCATAATTTGTGAAACAAAATTTGGCAAGCATTCAAAATAAAAGGGATAAAAAACACAAGAGGAACGAAGATGCTAAAGTTACTTAAAGATAATCAATATAAAATACGAGTGTTAATGCTCATCATATTAGATATAGTGGCTATCAATGTATGCTCATTGCTGGCACTTCTAGTAAGATATGACTTTAAATATCTTTCTATACCAACAGAGTATATAGTGAATGCACTGAAGTATGCACCTATTAATACTGTGATAGTGCTGATACTGTTAGGAATCTTTAGACTGTATAGAAGTGTGTGGACATATGCCAGTGTATCAGAGTTCTTCTATATCATAGGAGTGACAGTAAGCAATCTGGTAATACAGTTTGTGATGTATTCATTTGTCTTAGACTATAGTATACCACTAGCATATTATCCTTTGTATGCAGTACTGTTTATGATGGCTATGATAGGTCTTAGATTTGGCTACAGGTTCCTACGTATGATGCGTAGAACCAGCGACAAATCAGCAACTAATGTTATGATAGTTGGAGCGGGTGAGGCTGGCACACATCTTATAAAAGAGATAAAGGCATCGACACATCTAAACAAGGTAGTGAAATGCTTTGTGGATGACAATGCTAATAAGAAAGGTAGATATTTACTAGGCGTAGAAATATGTGGAAATAGATATGATATACCAGAACTAGTAGAAAAGTATGATGTACATGAGATATATGTAGCTATGCCAAGTGCACCTAAGTCAGTACAGACTGAGATAATAAATATATGTAGCGACACAGGACGTAAGGTAAAGATGTTGCCAGGTATATATCAGCTGGTTAATGGCGATGTGTCAGTATCTAAGCTAAGAGATGTACAGATAGAGGATCTCCTTGGCAGAGATACAGTGAAGGTAGATATGTCAGAGATAGGAGCGACTATAGAGGGCAAGACTATCCTAGTAACAGGAGGTGGCGGCTCTATAGGTAGTGAGTTATGTAGACAGATAGCTACATACAATCCTAAACAGCTCATTATCTTCGATATATATGAAAATAATGCCTACGAGATACAGCAGGAGCTAAAACGCAAGTACGGCGATAAGCTTAATCTAGAGGTGCTTATAGGCTCAGTTAGAAATACACATAGAGTGGAAAGCATATTTGAAAAATATGGTCCACAGATAGTATTCCATGCAGCAGCGCATAAACATGTGCCACTGATGGAGGATAGTCCATGCGAGGCTATAAAGAATAATGTATTCGGAACATACAAGGTAGCGCAGGCTGCCGGCAAGTATGGAGTAGAAAGATTCGTACTCATCTCAACAGATAAGGCAGTAAACCCAACGAACATCATGGGTGCCTCTAAGAGAATGTGTGAGATGATAGTCCAATATATGGATACTCTTTACAACACAGAGTATGTAGCTGTAAGATTCGGTAATGTATTAGGCAGTAACGGTTCGGTTATCCCACTCTTCAAGAAGCAGATAGAGGCAGGTGGACCGGTAACAGTTACACACAAGGATATAGTCAGATACTTTATGACTATACCAGAGGCAGTATCGTTGGTACTCCAGGCAGAAACATATGCACAGGGTGGAGAAATCTTCGTCCTGGATATGGGGAATCCTGTAAAGATAGATAAGCTTGCTAGAAATCTTATAAAGCTGTCAGGTTATGAGCCAGATGTGGATATCAAGATAGAGTATACGGGTTTAAGACCAGGAGAGAAGCTCTATGAGGAGTTACTGATGGACGAGGAAGGCCTAAAGGATACAGCAAACAGTATGATACATATAGGTAAGCCTATAGAGATGGACTACAACAAGTTCGCGGTGCAGTTAGATGAGTTAAAGGTGGCTTGTCAGCTTGATGATGTGAATATTAAGAGAGCTGTGGCGAAGGTTGTGGAGACGTATGTGGTGAAGGAGTAGTAAATACGCAGAAAATATTTCATACTTATACTAAGTGTTATATACTCCGGAGGTTAATAGAATGGAATTCAAGAAATTTGAAAATAGAGTATGGCTTTCATCTCCAACAATGCATGGTGAAGAGAGAGAGTTTGTAAAAGAAGCCTTTGATAAAAACTGGGTAGCGCCACTAGGCTTTAATGTTGATAATCTTGAAAAAGAGATTAGTGAATATGTAGGCTGTAAATCAGCAGCGGCATTGATATCTGGAACATCAGCACTGCATCTAGCAGTGAAGCTTGCAGGTGTAAAGCCAGGGGATAAAGTCTTTTGTTCAGACCTAACATTTGCAGCTACAGTTAATCCAGTATCATATGAAGGAGCAGAGCAGGTATTCATAGATTCTGAGAGAGATACTTGGAATATGGATCCAGTAGCACTGGAGAAAGCATTCCAAAAGTACCCAGATACAAAGGTAGTTATAGTAGTTAACTTATACGGAACGCCAGCAAAGCTTGATAAGATAAAGGCTATATGTGATAAGTATGGTGCGATACTGATTGAGGATGCTGCCGAGTCACTGTCAGCTACATATAAGGAAGTTCAAACAGGTACATTTGGCAAATATAATGCTATAAGTTTTAACGGCAATAAGATAATAACTAGCTCGGGTGGTGGAATGCTTTTATCAGATGATGAAGAGGCAGTGAAGAAGGCGAGATTTTGGTCAACACAGTCTAGAGAGTCATATCCATGGTATGAGCATAAGGAGATAGGCTACAACTATCGTATGAGTAACATAGTAGCTGGTATAGCTAGAGGTCAGCTTATACATTTAGATGAGCATAGAAATAAGAAGGAAGAAATCTATAGAAGATATGAAGTCGGTTTCAAGGATATGAAAGGCATAAGTATGAATCCGTATCTTGAATGTTCTAAGCCAAATTTTTGGCTAAGTTGTCTGTTGATGGATGAGAGTATAAAGGTAATACCAACAGATATATGTAGCAAGTTGGCAGAGTACAATGTAGAGGCTAGACCAATATGGAAACCAATGCATCTCCAACCAGTATTCGTAGACCATGATTTTATATCAGCAGAAGATGGTATGGATGTTGGAGCAGATATCTTTAATAGAGGTGTGTGTCTTCCAAGTGATATTAAGATGACTATAGAAGAGCAAGATATAGTTATAGAGATGGTTAAGTCTATAATAAATAAGTAGTAGGTTAGGTGAATGATATGAAAAAGCACCGTAAAGGTATATATGAGCTGTTTTTTAAGCGTTTATTCGACATAGCGCTATCGCTATTAGCGATAATCGTCCTTAGTCCTGTAATGCTTATAACAGCAATACTCGTCAGAATAAAGCTTGGAAGCCCTGTTGTATTTAAGCAAGCTCGACCGGGCAAGAACGAGAAGATATTTAATATGTATAAGTTTCGTTCAATGACAAGCGAAAAGGATGCAGATGGTAATTTATTGTCAGATGAAGTGAGGCTAACAAGCTTCGGTAAGAAACTTAGAAGTACAAGTCTTGATGAATTGCCAGAGTTATTCAATATACTTAAAGGTGATATGAGTATCATAGGACCAAGACCTCTGCTTGTGAGGTATCTTGAAAGATATAATGACGAGCAAAAACATAGACATGATGTAAGACCAGGTCTTACAGGATTAGCTCAAGTTAATGGTAGAAATGCTATAAGCTGGGAAGATAAATTCAAGTATGATGTTGAGTACACAAGAAATGTTACTTTTATAGTTGACTTAAAGATACTATTAAAAACTGTTAAGGCAGTGTTTATAAAGGAAGGAATAAGCTCGGAGACATCAGCAACGATGGAAGAGTTTATGGGGAATTAATGTTATTTATTATGTAATTAAGGAGATGCGATGAATAAGTGTAATATTTTGTTTACTGGTGCAGGGAGAAGAGTCGAATTGATGCAAGCATTTCGACAGGCTGCATTGGAACTAGATATAGATTTAAAAATATATGGGGCTGATATGCTCGGAAATGCGCCTGCCTTGTCATATTGTGATTATACAAGAATAGTATGCAGTATGCGAGATGATGGATATATAGATGAGCTTATACAGATATGCACAAATGATAAGATTAGTTTATTGATTCCTACAATTGATACTGATTTATTAGTATTGTCACAAAATAAGGATAGATTTGAATTGATTGGTACAAAAGTTCTTATCAGTTCGCCTGATAAAATAGCTATATGTAGGGATAAGAATTTAACTGCAAAGTTTTTCGAAAAATGCGGATTAAAAGTTCCGTTTACAACTAATAATTACTTGAATTATAGTGGTTCATATCCTTGCTTTATTAAGCCTAAGGATGGTAGTAGTAGTATAAATGCCTTTAAGGTAAATTGTGAGTCAGAACTTATTGTGTATTCAAATTTAATAGATGAATATATTGTACAACCATATATTGAAGGTACTGAATATACAGTTGATATTTTTTGCGACTACGAGGGTAATCCGATAACAATTATTCCTCGTGTTCGTATGTCAGTACGAGCCGGAGAAGTTTTAAAGACAAAAATCGAATTAGATTCAACTATAATAGATGAGTGTAAATGTTTAATTGAAGAGTTTAAGCCATGCGGCCCAATGACTGTGCAGTTAATACGTCAAAAGAAATCAAACGTGAATTATTATATCGAGATTAATCCTAGATTTGGTGGAGGCTCAACATTAAGTATGAAAGCTGGCTCTCGCTCAGCGGAGAATGTTTTCAATATTTTACATAATAATAAGATAGAAGAAGGAAACAAAAATGTATGTGATGGTGCCGTATATAGTCGATTTGATCAGAGTGTTTGTGTTGATAATGGTAAAAGTACTACGTCAATAAAAGGTGTAATATTTGACTTGGATGATACATTATATTGTGAGAAAGATTATGTTAAAAGTGGATTCAAAGCAGTTGAGAGTTTTTTAAAGATTGACGGCGCAAGTGATATGCTTTGGAAATTTTTTCTTGAAAAGAAGAGTGCCATTGATGAACTTTTAAAAGTATATGATATGGAATATCGTAAAAAAGAATGTTTAGATATATATAGAAATCATATTCCAGAAATAAAACTTTCAGAAGGTGCACTTGATTTAATAAAAAAACTTAAAGATAACAACATAAAGGTTGGAATTATAACTGACGGAAGAGTGCAAGGCCAGAAAAATAAAATTGAAGCATTAGGATTAAATGATATCATTGACGATATTATTATTACTGATGAATTAGGTGGAGAACAATTTAGAAAACCTTGTGATATTGCATTTAGAATAATGCAGAGAAGATGGAAACTTCCGTTTGAGAACCTAATTTATATTGGTGATAATGTAAGAAAAGATTTTCAAGCACCAATGCAATTAGGAATGCAATCAATACTGATAAAAAATCAGGAGGGCTTTTATTTTAATAACGCTAATAGATTAGACATAAAATCGTGTGATACGTATAATGATATTATAAATAATATTATTAAGATATAGATATTTATATAAAAAATTATATATTTGACATACTGAAATGTCAGATTTTCTAATAGTATGTGAGGTTAGATTTAAATGAAAAAAAAGAAAGTGGTTATTGTAAGTTGTTTTGATTGGTATGATAAGAGAATAAAAATGATAAGAGAAGTTTTTATATGTAAAGGCTATGACGTTGATATATTAACTTCTGATTATGATCATATTAATAAAAATAAAATAACAAATAAAAATAGTAATTGTTTATACATACCTACATTATCATATAAAAAAAATATTTCTATAACTAGAGTATTATCTCACATAAAGTTTGCAAAAGATACATATATCAGATTAAGTGAAATTCAACCAGATATAATATATGCATTACTGCCACCTAATTCAGTGGGAAAAATGTGTTCAAAATATAAAATCAGAAATAAAAAAGTTAAATTAATGGTTGATATAATAGATATGTGGCCAGAGTCTATGCCATTACAAAAAATGATGCAGACATATATATATAAATCATGGAAAAACATTCGAAATAAAACAATAGAGGTTGCGGATTATGTCTTTACAGAATGTGATTTATATAGAGAGCGGATGAAAAAAGAATTACTAAAAAAGAAAGGATGTACTTTATATTTATGTAAGAGCCAAGAAATAAATTCATATTTAAGAGTTTCTACCGACAATATTGCTAGTAAAGCAATCAAGTTATGTTATTTAGGGAGCATAAATAATATTATAGATTTAAATGCAATATCAAGGGTTGTTTATAACCTTAAAAAAAATGGATTTTATGTTGAGGTTAATATTATTGGCGATGGTGAATCAAGAGAAAAACTTGTAGATATTATTGAAAAATCTGGGGGTACAGCTATATATTATGGTAAAATTTTCGATGAAAAACAGAAGGAAACTATAATGAATAAGTGTCATTTTGGTTTAAATCTTATGAAAGAAACGGTATGCGTGGGATTAACAACAAAAAGTATTGATTATTTTTCTATAGGATTACCTATTATCAATAATTTAAAAGGCGATACATGGAAGTTCGTAGAACAATATAATATTGGAATCAATTATGATGTAGAAGATGATATAAATAATATAGATATAAGTAGAATTACCCAAATGAATTTAAATGTTATTAAACTATTTAATGAGTACTTTTCAGATAACGCATTAAAAAAAAGATTTAGTGATTGTATAATAGATATTTGAAAATATAGAAAGGATTGTTAAATGAACATATTACATATTTCTCCTTATTATCCTTCCATAAAAGCATTTCATGCAGGCGGTGTAGCTATGGGGAAAGAAATAGAAACGTTAAAAAAATTAGGGCATAAAGTTTATAGTTTGTCTTTTGTACAAAAAAAATATGATTTTAATATCTTTAAACAAGAGAAGGATGATATGACCGATTGTATAATTATTGATAACAGAAGAAAATTATACAATATTTTAAGTCATCTTAGTTTTCCAGTTTTTTTTGGTACAAGATGTGATAAAATCTTTCAAAAAAAAATTGAAAACTTTATTGAAACATATAATATAGATGCCATTCATGCTGAATATGCAGCTATGTTATATTATGCTGATATAAAGAAAAAATATCCTAATATTAAATTTAACATAGTATTACATGATGTTACTATACAAAGTTTCGAAAGAAAATATACCAGTGAAAGAAATGTCTTTAAAAAAATCTGTTTAAGATTTGAAAAAAGGAGAATAGAGAGATTTGAAAAAAAATATTTAGAAAAGTGCGACCAAATAATTACATTCTCAGATAAAGACAAGGTATTAGTAAAAAAATATTATGGCCTTGAGTCAAACGTAATAAATACATATTTTAGACTAGAACGAATTGAAAAAATGAGGGAAGTATATAAAAGGGAAAAAAGTGATGAATTTGCTCTGTTTTTTCTAGGTCAAATGGGAAGAATAGAGAATCACGAAGCTGCATTAAGACTAATTCGTATATTTAAAGAATTGTGCATTGAGAATAAACATTTATATATTGTTGGAGCGAATCCATCTATAGAACTTATGAGATATCAATGTGACAATATTACAGTAACCGGTTTTATTGAAGATGTAGAACAGTTTGTATTAAAAAAATGTGATATGGCATGTTTTCCATTAAATATAGGTGCCGGTGTAAAAATAAAGGTGCTTGAAGCTTTGACTTTAGGTTTTCCTGTTGTGACTAATGTGATTGGAGCAGAAGGTATTGATGAAAATGAAAAGTATATTTTTTTGGCTGATGACGATAAGTCTTTCATTGATATGATTTATAATGTATATAAATCGTCCTATACTGCTAATTTTTGTGAGATGGATAAAGAATTTAGCTGGAAAAAATCGGAAAAAGTATTAAGAGAAATTTATTGAAGGTTATGATGTATGGCAAAGAAAATTTTTATTATTATGATGGTATTTTCACATCTTTTTACAATAATAGCAGAAATATCGACAGGGATGCATAATATAGAAACAATTATTCTTGTTTCTATATTACTTATATTGAGTTACATTCTTTCATATGGATTATATAAGTTTATTAGTAGAAATACCTATAAAAAAAGTAGAATTTCTTTTGTAATTAGTTATAAAAGGCTTAATTATTTTATGAGTATTTACTTAATGATAATGATAATATATGGTTTAGCCACAGGAGATGGAGCTGCTGAAAACGGAGGTTTGGGTTCAAGCTCAATTTTTGCATCACTTTGGGTACCAGATGCAATATTTTATTTTTATTACTGTCTTTGTAGAGAAGAGTATAAAAAGAATGTATGGTTTAATGCTATTATCTATGTAATATATAAAATAATACTGGGTTGGACAGGTGTCATTTTTTTCATTGCGTTTTACGAAATGTACTATTTGCTAAAAGATAAAAAAATAAAAGTATTCAAAATTGGATTAACGACATTAGCATTGTATGTTGTAGGTGGTGTATTTTATTCTTATATGTATCCACTAAAATATGCGATTAGATATGGAACGGAGTTTAGTTTTTCGGACAGATTACCCGTTGTTGAAGGTATATCTAAGTTAGTATCAAGGCTTAATAATTTTTCAGTTTCACTATTTGTGCAAGAAAATGTTGAAAAGGTTGTTGCAGTGTATCAAAGGCAAGGAATACAATATGCAGAATTCTTATCGGCTTTTAGGCCTATAGTTCCTTCAGCATTGTTTACAAATAAAAATTTTAGTAGTATAGGAAGCTGTATTTATAATGCTCAAACTGGTTATAATGGTATGGATATTACTAATAATTGTAGTATAGTTCAGTATTACTGGTTACTGTTTAAATGTGATCCAATGACTTTATTTCTATGTGTTATTTTATTTATAGTGAGTATATATTTGCTAAAAGTTATGTGCAATTGGTTGCAGAGAAAAGATAACGAATTTGATATGTTATTTTTTTGGGTAGTTTTTCGTTCGTTTGCAATATGTGGTACGATAGAGAATTCACTTAGTAATTCATATCTTAAATTCATTTTCTTTGTACCTTTGTTGTTTTTTTTAGGTATAATAAAGATTAGATTTAGATGGGATTTGAATAGAAAATAGCGTTATAATACTATGGTTATCTAAGAAAGAGAGGGCCTTATTATGAGAATGTTGCATATCACACCACAGGCACCAGCAATGAAATCTGGTGGTGGAATTGGAATATATCAAACGATGTACTCTATAACTAGCATTGCTGATGAAGTTGATTATGTTGGACCAGAAATCGAAGATGCTGAAATAAAGAGTAGATATTCAAAATTGTATGAGTTGCATAAATCAGATAATTTATTTGAGTTGCTGTATACATTTGCTAATTTTCAGATAAATAAAAGATTTTTTTCATGGAGAAAGCAAAAAATTGATTTTTCAGAATATGATGTTTTTATTATTGATTTTACGAAGCAGGATTATGTTATTAAAGATATTGTAAAAAAGGTTAAGAACAAGAAGATTATTGTTAGAGTACATAATGTTGAATACGATTATTCAAAAGCTGATTTCGATTCGAATAAGACGCTCAATAAATATATTGTTCATTTATTATCACGTAAAAAAGAAAAATATATGTTAAAAATGGCAAGCAATGTTGTTGTTTTGACCTCAAATGATAAGGAACGAATAGAAGAATTATACAATATTGACCCCAAAAAAATGAGTATTGTTCCAGTAAGTGTTGGGCATATTGATGTCAAATCAAAAAGCAGAGAGGACATAACAAAAACTAAGATTTTAGTAACAGGCTCTTTATGGTTTGGCCCTAATGCAGAGGGCATATATTGGTTGATTGATAATGTATTATCGAATTTATCAGAGAACTTTGAAGTTATTGTTGCGGGGCATAATCCTAGTGAAAAAATGAAGATTAAATGTAAAGAAAAAGACATTAAGTTAATTGAATCTCCAGAAACTATGGTTCCTGTTTTTTGTGAAACTGATATTGTTGCTGTTCCTATATTTGATGGAGCAGGTATGAAAGTTAAGATAGCAGAAGCTATGTCGTATGGAAAATTTGTTATTAGCACATCTTATGGTTTGGTTGGATATGAAAAGAGTAACGAAGGAATATTTGCTTATGCAGATACACCCGAGGAATTCATAAAGGCATTTGAATGGTATGAAGATATGGAATATGCAGAAAAACAGAGGTTAAAACAGAGAATTTTTAGTGAATATCAGTCCAAATATAGTTTAGAAGCAAGTATATGTAGATTTCAGGAAATTTTTAATGATATTATTTGATTGGGTATAAGTTGTTTTATGAAAAGAGGTACTATAGATGATTATAACAAAAACACCTTTTAGAATGTCATTTTTTGGTGGCGGAACAGATATGGAAGAATATTTCAAGGAAAATGGTGGAGCAGTACTTTCAACAACATTTGATAAATATTGTTATGTTAATGTACGCCATTTACCACGTTTTTTTGATTACACAACAGAGTTATCATATTCTAAGACAGAGCGAGTAACAGACATAGATGCAATACAACATCCTGCAATTCGTAATGCAATGAAGATGTTAGATATGCATGAAATCAGACTTACATATGAGGCTGATTTACCAGCACGTTCAGGTCTTGGTACAAGTAGCTCTTTTGCTGTAGGAATGCTGAATGCTTTCTATGCGTTAAAGGGTAAGTATGCAGATAAGAAGAAATTATCAGATGAGGCTATTTATCTTGAAAGAGTGCTCTGTAATGAGGCTGGAGGTTGGCAGGATCAGATAGCAGCAGCATATGGTGGTTTTAATAGAATAAACTTTAATGCTGATGGATATGAGGTATTGCCTGTTATCATATCACCTGAAAGAAAAAAACAATTAAATAATAATCTGATGATGTTCTTTACAGGATTTACTAGATTCTCATCAGAGGTCCAGATTGCAAATGCAGCGGATAAGAGAGACAAGACAGCCCAGTTAAAAGAGATGCATAGTTTAGTAGATGAGGCAGAAAAGGTTTTAACAGATAAAAATGTAGAATTAAGTGAGTTTGGACGCTTACTTGACCATACATGGAAGCTTAAGAGACAAACAGGTGCAGCAGTATCTACAAATAGTATAGATGGCTTATATGCAAAAGGTATTGAGGCTGGTGCAATAGGAGGAAAACTTTTAGGTGCTGGTGGTGGCGGATTCTTAGTATTTTATGTTGAACCAGAGTACCAGGAGAATCTGAAAAAGGCCATGTCTGACCTTCTTTATGTACCATTTGAGTTTGAAAATGGAGGAACACAGGTAATACACTATACACCAGAGCATTATGAGCCTCTTGCATAGGAGAATGATTTATGAAAGTAGTTATAATGGCAGGCGGAAGAGGAACAAGAATATCATCTGTAGCGAGTGATATCCCTAAGCCTATGATTAAAATTGAAGGAATGCCCGTATTAGAACATGAGATAGAATGTCTTAGAAGCCAAGGATTTACAGATATTATTATCACAGTTAGTCATCTTGGAAATATAATAATGGATTACTTTGGGGACGGAAGTAATATATCGCCAGTAACAGGCAAGAGTTTTGGCGTAAACATAGAGTATTACTTTGAACAGGAGCCATTGGGCAATGCAGGAGCGTTGTTTAAGATAAAGGATAAGCTAACGGATGATTTCTTGCTCCTTAATGCAGATGCAATATTTGATGTGGACTTTAATCGATTTGTGGAGGAACATAAAGCTTCAGGAGCATTGGTTACATTATTTACACATCCAAATAATCATCCATATGATAGCGGACTGATATTTGCAGATGATGAAGGCTGGGTTGAAAAATGGTCAACTAAAGAAGATGTGCGCCCTGAATTCTATCGTAATAGAGTAAATGCAGGACTTCATGTTTTGTCACCAAGTGTATTAGAGGTAGAAATAACTACTGAAAAGGTAGATTTAGATAGACAGTTGTTAAAGCCACTTGCTGGAACTAAGAAGATGCATGTATATGATAGCCCAGAATATGTAAGAGATATGGGTACACCAGAAAGATACGAAAGTGTCTGCAAGGACTTTAGCGAAGGAAGAGTGCAAGGCAAGAATCTTAGGAATAAGCAGAAGGCAATCTTTATAGATAGAGATGGAACGATTAATAAATATGTGGGATTCTTAAGAAATATAGATGAATTTCAATTGATAGATGGTGTGGCAGATGCTATAAAAATGATAAATGCATCCGGATATCTAGCTATAGTGGTTACAAACCAACCGGTTATAGCAAGAGGTGAGGTAACAGTTTCAGAACTTGATAATATTCACAACAAGATGGAAACTCTTTTAGGAAAAGAAGGTGCATATGTAGATGCAATTTATTATTGTCCTCATCATCCTCACAAAGGTTATGAAGGCGAGGTCGCAGAGCTAAAGATTGATTGTGAATGTAGAAAACCAAAAGCAGGAATGTTATATAATGCGGCTCAGGAGTTCAATATAGATTTAGAACAGTCGTGGATGATAGGTGATGGTGAAAATGATATTAAGGCAGGAATAGCAGCAGGAAGTAAAACGGCTTTAATTTCAGATAAGGAAGAAACCTTGGGACAAGATTTGACAGGTTTAAATTTATATGACATTATAAGGGAAATTTTATAAGTAGAGTATCAAAGGAGTATAATATGAGAACACTTGAAGAAAGATTGCAAAAGCATATTGATTTATTAGTAACAAGATATCCAAGATTGGATGAAATTAAAGAGGATATTGTTAATGCATACCTTGTATTAGAAGAATGTTATGAAAACAATAATAAGTTGCTTATAGCAGGCAATGGTGGCTCTGCAGCGGATTCAGAACATATTGCAGGTGAGTTAATGAAAAGATTTTGTTTACCTAGACCAGTTAGTCCAGAATTTGCAGAAAAGCTGAAGGCTGTAGACCCAGTGAGAGGAGAGATTCTTGCTAAAAATTTGGAATATGGTCTAATGGCTATACCGTTGGTTGCACATGAGGCATTAACCACGGCATATATCAATGATGTCGATGGTTTAGGTGTATTTGCACAACAGTTATTTGGCTTTGGACGCCCAGGAGATGTATTTTTAGGTATATCTACATCCGGTAATAGTAAAAATGTAATGAGTGCAACAGTTGTTGCAAGAGCGCTGGGTATAAAGGTTATAGGCTTGACAGGAGCAAAAGGTGGAGAGTTGGCAGAAGTGTCAGATGTAGTTATAAAGGTGCCTGAAACGGAAACATATATGATACAGGAATTGCATTTGCCAATATATCATTGTTTGTGCTTGATGCTTGAAGATAAGTTTTTTGGAAGAAGATAGGATAATTCTATGAGAACAGACAATGTAATTAAAAATAGTTATTTTGCTCTTTTGGGACAAGCGGTAACAGTTATTTTGAAGGCTATTACACAGATTGTTTTTGTTAGAATGCTAAGCGTTGAATATTTGGGATTAAATGGTTTATTCGCAAATATACTAACTATGTTATCGCTTGCAGAATTGGGTGTCGGTTCTGCAATTTTATATAATATGTATAAGCCTATGGCGCAAAATGATCAGAAACGAATAAAAGCGCTGATGAATTTTTATAAGGAAACTTATAGAAAAATAGGTCTTTTTATGTTGATAGTAGGCTTTTTGTTACTGCCTTTTTTAGGTTACATAATTAAAGAACAACCAGATATACCAGAACTTAAGTTAATATATATATTATATGTGATTAATAATGCGGTTTCTTATTTTTTTATATTTAAGCAATCTATATTAATTGCAGACCAAAAGAAGTATGTGATTACAAAATCTGATATTGTGAAGAATTTGATAATGAACATATTGCAGATTGTTTTTTTGATTATTACACGATCTTTTTTGCTGTATTTATGTATTTCCATACTTATGACAATACTGTTTAATATAATAAATTCAAAAATAGCAGACAAGAAATATCCATATTTAATAGATAACCATGAGTACTTGGAGAAAAGTGAAAAGAAGGCTATTTATAAAGATGTATATGCAATGATGGCTCATAAGTTAGGCGGTGTAATAGTAACAGGAACAGACAATTTATTGCTATCAGCCTTTGTAGGCATAACAGCTGTTGGATTGTATTCAAATTATGTACTTATATTATCTTCGGTTAAGGGTTTTTTAAACCAGGTTTATGAAGCATTGGTATCTAGTATAGGTGATTTAATTAATACTGAATCTACTGAAAGAATCTATGAAGTTTATAAAAAAATGTTATTTATAAGCTTTTGGATTACAACGATTATTTCAATTGGTTTTGGTTGCTTATCATCTTATTTTGTTGAGATTGCTTTTGGTAAAGAGTACATATTGTCATATGAAGTAGTTGCTATTATGGCGCTGAATTTTTATGTTACGGATTTAACGGGAATAAGGGCAGTAACGAATAAATTTAAGACAGCAGAGGGATTGTTTTGGAACGATCGATATAAGCCATATTTTGAGTCGGCAATTAATTTGATAGCTTCTATTGTTTTACTGAAGCTATTTGGCTTCGTAGGAATATTATTAGGAACCTTGATAAGTACAATTACAACTGGCTTTTGGATTGAACCTTTGGTGCTGTATAAACATGCATTTAATAGAAAGTTACGCGAATATTTTAAGATATATATTAAAAAATTTACGGTTTTTTTATTGTCGTGGTTGGTTTCATATTCCATGATTAGTTTTTTAGAGTGCAGTGTGATAAGCCTAATTATAGGAGCGTTGATTTGCATTTTGATCCCTAGCGTCATAATTTGTATTATATACGGAAGAAGTATGGAATACAAGTATGTGGGACAATTATTATTAAAGATTGTAAGGAGAATATAGAATTATGAAATATTTAATTAAGTGGTTTCTAGGATGGGTTTTGTCTTTAAGATATAACAGAAACAAAGATGAGCTATATTATATAGTGTGGGGGCATATAGGTGAAGCTGTATATGCATCGTCACTTTTACCTGAATTAAACAGGATAAAGGGGAAACGTATAAACATAATTACATTTTCTCCATATTCACAGATTGCAGAGTTGTACAAAGACCAGTATAAAGATATAATTATTTTGTCTAGTAGAAAGGTTAACTTCATAAAAGAATATGCACGTTCAAATGTGATTATGCACCACAATTACATTGGAAGTGGTTGGGAATGGGAAGCAAATGCATTATACGCAGATGTTTCAGATGTTTACGTTCCAGGTTTGAATTATAAAATTAAGGATTTGAAAATACCGTATTCTACAAAACATTCATTGATAACAAGTCCAGTAGATAGAAGTGAAGAGATATTTATGGAGTTAGTAAAAAAATATGAAGTTTTGGAAAAAAAATCTGTGTTATTAATACCTTATGCACAGTCAGCAAAGCAATTGGATGCTTCATTTTGGGAAAAAGTTGCTACTATATTGATTAATAATGGATATAAGGTGTATACAAATATTAAAGATGAAAGTGAGAATGTGATTAAAGGGACCCAAGGAATAGTCATACCTTTGAGGTATGTAAATACATTTATTGAATATGCTGGTTCAGCTATATCTATAAGGTGTGGCTTGACAGACTTAATAGCTGTTTCATATAATGATGTTGAGGTTTTATATAGAGTAGAAAATATGGAAGATGATTTTATGGCGAAAATTTGGTCGTTTAAGTTAGGAAAAGAAAATTTGCTTTATAAAAATAGATGGCTTTTTAGAGAACAAGAAGATTATACAAAGTTTTATAGATACATTGAAAATAAGTATGCAAGGGAAAAATATGATAGATATTAAGAATAAGGCAGATTGTTGTGGATGCGGCGCTTGTGAACAAATATGTCCCCAAAAATGTATTTCAATGACGGAGGATATAGAAGGATTTAAGTATCCAATGGTAAATGCTCAGGAATGTATTAAATGTGGTATATGCATCAAAATATGCCCTGTTTTAAAACAGAAAAAAGAGAATAAGTTAGAATTATTTCAGAATAAAGAACTTGAGTGTTATAGTGCCATAAATAGAGATGACAAAAAGAGACTACAAAGTTCTAGTGGCGGTATTTTTTCATTGATAGCAGAATGGATAATCGCTGATGATGGATTAGTATTTGGTGCGGCTATGTCTAAAGATTGTAGAAGTGTACACCATGTTTTTGTAAGTTCAGTAGATGAAATGATAGAGTTAATGGGAAGTAAATATGTTCAAAGTGATATAGGTGACTCATTTATTAAAGCAAAACATGAGTTGGAAAAAGGAAGAAAGGTTCTCTTTTCAGGAACGCCATGTCATATAGCAGCATTAAAAACTTTCTTGAGAAGAGATTATGAAAATTTATTTACTATTGATTTTATTTGTCATGGAGTACCATCACCGAAAGTATGGAGAAAATATATTAATTATCGTGAAAAAAAAGATAATGGGATTGTAAATAAGGTGTATTTTAGAAGGAAAGTTGATGGTTGGAAGAATTTTTCAATAAATATTGTATATGAAGGAGGAAAAGAATATGTAATGAGGAAAGATAAAGATTTATATATGCAAGCTTTTTCAAGAGATGTTTGTTTGAGACAAAGTTGTTATCAATGCGTATTTAAAAGTACAAATCATGCGAGTGATTTGACAATAGCAGATTTTTGGGGAGTGCAGAATATATCAAGACATATGGATGATGATAAAGGAACTTCACTTATTATAATCAATTCTCATAGTGGAAAAGAGATTTTCAACGCCATGTCATCAAGTTTAGTGTTTAATGAGGAAGAATTTGATTTAGTGATAAAATATAATCCAGCATATTTATACTCGTCAAAACCTAATCGTAAAAGGAAACAATTTTTTAAAAATTTAGATAGAATGAGTTTTGATAAGTTGATTAAGAAAGAAGCTCCACGAAAAATGACATATAAAGAAATGATTGTTATTATTACTAATAAAATTGGGATAACACAGATGTTATTAAGAATATACCATAAATTGAAAAACGAGTAAAAAAAATAAAAAGCATATAGGAAGAACTTAGTCATTATGTGCTGTAAATAGAAGAACGATGATGTACTGCCCTTATCAAGTAAGTTTAATATAGGGAACAGTAGTTGAAAGCCATCACCGTCATTTTTAGACTTAAATTATAACATAAACGAAAAGAAAGGAAATATGACAATAAGCTTTCAAAATTGTCATGCAAAAGAGAATGGATTATATTATTGTTCAAGCTGGTGGAAAAGGTTCAAGGATGGAAAAATTGACAGCGAATAAGCCTAAAGCGCTTGTTCCTGTGAATAATCTTCCAATGATTTTTCATTTGTTTAGAAAATTTCCGGAAAAGAAATTTATTATAATAGGTGATTACAAGTTCGATGTATTAAAAAGATATTTACGAGAGTTTGCTGATGTTGATTATGAATTGGTTTGTGCAACTGGATATAATGGAACATGCTCAGGTTTGGAAGAGGCAATCACATACATTCCTGAAAATGAAAGTTTTATGCTTATATGGTGTGATTTGGTTTTGCCGGATGATTATGAGTTGCCACAGATTTTAAATAATAATATTATAGGAATATCAAAGGACTTTCCATGTAGATGGAAATATGAAAATGGCATTTTCGCAGAAGAAAAAAGTCAGGAATATGGAGTGGCAGGACATTTTATATTTAAAGACAAGTCATATCTTGCTAATATACCTAAAGAAGGTGAATTTGTTAGATGGCTTAAGGAACAAGGATATGTTTTTGAAGAACAGGGCTTGTATAGAACTCACGAATATGGATTATATGAGGAATGGGATAAATTGCCAAAGATGAGATGTAGACCTTTTAATAGCATAAAGGTTGAAGGTGATAGAATATATAAGACGGCAGTGGACGACCAAGGAAGGAAATTAGCAACCAGAGAAATAGCATGGTATAAAAAGATTAAAGAAGGGCACTTCGATAATATTCCACACATTTATGAGTATGAACCTTTGTGCATGGAAAAAATAGATGGAAAAAATATATATGAATATAATGACATCCCTAAAGAACAGAAGAAAATAATTTTGGAGCAACTTATTAAATGCTTAAAGGATGTTCATGCTTTAGGAAGTATTTCTGCAGATAAACGTAGCTACGAAATCGCATATTTGGATAAGACTTTTGAAAGATTAGAGAAAGTAAGGAATTTGGTTCCGTTTGCTAAGGACGAAACTGTTGTGATAAATGGTAAACGTTGCAGAAATGTATTTTATTGTAAGGAAAAGTTAGAAAAAGAAGTAATGAGTTATTTTCCTACCGATTTTAAAGTAATACATGGAGATTGTACTTTTAGCAACAGTATGTTAAAAGCTGATTATACACCTGTGTTAATTGATCCACGTGGATATTTTGGAAATACAGAAATATACGGTGATGTGGCATATGATTGGGTAAAATTGTACTATTCGTTATATAGCAATTATGATCAATTCAATTTGAAAAGATTTGATTTAAAAATAAATGAAGACAGTGTTGAGTTAAACATAGCATCTAACGGATGGGAAGATATGGAAGTCGAGTTTTTTAAGCTTTTAGAAGGAGAAGTTACTCGCAATCAGATGAAACTTCTTTTATCTATTGTATGGCTTAGTTTAACTACCTACGCATGGGAAGATTTTGATTCTATATGCGGAGCTTTCTATAATGGTTTATATTATTTAGAGGAGGCATTATAATGAATAATATGATTAGCGATTTTTTCTGTGATGATTTAATGTTAATAAAAAATGCATTGAATTCTATTGAAACAGGTGAAATGGAAAAACTTATTTTGGATTGCGAGAGAACTTTAAGGTCTGGGCATAAAATTATTGCTTCAGGGTTGGGAAAAAACGTTCCAATATGCGATAAATTTGTAGGCACAATGTTGTCACTGGGGTTAGATGCCAATTTTTTACATACAAATACAGCGGTTCATGGTGACATAGGGATGGTTAAGTCAGGTGATTTAGTTATTATTCTTACAAAAAGTGGAGAAACTGTAGAATCAGTTTACTTGGAAAGCCTGCTTGAGCAAAGAGAATGCGTAACCATATGGTTATTGAGCTTTAATGAACATAGCATTTTAGCAGATAAGATGAAAAATAAGTTGATAATTCAACTTGAACATGAGGGAGATTTGTGGAATATTGTACCAAACCATTCAACTACAATTAATCTTATTGTGTTGCAGAAAGTTGCAATGGAGTTATCAAAAAGATTAAAGTTGGATTTGGATATTGATTTCAAACCTAATCATCCAGGTGGAGCTATAGGAGAAAAATTGAACTATGAAAAATAAATTAATTCTTTCACAGCTTGGTCATACATGGATTTTGGATCTTGATGGAACAATCGTTAAGCATAATGGGTATAAAATTGATGGATACGATTCTTTTTTAGATGATGCGGAAGACTTTCTACATAACATTCCAGATGAAGATATGATTATTTTTATTACATCCAGAACAGAAGAGTTTAGAAAAGACACAGAAATTTTCTTGAAGAAGAATAATATTAGATATAATTATATTATCTTCGGTGCACCATATGGAGAGCGAATTCTAGTAAATGATAATAAGCCAAGTGGATTAAAAATGAGCTTGGCTGTAAACAATAAGAGGGATGCATTTGATATATCATACGAAATTGACCTAAATATATAAGAGGAGTGACTAAAAATTGGGAAAAAAGGTTCTAATACATACTTTGTTTTACGAAAATTATAATTATGGAGGGATTTTACAAGCTTATGCTCTATATAACAAGTTGTCTGAAATGGGATATAGTTGTGAAGAGTTAAATTATAATCGAGTTATTACGGGAAAAATTAAAAAGATTTTGTGTAGGGGGTGGAGAATTCTTGAGATAGCCAGAGAGCCGATTTATAACATAAAAATGAGGAGGCAAAGCAAAATTCAAGAACAGCAAAGGCAGTTATATATATCTAAAATGAAAGGTGATTTGTTAAAAGAAGTATTTTCGACATTTATGGAAAAAGAATTTGCATCTACCAAGGTATATACGGAGGATACAATAAAAGAATTAAGGGACTATGATTATTATGTTGTAGGAGGAGACCAAGTGTGGAATCCTCAATGGACAGATATTAATTTCTTCTTTGGTAATGTATACGGAGGAAAAAAAATAGGATATAGCTGTAGTGCTGGAAAAGACAATTTTACAAAACAAGAAAAAAAGAAATTACTTAAATTAATCAAAAATATGGATGTTATATCTGTGCGCGAAGAAAACTTTTCGGAGTTATTAAGTGCGGAAGGAATCTATAATCAGGTTATTGCAGACCCAGTTTATCTTATGACGAAGGACGAATGGTCAGAATTCTCAAACGACTGTTATCAATTGCCTGAAAAGTATATATTTGCTTATTTATTAGGAGAAGATGAAGAACGTAGAAAGATTATTAAAAATTTTGCAAAGCAAAATAATATGAAAATAGTTTCTATACCACATGTATTTAGAAGATATAATATAGCAGATGAGGATTTTGCAGATGTGGAGATAAACAATGCAGGTCCAAAGGAATTTGTATCTTTGATAAAGAACGCAGATTTTGTGGTTACGGATTCATTTCATGGGACAGCATTTTCCTTGATATTTGAACGACAATTTTTAAATTTCAGCAGATTTAGTAGTAATGATAAGAGAAGTCTTAATGTTAGATTAAAAAATATTGTAAAAGAATATGATATTGAGGACAGACATATAGAAATATCTGAACTAGAGAAAGTAGAAATTAATAAGCTAAAGGAGATTGATTATATTCAATTTGCAAATATAACTCAAAGAAAAAGAAAAGAGGCAATTGAATTTTTAAGGGAGTCAATTCTGTGAGGAAGTATGAATTGGAGGTTAAATGATACTCTTACTAAACAACATAGCAACTCAACGTAAGCGTTTAATAAAACAATAAATGAGAGCAGAAGTTGTTAATAAGGATTAAAAAAACGAAATGGATAGGATATTGGTATTTGTTACGCATTAAGCATATGGATGTATTTTATAATTTATCTATAGAAACAGATTTTAGAGTTGGAATTCAATTTGCATCATATCCAAGGCTATTACATAGTTTATATTGTATTATTGGTCATTCTGTCGTTGTTGGAAACAATGTTACTATTTTTAAATAGGTAACTGTGGTACATAATGTAGTTATTATGCTTATATAATATCATGCTTAAGAAAAATGAATAGAAAAGCTGTAGTTCGTATGTCAAATATAGAAGCGTTAAAATTAATTGATATTTTTATGATAGTGATTTCTCATTCCACATCAGATTAGTACTTGCTATAAAGCATTTACGTAAAGCCATTAGTTGAGGCCTTTTTGAGTGTGTAAAAGAACATCAAAATGATGTACCTGCAAAATCAGAAACTGGAAAAGGCTTTTCTTATTGTATATCCCAGGAGAAATATCTAAAAGTATTTTTGTAAGATGGAGAAGCGCCAATGGATAACAACGCTGCTGAGCAAGCCATACGTGGTTTCTATATAGGCAAACATAACTGACATCTCATTGACACAATAGATGGAGCAAAAGCCAGTGCTATAATATATAGTATAGCCGAAACTGCAAAAGCGAATAATCTAAAACCATACGATTATTTTGAACATCTACTAACAGTGATGTCAGAACATATGGATGACAAGAATACAGACTTCCTACAAGACCTTCTTCCATTGTCAGAGAAGCTACCAGAAAACTGCCACAAGTCGAACTAATAATTCTATTGTGGCAGTTGATTTTTGTGTAGGGTAAGCGCCTAATAATCCGACGGCTATCAATCTCACAATTTAACAATTATAATTAACTCCAATATGATTGGAGCATTATACTCCAACTTTCACAAATGTTTTTAGGAAGTTGGGGTATTTTACTCTAAAGGACTGGAGGTT
>JBGVKG010000069.1:0-26578 GCA_045123575.1 Lachnospiraceae bacterium
AAGTTTCTAAAAGTGCTATAATATTCATGAGAGCGACTCCTCCTTGGTGTTAGATTTGTAGCAAAACCATTATACCTCAGAGGATGTTCACTCTCATCTTTTATTTTCTTATTCAACCAACAAAATCTTTACTCCGTAACAATCGAATGTGGCCATTATTACAAACAAAAGAAGAAGCGCCCCTCTCAGGGCGCTCCTTCTCATTATTAACTATAACTTTACTTCTTCTTATCCATAAACTGTGGTTCCACCACATTACGGCCCGTCATATTGTTGTAGTAGTTTGCCATTATCTTTCTAGTATTCTTTGTCTGAACCAGCTCGCGCTTAAATACATCAATACGATTAAACAAAGTATCTTTATTCCTTTTTTCCTCTACCTGTATGGATATCGACTTATCTGTTATCTCAGTAATAAGCTGCTTAAGTCTAGCTATATCATCCTTATGCTCAGCAGAATTATTTTTAAGTTCTTCCTGCACATGGGCGTACACACTTCTAAAACCGTCATCTAACTGGTTTAGTTCGTCTATAAGCGCATCCTTTCTATCGAATATCTCGTCAAATGCATCTGGGTCGAACTTTGTAGCTTCGGCCACCTTTGCCATAAGGCGATTCTCCTCTATTATCTTATCTAGGACTGCCACCTTTTTCTCCAGACTACGCTTAAGTATCTCTATGTAGCTATGCTCTGTCTTTTTGTTTTGCAAGTTTCATTACCTCTTCCCATGTTCCACGCATTGTTCTAAGGTGCTTGAGCACTTCCTCTAGCATCTCCTTGTCCTTGTATATATTAGCCTGTCTTAATCGATATTCAAGATACTTATATACATTGTCAAAATCCTTTGCTGTAGCATATTTGAAATCCAATGTATTTCTAAACTCAGCTATGATTCTCTCAACACGTCTTATATTATTATGGGCCTTTTCTATATCTTTAGCTTCTATAGCTACTATGGCGATATTGGTGAACTTGATTGCCCCATCATAAAGCATAAGTGTAAGCTGCGCTGGCGACGCTGTCATTATTTTATTGTTTGCATAATTACTATAACCATTTGGTATTGCCATACTTAAACACCTCTTCTACTCTTATAGTTTACATACCTGTACCCATCAGATTTGATAGATATGATGCTTGAGACTGCATCTTTGACATCGCAACCTCCATATTAGAGAACTGCTTTTCATATCTCTTTCTGTAATTCTCTATCTTGTCGTCCCAATCCTTCAACTTCTTTGAGTACTGGTCGTACTGCTTCTGCATATATTTATCGTTATATATCTTAAAGGCACTCTTTGTCTCTGTAGATTTAGCCATTTTCTCATCCACAGCCTTATACAGATCCTTCATAATGCTAGAGAAGAACTGTATTGTTCCCTCTGGGTCAGATACGATCATCTCTCTAAGCTTATCTGGATTAGTTGCTGATGTCTTATCATCAGTATCTCCATCGATATGGAAGTTACCCTTCTCGTTATCTTCTGCATTGAAGTATCCCAATGTCTTGATGCCAAATGTTGACAACGCATATGACTTTCCATCTATCACATAGCTCTTACTCATAACTGTTCTCATAGATGACATTATGGAGCTGAGTGTACTATCTCTTCTAAGAGCTGCTGTAGAGATGATTTTGTCCCACTTCTCAATCTGTGTTTCTGAGAGCTCTTTTTCTTCTTCTTCAGTTAATGGCTCATAATCTCCAGCTGATGCAGCGTTATACTTTGTATACATCTCAGTCATCAGTTCATTATATTCCTTGAAGAAATCCTTTATCTTATTGTAGATAGCATCTACGTCAGTGTCAGTTGTCAGTGTGATTATCTCGTCCTCTCCTGTCACCGCTTTAGCTGCTATAGTTAGACCATTTATCTGGAATGTATTAGATGTAGACTCAAATTGTGCTCCATTTAACTCTATGATAGCATCCTGACCATCTATCTTTGTAGCTCCATCACTATCTATATCACCATATACATTCTGTAATTCTTCCAATCTTGTAAGTTCATCAGCAGTACGCTCATCTTCCTTCTTATTGAGGATAGTCAAATACTCTACCATATCTGTTGCATACTGTATCTTAGCACCATCTACATTCAAGTCGCCCTGATTCTGCTTCAGATACTCCTTGTACGCCTCTAATGTTCCCTTTGTAGATGTAGCAAGGCCCAGCTTATTAAGAGCATCCATGCCTTCCTTATCTGTTGCTATCAACGAAAACTCTGATGCAGCGCCACTTTCCTTTGCACTGATGAAGAATCTTCCGTTCTTCTCATCAAAGTTAACATTAAGACCCATATCAGACAACTCAGCATCCAGTTCCTTTATGGTCATATCTTCCTTCAAAGTGATTTCTTTTAACTCATCACCCATCTTAACTGTTATCTTTGTATTATTCTCAATACCAAGTGCACCTAGTGCTGTATTCTGCGCAACTGTGCCACCTGCAGCTGTCTCTATCTTAGCTCCTGTCAGGTAGCTTGTCTTAGCAAGTTGCTTAACCTTAAGCTCCTGTGTTCCGTTTACAGCTTCTGCTCCTGCTGTTACAGTCGCCTTAGCATCATTAGATACCATGGTTTTCTTCAAGCTATAACTAGACTCTAACTGCATATTGCTAAGTTTTCCTGTATAGAAGCCATATATCTTGCTGTTCATCTCTGACCATGCGTCCTGCTTGTATTTTAATGACTTCTGCTCTCTGTATACGTTATCTTTTCTTTTACTATATGCAGAAACTATCTCTTCGATCATAGCTTCTGTATCCATACCCGAAACTAATCCTGATAATTTGATAGACATACGAATCCCTTCCTTTCTTCTTCCTTCTTCTCCTTGTAGAAACCTGCCGCTTCGTTTCTTCGAAACTCTCGCGCCAGTCACATTCATAACTCCGAGCTACCGCTCTACGTTATTCATCTCCTCCTCGCTGTTTCTACAGCTTTTCGTCAACCATGATACCAGCTAATTCCCAAGCCTTTTCTATCAGTTCAAGTGTCTCTTCTGCTGGGAACTCCTTAAGGATTTCTTTAGTTTCCTTATCCACAAGCTTTATAGTTACTCTTCCTGTTCCTTCGTGAATTCCAAACTGGCAAGCGGCATTCTGCATCCTCTTATTCATATCCGATACAGCTTTCTTTACCTGCTCTTGCATAGCTTCATCACGCTTCTGATTATCATAACCTGAATTTGAATCAGCATTATCTGCTGTCTTCACTGTCGAAACCTTAGCTGCCATATCTGTGCTTACTGCGCTAACAGCAGGATCGATACTTACTGCCTCTACCTGCTTTGGTGCTGGCTGATTCACCTGATAACCAGCCATCTGTATGCTTGTTACTCCTTCAATTGCCATTTTGAAATCCCTCCTTGGATAAATATTTTTCTGCAACTGTAACTGCCATTATTTCTAATCGCAGTTACTCTGTTACTTTCTATATCGACATTTTTTGTTAAAAGTTTATAGTTACTTAAGCAGATTCTTTAACGCAGCCATTGCATCTGCTGAAGCTGATGCCTGGTTAGCCTCCTGAATCTGTAAATATACTTCCTTACGATAGATAGGTACTGACTTTGGTGCTGATATTCCAAGCTTCACCTGGTCGCCCTTTATCTCTATAATAGTTATCTCAACGTTATTGTTTATAACGATTGCTTCATCTTTTTTTCTTGATAATGCTAACATGTTTCACCCTCCTACTCGTTGTTACCTTTAAGTATCTCATAGATTGGGTATTTAATCAAATATTTTTCATCATCTAATATAATTTGGCACGCTTTAAGGTTTTCTGCATTGATAATAAATGGTGCCTTTAAGTTTGATGTCATCTTCTCAATCTCTGATGGAACTGTTACTGTTGTGAGAACAAGTATCTCATCTCCTGTTAAATCTCCAAGTGGCTTAAGTAGTTCATCCTCTACCTCTGGGTTATACTCAGGGCATACTCTTAATGGATCGATAACCGGCATCGCAAATGCTGGCTCGTCAATAGACTGCATCCAAGAGATAAGATTTTGTCCTGCGCTTTCCTCATCATGAATAAGCATAAATTTCTTTAAATCAGGGAATCCCAATATACCATCTTCAAAGATAATAAATCTTGATTCATCTACTTCAATTTCCCCGAATATTTTTGTGTTTACCTTCATTTCTTTTTCCTCCTGTGCTTTGCACTTTTTATTTTATAAATAATCTAATAGAGATTTTTGTACTACTTTTGCTGCTATAGAGAGAGATGCGTCATATACTGACCGTGCAGCTGCCCATTCAGCTGCTACGTTTTCTTCCTCTATCTCCTCGTTTTTACTCTTCAAATCCTCTACGTTAAGCTGCTGAGTTGTAAGTCTTTCCTCATTGAGCGAAAGTCTTATAAGTCTAGCTCCTATATCCGATACTTCAATACTCAGTTTTTCCTGATGTGCCTTATAATCTCCTATGGCTGCCGAGAATGCATTCTTCATATTTGCCTCTGCGTATGACAACTCTAACTCTAAAGCTTCCATCATATAGTTAAGACTTTTTCTTGTCGCCTCATCTTCTTCAGTTTCTAGTCTCTTATTTAAAGTCTGTATCTTATTTTGGACGTCAACTGCAACTGTTACGTTATTGATAAGTTCATCTAAATCCCTTCCGATAGCATGTGGTAACACGTCTCTCGCCTGAGTATTTATAGTTATTTGCTGATTAAAGTTAATAGTATAGTTAATCGGCTGACTCTCTGATTTGTATGTTACATTCTTGGTAGTGTTTGTACACTCGAAGTAATGTTCTGGTCTAAGGTCTCCTGTGACAAAGCCTGTCTTCTGATAATTAACTGTCATTTTATTTCCGCTTGTCATGGCATTGTATGCATTTTGTCCTAGAAGAATCTCTCCTGTTTCCTCTACATACACTATAGCACCAGCGCCTACACCGAGATACACCGAATTATCTGCTGTGGAACGTCTTGTTACCGTATATGTTGTATCGCCTATTGTTATCGAATCTACAGAATCAATGTCCTTATATCCTAGATACAATACATGATGCTCATTATTAACTACATCTGCTACTGGAGAGTCTGTTATATTGTCTATATTTAATCCAAATATTCTATTTGTATTCTTAATGTCCTCTGCTGTAAATTCCTCTGTTATCTTATAATGAGTATTCGGCTCATCCTCCATAAATGTCAAAGTCGAATCTGTCTTATATCCTGTAAATATAGTTCTATCTACAAGGTCTGCATCACCATCGGAATATATCTGATCTCGTAACTGTGAAAGTGTTGTAATAAGCGTGTTACGCTCTTCTACAGTGTTGTAACCATTTACACCCTGATTGCAATAATAGCTAACCTCTGTTAAAACAGAGTTTATACTCTCTATAGCTTCCTGTGTTGTCTCCATCCATGACCTTGCATCTGGTATGTTTTTCTCCAGATACTGCTCTATCTCATTATAGGTAGAACGAAGTCTAAGCGCTCTTATGGCTACAATTGGATCTTCACTTGGACGTTGTATCTTCTTGGTAGTCGCCAACTGAGTATTTAATTTATCCATCAATTTCTTATTTCTATTTATGTTGTTGAGGGAGTTATTGATCATTATACCATTTGTAATTCTCATTTCCTCTTCTCCTTTCTTATGTCAGTTTTATACACCAGTCTCGTTTATTAATTTATCGTACACTTCTGACATAATCTGAATAACCTTTGAAGATAAATCGTATGCTTCTTGATATTTTACAAGGTTCATTGACTCTTCATCTGAGTCTACACCCATAACTGACAATCTCTGGTTATTTATAAGATTTTTAAAATTGCTATAGTTAGTTTCTCTATCCTGTGCCTTCTTTGAATCTATTGAAAGCTCTGTTATAATAGCGGCCAACGCTTCCTCACTTGTACCACTCTCATACGCTTTTTCATACTTTGTATTTAAAAGCTCTTCAACTATATCTGTATTTCCTTCATTATTCGTTCCTTCTGTGCTAGTTGCCAAAAGTCCTGGGTCATCAAGTATCTTTGGATTAACCTTATACACTCCATCTTTACCTAAAACGAATAAATCTATAATATCTTCTGGATTTGGCTGCATAATAGGCTGATCATACAGATTTACGCCTTTTCTATGTATCTCATTGAGTCTAGCTGTAAACTGATCCAAAAAGTTATCAACCTGATTGATATAGTAGACAACACCTTTGTAATCCATAGAGACATCCACATTGCCATCCTCTGGCATCTGGTTATTACCATCTCTAAGTTCTATAAGCGCTGCCAATGTACCCATTGTTCCTGACTGTGCCGGATTGAAGCTCTCACCATACGACCACTGTATATCATACAAACCTACTAAATCGTCTGAATCTACCTTTTCCTCTCTTGCAAGAACCTCCAGTGTAAAATAGTCATAATTATTAACTAAAGACTTGCCTGATATAGTAACATAAAACTCTGATTTACCATTATCATAAAGTATTTCGTTTGTATCTACAGCTACCATCTGTGACAAATCATCTATAAGCAACGCTCTCTTATCTCTAAGTTCATTAGCATTGGCACCCTGCAACTCTATAATATTTATCTGCTTATTTAATGTGGCTATTTCCTGAGCCAATGAATTAATATGGTCTACATTACTATTTATCTCCGAGTTCAAATCTGCCTGTGTATTCTGCAGATTTTCCTTAATATTATTCATGTAATCAAGAAAGTTCTGTGCATAGTTAAGCATTGATACTCTCGCCGACAATCCTGATGGATCCTTGACAAGCTCTTCTATAGCATTGTAGAAGCCTGCAAACTCTGTTGTAAAGCCTGACTCTCCATCATCTGCAAAATAATCTTCAATCTGTGTTAAATAATAAGACTTTGAAGACGAATCTCCATATTTACACTGATTTTCCCAGTACTTCACATCATAATACTCATCTCTTACTCTAGAAATGTTTACTACCTCTGTACCACTACCCATCTGACCATATCTTTGGTAAACCTTAAGGGCCAATGTTGCCTGCTGTGTAGCAGTCTGTCTTGAATACCCTTTGGTCTGTGCATTAGCCAAATTGTTTCCTGTAACATTTAGCCATGTATTTGCAGCGTACAGACCAGATGTTCCTATATTTAATCCAAAAAATGTATTTGCCATATCTCGACCTTTCCGCCACTATCGTGACCATCTGTTAACTGTTACTATTCTTACCAATTACCTACTCTATTGATAAGTGTATCTATCATATCTGAAATAGTTGTTATATATCTTGATGACGCATTATATGCATTTTGGAACTTAATCAAGTTGGTAAGTTCTTCTTCTGATGTAACACCCTGCTTTGACTCTCTCTTTTCACTGAGAGAAGTAACCACGTCACCCTGGCTTTCTGCAATGGCGCTATACATATAACCATCATTACCTATAAGTCCTACCATCGTACTATAATAGTCATCTATATTTTTTAAAGTTGTATTGTTTGGATCCAAGCATACATCAGCTTGTTCCCAAGCTTCAAGTAATCTCTCACCCAAACGTAAATCTACATCTTCTTGTATTGTTTTAAATGGAAGATATGAGTAATCGTCTAACACTAACGGGTTTATTTCCAGATTACCTAATCTGTATGACGACTCATTTCCAAAATCATCGTTATTATTATATACACGGTATTCTGTTCCATCGACACCAGTTACCAGTGTAAATCTGTCTGGCTGGTCTGTTCTTACGAATAATTCCGTTCCCGGTGTCTGTGCATCATCACTTCCGTATGAAACCAAATCCATATCCATTATGGCAAGTTTAGAGTTTGCCGGCAATGTAACTACTGCATCTGCCCCCTCTATAACACCGTATCTATCAACTGTAACCTGTCCATTGGCAACAGCCTCTTTAAGGACATCTCTAAGAGCATCGTCTACATTGTTGATATTTGTTCCTACTGGCACTTTCAATGTAAGTCCACCAGCATCTATGGTCTTCTTAGGAGATAATGCATCGTTAACCGCTGTAACTACTGTATTGATAAGCTGGTCAAAAAGTGCTTGTGCCTTCATAACCACCGTATTTCCAACATCACTATTGTAAATCGGAACCTGCTCCTCTATATATTTCTCCAGGTCTTTTCTAAAAAGTTCTGTTCCCTCGGCACCCTCTGGATAATCATCTCTTTTTGGTCTAACCGGTATGTCAGAAGCATCTGCTATATATCCACCTCTAGCTAATACATATCCTTTTAACTCGCCTATATCATTATTCTTCTCTGATGATAATATCTCTCTTAAATTAAATACCGCTGCATCATCCAACTGTGGCCAAACTGGCGACAAATATTCTGATCCCTGCTCGCTGTCGAGATGGGACATTCCCATATGCCACACACCTGCTACAGTGATAAATTCCTGACCCTCTGCTCGAACTGTAACGTATCCATACTGATCTTCATCATAATCTATTCGCATCAATTCGCCCAGTCTATCAAGCGCCATATCTCTCTGGTCTCTAAGGTCTGCTGCAGTCTCTATACCTGCTGATTCGATAGATGCAATTTTCATATTTAATGCATATATCTGATCGCCCAGTTTATTTATTTCATCTACACAATCTATAACCTTTTGATTAACCTTTTCCTGATAATTGATAAGCTCGCTATATATGGCATTTCCTCTACTTACAAATGCTTCAGCACTCATAACCAAGGCTGAACGTGCCACTATGCTATCTGGTGTCTTCGCTACCTCGTTTATAGCATTCCAAAGGTCTGTAAGAGACTCCTGAAACTGTACACCTTCCAACTCACCAAATATGTCTTCTACCTCTTCTGCCGCCTCATATCTAGCTGCATAAAATGATTGACGACCTGATTCTTCTCGGTATGCTCTATCTAATAAAAGGTCTCTTAAGTGCCTTGTCTCTGCTGAGACAACACCGAGACCTATCTGTTTTGTATTTATAGCTGATTGTCCGTATTTATAATAGGAACTGTCGGCCATACTAACCTGCTGTCTTACATAACCTTTTGTATATATATTGGATAAGTTATGTGAGGTTGTATTTATCGCCACTTGTTGAGCTCCTAAGCCCGACACTCCCACATACAAGCTTGTCATCAATGACATAAGCGTGCACCACCTTTACTGCTTTGCATCAAATACTCCCGGAGTGGCCATCGGCATACTAGCACTGGCTGTTTTTGTGTAATTACCCGTCTCCGGCTCTTGATAAATTCCTTTATATAGATTCATATTAAACTCTATGAACTCCAATGACTCTTTAATCAATCCTTTATTCATATCATTCAATCTGACCATTTCCTTAAGCGTAGCTTTCAATCTATCGTATACTTCTTTAAGTCTTTCTTGCTCTGCCTTCTGGCTTGCAAGTATGTCTATAATATCCGAAACTTTCAGTCCATCTTCGTCTTTGCCTAAAACTATCGCAATATCTTTAGCTACCTCTGCCCTTTTCTTCTCCAATTTGTTAAGTTTTCCAACCACAAACTGTTCTGCTTCAGTTATCTTCTGAAGTTTCTCCAAATCTCCTTTAACTATAACAGGAGTTTTTTCTTGGGAGAGTAGTATTAAGTCCTGATATTCTTTTTCTTCTTTATCTAGAACATCTATCAGTTCATCAATCAAACTTGCCACTTTCTACTACCTCTCCCAACTAAAATTCAGAAAACTTCTGAAGGAGCATATCCGCAAAGCTACCAGCATCTACATCGTAAGTGCCGTTCTTTATCTGGCTCTTAAGCTGTTCAACTTTGTCCATACGTACATCAGATGTATTTGCGACAGCCTGCTTTGCAATCTGCAAATCTCTACCAAAGCTTGATATCTCAACCTTATCTGTAGCATGAGATGTGCGTGTTGCCTGTGTTGTCTTAATCTTTCCATTTACCCCATAAATCTGTGATATCTGGTTGTAAGCATCTATACGCATATTATCGCCTCCTTGTTTCTATCAGACTCATGTCTGAATTAGCTTTCTGTATATATTATCGGATGGTTTTTATTTTTCTTTAGAGTGATTTTATATTTTTTTACGCCATTTTTTTCTGACATAAATTGCTTATAAACTTCCATTCCAATCCTAATATAGAAAACAAAGAAGGGCTAGATACTTAATATCTGCCCTTCGGATAATATAAATTATGTACTTGTACATTATGTATAAATCGTATAACAATTCTACGAATCAAGGAAACGCATTCTTTCCTTCTCTTTTGTTGCCTTCTGTGGTGTAGCAGGTTTCTCCTTTGGATACATGTTCATGAGCCCTCTAGTCATATCACTCTTACACTTGTCGCAGAAACGACCTGTTCTAATTCTAGTTCCACAGCCGTCACAAGCAAATGTCACCATAGAATCCTCACCAAACTCTAATCTCTCTTCTCTTATCCACTGTGTAATCTGCTTCTGGCTAACCTCACAAGCCTCTGATGTCTGTGCAACAGTTGCCAATTTATTCTCCTCTATGTACTTCTTAACTTCTTGGAATTTCTCATCTAATTTAGTTCTACAACCAGGACAAAGTCTCGAGCCTCCTCCTATATAGTTGAACATTGCTCCACATTCTCTACAATTTCTTACTTCCATTTCATCTACCTCCAAATGTATCTAAATACCCGCACCTATAGATAAGCTTATAAAGAACACTTCCTTCACGCCAGCCTCCATAAGCACCTTTGCACACTCATCTATAGTGCTTCCTGTCGTATATATATCATCTACTAACACTATTTTTTTATATTCTACTACATTTGAGCTTATTTTAAAAGCCTTTTCCAAATTTTTCTTTCTTTCGTTTCTATTTAACTCTTTCTGTGCCTTTGTATGCCGCGTACGCCGTAAACATCTATTATCAATAGGAATATTTATCAACGCACTCAATTCTCTGGCAATAAGCTCCGCTTGATTATATCCTCGTTTTTGCATCTTTTTACTATGTATAGGGACAGGAATCAATGCATCCGGCTGCCAACTTTTAATCATCTCCCCACACCGTTTCGCCATAGCTTCTCCATAAGCTTTCGCATAATATCTTCTATTATGATACTTGAATCTGTATATAGATTTGCTTACCATATCATTATAAGCAAACACCGCCATACCTTTCTTGTATATGTGTATAGAGGTCGCACAGTCATAACAATACTCTACTTCCTGCTTATGAAGCTGTTTCCCACATTTCTTGCAATACGGTTCTTCTATGTATCGCAGTTTAGAGTAACACTCTACACATATATCCTGCTCTCTTTTTATTATCCTATCACAGAACGGACAGGTCTTTGGATATATTGCATCAGCTATACCTTTTACAATTTGTTTTATATTTTTCCTTATGCTTTTCAATATCTACCTTTCTACAAGATACTTATTTCCGCTATCCTATCCTTCAGTCCAGAATGTCGCTTCTGTTCATTGATATTTCGTATCATTTCATCCACTGCATCCTGTATACCTACGATAGTTACACATTTCTTTGCTCTAGTTACTGCTGTGTAAAGCAGATTCCTATTCATAAGCATCCTAGGGCCAGTCAACAGTGGCAATACTACTGCTGGATATTCACTTCCCTGCGACTTATGTATAGTAACTGCATATGCTAGTTCCAACTCATCTAATTGTTTGAAACTGTACATTACAAGCTTGCCATCATCAAATTCCACTTCCATACATTCCATATATGTATTGATGTTTTTGATAATGCCTGTATCACCATTGAACACTCCAACACCATTTTCAATAGTGACACCTCTTTGCGTGCGTATCTCCCACTCCATCTGGTAGTTATTCTTTATCTGCATAACTTTGTCGCCTTCTCTAAACACACCAGCATTTGTTGTATGCTCACGCTTATATTCACTCTTTGGATTAAGATAATCCTGCAACACCACATTAAGATTTTCAACACCAAGAATGCCCTTTCGCATAGGTGTAAGGACCTGCACATCATTTACAGACGCCTCCACGTATTTAGGCAATTTCTCTTTTACCAATGTCAATGTTGCAGCTATAACCTGATTAGCCTCTGTTCTTCGAACAAACAGAAAATCCTTACTATTATTATCTAAGCTAACACTCTCTCCTGCGTTTATCTTATGGGCATTGATGACAATATCACTTTGCGTTTCCTGTCTAAATATCTTGGAAAGCTTAACTGTATTGTAGCAATTAGAGCTAATTATGTCTTTTAGGACATTTCCTGGTCCAACAGACGGAAGCTGATTCACATCTCCTACCAAGATAAGTCTTGTACCCACACAAACCGCTTTTAGTAGTGCATGCATCAAAAACATATCCACCATCGAGCACTCATCTATGATAATAGCATCTGCCTCCAGTGGATTTTGCTCATTTTTCTCAAAACGCATTACACTAACACTATTTTCATCAGGAACTCCATTAAGCTCTAACATACGATGGATCGTCTGTGCAGGACAACCTGTAGCTTCTGTCATCCGTTTTGCTGCTCTACCAGTTGGAGCTGCAAGCATTATCTCCATGCCCTCTGCTTCAAACATCTTGATTATAGCATTGATGGTTGTAGTCTTTCCAGTACCAGGACCACCAGTTATAATCATCAAACCACTATTTACCGCTTCAATAACTGCCTGTCTTTGGAGTTCATCTAGTTCTATCTTAGATGTTTTTTCTATATGTTCCAGTTTCTTTAATATTCTATCCTTAGGTATGTTATCTCTTATATTAAGCTCTGATAACTTTACGGCGATATTAAGCTCTGTATAATAATACAACGAGCTATACACCATAGAGCGTGTGATACCTTCCTCATCTGTTTTCTGTTTTACCACTATACGTTTATCAAGCTGCATATCCATAAGATGTTTTTCCAAGTCTACACCTTCTAGGACAAGTAACTCTGCTGCCATACTTCCTAATTCTTCTGCTGGTATACACGCATGTCCGTTAGCCCCTGCCATAGACAAAACATACTGTATTGCGCTTTTAATTCTAAAATCAGAATCCCTGCTTATTCCCGCTTTCTCAGCTATCTCATCTGCCACTTTAAAACCGATTCCTGTAATATCATCAGCTAACTTATATGGATTCTCCTTTATGATACGGTACATATCTTGACCATATTTGTTGTATATCTTAACAGAGAGAGTCATAGATATTCCATACTGTTGTAGAAATATCATAGCCTTTCTCATATCTTTTTTCTCTTCAAGCTGATTAGCTATCTCCATAGCCATTCTCTTACTTATACCCTTTACCTCTGACAATCGTTCTGGTTCTTCTTCAATGATACGAAATGTATCTTCTTTAAATCTACGAACTATTCTATCTGCAAGAGCTGGACCTACACCTTTTATAGCTCCCGAACCTAAATATCTGACAACGGCCTGTTCATCCTCTGGCACCTTTATCTCATACTTTTCTACTACCAACTGCTCTCCATAAGAAGCATGTTCCTTAAAATGCCCCTCTAGCACAACATATTCGCCTTCATTTATATACTGAAATATTCCCACACATGTTATGTCGTCACCATCGGCTGACACCGATAATACTGTATATCCATTGTCGGCATTTTTATATACGATTTTCTCTACATATCCCTCTACAATATCCATCTTTATTCCCTCTCAAATACATTATGCTATTTATTTTAAAATGGGACAAAACATAAATGCCTTGTCCCAAAATAAATCTTACTTAATCTAAGGATTGTCTAATCCTCTATACCATAATTGCGCTTCATCTGCTCATATAACATCTGTGCTAAGCCAATTCCCTGGCCACCATTACTCTCCGCTGCAGATGATGCATACTCCTGTGTAAGCATGTCTCCAAAGTAATCCATATATGACGAACCGGCACTCATACCTGCAGCAATACTTCCATCGTTTTCCTCTTCATTTTCAGGAACCATCTTCTTCATAGCTTCAAACATCTGCTCCACAAAGTATGCTTCGAATTCCTTACAAGCCTCCATAAGTTCGTCTTTGGAGCTTGTACTAAAATCCTTATTAGCAAGCGAACCTTGTATCTTGTCTGCCGATGTAGAAGATGAGCCGGATGAAAGATACTCGTTATATTGATTCATCATTCCATCAATTGATAAACTCATGAGCTACACCTCCACTACTGTCTGAGCTGATTAGCCTGACCTAGCATCTGGTCTGCCGCCTGAATAGCTTTACTATTCATCTCGTATGCTCTCTGAGCTACAATTAAGTTAACCATCTCATCTACAGTCTGAACATTTGATGCTTCCAAATATCCCTGACGTATCTTAGACTTCTGTAAGTTATCGTCATCTACTTCCATAATAGGCTCACCTGATGCTGGTGTAACCTTATATGTACTACCTGAAGATTTCTCTAAACCATTTGGATTAGGGAACTGAACAATACCTATCTGATAACCTATTGGCTGTGGATTGTTGTTCTCATCTGGATAACAAACATTACCATCAGCATCTATTGTAATAAGACTTGTATTATACTCACTTTCTAATTCTATAGGCAATCCATATGTATCTAAAACAGGATATCCTTGAGCATTACATAACATAACACCACCATTGTTGCCTATGGCCCAGTTAAACGAACCATCTCTTGTATAAACAGTCTCTCCATCAAGATTCTGAACCGCAAAGAAACCTTTTCCATCTATGGCAAAATCTGTTGGTGTCTCTGTCTGTGTCAATGAACCTTGTGTAAAATCAGTTGTAATCGACGCATTTCTTGTTCCCAAACCAACCTGTGCTCCGATAGGCTTTGTCTCGCCGTTTGCACTTGTAGTCTTAGACTGTATAGTTTGGTACAAAAGTGTCTTAAACTGTGCAGTTTCACTCTTGAAACCTATTGTATTAATATTTGATAAATTATTAGCTATAACGTCTACATTGGTCTGCTGTGAAGTCATACCTGATGCAGCCGTCCAAAGTGCTCTCATCATATCTGTCGCCTCCTATCTCTTAGCTACTAGCCAAGTCTTCCAACCTCATTGACAGCCTTCTCTACCATCTGGTCTGCTGTCTGTAATGCTTTCTGGTTACTTTCGTAAGCTCTGGTAATAGTAATCATCTCTACCATCTCGCTTACAACATTGATATTTGACGATTCCAAATAGCCTTGATGAATGATTGTCGAAGGTACTTTCTCTGTAGCTCCCTCAACCGCATCATACATATTCTCACCATACTTCTTAAGATAATTGTAGTCCTCAAAATCTACTATCTTAATAGTGTCGATGTATTCTCCGTCTGCATATATATCACCTGTGGATGTAATAGCTACCTGTGCTGCATCTGTAGGAATATAAATATCTCCTCCTTCGCCCTGCACAAAATCTCCGTCAGTGGTACGAAGTGCACCCTCTGCATCCAGTGTGAAATTACCATCCCTGGTATATTTTATCGATTGTTCGCCCTGCTTGTTGGTGAATGATATAGAGAAAAATCCGTTTCCCTCTAATGCTAAATCGTAAGTGTTCTCTGTATTTCTAAGTGAACCTTGCGAATAGTCCGTGTAATTCTCGCCAATCTTTACACCCAGGCTCATCTTTCCGATATCCTTAATCTTGTACGCCACAGTGCTATCATTTACTCTAACACCCATGTACTCATTAAAGGCTCTGGCTGTTGCACCTTCACGCTTAAAGCCTGTTGTCGATGCATTGGCAAGATTATTGGTTATGGTATCCAGTCTCTTTTGCTGATTAACCATACCCGTATACGCTGTATACAGTCCTCTAACCATTCTGTCTCCTTTCAGGAATCTCCCTAGTTGCTGCTTCTCTCACTTAAAAATTCTATAAACTTTCCAGTACCGATAGCAACTGCTGTCATAGGATCTTCCGCAGTCATTGTGTTGATACCAGTCTTGTCCTCGATAAGGTCCTCAAGTCCCTGAAGTAAGCTTCCGCCACCTGTAAGCACGATACCTCTGTCGGCGATATCTGCTGCAAGCTCTGGTGGAGTCTTCTCAAGTACGCTGTGAACAGCTTCAACTATCTGCGATGTAATCTCGCGAAGCGCTTCCTCTGTCTCCTCAGATGTAACTGTGATAGTTCTAGGAAGACCTGTTACAAGGTTACGTCCACGAACGTCCATAGATGCAACTTCTGCTCTAGGGAATGCCGCACCTATCTTTATCTTGATTTCCTCTGCTGTTCTCTCACCTATAAGAAGGTTATGCTTCTTTCTCATATAACGAACGATAGCCTCGTCGAAATCGTCACCTGCAACCTTGATAGAAGTGCTCACTACTGTTCCACCAAGAGAGATAACTGCGATATCCGTTGTACCACCACCGATATCTACTATCATATTTCCACATGGCTTAGCTATATCGATACCCGCACCTATAGCTGCTGCTATTGGCTCCTCGATGATAGCTACTTCTCTAGCGCCTGCCTGGTATGTTGCATCCTCAACAGCCTTCTTCTCAACTTCTGTAACACCACTAGGTACACATACGCTGATACGTGGCTTTCTGATCATTCTTCTACCGATAGCCTTTGTGATAAAGTGCTTAAGCATCTTCTCTGTAACTGTGTAATCTGAGATAACACCCTGACGAAGTGGTCTAACTGCTACGATATTACCAGGTGTTCTACCGATCATAAGTCTAGCTTCCTCGCCGATAGCCTTTATCTTATTTGTATCTCTATCAAATGCAACTACTGAAGGCTCTTTTAATACAACGCCTTTTCCCTTAATATAGACAAGAATACTTGCTGTTCCCAAGTCAATTCCGATATCTGTTGTTACCATAGTTATGCTCCTTTCAAACTCTTTTATTAACCAATAAATGACACCAAAAATGTCAAAATCTACCTGTAAACTAGCCCAATGACGCACTGGACTTATTTTATTATATACAATAAATAAAAAATATGAAAGAACTTTTTATGGAAATTTTCGGTTTCTGTATATTTATCGACTAAATGAAGATTTTTCTTTAGAATTCTTGTGAAAATTGAACTGAAATTTGAACTGCTAATTTTTGGTTACTAGTTAAAAAATATTTTTTCAAACTTAATAATTCCTTCACTTTTAAAACACATTTTGTACACAATTGCACATTATATTATAACCATACTATTCGTAACACGATAGTATGCAACTTAACATTTTCATAACTCTGCATGACAGTCTTGACTGTCATGCCCCCCGATTAGATCTCACAGCTTTGGTTGTGCAAGCTGTGATTCATATATAGGATTCTACAGGAATCCACGTTTTTCATTCTTCATATCCACTCCTTTTAAAAAGGAAAAAATCGGCTCCCTTGGCGGGGAGCTGATTTTTGTTTTCCTACTCTTATATTTTCCTACACTTACATTTAATATTTATAATTTATAGAAATAAGTTTTAATTCTTATGTAAGTATCTATCCTTGGTCGCCATGCCACCTCTTATATGCCTCTCTGCCTTGTTCATATCTAGAACTTTTCGCGCCTGGGCTGCTAGAGATGGATGGATGCGTTCTAGCCTGTCGGCTACGTCTTTATGTATGGTTGTGGGCATTTGGAATGGTTTTTGTTGCGTCCGTTTTTTTCTTTGTATTCTTGGTTTTAGCTGGTTTCTGACTATCTTCTAGATGTTCCGTAGTATTGGCATCTCCTGTAATACCTGCTATATAATCTTCATTTTCTGTTCCTTCAATAAGTACAGTTTCATCTAGTCCTAAGTCACCAATAAGACGCAAATAAATATCTACATTGCCATCCTTGTCCACTTCGATTTTATTGATAAGACGCTTCAACTGTGTATTGGTCATTTCATGAACATCTGTGATATCTTCCATCTCTTTGAAGGTGCTGTTTAGAATCGCTTCTAACTGCTCTCCCTTTGTCAGATTGTAAGATACCATTTTCAGTCCATTTTCCAATCTATCAATTTCTTTTCTCATTCCACCGATTTTCTCATTTAATTCCTCTCTAGAAATCAAATCATCGGTATACATATCCATATATTTTTCACGCGCCTTACGAAGTCGATTTAACTCTGCAGTTAATTCCTTTTCATATTCCACATTTTCGTCTTTTGCTTTATAAACACGCTGGAACTCTTTGATCACATGGTCGATTACTTTTTTCTTTTTGCTGAGCACATCCTGGAAGTACTCCTGCAATACTTGGATTAATTCTTCCTCATCTACCGTGATTGCATTCGGGCAACTATCTGCACCACGTCCATTGTGACCAGAACAAACCCAACGGATATAAGTATTCTTGTACTGGCGAACTGTTCTGCGGAAAGACCAACCACAATCCTTACATTTAATCAATGTTGAGAATAAATGCTTGTTGCTCTGACGTTCATGAGTCATCTTAAATGAATCGTGACGACCTTTCAAAATCTCCTGTGCTCTGTCAAAGGTTTCATCATCAATAATACGAAGTTCCGAACGAATCGTTACTAACCACTCCGATTCATCTTTTTCTTTTCTCTGTCCTGTAAGGAAATCCGAAACTTCCTCTTTCCCATTGATAATCTTTCCAGTGTATATCTCATTGGTCAGAATACGGCATACGGAATTCTGACTCCAATTGTTTCCACGCTTGGTTTTTACGCCTCGTTCATTTAACATATTGGCAATCTTCGCACCACCAAAGCCTTCTTCTGTATACCATTTGTACATCTGTCGGATAACCTTTGCTTCCTCTTCATTGATGGATAGATTGAAATAGTCACCAATGGTTTTATCGTAACCATAAACAATGTTTGGAACTCGACCTTTTTCCGCATTCATCTTCTTGCCAAATTTGATACGCTTAGAAGTGTTGGCACTCTCTTCTTGAGCCAATGCACCAAAGATAGTCAATACAAATTCAGAGTTACCCATACTTGTCATATTTGCAGTAAGAAACTGAGTCTCGATACCAAGTGCTTTCAACTTACGAACACTCTGTAACAAGTCAACTGTGTTTCTGGCAAAACGGGAAATATCTTTTACCACAACCATATCAAATAAGCCTTTTTCAGCATCTGCAAGCATACGTTGGAATTCTTTACGGTTCTTGATTTTGGTTCCAGAAATACCTTCGTCTGCATATAATTTAATAAGGTTGTCCCCTGTACGTTTTGTATATTCTAAGAAAAACTCTTTCTGAGTCTCTAAACTATTGAGTTGGTCTTCTTTATCTGTGGAAACTCGACAATATGCTGCTATGTTCATGTTTAACCACCTTTCTGCTAGAGTTTGTACTATAAAACTCCTTACACAACTACTGCTTTTTTAATGTTTCAATATACTCTTTGGATTTTTCATTCCATTCTTCTTTTGTAACCCATTCAAACGCAGTTGTTACATATGGCTGATTAATCCAATCAATATATTTACATGCCATCTCAAAACTGTTTTCTATTTCTACATTATCAACTTTTATAAAATCACAAAATTCATCATATATAACAGGATCAGCTGAGCCTATACCTTCAAAAGTAAACGGAGACATGCTACTCAAAAACATCCCCAATTCCTCACCTTGATTTTGATCCCAATAATAATCTAATACATAAAATATCATTGTAAATAATTCAAATCTGTTCATATTACTCCTTCCATGGATTTCTATTCAATCCCGTCTTACTATCCCACTTTATTGGACTTGCATTTCGTCCACCTTCATTAATTGTTTGATTCATATGTCTTACCCAATCTTGAGTTCCGTTAGCATTATTTCGAACATGCCACTCATTTCCATACTTATCTTTCCCCATATGAAACTCCATATCATTTGCCAACTCTACAAGCATTTTTCTATTTTCCTTTGTATCTGGGAGATGCCCTTTTCTGTTTCCAAATATATGTTTTAATTGAGCCTCACCATCAGGAAGTTTTACATCTCCTTTTAGTGCGTCTGGAATATTATCTGGATTGTCTCCATATGTACCTTTATATAAATCACTCTGTCCAGCTCCCATCTTAATCCTCTCTCATTCTACTTGCCCAGTCCTGATATTCGACGAACTTAGTATCTGGATACTCTGCTTTCCATTCTTCCGGGAGTTTGCTATATACCAATACAACCTCCGGTTCCAATGTTTCCATCATCGCATCAAATCCTTCTTTAAAATAGTATCTGTTCACTTTGTTCTTTAACTGTCCATACGAACCGATTGAAACAATACTATGCTTTTCAATTCCAAGAAAAGCCACCTTTTCCGGCAAGAATTTTGTAGTATAGGTTCTTTCGTCACCCCATCTTACATTAGGAATCACATAAACACCGTTTTTCTGAAAGCAGTAACCTATTGCTCTACTCCTGTAAATATTCGTTATCTGTGCAGCCAGTGGCATATCCCGATAGACAGAACAGTCTGGTGTAATAAAACCTTGATATTGTTTTAAAAGTGCAATATACTCATCCGGATTCACTAAAATATCTTTAAATTCTTTATCATTTTCATATTCGCATACTGCAAATTTTTTCTTATCCGCTTTATCCATTTTACTGAATGGAACCAAATTATCCGGGATAATAATTTTCTTTGGTTTCTTGATAATAGGCATTTCAAAAATACCATCAAAAGTGGCTCCCTTAACAAATTCAGGATTACATCCGTCTGTTATGGATGCTGCATTTCTTGCTGCACTATCCACAACACTTTTCTTTTTTGTTTTCCTTTTTCTCGTAGCCATAGTTTTCATACCTTTCTGTTAATGATATTACGTTCTGTAACAACTATTATAGCTTATTTTAATAAAAAAACAAGGCACTATTGATTTCACCCAATAATACCTTGCTAATACATCAACTATTCAACTAAATATATCAACTAATCAACTAGATACATCAACTACTTTATTCAAATTCAATTGATGTATTGAGTGTTGTTCACATAATTCGATGCAACTATCGAATCACACCTTGTATAATGCTCAGTTACCTCTTGGTTAAACCTTGGTTAATTCTTGGTTACATATTATCCGAGCCTTGTTTTTTAATCGACAACTCTAACAAAAAAACCAACAGAGATTTTATAAAACCTACCATTTCACTATAATTTATAGAATAATTTTGTCTTGGTTAAACCTTGGTTAATTCTTGGTTACATCCACCCAGAATATTCATAAAAGCTATTTCTTAAGTATCCAATTTGATTTTTGTTGATTCATTGAATCTGTATCAATAATCTCTTTTCTTTTCATAGAAGTAAGCAAATTATGAATTTTATTCTCTTTCTGCTTATCACTCAATACATCTGGCAATTTATCCCAAAGTAATTCACGAATTTCTTTCTTAGATGCCTTCTCATATTTTTTTAGATATTCTACAATCAAATCCTTATAGTATTTATCATCAAATCCTTTGTTTTTAATATATCCTGCACTATCAGAAATACTCTTCGCTGCAGATGCAGATAAATATAAACTGCCAACTCGGCCTTCAACCAATTTTAAAGTTCTTAGCTTGTCGATATCTTCTTTTTGCATCGTAAATCCCTTCTGTACTCGGTCTAACAAAAACACCGTATGCAAATCCAATTCTGGATGATCATACAAGATATGCATGTAGTTGTCGTCTAATGTTTTTCCGTATACAGTTACTTCTACTTGTGTTCCCGCTGCTACATTATAGTCTGGCATTGGGAAATACTTCGCTTTCTGAATATTGTATGCTCTACGAATTCCAAGTGTAGCAGTATCAATCATATGAAATGCCACCATTGACTCTGCTAATAACTGATTCCTGTAAAACGGAGGATTATAACTTACTTCCAAAACATTTTCTATTCTTTGCGGAATAAAATCGCCTGGATTGGTAAACTTAATCTTATCTTCAAATTCATTTACATATATCCTTCCGCCTAATTGATAATTGGTGTGCGCAATACAGTTATTTAATAACTCTCGAATCAGCCAACTATTATATTGTTCCGTTTCCATAGGAAACAATGTTAATTGATTAGGCATATATCTATAAGTTAAATTTCGCACCTTTGCAAATACCTTGTCGACCACATTAATAAATGGAATTTTGAATATTGCATAATCTTTATCGATTCCATCTGCACCATATAATCTCCACATAATACTTGGTGCAGATTGAAACAAATAATCATAATCTGAATTTCCCAGAAGCAACATACCTGCATGCGTAATTCGTCCATCCAACATCAGCTTTACTTTTGTAAGAAACTGTTCATCTGTCATCGCATCAACTTCTTCTACAATATGCTCCTGATTCATCTTTTCCTTATATTTTTCTCTTGCTAACGCTATTGCATTTTTATCTAAATGCTCTATAGTTGCTTTCTCAAGAATTTGTTTCGACCAATCTTTTCTTTCTTGAGAACGAATCGCATCTATCTTGTACTGTTTCAAAGGTACAAGACTTTCTCCAGCGCGCTCGTAGTAATTCGTCTTCCAATCCGTCGGAATTCCTGTCGCAGCTGCAGGTATTTTAAACATAAGTACACGATATTCCTTCTCTTCTACTTTAGGAAAAATTTCAATGATATCGTAAAAGGTCATACCATTAGTGGTGTCTTTTGCAATTTCATACTTGAATTTCTCAAGCAAACTTCTATCGCCCTTTTTATAAGCAGTTCCTACAATATGTTTAACCTTATCTTTCTCACTAACACCAAAGATAAGCCATCCATACTGTTGTTGTCTAAGATTTGCCTCATTACTTATGGCTGAAAAGTAACGTCCAATTTTATCTGTATCGTACCCACCTTTTGCTTCTTTGAATTCAACCACTTCGTGTTCCCAGCGTTCCATAAGATTTTCAAGTATTTCGTAATATTCAATATCTTTTACAGATTTTTCATAATCAAAAAATCGCATCCATTCACCTACCTTCTTCACCTCATATTTTATATCGACTTAATTATTATACCACTTTTCTTTGACTCCGTGTAAATATCTTTAATATGTTTTATCATATTACTACCGCAAATTTTATTTCCTATATTCTTTAGGTTCAATCATCTCATACCCCATACTTCGATACCCTTTACTACGCTTTCCGTACATCTTCATAGCGGTATCTATTTCCGAATCAAGATAATCATAAATGCGAACCTCTTTTTTCTCGTGGTAATCCCTATGCAAACGACCTGCATATTGTTTTACACGTCCACTCCAAGATATTGGCAACGTCAAAAACAATGTATCCAAAATCGGATAATCAAAACCTTCTCCCACATATTTACTGGTTGCAATAATTACCCTAGACTCCTCCTCCGAAAGATTTTGCAAATCTTCCATGATACTTTCTCGCTCTTTCTTCTTTAGCCCACCATGAAGTTTATACACTTTAACATAAGAACTTAATTCCTTTTCCAGCAAATCAATATGTTCCTTACGTTCTGTCAAAATAATAGGGTATCGTTTTTCATCCAAACAGTTTCTCACATCCATCACTATTTGCATATTTCTGATCGGATTACTATACAAGTAATCATACAATTCATTAGTCGTATACTCTTGTTGTAAATCAGCAATGGTTATTCCTGTTTCCTGCACCAAAACTTTATGCTCTAGTTCACTTGTAACCTTAGACAAATCTTTATATCTTACCGGGCCAAGTTGCATAAGTACAATTCTTTCTTTTCCATCCTTACGTTTCAAAGTTGCTGTCAAACCATATTTATATTTTGCCGGACTCGTTTTCATTATTTGCTCAAATCCAACGGCTGACACATGATGACACTCATCACATACAATTTGACCATAGCCCTTCACCAACTCTGACACCTTATTTTCTCTGTACAAACTCTGACTTACCGCAACATCAATTATTCCCGTAGGTTTCTTTTTACCACCACCAATGATCCCAATATCTTTTTTCGGAATATTTAAAAATACCGACAAGCGTTCACACCACTGCTCGAGCAAACTTACTCTATCCACAATAATTAATGTATTCACTCTTCGTTCCGCAATTAACGCTATCGCAGCTACTGTCTTTCCAAAGGCTGTGTTTGCATGCAATATTCCATTAGGCGCAGATAGTAGTTCCTCCACCGCCTTCACCTGTTTTTCTCTCAAATCCCCATAAAAGTTAGCATCAATTGCTGTTCCCAGAACGTGATCTCTCAATGTAGCTTTGAATCCCATATTCCGCATAAACTGATTTCGCAGCTAGAATTTCATCTTTCCAATTTCCTTTGTCAAAATCAATTGCTAAGAATCTACAAGTTTCATCTTCTAATAACGGATAAACACCCATCACAAGCGCATTTCTTCCTACTCCTGTAAAATGTTGCTGTATCATAGCATCCGTTATCGCTTGGTTTTCTCTATATGCACACTTTTTACATGCCCCTTTTATTTTCATCGACTTTCCACAGATATTCCTATCCCACTCATTTTTACATTTGGGTGCATAACCGTGTGCACCCGTTTTCTCATTATCCCATCGAACTGCAAACACATCCCGCCTTCCAAAAAACAACTCTCTATACAAAGTAATGAGTTCTGACATTCCCATTGACTTATCTAACTGTTTCGAATTATCCACAGTATCATTACTCTTATTTTCTTGACATTTTATAAAATCGTCTTTTATTCTACACCATTCGGTCATAATTAATTTATCAGCATCTTCCGGTGACATAGCATCGTCAAGCGCACTTATATATTCAATTATCTGTTCTTTCCAAGTGTTCATAGACCATCCTCACCATATAATAATTTACCGCCTATATTTTATAACATATTTAACAATTAATACAGTAGAAAAAACAAGGCATCTCTACCTTGCTCTTCTCCGTCTTATATTCACCGTTTCTTCCCCCGGTGCATCTGCCTTCATCTCCTCAGGCACTGCTATGTACTCACTTTCCTCTGCACACCTTGATGCAGCTTCTTCAATCGCCCGTTCCACCTTACTTGCGTTTGCTTCAATCAAAAGTTTACACAAGAAGTCAGCGGTATCTTCCGCCGAATTCGGATTATGAAAGCGATAATTCAATTTTCTCTGTTTCAAGCGGAATCTCCACCTCCTTCTCTGGCTTGTCTTTCTTTTCAAAACTATGAGATTGCTTCTTAAGTTAGACCTACCTTTTTTGCTCCTCATTCTTAAATAACGCTCTTTGACAAGCGCACCATCTTGGATACGACTTCAATCCAACAACATGCTGTAATCGTCCCGGGAAGAATACAACCAAAGGCTCACCGCATACCAAACAATGCTCTAATCCATCTTCACCAATATAAACTTCTCTTCCTCTTGTCTCTCTTTTTCCCATTTTCTTTCCAGTTCCGCATAATGCTTTTGACGTGCCTTCGCCTCTCTCTTGATACGCTTCTTTTCTAACCTCGCTGCTCTACGATCTTCATGACAAACTTTAAGATACGAAAATATCCCCTTCTTCATACGAACAATCTTTTCTTTTGCCACTTCGAGTTTTCTAGCCGCTTCTCGATAAAAATTCCAATCAATTCTATGAGTACGTTCATATTCTTCTTTCTTTTTTTCTGCATCTTCTTTCATCTTTTTAATAATGTTATTTTTGCGCTCAATTTCCGCTACCAAAGCATTGATTTCATCCTCATTATCTTTCTTCATCATCGCTTGTTTGCGTTCCAATTCTGCCAGTTGCTTTTTATATTCCTCTTCAAAATGATTTGGAATATTCAAATCACTTTGTATCTGCAAAAACATTTGTGAAAGCAATTTCTGATTGAGCTTAAGACTCCCATATTCCTCCTTCACTAAACAACCTACCCCTGTATCCAAATCTGCAATTTTTCTTCGTGCAGACGTTTCTGATACCCCTTCTGATATCAACAGCTTTTTTAGTCGCGACACAGAACTTGGATGGCGTTTATTAACCATAACCAATGTTCCAAAATTATCTGCTAGTTTTTTCATAATTTCTTCTGACTGCATACAATATCCTCCTTTTGCCGTCTCTTAATTTAAATAGTCTTCCATTATTATTGTGGTACCTATAATTTCGTTTGCCTAAATTATAGAAAAGTTTTTTCTTACACTATGTACTTAGAGTTCGAAAAAGCTACTTGCAAAAAATCAATCCACTTTTTGATTTTTTCTCTACATTATGTTTGTGGGCAATTTAAGTATTGCTGCCTAATTTTTATTTATATTTATTTCTAAAAATCAAAAAAGCTGATACCAAAAAACTCAAATTTTTCTCATAAGTTGACTGCAGAGACTGGCAGCCGAGCATAAAAGGCATAACAAAAAGGCACCGACTCCCAAACATCCATCTGGTAATCAGTGCCTTTCGGCAACACAGCCTAGCACAGCTGCTATCTACAGTAAACTTATTCAATTTTACACTCAAGGTTCACACCTAAACCCATCAAGTTCAACTCTGAACAACACACTTCGCCAAAATTTGACGAAAGTATCAGTATACGCCCATTGTTGCATACAGAATAGGCACAAAGCTGTCTGCCTATGGCATCCACGAAAGGATGTATCCTTAAACCTCCATACCAACATAATTTTCAAAAAGAATAGGACATGTCCTAAAGAAAAATACCGATAAAATGTAAGCGCCTAATAATCCGACGGCTATCAATCTCACAATTTAACAATTATAATTAACTCCAATATGATTGGAGCATTATACTCCAACTTTCACAAATGTTTTTAGGAAGTTGGGGTATTTTACTCTAAAGGACTGGAGGTT
>JBGVKG010000070.1:0-28541 GCA_045123575.1 Lachnospiraceae bacterium
TCAGTTATATCTATCAAAGGACCGTCATACAGACTGAAAGAAAAGAAGGCATTCTTAGATTCTCAGCCTGATGAATAATTAAGTGGATAACTGTACATTTTTATTTTCCACTTTTTGAGCATTTTTATATTGACATTTACACCTTTAGAGACTCTTTTTGGTCGTATGGTAAGAAAGTCTTGTTAAATACTAATCTTATTTCTACCTTTTCAGAGAGTTTTAGACTCTTTGGTAAGAAAAAATCCAACAATTATAATTAAATATCTACCTATAGAGAGTATTTGGCGGCCTAAGGTAAGAAAAACTACGTAGATTTGATGCAGATTTCTAACTTTTGAGGCGATTTGATGGTCTATGGTAAGAAAGTTTATCCGCAATTAGTGGCGCTTTCTTCCTATTGAGGCATATTCAAAGCATATGGTAAGAAAATCTGCTGTGATGTGGCGTGAAATTCTTACTTTAAAGACAGATTCTTGCTGTATGGTAAGAAGTTCTTGCTTATGATATGAGAAATTCCTTGCCGACAGACAAGCTTTTATAATTATGGGTAGAAGTGAGAAAGTATATAATGAAAATTTAAAGTGTTCGAATCGGAACACTTAAATAATGTTTTAGCTGAATAGTAAAAAATAATCCTTTTAATGAATATGCAGATATGTTATTATGTTATTATATTTACAACGTAGAATAGGATGTGGTTACAATGAATAATACATACAAGGAGTTTATTTCAAATTTAATAAATTCAGTAACACAGAATCGTGATGTCGCAAAGGATCGTGTAATACTTATTAAGCACTATAATTCATTGGATTTAACACAGGAAATAGTGAAAGAAAGTTTTGTTGATAAAAAGGGAATCAAGTATGTGTATCATGAATTTGATGGTTCTGTTATGGCGGATGCTTATGAACCTTTTTTGTCATCTATAAAAAGTATATTTTATAAAGAATATGATATGACAATAGATGAATTTTTTGATGAATGTGGTGTTTATGAGTTGCATAGATCTGTTCTTAAATCTTATTTTGAAACAGGTATCTGTAAGCGAGCTGATGAAGTGCTTGTTACTGAATATCAGTATGAATGTCATATGATGCAGGAAGCTATTTGTAATATGCTTAAATATATTTCTTCAAAGGAGAAACTTGTTTTTGTATTTAACAGGCTTAATAATGCCAATGAATCAACCATAAGAATTCTTTTGGGAATGATTGATAATGAAAAATATAACGATATTTCTATCATAGCGACTTATAATGAAATGAATAATATCCCTGATTGTGTTTTGGATTTGTGGGAAGAATATATGAATTATCTTGTTCGTAATGATTCTGTTGTTGAGTGGAGTTTTAATGAAAATAAGATAAGCAATAATTTTAAGAATAATTTTATTTTTTATGTAGAGAAGATTCCAGAATACATAGATAAATTAAGAAATATGTATCATATGATGGCAATTCGCCAAGCTGAATATTACTTTAATCTTATTTATAAAAAAATAGAGGTTGAGGAATTGGATATTCCAGAGAGGTATGCATTTGATTTTATGGAATTGTATGCGCAAATTGCTCTTATGCTTGATAATAATTCAGATGCCATAATATACGTAGAGGCCATGAAAAATATCAGTGATAAAAGCCTCAGCGAAAAAAATAACACAGACAGACATAACAGCGACAAAAATATTAGTGACAAGGAATTTAGATACAAATATCTTTTGTCACAGATTTATATGTTATCAGGTCTTAATGAGGAATCAAAAAAGGCAGCATTGGAATGCTATGCAATTGCGAAGGAACAAGGAAATGAATTTGCTATGTTTAGAGCTGAGCTTGCACATTTTGCTGCCGTATATTCAGGCTGGAAGGAAATAATATTCCTAGATAGACATTCTGAAGTGCCTAATAATCTTTTAGAGAATGCAAAGAAATATGGCTATTATAATCAGTTAGCTCACATATATGTATTTGCGTTTGATAATAATGGTGAACAGTTTAGAGATATTGATAAACTAGAGGAGAACTTAAAGCATTTTTATAAAGGTATAAATCTTGCAAAAAGTTTAGGAAATGAAAGTCTTTTAGTAGAGGGATACAAGAAGAATGTTATGGTAGCCTCTACAAATGGTTTGTTTGATATATGTAATTATTATTACACATTGCTAACTGAAGTAGATTTATTAAAAAATAATGATTTTGAGATAGCTAATATATATAATGGATTAGGCTATAACAATTGTGCAGCAGAGAACTTTGAAAAAGCAAATGAATATTACAACAAAGCGCTTATCATTTTTGATAAATTAAAAGAACCTGAGTATGTTGGTGAAACTTTATACAATATGGCGATTAATGCAATGCTTGCAAATGAATACAAGATTGCATCTGAATATTTGGAGGTATGTCTGTTTATTGTAAAGGTTCTTAAAATAGATAGCTTAAGAGTATGTAATATCTCTAAGATATTTGGTTTGTTGACACTATGCTATTACAGAATGGGTGTAACATATAGTAGTAATATGACGCTACAGTCATCATTACAGTATCTTGACCATTTGTATACAACAGATGTTGATGATGAGAGAAAAGATGACTTCTATCTTTGGGATGATGATTTGTTCTTGTGCCATTACAATAATGCTCTTATATTGATGGATGCAAAAAGGTATGAGGAGTCATTAAATGAGTTTAAAATTGCTAGGAAATATATAGAAGCATCACCAGGATTTATGTTCTTTTCAGTTACTCAGTATTGTATAGATAAAGCAACTCTTTATAAGCGTATGGGCAGAAAAGAGGAAGCAGAAAATATACTTGAGAAATGTCAGCAGTTTTGTGAAGAAAAGGGATATGGTTTTAAGGCAGAGATTATATCGATGTACCGAAATGAAAACAAAACTAAGCCTATGGCGATGAAACTGCCTCTTTTGGGAATAACTCTGATGCAGATAGAAAATAACGTAAAATCCCTTGCAGTACAATACTCTTATATAAGACAAAAACATAATATGGAATTTTTAACTGTATGGCAAAAGACTGCGGATAGTTATGATGACACACCGGAAAAATTTATTACAACATCTATTAACACATTTAAAAATTATTTTAATATGGATTATGTTTTGTTTATCCGATTTGAGAATGGTGTTCCGGTAGTTAAGTATGATGACAGTTCTACTAGTATGCATGAGGAACAAGTAAACTATGTGGTGAACTTTTTTGAAGATAATAGAGCGGAAGTAATTACTTCAAGAACAGAGATTAATTATTATGAGTATAGAGGATTGATTGACACTGTTCTTTGTAGTGACAGAATTAATTCTGTAATATTTGCACCAATATATAAAAATGAAAGACTGGATAGTATTTTTGTTACATATTCTCTTTTAAAGGAGAGTTGGAATTCTCTTAATGGTAAGATTGCATACGACAAGGAAGATTTACCGATATTTATGTTCTTCTTCAGGGAACTTTTGGCTACGATTGAAAGACTGGAAGATAAAAATGAAATTGCTAAAATCAATAGCAAGCTACATGAGGCTAACAATAGATTGTCTCAGCTAGCTACTACAGATATGCTTACAGGACTTTTAAATCGCCAGGGATTAAACGAGAAAATAGAGCAGGTGTATGGCTCAAATAATACGGAAAATAGAAATAATGAATGTACCGTTATGTATATTGATTTGGATAATTTCAAGTATTACAATGATACATTTGGTCATGATATTGGTGATTACGTTCTGTGCGGATTTTCTGACATTATTAAAAATATTTGTAATAACAATGGCTTCGCTATAAGATATGGAGGAGATGAATTTATACTGGTTATAAATTCTGTCCATAGGGAAAAGATTGATGAGCTAGCAAGACTTATATATTCTAATATTGATGAAGTAAATGGATTTGAGGAAGAAGTTGGCGATAGAATAGGTGAGAAGATTACTATACCAAAAGAGAAAAAGCTTTCCGCATCCATAGGAATATTTTTTATTACAGATATTGATAAGTCAAAACCGACAAGAGCATTATATAAGGCAATAAATTGCGCCGATGAAGTTTTGTATTATATTAAGAAAACAGAAAAGCATAGATATCTGTTCTATGATGATGTTAAGGACTTTTTATAATGATTTATACCAATTAAAAAGATGAGGGCGAGCTAAAGTCGCTAAGGATATATCCCTCCTTATTGGGCTTTCCAGTAGGGTGGGATTTTTATTATATAAAAACGCTCCGCTTTAGGTCGAACTTTTCTTGACATACTACGGTTTTAGTGGTTTAATTACAGTATCTATGTTAGTTTGGGTTATATAAATCATATAGAATTTCGAAAGATTAGCTAGGAGGTCAATATATGGCTTTGAATATAGGATTGTTTGGCAAGATAGCGGAATCGCTAATAGATACATTGACTGGTGTTCGAAATAAGAATGCCTATGAAGAATTAGAAGAAGAGTATCAGCTTAAGATAGAAAAAGATACAGATTTGAAGTTTGGTCTTGTTGTATGTGATATGAACAACTTAAAGATTATAAATGATACTATGGGGCATGAGGCTGGTGATGAACTGATACAGTCTGCATGCACTCTTCTTTGTGATACTTTTTTACATAGCAAGGTATATCGTGTTGGCGGAGATGAATTTGTTGTGTTGTTAGAAGGATCTGATTATGACAATAGATTAGAACTGTTTATTGGATTGAGACAAGAGATTATAGATAATCAAAATAATGGTGAAGGACCAGTTGTGGCAACTGGTATGTCAATTTATAAGCCTGGAACAGATAAAAAATTGTCGGATGTATTTAAACATGCAGATGAGGAAATGCATAACGACAAGAGAAACTTAAAAGAAAATATAGTTCCAAATAATATGGGTCAGTTTAAGTTGAATGAAACAATGAAAATACCAGCAGTCAGAAAGGCACGTCTTGACTCATTTTTCAGAGTATTTAAAGTGGCTGCAGGAAAGGGATATATCTTTTTTTGCGATATTAGATATGATTTGTCGCGTTGGGACAAGCAAATAGTGGATAATTATAATCTTCCGTCAGAATACATGTATAATGCAGGCGGTATCTGGGAACAAAGGATACATCCAGCAGATAAGGATGATTATAATAAGAAGGTTCAAACCGCTTTTGATGGAGGTAAAGACGAGTTTGAACTAAGTTATAAAGTAAAAGATAATAGTGGTAATTATGTGCCTTGTACATGCAAAGGACTTGTAATAAGGAATCAACATGGAGAACCAGAGTATTTTGGAGGCGCACTCTTTATTAACGACGGTGATATAAGAGCAAATATTCCAGAAGAGAGAAAGCGAAAATTAGATTCGATGTTTGAAGCGTTATCCGTTATTTCAGATGATAGTAATGTATATTTATGTGATATGCATTACGACTTTTCTAGATGGTCTAAAGGACTGGTGAATGAGTTTGGAATGGCTTCAGAGTATATGTACAATGCAGGTGGAATCTGGGAGGAACATGTTCATCCAGCAGACAGACAGGCATATCGCGAAAACATGGATAATATATTTCATTTTAAGACAAATGGATTGGATTTGCAGTATCGAGCAAGGAGAGCGGATGGTGAGTATAATGTCTGTTCCGGTCTTGGTATCTTGATAAAGGATGAGAATGGTCATCCTGAGTACTTTAGCGGCATAATACGTAATCACACTCACTATAATTATATAGATAAATTGACTGGATTACGTAATCAGTATGGCTTTTTTGAGGATCTATTGAACGAGATTAAAAATAAGAGAGAAGTAAGGGTATCAATTATTGGTATAAGCAAGCTAGCCGAAATCAATGCAGTGCATGGTTACGGATTAGGTAATAATGTGCTGCAAAATTTAGGAAGATATCTTATGGATAATGTGGGTCAGAGAAGTAGCACATATCGTCTTGATGGATCTAAATTTGCAGTTATTACTGAAAACTATGAGTACGATAAAGTGAAAAAAACATATGAAAAGATAAGAACTCATTTCCGTGAAGGACTAGATATCGATGGAACATTTGTTGCATTAGAGTTAAATGCATCAACTCTTGTGCTCAATGATTATGATACGGATAGCCAAACGGTATATGCGTGTCTTAACTTTGCTTATAATGAATCAAAGAATGATAAGCAAGGTGAATTAGTTGAATTTAAGAATGATGTAAGGGATGACGAAAGGTTAAAAATTGTCAAGCTCCATATGATTAGAAACTCTATTACTAAGGGTTATAAGGGATTTTATCTCTTGTACCAGCCGGTTGTGGAAGCGGATACAGAAGAATTGATAGGAGCAGAGGCATTGCTGCGTTGGAAGAATGAAACGTATGGAGTGGTTCCACCAGATAGATTTATTCCTATACTAGAGGTGGACCCGTTATTTCCAGATTTGGGAGAATGGATTTTGATAACAGCTCTCCAAGATGCAAAGAAAATATTGCTTAAGAAACCGCAATTTATGATAAACGTGAATCTATCCTACGTGCAGGTGGCACAGCCGGATTTTGTAGATAAAGTCTGGAATGCATTGAAAATAACAGGATTTCCAGCGGATCATTTGTGTCTTGAAATAACAGAACGATGCAGATTACTGGACATAAATCTTCTTAGAAATGTCATAACTGCACTTCGCGCAGGAGGTGTACGTATAGCACTTGATGATTTTGGAACAGGTTATTCATCTATAGGACTGATGAAGAACTTGCCACTTGATACAATCAAAATAGATAGGACTTTTGTACAAAAGATAGAAGAGGATGACAAAGAACAAAAGTTTGTGAATAATTTAGTTGATTTCGCTAAAGTATTCGAGGCAAAGGTGTGTGTAGAAGGTATCGAAACTTCCGGAATGCGTGATATACTTAGACAATACGGAATAAACAGTTTCCAAGGATATTATTATTCAAAGCCTATTGCAAATGAGGAAATTATAGAAAAATACTGCTTGTAAAAAAATAGCACAACATACGAGAAAGTATTTTATGCACGAGTTTTTTGACGAATTTATTATGGATGGTGAAGCATGAAACAGACAAAAGAAAATAGAATAAAACGATTTAAAAAGCAAAGAATATGGCCATCTTTATTAGGTCTCTTTATTATCACGTTAATTTTCGCAATGATGTTAGTTTTGGTTATTATCAATAGTGCACAAGATTTGGTAAAAAGAAAAATAAAAACAGGTCTTAGCCAAACAGAACCAATTGTTGAATTATTTAAAGAGTATAACGAAGAAAATAAACAAGACATAGGGGATAGAATTTCTATATACATAGATATGATGGCAGATACAGAGGCAGTTTATGTATCTGATATAAATGGTAGTAAAATATGGTCTAATGGTGAAAAGATACCAGATGTAGAAAATGTCGAAGAAATATATTTTACAGATAAAGAGCATATAAGCTTGATAGTAGAAGATGATACAGCCAAGATACTATTAAGTGATGATATCAGTGATGTAATTGCTTCAGATTTGGATATCGATGCTGTTTTCGATGATGGACTCTATGGTGATAAAAAACTTATACAGCTTAAAATTTGGTATTTACAAGAGATAGATAACCTGAATGTTTATGTACTGCAAAATATTAGTCTGTATCACTATGACTGTTATATGATACTGTCAAGTGTAGTTCTGTTTGGTGTTATTATTGCTATATTTATACTGTACTACTTGATTTCGTTCATTAGCGTTATTATTGGTAGCCGTAGGACAGCTAAGGCTATTTATACCGATATGACTACTGGTGGAAATAACTGGTTATATTTTGTGAAGAAGGGAAATAAATTCTTGAAGAGAAAACTACCTTCAAATAAGTATGCAGTTATTCATTTGAAAATGCGTAAGTATCGTAGTTTCTGTACTTGCTTCGGAGTGAAGGAAGGAGAAGTGCTGATAGAGAGACTATATAATGTGCTTAAAAAGCAAATCAAACATAAAGAGTTGATGGTGTATAAGGAAAATGCTACATTTGGTCTATTGCTTTCTTATACAGATGAACAGCAGTTGACTGAACGTATAGAAATGCTTACAAGTAATTTAAATTCAGTGCTTCTTAATATGAAATTGTATTTCTCAGCAGGTATATATAGAGTATATCAGAGAGAAACAGATATCGAGCAGTTATACAACAATGCTGTATTGGCCTGTGATATGCTAGGTGATGAGCTTGAGAATAAGATAGTATTCTATGATGTTGAGATGAATAACAGAAGGTTGTGGGAGCGTAAAGTGGAAGATGATATGTATAGAGCATTGGCTAACCATGAGTTTCAAGTGTATCTCCAACCTAAGATTAGTGCCGCTAAGGAAAGTTTGGCAGGTGCAGAGGCTTTGGTTAGATGGATTCATCCACAGGAGGGCTTTATTCCACCGAATAGGTTTATTCCAATATTTGAACGTAACGGCTTCATTCTGAATCTGGATGACTATATGTTAGAGGAAATCGCTAGACAGCAGGCACAATGGATAAGTCAGGGGCGTAATGTGGTACCTATATCTGTCAATGTGTCTAGAGCACATTTTACCAAGGAGGATTTGGCAGAACATATATGTGGTATCGTGGATAAATATCAAGTACCTCATAATGTTATCGAGTTGGAATTGACAGAAAGTGCTTTCTTTGATGACAAGCAAGTATTGCTCCAAACAGTAAAGAAGCTTCGAGAAGCAGGCTTTATCGTGTCAATGGATGATTTCGGTGCTGGATATTCGTCTTTAAATTCGTTAAAAGAGCTTCAGTTAGACGTGCTAAAGATTGATGCAGATTTCTTCCGTGGTGCAGATGCAGAGGAAAGAGGTATGCTTATCGTTTCAGAAGTTATCGATTTGGCGAAGAAGCTTAACATGAAGATAGTGGCAGAGGGAATTGAAAGCAGAGAGCAGGTCGATTTCCTGGCAGAACAGGAATGTGATTTGATACAAGGTTATTTCTTTGCTAAGCCTATGCCTATTTCTGAATTTGAACAGAAATATAGTGATATGCTATAAAATAAGAGGAGCCATATATGAACAACGAGTTATCTATAACAGTATCGCCTATATGTGAGAAAGAGGGAAAGAAATATGCTTTTGTAAGCTTCGTAGATGGAGATAAGAATGCTGAGGGCAAGATACCAGAGTGTAAGATTGTAACTAACAATGGCTTCTTAGAAGATGAAATAAAGATGCTAGAGTTATATATGCAAAATGACCTTGCCCGATTAAAGAGAATGGCAGCTAGTGTAAATGTCATCGGAGCCTTTATGAAGGAGTAAAATATGTATCTAATTTCTCTATATTTTGATACGACAACTGAAAAGAATATGAGAAAACTTATGGAGCAGGCGGCTTTTATCAAGGTGTTTGAGTTGAATTAAAAGAGAGATTAAATATAACGTTTATAAAACTCCCTATCACGTACAATGTACTTGATAGGGAGTTTTCAAATAAATTTTTATGTGGTATAATTATCATTATTAATGTTGTTGTGATTACTATAGAAAAGAGATGATTATATGGTTATATACGAATTTTTAAAATGGTTATTTTTATTGGGTGAGTCTTTGACTATCCTTATCGGAATGTTTATGATAAATCGATATGTTTTTTTAGAGCCGAGCTTAGAAGGGAAAAAGCAGAATCGTTTTTACTTATATAGCACGGTGACTATATTTATTTCCTGTGTGCTTGTAGGCAGTGATCTTGCCTCTATACTGGGTATGATACTGTGTGGTGTAAATATAGTATTAGCTAGAAAAAAACATAGGATTAGAGGTGCTTTAAACATTATCCCGATATGTGGATTTATGAATGGAATAGCTATTCCTTTACTGGTTATGCCTGGTCAAGCGTTTAGATTTGAGGAATCTGTGATGGTGATATCTTCACTTATCGTATATGTTGTTCTGTTTGGATTGTTGATATTATTTTTCATTAAAGGTAAAAACTGGAGAAAGACTTTTCAGGAAGAACTTAAGTACAGACAGTTACAAAGATGGGAATATGTTTTGTTGTGGGCAGTAGGTATGCTGCTAATGTTCTATTCGGCTACCTTAAGTGTAATGCCAGAGAGTAGTGATAGTAGTGTATATTTGTACGTCATATACGAACTAACTATGAAATATTATGTAGTAACAGCTATTATGTCATTTGTATTATCAATCACTATCATAGTATTGATAATGCAGGGAAATAAGCGCTCATTCTATTTTGATAAGGCGTTGAAATCACAGAAGGCAGAGATGGAAAAGGAAAAGGTAGAAGCGGCTAATAAAGCAAAGTCTACTTTCTTGTCTAGTATGTCCCATGAGATTAGAACACCTATGAATGCCATAGTTGGTATGACGGAGGTGCTTTTAAGAGGCAATCATTCCAAGGAAACGGTGGAGTATCTGAATAATATCAAGGTGTCTGGTGAAGCATTGCTTACCATCATAAATGATATTTTAGACTTTTCAAAAATCGAATCTGGTAAGATGGACATAGTGGAGGGTAACTATAATCCAAAATCGATGATTAATGCTTTGAAGATGATATTTGAAAATAGAGCATTAGGTAAGCCAATAGAGCTTATATATAACATAGATGATGATATACCGACAGTTTTGCTTGGTGATGAACATAGACTTAGACAGGTTATCATTAATCTTGTTAATAATGCTATAAAGTTCACAGATAGCGGTTACGTAAAGGTGTCTGTAGAATCAAATAAAATAGATGATGGAAAGGTTGAACTTTTATTTTCTGTAGAGGATACTGGTATGGGTATCAAGGAAGAGGAGTTACCTAAACTATTTGGCTCATTCCAGCAGGTAGATGTAAAAAAGAATCATAAAAAAGAGGGAACAGGCTTAGGACTGGCCATATCAAAGCAATTAGTGGAGCTTATGAATGGTAGCATAGGCGTTGAGAGCCAGTATGGAAAAGGTAGTACATTTTATTTTACAGTGCCTCAGACTATCGTTGCGCATACTGTAGAGGAGATGAAGGAATTAGGAATAAATATAGGTGGTGCAGATACAGAGTATATGAACTTCATTGCGCCAAATGCACATATTTTATTGGTAGATGACAATGAGATGAATAGAAAGGTGGGATTAGCTTTACTGGAGCCACTTCGAATGAACATCGACACCGCTACCAATGGTAGAGAAGCCCTGGATATGGTGATGAAAAATAAGTATGATTTAGTATTTATGGATCATATGATGCCTGAGATGGATGGCATAGAAGCTACTAGGGAGATACGTAAGCTTGAGGATGAATATTATAGAACGTTGCCTGTAATAGCATTGACAGCTAATGCTACATCTGAGGCAAAGGAAATGTTCCAAAGAGAGCAAATGAATGATTTTGTGGCTAAGCCTATCCAAATGGGAGAAATTTTAAAATGTCTTAGAAGATGGCTTCCAAAGGAGTTGTTGGAAGAGGTAGATGATGAGGTGATAACAGAGACTAATGACACATTAGAGCAAGATAAGGTAGAGGAGCCTACTATAGAAGGTATAGATATTTCAGATGGTATTATGTACTGTGGCTCAGAAAAGATGTTTTATGAGTTGTTAGGTGATTTCTATAAGTTAATAGATATAAAGATTGCAAAGCTTGAAAAGTGCATAGCAGATGGTATGATAAAGGACTACACCATAGAGGTGCACGCTCTTAAGAATACGGCACGTATGATAGGTGCTAAAGAGCTTTCTGCGATGTCGTATGAGTTAGAAAAGCTTGGAAATGCCAACGAAATAGAACAGATTAAAGCTAAATCTCAAAAACATATAGAACTGTATAGAAGCTACAAGGACAAGCTAAAGGCGTACGGTACTAGAACGGTAGAAGAAGTTAGGTCAGTATCTTATGAGGATATTAAAAATGTATTGACGCGCATATATGATGCAGTGGACACATTTGACTTGGTTGAAGCTGATAAGGCTATGGCAGAGTTTGAAACTTATGATATACCAGAGAGTTTAGTGAAAATGCGTACGGAGCTTAGTGCGTATGTGGCTGATATTGCCATGGAAGAGGTTATGAATATAACAAAGGCTATGTGCGATGAACTACAAAAATTAGAAGAAATATAAAATAAAAGCATGAAAGAAGAGGAAATGAATATGCAAAACATACTTGTTATAATGGAAAATAATAGTTTTCTTGTTAGAAGTATAGTAGAACAATTACAGGAATTGACATATAATGTGCAATCGGTCGATATGGATATTCAACAGATATCTTTAAAGAAAGATAAATACGAAGCAATCTTTTTATACGTTGAGAGTGATACAGACGTGAAGGTTAAAGAGCTTGTGTTTATACGAGATAAAGCTGTAGAGGAGGATATCCCTGTATTCTATCTTGGTGAGGATGCAGAGCATTTGCAGAATATAATGCCGGAGTATGTTTTAAAAACTATCTTCAAGAGACCTATAGATGTAAAACTCATAGCTAAAATAGTTGATAACTACATAAAGGAGTATGGAAAACAGGTAAAAAAGAAGATACTGGTTGTGGATGACTCAGGAGCTATGCTTAGAAATGTTAAGAGCTGGCTCGGGGATAAATACAATGTTATATTGGCTAATTCTGGTGCTATGGCTATAAAATACCTAGCAACAGACAGACCAGATTTAGTATTACTAGATTATGAGATGCCTGTTATAGATGGAAGACAGGTTCTAGAAATGATAAGAACTGAAACAGAGTTTAAGGATGTGCCGGTTATATTCCTTACAAGCAAGAATGATAGAGAGAGTATCTTAAAGGTTATGGAATTGAAGCCGGAGGGTTACCTTTTAAAAACTATGGAACCTGAGAAGATAGTAGCGGAAGTAGATAATTTCTTTAAGAAGCAAATCGGCAAGGAGTTTATTAAAAAGTAGAGTGTGATAATGTTGTAAAGTGTAAAAACATAATGTATAATACATTATGTTAAACTAAAGAATGTATTAAAAGGAGAGAGTTTAGATGGGATTTTTTGATAAGCTACAAGATGTAGTAAAAGCAGCAAAGAAGTTTGAGGGAGTTATCGATTCTGTCAAGGATGTTGTGGATGGAATGGACAACAAAGCGTCTAAGGAAACAAAAGATGCTACAGTGAATAAGGGTGTATCATCAGGTAGCACATTTAAGTTGGCTAACAGTACACACGTATATGAGGGTACCGATTACTGTGATGATGATGAGTATACTATTAGATATACTATCGATGATAGCTTTGAAGAGGATGATTGTGGTGCTGGAGAGGTGTCATTTATGAATACATATTCACAAAACGGGAAATCATGCGATCTTCCTTACGTTGCGGTTCAAAATGATAACTTCTTTTACAATGCAGTAGAAGCTTTTAAGGAAAAGGGAACATTCCCAGGTGCTATTGATTTGGTTCCGCTTAGTGGTAAGTTCTATTTCAAGGCAAAGAAGGAGTATGGTGATAATATGGCATACTTCTACGGTCTTGACCGCTGTGATGGCTTCTGGGTTAATAATGGTCTTTGCATAGTATATCCAAAGTCTTATGTTGGAACAGAAGATGAGAAAAAAGCTATGCAGGTATTGGATGTAGTAGCAGACAGCTATGTGGAGATAAAGAAATAAAAATGTGAAAATACTCGCTTTTTTAGCGAGTATTTTTTATATATTAATTATCGGATTATAATTGTATAGTTGTATATTTTGATGTATAATATTACTTATAATTGGCGTGATTATAAAATAGGAGAGGTATACATATATGAATAATAAAAAAAGAGTTATTTCTGCTACATATATGAACAACATTGTTAGTTCTATGGGAGAGAAAAATAATAATTATGTTTTTGTAAAGCACTATGGTAGCTATAGTATTGATGCAGAGGATGCAAAAAATGCTATGACTTTGTACGAAAATCTTGAGGTTAACTATGTGCATTTGGCAAATAATGATATGGCAGAAAGCTATGCACCATTTTTGTCTATTATTAGAAGCTGCTATGAAAAGCATTATAGTGATTTGACTATAGAAGAATATTTGGACCAGTTTGAGATATATGAATTACATAAGCCGTTCTTTGTCACATATATCGATAGCGGAGAATGTGAGCGATATGAGGCATTTATTCTTGATGAGATAAAATTTGAGAAGGGTAAGATGCTAGATTCTATTACTAATATAATTATGACATTGAGTAAAAAGCATCCAATGCTTATTATGATAGATAACGCGCATGTGCTTCCATTAGCGTCTATTAGATTGTTAAAGCTGTTATTTGATAATCCTGATAATAAAAATATAGGAGTGTTTGCTACATATAATGATTTGAAGCAAGTTGTAGATATTAGCAAAAGTGAATGGAATAGTTTTATCAATGCTATCGGTGCAAAGGGCTGCATATTTGAAGGTGGAACTTATGAAACAGGAGAAGGTGAAGACGAAAGTAGCGAGTTTGTATTTGATAGCAAGAGAGTGTATGAATATTTGCATAAGATAGAGTCTATGTATTGTAGTGTAGAATTCGAACAGGCAGAATACTATCTACAAAAAATATATAAGAAGCTCTCTAATGAGAAGATAAATATTGATGCGGATTGTAAATTTGAGTTATTGAGATTATATACAGAAGTTCTTATTAATCTAGGTGATTTTGCAACAGCATTACTTATTTGTGATGCTCTTAAAGAGATGTGTGATTTGTATAATAATCTTTATTATGAATATAATTATTATTTGTTAAGTGCATATACTCAGATGTACAGCAGAAAAGTAGAGTATTCAAAAACTCTTGTATCTAATTGTAAGGAAGTTGCTCAAAAGATGGATAATGATAAATGTATCTTTAGGGCAGAGATGTTAGATTATATGATAGATATGTCTGGATGGCATAATGTATACTTTGTTGTAAAGGATATTGAAGTAACAGAAGGTTTTATAGAAAAGATGAAGGATAATAAATATTATAATCATCTTGCTAATCTCTATATATACGGATTTCATAACGATTTTGAACCATATAGAAATGCCAAAACTGTAGAGGATTTGGAACAAGGTATGGATAAGTTTTATAAAGGCATCACATTGGCAGAAAAGATTGGAAATACAAGCCTTATCATAAAAGCTTACCGTAAGCTTACGATGATTACGTCATCTGTTGGTGCATTTAATGTTACTGAAAAGTATTATGACAAATACGTAGAGCTTCTCGGAGACGGTGATGCCAAGGAATTAGCTGATGCAAAGAATGGACAGGGATATATTAACTGTACATCTAGAAGATTTAAGAAAGCTAATGAGTGCTATAATACATCTCTTGGTATATTTATGCGTTTAGGAGATGTCAGAGCTGTTGGTGAAACTTTATACAATATGTCTATGAATTGTATTTTGGCTCAAGATTATAGTTCTGCATTTAACTATTTAAAGACATGCGCAAGAATAGTTGAAAAAATGCGTCTCAATGATTTACGAGTTTGTAATATTGCTAAGTTATATGGACTTTTAGCACTTGCAAGTGCAAGGCTTTCTTATGAGTATGATAGTAATTTTTATCTTAATACAAACAGAAAGTTCTTAGAGCATATTATTAGTAATTGTACTTATAAAGACGAGGATGATAATGACAGAGCCTTTACAGGAAATGATGATGAGCTATTTTTACATTACTTTGTAAAAGGCATGTTAGAGGAAAAGAATGCTAGATATAAGGAGGCATTAAAATATTATAAGAGGGCAAAAGTACATTGTGTAAATTCGTTTGGCAATAAATTCTTCAGCTTGGTGCAATTGCGAGTGGCTATGGCAAATGTATATAGAAAATTGGACGATGAAAAGAATGCAATATTATTGATAGATGAAGCTTATGAATATGCCAAGGAGAGAAATTATACAGACCAAATACAGCTTTTGGAAGATATGAAGCAGGGCGCAGAATATAATCAACAACCAGTCAATTGTCCATTGGAGGAGTATACCATTGAGCAAATAGATGAGTTGTTAGAAAAGGCTAGTATGGTTGTGCAAAATCAAGATATGAGCAACCGAATAGAATTTATATCTATATGGCAGAATATTCTTGAGATTAATAAAAAGACAAAGGAAGAACTTATAAGAACAGCAGCCAATTCTTTTATGCTGAATTTTAATATTGATTCATTCATATATATTAAATATTATGAGGAGCGTGCTGAAGTTGTTTTTGGTGATTCTTCTGTAGAATTGGATGAAAGTCAATTAGAATTATTAAGAACATATTTTGAAAAGAGAAAAAGCGGTTTTGCGACATCGAAAATAGATAAGGATTATGAGGATTATAAAAAAGTCTTAGATATATTTGGTATGGCTATGATTTGTTCGATGGTTTGCAATCCTTACTATGAAGACGAGAAACTTGATAGTTTATTTATCAGTTGCATCTATATAAAAACTAACTGGAATGTGGAAGGATATAGATATCTGTTAAACGCTACTGAAGCAAACATATTTAGCTTACTTCTTAGACAGCTTCTTATGGCTGTTGATAAGATTGAGAATCTAAATGAGATAGAGCATATGAATGAAGCGCTAAAGCAATCTTCATTTACAGATTACTTAACTGGTCTTAGAAATAGAAATGGACTCTACGACAGCTTTAATAAGATATTAAAAGATGCAAAGGATTGTGGTAACTCTTTAGATTTGGCGGTTCTTTACATAGATTTAGACAATTTCAAATACTACAATGATACATTTGGTCATGACGTAGGAGATTTGGTCCTTAAAGAGGTGTCAGATATTTTAAATAACACTGCAAGTGATAGAGGTTTCGCTATAAGATATGGAGGAGATGAATTCTTAATATTACTTGTGAATGCTAGTAAAGAGGAAGCTATGGCTACAGCAAGATTGACATTAGATGTACTTATATCAAAGAATGGATATGTTAATGAGATTAGTAGCTTTTTAGGCAAGCAGGTTATAATAAAAAGGGAGAAGAAACTTTCATGCTCTATAGGCGTTGCAAAAGCAACAGATATAAGTTCAGGTAAGGATTTGTCAGAGCTACTGATGTGTGCAGATTCTTCATTGTATGATGTAAAGAATACAACAAAGAATGCTATAAAGTATTATGAGAAATGATAGATGGTGCTTTTATAATATGACGATAAATTATCAGTAATAAAATATTATGATGCACCGATGGAGAAGTATTATGGAAGTTAGAATAAAAAAGTATATATGCATATGTGGAATAATTATAATCACATTATTGTTTGGAGCGTGCTCATGTAGTACTTCAAATACTACTTCTAAAAGAGAAGATGAGAAAGTAGAGTCGACAAACAATTATGATATAGGTATAACAAATTTGCATCGATATGATGAAAACGTGACCTTAGATAAGCTTAATCAAGTAACATTGAAAACAGAGGTGAAAGAAGGAGCTAAGATAGACGATAGTAGTATTATAGACTTGTTGGTATTAGCTAGCGATGAGACTTCTATAGTAGTACAGTATCAGATGATAACTGATAAACAGAATAATGTTTATAAAGAAATCGAAGATGAACAGTATGAATTTCACTTGGTTTGCTTAGACAAGAAGAGTAAAGCTATAAAAAAGGAGCATATTTTCACAGATGCCTTTGCCGAGATAAAGCCTATGAACAATTCCATAATCATAGAGAGATATAATGATAAAAATCAAGTGATAGAGTCTTATGATATGGACCTACAGCTTATAGGCAGCTTGACATTACCTATAGATAAAAGTGGTCATATAACAACAGATGGAAAGAGATATTATTATATAGATAAATACATGCTTTGTTGTTATGATGTGGAGACACAGACAACTGTTTACAGTGAGAAAAATGATAAGTTTTTGCCTGAGTACATAGTTGGGGTGCTGACAGTTGATGGTCATGATTATGCTATTATGAATGGAATGGCACAGGATTATAAACAATATCAGGTTATCTATGACATAACCAATAATCAGATAGTTAGAACTACTGAGGAAATGAATTCTGAAGTTGTCGATGATTTGTATGTAGAGACATACTTTGAAGATATGGGCGTTGAATACTGGCTAGTGGGTCAGTCTAAAGATGTAGCCTATGAGTATAAATGTGATAAACGCAATACTGATGCTAATATGTATGTTATAGACAGCAGCAAGTTATTGTTTGCGGATTCATTGGATAAAACTGTGAAATTGACTATATATGATCAAGATAATAGTCAGTATATGTGTAGTACAACTATAGATTTATCAAAGTATGTACTAGAGTTGCCTGATGATTATTTTGAGGAAGAGGGCGAAGGCGATGAGGTATATATCTATGGGAAACCAATATATTTAGAAACTGATAAATTGCTTATACAGTTTATAGATAGAATAGGAAATAGGTATTACGCTGTCTGGTCTATAAATGAAAATGCTACAGACAAAGAGGCGGATTTTATCTCTGCCAAGGCACATCAGATGGGAACTATACCAACCGTAGACATTTCTAGTCTAGAAGGGGAGTTGCTTTATCCGGGAGAGCTTGGTGAAGAGCTTGTTCCATTAAAGGAAATAGCTGACAAAATGGAGCAAAAATATGATGTAGAGATATATATCGGCGAGGAATGCGCTAATATAATGGGTGGATATGCAGTACATCCACTTACTGATTATGATTTAGTTAAGAGAGCATTAGAAGTTTTGCAAGAGGAAATGGACAAATATCCTGATAAATTCTTTTCGCAGTTTGATTACTCGTGGAGGGATGGGTTGTCCATATATATAGCATCTGAACTGATAGGTATTGAGGATGGAGTTTTAGACATGGCCAGTGGATTTCAGATGGAGGAAGGTTCAGAGAGTATATTAGTCATTGACTGTAATAATGAATGTTCTATGGGTACTACCTTCCATCATGAATTATGTCATGCTATAGAGGATAAGATAATATATTCGGAAGATGAAATTGGTAAAGTATTGGACAGTGATAAATGGGTGTCAATGAATACTTGTGGAGACATATATTCGTATTCTTATGAAAATTGGTATAAGGAAGAGTGCGAGGATTTTAGATATGATGTAGCTATTTCTTATAATGGAGATGTGTCTAAGACTTGTTTTGTAGATGGATATTCTATGACGTATCCTTCAGAAGATAGGGCTAGAATATTTGAAAGTGTTATGTATGGATATTATGAAGCAGATTTTGATGTAGCTCCAATGCTTAGGGAAAAGCTTAATTATTATGCACAGTGTATAAGAGCAGTATTTGATACAACCGGTTGGGTGGATGTACGTTGGGAAGCATATATGGATTAGATATCATAGTTCTAAATAATGGTATGCTTTCATAGTATAATAAAAAAGGCATAAAACCTATGAAAATCAATATCAGATTATTAGCGATTTGCATTGCTATACCACTTATGGTAGGAGTGCTGTCATCAATTCTTACAAGTAATAGTATGGAGGCATTTGCACAGATTAGACAGCCTGTTTTTGCGCCGCCAGCGTGGTTATTTCCTATTGCGTGGACTATATTGTATACTTTGATGGGGATATCGTCATATATTATATTGACGTCAACTGTACCTAGGATACAGAAGGAAGCAGCTATAAGGATATACGCATATCAGCTAGCAGTCAATTTTCTTTGGCCTACATTTTTCTTTAATCTTGGATGGTACTTATTTGCATTCTTCTGGTTGTTGTTACTGTGGGTGTTAGTAATAGTAATGATAATTAGATTCTGGAATATCAATAAGCTAGCCGCATATCTTAATATTCCATACATATTGTGGTTGACATTTGCAGCAGTGCTTAATTTTGCAATATGGATATTGAACAGATGATGTAGATTTATAGATACATGTTTTAAGAAGAAGCCCGTTGTAAGACGGGCTTTAATGCATATAGTTATTATGTTAAAAAAGTAGGATTGATTGTAAAGTTAAGTATAATATGATACAATTATGACATAGTAATGTACATTGGTCGAAATGAGGTGATTGTATGGCACTTGAACAATTTTTATTACGTTTGGCTGTGGTGGTTATTATAGGATTTGTCATCGGTATAGAAAGACAGATAACGGGACATAGTGCAGGATTAAAGCCTACCATTGTTATAGCCATAGGAACGGTTGCATTTGTGTCAGTTGAGGTAATTGTGGGTAATAACGATACTCGAATGGCGGCAAATATTATCACAGGTATAGGTTTCTTATGTAGTGGTGTTATATTTAAAAACGGACTTACTGTAAACGGTCTAAATACCAGCGCTACGCTATGGGCGACAGCTGGCATTAGCGTTCTGGTCGGTTATGGTTATATAATGTATGGCGTTGTAGCGACCGTAGCACTTGTTATATTTAACTTTGTGATATTATTTGTATCTAGAGTTATTAAGCCTGTACGTTTTTTATCTGATGTGTCAAATGAAGATGCATTTTATATACATGTGGTGTGCTTAAAAACAGACGTGCCGCATGTAAGAGATATTATTATGCGCGGAGAGACAGAAAATATTGAAATAGATAGCATTCAGACAAGTTCGATAACAGAAGATAAATTCAGAGTTAAGGCAAAAATTAAATCTAATCATAGAAGAACTAATGATATAACAGCTATAACAGAGAAAATATTTGATAGTAATGTTATGTCTGTAACATGGGAAAAGAGTGAGGAATAGAGATGCTAAAAATAGAGAATTTGACAAAACAATATAAGGGTAGCAGTAAGGGAGTAAAAGATATAAATCTGCATATTGAAGCAGGTGATATCTATGCATTTATAGGTCATAATGGAGCTGGTAAGACAACAACACTTAAATGTGTGGTTGGTATACATGATTTTGAACAGGGAAATATATTCATAGATGGTATATCTATAAAAGAGAACCCTACATTGTGTAAGGCGCAGTTTGCATATATACCGGATAACCCGGATTTGTATGAATATCTTACAGGTATTCAGTATCTTAACTTTATAGCAGATGTATTTAAGATTAGTAAAGAAGATAGAGAGCAACGTATAGAAAAGTACGCAGAGGCTCTGGGAATTACCAGTTCACTAGGAGATTTAATATCGACGTATTCACACGGTATGAAACAAAAACTTGCGATTATATCAGCATTAGTTCATAATCCAAAGCTACTTATATTGGACGAGCCGTTTGTAGGTTTAGACCCTCAGGCAGCAGTGGTGCTTAAGGGCATAATGAATGAACTGTGTGAACAAGGTGGTGCAATCTTTTTCTCTACACATGTATTGGATGTAGCAGAGAAGTTATGTAATAAGGTAGCTATTATAAAGGATGGACAACTTATAAGAGCAGGTCACATGGAAGAAATAGTTAAGGATGGAGAGTCCTTAGAGGATATATTTATGGAGGTGGTCTGTGATGAAGCAGATTAGTATATTGACAGGCCTTCAATTAAAAAATATATATGGCATTAATGTGTATCGCCATACTAAGGATAAAAAAGAAAGAAATAGAAAGTTTTTGATGGCCATAGCATATGTGTTTATTGCTTTCGTTGTAGCTTTCTATGTAGGAGCAATGAGCTATGCTTATATATACATAGGTTTAGAGAGTGTGGTGCCATCTTATTTTATAATGATAGCCAGTCTTGTTATATTATTTTTCTCTATTTTTAAAGCGGGAAACGTTATATTTCAAAGGAATGCTTATGATATATTAAGCTCACTTCCAGTTAGTCAAGTGGCTATAGTGGTCAGTAGATTTATCCGTATGTATGTGGAAAATCTGGTAGTGGCGTGTGTTGTCGTAATTCCTTCTATGGTAGTGTATGGTGTGGCTACAAAGGTTTCAGTACATTTTTATATCATAGGTGCCCTCACCTTGTTTTTTATACCAGTGTTACCGATAACAATATCTAGTTTTATAGGTGCCCTCATAACGGCTATAGCTTCTAGGATGAAGAGAAAGAGTTTAGTTAGTGCAGCATTATCGTTAGTGTTGATTGTGGGCGTATTTGTTGGCACATCTAGTATGACTACTATGTCAGAAGAGATTTCGTTAGATATGTTAAAGGCTCTTTCTGGAATGGTAAGTAATATAATAGAGGATATATATCCGCCAGCTATATGGCTTGGAAATGCTATGCTACAAGGTAACTACATAGTTTGTGTTGGTTGTATAGTAGGTGTTTTAATCGTCTTTTTGGCGGTAATGTGTCTTATATCTGCAAATTTTCATAGCATTTGCAGAAGATTATATAGCACTAGTGCGAAACATAGCTATAAGATGAGTGAACTTAAGACTAATTCTGTATTATCTGCTATGTGCATGCGAGAGTTTAAGAGATATTTTTCTTCTAGCACATATTTAACAAATACTATTATAGGACCTATAATGGCAGTATTTTTATCAGGTTCTATATTGGTTATGGGTGTTGGTAATATAGAGCAAATGTTGGGTCTGCCTATAGATATAGGTGGTGTGATACCATTTGTGCTGGCAGGAGTATTTTCCATAATGCCTGCATCTTGTTCGGCTATATCTATGGAAGGCAAGGAATGGTGGATAGTAAAAACCCTACCAGTTAAAGTAAAGGAAATGTTGGATGCTAAGTTGTTGTTTAATCTAGGTTTAATATTACCTTTTTATGTGGTGTCAGAGATACTTCTTATTATAGCTATAAAGCCTAATTGGCTTCAATTACTATGGCTTGTTATGATACCAGCTATAATGGTTACTTTTTCAGTTGTATTTGGGTTATTTATCAATCTTAAACTGCCTGTATTCAACTGGGAAAATGAAATTTATGTTGTAAAGCAAAGTACCTCTGCTTTAATAGGTGCTGTTGGAGGGTTGTTGGTTGTTATAGTGGCAGCAGTTCCAGTGTTAATAGTTCCGACAGCCTATGGGGAATTGGCAAAGGTGGCTATATCAACTGTCATAATATTGATTACCTTGGTTATGTATGGGAAAATTAATAAAACAAATTTAACAAAATTATAGGTGTATAAGAGAACAATGGAAACATTGTTCTTTTATAGTTTATAAAGCGTTTATTAGTTGAAAGTATGTGTGGAATAAGATATAATGTAAATATATTATGTATGTGCTGAAAGGAGAATATAGGTATGAATGCATATGGTAAGGTATTTGTAAAGGGATTTAAGGGTAAAAGAGTTCTAAGCATCGTATTGACATTGATAATGATATTATCTATGTTACCGATATTAAGCTTACAGGTATGGGCTCGTGATACAGTCAAGATAAAGCTTCATTTTATCAATTCATCAAATTGGTCACAGGTATGTGTATATGCGGGTGAGGGAAATACAGATAATTGGAAGCTGTTTACTAGTAGTTGGCCAGGAGATAAGCTTTCGAAGGATGGTAATGGATATTATACTTATGAGATAACAAAGAATACATCATCTAGATTTAATTATATATTCAACAATGGAAGTAATACAGCACAGACAAAGGATTTGTTTGTGAATACATCCGATATGATTAATGATGCAGATGGTATTATTGAGTTATGGGTAGATGCCACAGGAAATGTTTCTCAGTCTGCTGGTGCAGGAATGCCAGTAGTAAATGGTAATAAGGTGACATTTACATATTCAAATAGTAAAGCTACTAATGTATATCTGGCTGGAACAATGAATGGTTGGAGTACAACAAAGAATAAGATGACTAAGAATTCGGCAGGAGTATTCTCTTGCACTGTTGAACTTGGTCCAGGACAATATGAGTATAAGTATGTGGTAGATGGAGAGTGGGTAAGTGACCCATCTAATCCTATAACAATAGGTAATGATAAGAATAGTGTGGCTATTGTACCAGGTATGGCTACAGCTATCAATTGTATTAAGGATGGTTCAAGCATAGTGCTACCTTCACAACTTACATATTATACAACTGGCAGTTCAACTAAAAAGGATGTTACTTATACTAGTGGTACAAGTGGAGTGACTGTAAGTGGCTATAAGGTTACACTTGATAAGAGCTTTACTGGAAATCAGTTTAAAGTAAATGCTAAGACAAAGGACGGGGCAAGTTCTAGTGTTACAGTTACGTTATATGATACAACTAGTTCTAGTATGAAGGATCTGTATGATACAGAAGCGTTTGAAAGCTTATACACATATACAGGAAATGACCTTGGTGCTACATGGTCTAAGACAAAGACTACATTTAAGGTGTGGGCACCTACAGCTACAACTGTTAAGGTACAGTTATATGCAACAGGCTCAGATAAGGAGAATGGTAGCAAGAAGATGGGTACACACACTATGAAAAAAGGTAATAATGGTGTGTGGAGTGTAGAAGTAACTGGCGACTTGAATGGTGTGTATTATACTTATCTAACAACAGTAAATGGTACAACAGAGGAATCTTGTGACCCTTATGCTAGGACAACTGGTGTAAATGGTAATCGTGCAATGGTATTGAATATGGATTCTACTGACCCAGCTGGCTGGGATAAGGATAAAAGTCCAAATAAGGGAATGAGCTATACAGATGCTATTATATATGAGCTTCATGTAAGAGATTTATCTATAGATAAAGAGTCTGGTGTAAAAGAGGAGTGGAGAGGTAAATTCCTTGGACTTACACAGACTGGAACAAAGAATAGTAGTGGAATAGCTACTGGATTAGATCATATTAAAGATCTGGGTGTTACACATATTCATTTATTGCCATCTTATGATTATGCTTCTATCGATGAATCGTGGTCGGAGGCTCAGAAGGCGGCTAATACATCAAAGCAGTTTAACTGGGGATATGATCCACAGAATTATAATGTGCCAGAAGGTTCTTATGCAACTAATCCATATAATGGTGCGGTTAGAGTTAATGAGATGAAGCAGATGGTTCAGACATTACATGCCAATGGTATAAATGTTATCATGGACGTGGTTTATAACCATGTATATGATGCAGGAAACTTCTGTGTAAACGAGATAGTACCAAATTATTTCTCTAGAACAAACGGTGATGGAACTTATTCAAATGGCTCTGGCTGTGGAAATGATACGGCTTCGGAGCGAGCAATGGTTAGAAAGTATATTGTAGATTCTGTTAAGTATTGGGCAGATGAGTATCATATAGACGGATTCCGTTTCGACTTAGTTGGTTTATTGGATGCTAAGACAATAAATCAGGTAGTAGATGAGGTTCATAAGACACATCCAGATGTTATTTTCTATGGTGAAGGCTGGACTATGGGCACAGCAGTAAAGCCATCTGATACACTTATGTCTACACAGGCAAATGCTTATGCGACACCAAATTTTGCTTATTTTAGCGATACGTTTAGAGATTTTATTAAGGGTAAAAATGATGAAATTACATGGGGCTTTGTGCAGGGTACTGATGATGGCGATCCAGAAGGTTTATTGATGGAGTGCTTTACTGCGAATACACCATGGATAAGAAATCCTATACAGGTTATAAATTATGCTTCATGCCATGATAATTATACTTTGATGGATAAGATAAATGCAACGAAGGGCTCTTCAAGCTTTGCTGAGCGTATTAAGATGAATAATCTGGCAGCAGCTATATATATGACAGCAGAAGGTATACCTTTGATACATGCTGGTGAGGAAATGCTCAGAACGAAGGTTGATAAGAATGGAAATATCATTCACAACAGTTACAATTCACCAGATTATATCAATAGCCTAAAGTGGGGCAATCTAAGTTCGAAGGATTATCAGAATGTAAGAGATTACTATAAGGGCTTGGTAGAATTCCGAAAGAATCATAAGGCCTTAAGATTAACTACTAAGGATGATGTTAATAAATACGTTAAGTCTATATGGGTAGAGAATAATGTGGTTATGTTTAGTATAGCCACAGATCAGATAAAAGGTGAAGTATCAGATGGTATTCTTATCATATTTAACTCAAATACTACATCAAAGACATTCTCTATTTATAAGGATGACAGTATTAAGACTGGTGACTGGAAGGTATGTGTAAATGATAAGTCAGCAGGCACTAAGGTATTATCAACTGTAAAGAACGGTCAGGTTACTGTGGCTGGTTCGTCGGCATTGATTCTTGTAAAGGGCGAGACAGTAGATAAGGATTCTGTATATGTAACAAATGCAGCTATTGCTAAGGAAAATGCTGAGAATATGAGTGCTGCTGGAAACAACGGAACTGGAAACAACGGAACTGGAAACGACGGAACTGGAAACAATGGAACAGGCAATAATGGAAACCAAGGTGGAAACGATGGTGGAAATCAGAGCGGAAATCAAGGTGAAAACCAGACAAGTGATACAACTGTAAACCAGGATGGAACACAGAACGATACAATAGTAGATAACGAAACTACTACAAATGGTAATGACGATGTGACTGATGATGGCACAACTGATAATAAAGAAAATCAGTCTGGACAGAATGATCCAACTAAACCAAATGGCAATGATACAGGCAAGAAGGGTGATGGCGATAACGGTATCTTTATATGGATAGTTGTTATAGGAGTTGTCATAGCAACAGGAGTAGGAGCTGGATTTGGTATAAAGATATATCTTGATAAGAAAAAGGGTGCAAAAAGTCAATAGTTAAATACTTGCAACTTCCATAGGTTTGTACTATAATTCCTCGGGACATATTTATCAACATAGAAATGGTAAATATGTTCTGAGGATTTTTATATCATATAGGAAAATTTTTCAAACTTCCTATACGATAAAAAGCGCTCCATCAAGGAGGGAGAGTAAAATGGATATTGTTATTTCATTTATAAGAAAAAATACCGTTATGGTTATAGCTATGATAGCAGCAATTATTACAAGTGTAATAGTCCCACCAGACAGGGCATATCTTGATTATTTTGATTACAAGACACTGACTTGTTTGTTTTGCGTGTTGGCAGTGGTATGTGCTCTTAAAAATATCAACTTTTTTTATATGCTAGCTAGAAAGATAGTAGAGTATACCCGTAATGCTAGAGCCAGTATACTTGCATTAGTTTATATTACGTTTATTGGTTCAATGCTAATAGCCAATGATATGGCTCTTTTAACATTTTTACCACTTGGTTATATAGTATTGGTATCTACAAAGAATGAGAAATATATGGCATTTACATTTATAATGCAAAATATTGCTGCAAACTTAGGTGGAATGCTTACACCATTTGGTAATCCACAGAATTTGTATTTATATACGAAGTTCAATATACCTAATGGAGAGTTTATATCGATAATGTTGGCTCCGTTTATAGTATCGATCCTTCTTATAACCATATGTTGTATAGTGTTTACAAAATCTGAACCACTTGTGTTAGAAGATGAGAAGGTGATGATGAGCCCTAAGAGAGTGACACTTTATTTGTTGCTCTTTGTGTTAGCTATTGCAATAGTATTTAGAGGTGTTCCATATCAGCTAGGTTTAAGTATCATTCCTGTTGTGTTACTGTTTGCAGACAGAAAAGCATTAAAAATGGTAGATTACCCGTTATTGTTTACTTTTGTATTTTTCTTTATATTTTCGGGTAATCTTGCTAGAATAGATATGGTGCAGCAATTTTTTCAGATGCTTTTAGATAGAAGTACACTTATAGTTAGTACATTGTCTTGTCAGGTTATAAGCAATGTTCCAACAGCTATATTATTGTCACAGTTTACAGAGAACTATCATGAGCTTTTAATTGGAGTTAATATAGGTGGTGTAGGTTCTTTGATATCATCACTAGCAAGCCTTATAACACTTAGAGAGTATAGCAAGCATAATACTGGAAAAACAAAAAATTATATTATACTTTTCTCTATATTTAATTTCGCTTTTTTAGCTATATTAGTAGGTTTGGCAATCTTTATGGGCTGGTAAGCATATAGTTACATTTTCTTGTCTATCAAATGTGCTTTGGGTATAAGGATAAATTCATATATAAGACCGGCACACATCCATACAGGGGCGTAATCCAATCGGATAACGCCTTTTATATTTGCCTTGGCGTCGCTATAATCCCATGGACACATATTGCGCTTCTTTAGTAAACATCCACTTATATACTCGAAAAAGAAAAAACCTATAGCATAAATGATACCTCTTATAAATAAGGGAAAGGCTTTTATAAGATGATATACTGGGTATATAAGAGCTGCCATGCCGTATATAGGAAACATCCATATAGATGTACCACCTTTTAATTTGTAATCCTGATGCATTAACGAGCCTAGTGAAGTAAATATAATCTCCATACACCAACCTGTTAACCCACATATAAAAAATCTATTCTTCATACTACAAGTATTAGCAGAAACCCACCATTTTATTACCCCAACACAAAACACAATACATAATTCTCATTATCCGAAATATGCAACAGTATATCTCGATTTTTATGACAACACTATTGTTAATACTCCTAAACAACTTGGCTATCTGTACATATTTTTCAGTGCATTGCGAGGTTGCAAAATTCCCCTTACGTGCTCAGCTTGAAACAAAGCGCCCGACAAATCGCAGTTGCATAGCAACTACGATTAATTGTGCAATATCGAGGCAGACAACCAGCCAAGATGTTTGTATGGTGAGTACAGCTGTTTCGATTTTCTATTTTCATTCGCCCCACCTCAC
>JBGVKG010000071.1:0-26455 GCA_045123575.1 Lachnospiraceae bacterium
TGAGAGCAGTGAGCAGGTAATTGAGCATTATGCTAAGGGTGATTACGTAGCAGCAAACTACTACATCAATGATGCAGATATCAGAGAATACATCAACTTTATCATCAGCCCAGAGATGATGAAGATTGGTAATCCATATGTATTATTAAGACTTCATGCAGAGCTTATCCAGAAAGACTGGTTCATGACATTACTTGATGTTAAGGATTACATCAGAGTTAAAGAGACAGCTCTTAAGGATTATGCTGACAGAAAGACATGGGCTAAGAAGATGCTTGTGAATATTGCAAATGCAGGATTCTTCTCATCAGATAGAACTATTGAGGAGTACAATAGAGATATTTGGCATTTGTCATAATTTAACAATCATAAATATTATTTTAATCGCCAGTAGAACACTACTGGCGATTGTTTAGTTGAAGGGTTAAATTTATGTAGAAAAAGGTTGTAAATATGGCTCAAAACAGTTAAAATAGTAATGCTGAGATGGTGTAGCGAATGGAGGACCATATATGTACAAAATACTGATTGTTGACGATGAAAAGATAGAGAGAAAAGGCGTCAGCTTTTTAGTTAAACAGATGGATGTAAAGTGTGAGCTGGTTGAGGCGGTTAACGGTCAAGCAGCTTTGGAGTATTTACAGGAAAATCAGGTTGATATATTGCTTACAGATGTGAAGATGCCACATATGGATGGCATCGAGCTTATTAAGCAGATAAAGGAAAAGAATATTAATCCAGGGATGAAGATGGTTATCATAAGTGGTTTCAGCGATTTCGAGTATGCAAAGCTGGCTGTAAAAATGGGAGTATCTGATTATATTCTAAAGCCTGTAGACCCTAGAGAGTTTGAACCTACTATAAAGAAAATTATGGATGAAATAGAGACAGAGAAGCTAGATAAGGTGCTTGTAGAGCAGAGTATGTCTTTTGTTAAGCAACATTATCTATATTCTTTGGTAAATGGTTTAGGAGTAGATGATATACCAGGTATTCAATCAGGTACAGAAGGCTTTGTTATGGAGTATACAAGGCTGATACTTATTGAGTTTGACAAGACATTCTTTGGAAAAAGAGATGATAATTTCGGAGCAAAGCTTACAGAATGTCTTAATAAATATGATGCTGATAATCAGTATTTAAATCTTAATACTGAACAGGCAGTAGTTTTCTTCGCTATAAAGGATAAGGATGATAGCTTCTATAAAGAGATTGCCAGTGCTATTGTAAAAATGATAGAACAGGAATATGCAAGGAAAGCATACATAGCTATATCATCACCTTTTGTGGATAGCAAGGATGTTAGTCAAGCGTTTAATAATGCTGAGACTATTATGGAAAATAGATTTTACCAGACGGAGACAAGGATATTTATGGCTTCAGAAGAAGGAGAGAGTTCATCTGATGTACAGATAGATGACGATACTGTTATGAAACAGATGAAGCAGGATATTAAGATGAAGGACACAACAGGTCTTAGAGAGCATTTTGAGAAACTGTGTCAGAAGTATGGTAATAAAAAAGATTTCTCACAGGTATATATAAAGTTTATTTTTTCAAACCTCTTGAAGGATTTTTATGACAATATACCAGACGTAAGTGAGATTGAGTTAAATAATGAAATAGACAGATTGTATAAATCATCAGATTTTGACACTGTTATAGAGATAATAAATACAAATATAGATAGGTTAGATAGAACATTTTCAGATAATCCTCAGATGGTACATAGAGAGATAGAAGATGTTAAGCAATATATTTATGCGCATTACGGAGAAGAGATAGGTGTAGAACAGTTGGCCGAGATGGTGTATATGGCACCTAGCTATTTGAGTTGTATATTTAAGAAAGAGACAGGACAGAATTTAAGCAAATTTATCAAAGCTTACAGAATGGAAAAAGCTAAAGAAATGTTGGAAAATAGCCATAAGAAGATAGTAAATGTAAGTAATGATGTGGGTTATCCTAATGTTTCATATTTCTGTCAGAGTTTTAGAGAATACTTTGGCGTTAGCCCTCAGAAGTTTAGAAGTCAGGGGGAAATGTAATTGCTAGAGAAAATTATTGGGGCTTTTAGAAATGCTAAATTAAGAACTAAGCTATTATTTATTTATATTGGTGTGGCTATTATCCCAATGGTATTTTTAGTTATACTTAGTACTAGTCTGTTGGGTAATATTATTAAAGAAAAGGATGAGGCTAATATCAGAACTTATCTGGAACAGGCTGCATATAGTGTGGATTCAGAACTAGTAGCCTATAATAGTATATCTGATTATGTGTCCTTTAATACAGCTATAGCGCAGGTGCTTGTGGGAACGTATGAGAACCCGTATGACTTGTATATAGAGATTAATGAAGTTATTATACCCCAGATGAATACAATCAAGTATTTCAGTGATACCGCTGATAGGATAACGATATATACCAATATAGAAGGAATAAAGTATGATAACATTATTGTTCCATTGACTGATATAAAAGAAGAATCTTGGTATATACAGGCTAGTGGCGATATTGGAAGACAATGGTATGCTGATAAGGAAAAAAATAAAGTTTTCTGTGTTAGACGTATGGCATCTTTAAAAGAAAGATATAAGCTTGGTATACTATATGTTTCTTTGGATTACAGTAAGCTTTTTGAGCCTTTATCTAAAGAAATGGGTAAAAATTATGGTGTGTTCGTAACTGATAAAGAAGGTAAGGTTATATATAACACAGCAATTTTTGAAAATGATTATAAGAAATATGAATTGTCTTATGAACAGTTTACTAAAGCTGCGTCAACAGGTGATAACAAATACATAGTTATGTATGAAGATTTGAAAGAAACCTCGTGGAGATTGTGGTTGTATAAACCTAAGCAGACCATTCTAAGTGATACAGAGCCTATCAATATGGTATGGTACGCTATTGCAGTAAGTGCATCTGTTGCGTTGTTCCTTGGAATATTTGCAGTAAGTAGACTTATTACAGGACGAATAACTTATCTTAAGAATGGTATGGAGGCAGCGGAAGAAGGAAACTTTGATATACAGCTTGATGTGGGGCAAAAAGATGAGATAGGAGAGCTTATACATGGATATAATTCGCTGATATCAAGAATACAGACTTTAATACATCAGGTGTATGAAGGAAAGATAACGGAGAAAAAGCACGAGATGAAGGCGTTGCAAAATCAGATTAATCCTCATTTCCTATATAATTCGTTGTCACTTATTAATTGGAAGGCATTGGAAGTTGGAAATAGAGATATAAGTGATATAACATTGGCACTGTCAAACTTCTACAGAACATCCCTTAATAAGGGGAAAAATATAACGACAGTAGGAGAAGAGATTAGTAATGTTAAGTCGTATATTGACATACAGTTGGTAATGCATGATTATGAGTTTGAGGTTAAGTACGATATAGATGATGGTATATTGCTATATGATACGTTGAATCTGATATTGCAGCCAATCGTAGAAAATGCCATAGAGCATGGTATAGATGTTAAGTCTGACGGAAGCAAGGGTATAATAACTATAAAGGGTTATATGGATGACGATAACATATATCTTAGCGTAGAAGATAATGGAGTTGGTATGGATAAGGAAAAGGCAGCTTCTATTATAACAGAACATTCTAAGGGATATGGTATACGTAATGTAAATGAAAGAATTCAATTATACTATGGCGAACAGTATTGTCTGACAGTAAATAGTAAGATAGGCGAAGGAACATGTATAATAGTAACATTACCTAAAAAAGGTATGTAAATAGAAGCGAAATGTTGGAAAAAACTGACATTTCGCTTCTTTGATATTTTAATATTTTTAGGAGAAAAATAATATAAAATTTATAAAAAAGAAATATATAATAAAAAAATGATATATTTTTATGATTTTTAATATATCTTTTATTGGAAGAAGTGAATATAATAAGATTATCAAAAAGCTAATGCTCTGTCTAAGAGTGTTAGAATAAGATAAACATATGCTTTATGCAAATAGGAGGAAAAAAAATGAAGCTTAAGAAGTTAACAGCACTTGCTATGACTACAGCAATGTGCGCAGGCGCTATCTTCGGTTGCGGCGGCAATAATGAAAACAAGCCAGCTGATAACAACGGTGGAGAAGCAAAGAAGGTTGCACTCAAGGTATGGTGTCCACAGGAAGACCAGACATCTGGTTGGATCCAGAAGGAATGTGAGAACTTTAACAAGGCTCATCCAGAGTGGGATATCACATTCACATATGAGACATGTGGTGAGGGTGATGCTGGTAAGAACGTAACAGCTGACCCAGAAGCAGCGGGAGATGTATTCTTCTTCGCTAACGATCAGCTTATGCAGTTACTTAACGCTGATGCTATCGCTAAGTTAGGTGGTTCAACAGCTGATTACATTAAGGAGACAAACAGCGAGACACTTGTTAACTCAGTTACACTTAATGGAAATATTTACGGTATCCCATTCACAGCTAACACATGGTTTATGTACTATGATAAGTCAGCTTTCTCAGAGGATGATGCTAAGAGTCTTGATAAGATGTTAGAGAAGGGTGTAGTTGCTCTTCCAGCTGGTAACACATGGTACACAGGTGCGTTCTTCGCAGCAGCAGGTGCTACATACAGTGGTGCAGCTGGTAACGACGAGTCAGCTGGTACAGAGTTAGGTGATAAGGCAGCTAAGGTTACAGAGTACTTAATCGACTTATACAATAACAAGAACTTCCTTGATAAGGAAGGCGCTGATGTTATCAACGGCTTAAAGGATGGTTCTATCGATGCAATGTTCTCTGGTACATGGCATTACGCTGATGTTAAGGCAGCTCTTGGTGACAACATTGGTATCGCTTCACTTCCTACAATCAAGGTAGATGGAACAGATTACAACCTTAAGTCATTCGCTGGTTCAAAGTGTATCGGTGTTAACCCACACTGTGACAATCAGGAAGTAGCAGTTTCATTAGCTAAGCACCTCGCTAGCGAGACAGCACAGCAGTCACACTACGACATGAGAGGTATCGTTCCATGTCACGAAGACTTACTTGCAACAGACACTATTAAGGCTGATGCATTAGTTCAGGCACAGGCTAACACAATGGCAAACACATCAGTTGTTCAGCCACTTGATTCTAAGTTCAACAGCAACTACTGGGATGCAGCTGGTGCATTAATCGCTGAGATTAAGGATGGAACATGTACAAAGGATAATGCTGCTGAGAAGACACAGGTATTCGAGGATGCTTGTAACGGTAAGTAATAGTAACATATCTTAAATAAGATTGATTCTCCGTGGTGTCACGTGATTAACCGATACCACGGAGTTTTTTTAACAGCGATGCATTAGGAGGCAAATTGTGAAGAATATATTTAAAAGAAAGCCATCTGAATTCGCAACAGAGTATACAGTGAAAAATGCCTTATTGAAAGGTGATATTCTTACAAGATTATCTTTCATACTGCTCGGTGCTGGTAACATTGCGAGAAAGCAGATAGTGAAGGGATTATTATTCCTCTTTACGGAAATTTGTTATATTTATTATATGATTAGCTATGGTTTCTATTCTTTATCAGAGTTTAGTACATTAGGCCATTATGAGAGACAAGAGATTCCAACTGATTGGGGTGGATACGAATATATATACGTAGGTATTCCATCTGTACAGGTATTGTTATACGGAGTAGCAACAATCGTCATTACTCTTTTATTTGTTGCTTTCTGGAGAGAGTGTGTTAAGAGTGCATATAAGGCACAGTGCTTTACAAAGAACGGTGAACACGTAAACACATTTATAGATGATATTAAGGATTTATTTAATGTAAATCTTCATAAGCTGTTATTAGCTTTACCTTTATTAGGTATTCTTACATTGACAGTATTACCGTTGATATTTATGATGTTGATGGCATTTACAAATTATTCGGATGCGTTAACTCCGGATGGGAAATCGAACTATTTAAACAGATTTTTCTGGGTTGCATTTGATAGCTTCAAGGATGTTTTAGATATTAATGGAAATATCGGTGAACAGTTCTGGGGCGTTCTCACTTGGACACTTATTTGGGCAGTTTTTGCCACAGTATTGAATTATATCGGTGGTATGATTCTTGCCATCGTTATTAATAGAAAGGGTACCAGACTTAAAGGCCTGTGGAGATTTAACTTTATTTTATCTATAGCTATTCCACAGTTCGTATCATTACTTATTATGAGAACTATGCTCAGTGATACAGGTGCTATCAACAACCTTCTCATAGAGTGGGGTGTTATAGACAAGGCATTGCCATTCTGGACAAATGCTACATGGGCTAGAGTTACAGTTATCATAGTAAACCTTTGGGTAGGTATACCATACACTATGCTTCAGTTAACAGGTGTATTACAGAATATACCTGCAGAGCTATATGAAGCAGCTAAGGTTGATGGTGCAAATGCTATTACAACATTCTTTAAGATAACATTACCATATATGTTATTCGTAACAGCACCTTACCTTATTACAACATTTACAGGAAATATTAACAACTTCAACGTTATTTATCTGTTAACAGGTGGTGGTCCAGGTAAGCTTGGACATACAGCTGGTCAGACAGACCTTCTGGTAACGTGGTTGTACAAATTAACTATTGACAAATATGACTATAATATCGGAGCGGTTATCGGTATTATGACATTCGTTGTACTGGCTATTGTTTCTTTAGTAACATTTAGAAACACAGGCTCTTATAAAGATGAGGAGGGATTCCAGTAAAATGAGTAAGAAATATAAAGAAAGAAAAAAATTTAATTTAAAGAGATTTATTGGAAACAGTCTTGTCCATACTTTCTTAGCAATACTCTCAGTTATCTGGTTATTCCCGGTTGCATGGGTTATATTACAGAGCTTTAGAGTTGAAAATAATGGATATGGTGCAGGTACAACTTATTTCTTCCCTAAGGAATTAGGTTTTAAGAACTATATTAGATTATTTACAGAGACAGATATTTTGAACTTCCCACAGATGTTTATGAATACATTTGTAGTGGCTATATTCACATGTATCATATCGACATTCTTTGTATTGTCAGTAGCTTTTACAATGTCAAGACTTAGATTTAAGCTTAGAAAGACATTCCTTAACTTAACTATGATTTTAGGATTGTTCCCTGGCTTTATGTCAATGATTGCAACATATCAGATATTAAAGGTACTTGGTCTTACACAAGGTGAACTCGTAAGAGTGGCGATGGTGCTTGTGTATGCCGGTGGTTCGGGTATGGGCTATATTATGGCGAAGGGCTTCTTTGATACTATTCCAAAGTCACTTGATGAGGCAGCACTTATCGATGGTGCAACTAAGTTCCAGGTATTCACAAAGATTACAATGCCACTTAGTAAGCCAATCGTTGTATATACAATATTGACATCATTTATGGGACCATGGCTTGATTTCATCTTTGCAAAGGTTTTATGTCGTACACAGACAGATTACTACACAGTTTCAATTGGTCTTTGGAGTATGCTTGAGAAGGAATACCTATACAGATATTTCACAAGATTCTGTGCTGGTGCAGTAGTTGTATCTATTCCAATTTCGATTATATTCATCTTGATGCAGAAGTTCTATCAAGATGGTATGTCTGGAGCTGTTAAGGGCTAGGCTAAAATTTGGAAAAACTGTAAAAAACAACTAAAAATCACAAGATATCGTAAATTATTTACGATATCTCGTGATTTTTTTAAAAATGAAATAAAATGGGAGAGGAAGCGTTGGTATGAAAAGGCTTATAAGCTTGATACTTGTATGTGTTATAGCTACGTGTGCGCTAATGGCATGTAGTTGTAATAATAGCAGCAAAGATACCATATCCGCAGAGGAACAGTTGAAGCTTGCAAAGACTACTCCTCTTGGAAAATATCCCGAGACTATATCATATACATTAGGCAAACAGATTAGTGTGAATAATTCGAATATGCCTGAGGGTGATACATACGAGAATAATGCGTATACAAGATATTTGTTAGAAAAACTTAATATTAAAAACATAAATGCCTTTGAGGCGATGGATGAAGAATATGATACGGAAGTGTCTATGGCTATATCAATGGAAGACATACCAGATATAATGGTAGTAAATAACTATGAGGATCTCGTTGACCTAGTAGAGAAGGGCTTAGTTGCAGATTTAACAGATAGTTATGAAAAATGTGCCAGTGATACAATTAAGGATATATATGAAAGCTACGGAAGCGAATTATTAGATGGAGTGACTTTTGGTGGTAAGATTATGGCTATTCCAGAGACAAATATAGCAGAGGGTCCAAATCTTGTTTGGCTTAGAAAAGATTGGATGGACAAATTAGGACTACAACCTCCAAAGAATATAGCAGATGTGGAATATATCATAGCAAGGTTTTTAGAAGCAGATAAAAACAGAGTTGGTTTGGTTACTTGTGTATCTTTGTGCGGAGAAAGTGGGTATAGTAGTCAATATTTGACAGACCTAATATTTGCTAGTCATGGTGCTTATCCAAAGCATTGGATTAAGAATGAACAAGGAGAGATTGTGTATGGCTCAATTCAGCCAGAGGCTAAGGAAGCACTTGTTCATTTGAGAAAAATGTATAGAAACGGCATATTGGATAGAAATTTCCTTTTCAGAAGCACTCATGATATTATAGAACTTATAGAAGAAGGAAGATGTGGTTCTTTCTTTGGACCATGGTGGACTCCAAATAATCCTCTAATGAGTGCGATGCTAAAGTCTGAAGAGGCTGATTGGCAACCATATCTTATAGAAACAAATGAGGATGGTAATACATATTATCATTCAACAAATCCTACAAGTTATAAATACGTAGTTGTTAGTAAGGATTTTGAGTATCCTGAATTGGCGTGGAAGATAATAAGTGTTTTATTTGACTATGCTAGATATGAGGATAAAAAAGGTGCAGTAGAAATAGAGGAATATGATAAAAATGCTGTAGATCCAACGGCTAGGCCATTAGTTATAAATGTAGATTACAGAAATGCACTAGAACGTTGTTATAATAATATAAAAGCAGTATTTGATGGAAAAAAAGATATAGATGATCTTAACGAATTGGAGAAATCATATACAGAACAATGTATGAAGTACGTTGAAAATGGTGAAGAAGCAACTATAGAACAGTGGGCGGCCTATACATCACGTATATCAGCATGTTCGCTTATATCAAAGAAAAGTGTAGTTGAGGTTAAAGCGATGTTTTTTGACGACACAGAGACTATGGAAAAGTTATGGTGGCGTCTTAAGGAATTAGAAAGTGAAACTTACTTACAGATAATCACTGGTAAGTTGAACATAGATGCTTTTGATGATTTTGAGAAAGAGTGGAAACAGAATGGTGGAGAAACTATTGCAGAGGAAATCAGAAAAGAGCTAAATAATAAGGAAAAGTAAAGGAGATAATTATGAGTAAGGCAAAAAGATTACTAGCATTACTTCTTGTAGCTATAATGGCAATGTCATCAGTTGTAGGATGCACAAGCGATAAGAAGCAGCCTAATAAGGAAGAACAACCAGATGTACCAAAGAAACTTACACCAGAGGAACACTATGGAGTGGCAGACTGGGCATCACAGGAGAATGTTATAGATGATAATTATAGAAACTATTATCATTTATTTGTGTATTCATTTGCTGATAGTGATGGTGATGGAGTAGGTGATTTAAAAGGTATTACAAATAAGCTTGACTATATAGCAGACCTTGGATATAACGGTATATGGTTATCGCCTATACATCAGTCAACTACATATCATAAGTATGATGTTGTTGATTATTATAGTATCGATGAAGAATACGGTACTATGGCAGATTTTGAAAAGTTCATAGAAGAGTGTGATAAGAGAGGTATAAAGGTTATTCTTGACCTTGTATTTAATCATACATCTACAAAGCATGAGTGGTTTAAGGAGGCTATAAAGTATTTTAGAAGTTTAGAGCCAGGTCAGAAGGCTGATGTGACAGTTTGTCCATATATAGAGTACTATAATTTTGAAAAGACAGCAGACATTGCAACAACAAATAAGTACTATTCTATTAGTTCATCAGAGTATAGCTACGAGGGACAGTTCTGGGATCAGATGCCAGATTTAAACCTTGGAAACCCAGCAGTTAGAAAAGAGATAGAAGATATAGCTAAGTTCTGGATAGATAAGGGTGTTGGCGGTTTCCGTCTTGATGCTGCAAAGGAGTTCTATACAGGAGAGGCTGCAAAGAATATTGAGGTATTAAAGTGGTTTACTGATTATATTAAGAGTGTAGATGAGGATTTATATCTTGTAGCCGAGGTGTGGGATAGTTTTGCGATAATTGAATATTATTATACAAGTGGTATCACAAGTATATTTGATTATGCTTATGGCGATGTATCAGGAAATCTTATTAAGAATTTAAATCTTGGAGGCAATGGTGAAGCAGGTCTAAAACTGGCTAAAAGCTTTGTTAAGACACAGGATGCATATTTAAAGGCTAACCCTAATATGATTAACGCACCATTCTGTAGTAATCATGACTGTGGTAGAATAGCAGGATATGTTCAGAGAAAAGAAGAGAAGGTAAAGATGGCAGCAGCCCTTAATCTCTTTATGAGTGGTAGTTCATTCACATACTATGGTGAAGAAGTAGGTATGGTTGGTACCGGTAAGGATGAAAACAAGAGAGCACCTATGAACTGGAGTGAATATGCTGGTGCAGCAGGTATGTGTAATGGTCCTGCAGGTATGGATGAAGTAGTACAGAAGTTTGATACTGTAGATAAGCAGATGAAGGATATATACTCAATTTACTGGTATTATCGTAATGCACTTCATATCAAGAATGTATATCCAGAAATCGCTAGAGGTTTAGTGTCTGTAATGGAGAAGGTAGAGGATGGCAACGTATGTGCTATAAGTAAGACATATAACGGTGAGACAATCTACTTATTATTCAACTTAAATAAAGAGGCAACAACAGTTACAGTATCTAAGGCTGATTACGCATATAAGACAGGTCTTGTCGCTTCGCTGGAAGTGGATGAAAATAAAGTAACAATGGAAGGAGAGACAGTTACTCTTCCAGCATACGGAGTAGCTGTAATTAAATAATGAAATTCATATATGGTAGAAATGATTTATTAGATTTAAATATGGCAGAAGCCAATTGTTATCTAATAACTAACGGATTGGGAGGATTCTCCTCCCTGTCTGTGGCTGGCTCATCAGCAAGAAGTGACCATTCATTGTTCATTGGAGCCTTGAGAGCGCCAAATAAAAGATATTCTCTTATAGCTAATACTATGGAGGATGTAGTTGTAGGTAAGGAGAATTATAGCTTAACATCTCAGAGATTTTTAGATGATAAGGCAAGCTTAGGTATTCGCAATCTTCAGTCATTTTGCTATGAATATCTGCCAGAGTACAGATATAAGGCAGGTGCTGTAGAGGTTATAAAGACTATTACTATGAAGTATGGTGAGAATACACTTGGTATAAGATATCAGATTATCAATCATAGCGATGAGGATGTTATGCTAAAGGTTGTACCACTTCTTCATTTCTGTCCAAAGGGCGGAGTGCCTGAAGTGAAGCAGAAGTATGAACTCCTTGATAATGTTATTACAAGTGAGGATATTTCAGTTAAGTTTAAGACAGATGGTAAGGTTAATGCATATAAGCAAAAGACTATAGAAGAGTTGTTCTACGCATATGATGAGCGTGACGGAAGAAATAGTGAGGGTGTAGTTCACCATAATCATGAGATTGTATTTGAGGGTGCTGGTGAACACTATATTATATATAGTTTGGATAATGCTGATTATGATATTATCGAGCTTATTTCAGATGAAATAGCTAGACAGAAAGATTTAGAGGCTACAGCAGGACTTAAGGACGAAACAGCAAAGGTGTTGGTTCGTGGTGCTGATGCATATATTGCACATAGAGACTCAACAAATGGAAAAACTATATTAGCAGGTTACCCATTCTTTGAGGATTGGGGTAGAGATACTATGATAGCATTGACAGGCTGTACATTATCTACAAAGCAGTTTGATACAGCAAAGAGTATTCTTAGAACATTTATGAAGTATTGCCACAAGGGTATTATGCCAAATCTTTTCCCAGAGGGTGGAGACGAGCCTATGTACAATACTGTAGATGCTTCATTACTGTTTATCAATGCTGTATATGAGTACTATAAGGTAAGCGGTGACAAGGAATTCGTTGCAGAGGCTATGCCTGTTATAGAGGATATTATCCACTGGTATATGAAGGGAACAGACTTTGCTATCGGAATGGATGAAGAGACAGGTCTTATGAAGGCCGGAAGTGGCTTATGGCAGGTTACATGGATGGATGTAAGAGTAAATGATATTTTACCAACACCACGTCATGGTATGCCGGTTGAGATAAATGCATATTGGTATAACGGTCTTATGATTGCAGATGAGTTTAATAAACTTCTTGGTAAGACAGATAGTGAAGTAGATTATAAGACATTGGCAGAGAAGGTTAAGAAGAACTTTAAGGAATTATTCTGGAATGAGAAGGGAAATTGCTTAAAGGATCTGGTGTCTGGTACAAAGGCTGATATGCAGGTAAGATGTAACCAGATTTGGGCTGCATCAATGCCATATTCAGTATTAGATGAGAAAATGGCTAGAGCGGTTATTGACAAGGTGTACAAGGAATTGTATACTCCTGTTGGTTTAAGAAGCTTGTCACCGAAGGATGAGGAATTTCATCCTAATTATGGTGGACCAATGTTAGACCGTGACTTAGCTTATCATCAGGGTACAGTATGGGGATTCCCATTAGGTGGATACTATCTTGCATACCTTAAATGGGCTGAGGATAAGGAAGCAGCTAAGGCTATCGTAAAGAAGCAGTTAGAGGGCATAACAGCAGCACTTAGAGAGGGGTGTGCTGGTCATTTGGCTGAGATATATGATGGTTTAGAGCCAGGTGCATCTAGAGGTTGCTTTGCACAGGCATGGAGCGTAGGCGAGATTTTAAGAGTGTACGCAGAGCTTGAAGCGTAGTATATACAGAAAATAGAGAATACAAATATTAAAGATACAGATTGGAGTTATTATGAGCCTAGATAGTTTAAAATTAAAGAGCTTTTATGAGTCGGAAAATTTTATAAAAGAACAGACTTATGACGGAAATGATTTAGGAGCAACATACGGCAAGAATAAGACAACATTTAAAGTATGGGCACCAATAGCGAAGAGTGTTACTTTATGTCTCTATAGCAAGGGTACAAAGGTTGAGGCTGGTGATAAGCTTATAGCTAAATATCCTTTAGTTAAGGGCAATAAGAGTATTTTCATGGTAGAGGTTTCTGACAAGGGAGACTTACATGGAACATATTATACTTACCTTATAGAAAATGAGGATGGAGAAGTGGTAGAAACTGCTGACCCATATTGTGTAGCATCAGGTGCTAACAGTGAGCGTTCAATGGTTGTAGATTTGGCTAGAACTAATCCAGCAGGCTGGGATAAGGATGCCAGAGTAGGTATACCAGCTAACCAGGCTGTTTTATATGAGGTACATGTAAAGGATTTCTCATATGATAAGAACTCTGGTGTAAGTGAGAAGCATAGAGGTAGATACCTTGCGTTTACAGAAGAAAATACTAAGTGTAAGGTTGGTTTCTTTAAGAAATATCCTACATGTGTAAATTACCTTAAGCATCTTGGTATAACACATGTACATCTGCTTCCAATAGCTGATTCAGGTTCAGTTGATGAAGTGGCAGCTACAAATGGTGTGACAGATGCGTTTAACTGGGGATATGACCCAATGCTTTACAATGTTCCAGAAGGACAGTATGCTACAGATGCTAGAAATGGTGAAGTACGTATCAATGAGATGAAGCAGATGGTTATGGCGCTTCATAAGGCTGGTATCGGTGTAGTTATGGATGTGGTATACAACCATACATATCATACAGATAACCCACTTCATCACACAGCACCTTACTATTATCATAGAGTAGATGGTTGTGGCAATTTCTCAAACGGCTCTGGCTGTGGAAATGAGACTGCAAGTGAGCATATTATGTGCAGAAGATTTATAGTTAATTCTATACTTTACTGGGCAAAGGAGTATCATATTGACGGATTTAGATTCGACCTTATGGGACTTCATGATACAGAGACAATGAATGCCATAAGAGATGAATTGAACAAGCTTCCTGGTGGCAAGAACATTCTTCTTTATGGAGAGCCTTGGACAGGTGGACCATCAGCTATGGCACCAGGCTATTATCCAGCAGTGACAGATAATGCAGTACGCCTTAAGCAGGGTATACATCTCTTCAGCGATGCTATACGAGATGCTATAAAGGGTAGTGTATTTGAGTCTACAGAGCCAGGTTATATAAATGCAGATGGCTACGCAAATCAGTTTGTGGGTAAAATTAAGGCTTCTATAATGGTACCTAGCAGAGTTTCTTATGTATCTGCACATGATAACTTTACATTGTATGATAAGTTATTATTATCATGTAAAGAGACTAGGGAAGCTACTATGGCATATATACAGAAGAACGGTCACGGTTCGAGAGTGGACGAGTCTGTATTTGATAGAAATGAAAAGATAGCTGCTGTAAATAAGATGGCAGCCGGAATATATTTTACTGCAGCAGGTATGCCATTCCTTCAGGCAGGTGAGGAGTTCCTTAGAACAAAGTTCGGCCATGACAATACATATAATGTATCAGCAGACTTAAATAAGATGGACTGGAAGAGAGCTTATAAGAATAGAGATGTGGTAGAGTATTATAGAAAGCTTATCGCATTAAGAAAGGCTCATCCAGAGTTCTACAATATGCCTGATCCAGACGTATCAGTAGAATTTATAGATGATAAGAATGATAATACAGGTGCAAATATCCAATTTATAGTAGATAAAAAGACTAAGGTGGTGTATAATCCAACTGCAAAGACAGTGGAGGTTACATCGCATGAAGCAGATTTGGATATATCTTAAAAATTACAAAATGGAGACAGTGTTAGCACCACTTTTCAAAATGCTAGAGGCGTGTTTTGAATTGTGCGTGCCACTTGTCATCGCCGCTATAACGGACGTAGGTATAGCGGGTCAAGATAAAGGGTATGTTACTAAGATGGGTGGCATACTCTTTCTTTTAGCGTTTGTGGGGCTAGTATGCTCTGCTATAGCACAATATTTTTCAGCTAGGGCGGCAGTAGGCGTGGCAGCGAGACTTAAACACGGATTGTTTAAGCATATACAGAGTCTTTCGTTTACAGAGGTAGATGGCGTAGGTACATCGACACTTATCACTCGTATGACAAGTGATGTAAATCAGGTACAGTCGGGTGTAAATATGTTCCTTAGATTATTCCTAAGATCGCCATTTATAGTGTTTGGAGCTATGTTTATGGCATTTACTATAAATGTAGAAGTTGCTCTAATCTTTGTAGTAACTATAATTGTGCTGTCTATAGTGGTGTTTGCTATTATCCTATACTCTATACCTATGCATAAGAAGGTGCAGGCCGCTTTGGATAAGGTGCTTGGCAGTACCAGACAAAATCTTACTGGTGCAAGGGTTATAAGGGCCTTTGGTATGGAAGAGAAGGAGATAGAGGAGTACACATCTAGAACAGAGGCACATACAGGATTGCAGATGGCTGTTGGAAGGATAACTGCACTTATGAATCCAGTTACCCTGTTTATAGTAAATGTGGCTACTATCGTACTTATATGGTCAGGAGCAATCAAAGTAGATACGGGAATATTAACTCAGGGTCAGGTGCTTGCACTAGTAAATTATATGTCGCAGATACTTGTAGAGTTAGTTAAGTTAGCAAACTTAATAGTGACACTTACCAAGGCAGTGGCATGCGGAAACAGAATTAAGACAGTGTTTGATATAGAAAGCTCTATGGTGGATGGAGATTTATCTGGGGCGGATGCGCAGTATCAAGAAGGTACAAATAGTGAATATGCAGTGGAGTTTATAGATGCTGCACTGACATATAAGGGAGCATCGGAGGAGTCACTTACAGGATTAAACTTTAGTATAAAGAAGGGTCAGACTATAGGTATTATAGGTGGTACAGGTGCAGGTAAGTCATCATTAGTACAGATGATACCTAGATTCTATGATGCATCTTCTGGTATCGTGAAGGTGAACGGAAGAGATGTAAAGTCATACAGATTGGATGATTTAAGAAGCAAGGTAGGTATAGTTATGCAAAAGGCAGTACTATTTGCAGGAACTATTAAAGAGAATCTTCTGTGGGGCAAGGCAGATGCTACAGAAGCGGAAATATATGAGGCATTAGATATAGCTCAGGCGAGAGAGTTTGTAGATAAGAAAGATGGTGGCATAGATGCCATCATAGAGCAAGGTGGACGAAATCTGTCTGGCGGTCAGAGGCAGAGACTTAATATAGCTAGGGCAGTAATAAGAAAGCCTGAGATACTTATACTGGATGATAGCTCATCGGCACTTGATTATGCTACGGACGCAAAACTTAGGAAGTCGCTTAAGAGCATAAGTGATAATGGTAATACAACAGTTATCATAGTAGCGCAGAGAGCTACTGCTATAATGCATGCAGATAGCATTATTGTGTTGGATGATGGTGCTGTATCAGGAATAGGCACACATCAGGAACTGATGGAAACTAATGAAGTGTACAGAGAAATCTATACATCTCAAAATAGTTTGGAGGAAGCTGCGTTATGAGTAATGTAAAGAAGAAAGGCACTCTTGCAAAGGTGCTAAAATATATAAAGAAATACTGGGGCTTGGTTATCTTTTCATTGATATTGGCAGCTATTACTGTGGCAATTACCCTATATATACCTAATCTTACAGGAGAGGCATTAGATTTAATCATTAAGAAGGGTCTGGTGGATTTTGATGGTATATGGGATATACTTAAAACTATTCTTATAGTGTCAGCCATTGCAGCCATAGCTCAGTGGCTTATGAATATATGCAACAATAAGATAACTTATGGCGTGGTAAAAGATATTAGAAATGATGCATTTATACGCATAGAGAAGTTACCTTTAAAGTATATAGACACACATCCATACGGAGACACAGTGAGCCGTGTTATAGCTGATGCAGACCAGTTTGCAGATGGTTTGTTGGTTGGTTTTACACAGGCATTTTCCAGTGTTTTGACTATAGTGGGTACGGTAGGCTTTATGATAGCTATAAATTGGCAGATAGCTTTGGTAGTGGTGGTACTTACACCCATATCTATATTTGTAGCCAGATTCATAGCCAGCAGAACTCACAGTATGTTTAAAAAACAGTCAGAGACTAGAGGAGAGCAGACAGCTCTTATAGATGAGATGATAGGCAACCAGAAGGTAGTACAGGCTTATGGCAGAGAAGACGCAGTTCTAGACAGATTTGACAAAGTGAATGAAAGATTGCGTAAGCATTCTCTGAAAGCAGTGTACTTCTCATCTTTAACTAATCCCTCTACTAGATTTGTCAATAATTTGGTATACGCAGTGGTAGCAGTATATGGAGGATATCTAGCAATCACTTATGGTGATGCAGTTATGTCAGTGGGAGCATTGTCATGTTTGTTGGCATACGCCAATCAGTATACAAAGCCATTTAATGAAATATCTGGTGTAATAACAGAACTTCAAAATGCTCTTGTATGTGCTAATAGAGTAATAGAACTTATAGAAGAGCCACCAGTATCACCTGATGCAGAAGATGCTGTAGTTATGAGTGATATAGAGGGAAATATAGAACTAAAAGATGTATCATTTTCTTATGTACCTGATAGAAAGCTTATAGAGAACTTTAATCTGTCAGTAAAGTCAGGACAGAGAATAGCCATAGTTGGACCTACTGGTTGTGGTAAGACTACACTTATAAATTTACTGATGCGTTTCTATGATGTAAATAGTGGAAGTATATATGTGGACGGTGTATCTGTTATGGATATGACTAGAAAGAGCCTTAGAGAGTCCTTTGGTATGGTGCTTCAGGAAACATGGCTCAAGGCAGGAACTATCAAGGAAAATATATGTATGGGTAAGACAGATGCTACAGATGAGGAGATAGTGGCAGCAGCTAAGGCAGCTCATGCACATAGCTTTATCAAGCGTTTGCCACAGGGATATGATACAGTCATAGGTGAGGATGGTGGAAGTCTGTCGCAGGGACAGAAGCAGCTTCTATGTATCACCAGAGTAATGTTGTTAAATCCGCCTATGCTTATATTAGACGAAGCAACATCCAGCATAGATACAAGAACAGAAATACGTATACAGAAGGCTTTTAACACACTTATGGAGGGCAGAACTAGCTTCATAGTAGCTCACCGTCTGTCGACTATCAAGGAAGCCGATGTAATACTGGTTATGAGAGATGGAAATGTAATAGAGCAGGGCAATCATTGTGAACTTATGGAACGTGGAGGTTTCTATAGGGAGCTGTATGAGAGTCAGTATAAAGTTTGTTAAGTATTTAACAAAATTTGACAAATAGTTAACATAGTAGGATAATACGCCATAGTTAAAGAATTACGCAGTAATTCTTAAATTGCCAATAGACATTTTGAAGTTAAGGGAGACAGTTATGTCAAAGAATGAACTTATCGATAAGATAAAACAGTTAAAGGAAGAAAAAGATGCCGTAATACTGGCTCATTATTATGTAGATGATGATGTGCAGGAGTTGGCAGATTATGTAGGTGATTCGTTTTACCTTGCTAAGGTAGCGACAGGTATAGATAAGAAGGTTATTCTTTTCTGCGGAGTTCGTTTTATGGGAGAGAGCGCCAAGATATTAAATCCGGACAAGACTGTTATATTACCTGATGCCGAGGCAGATTGTCCTATGGCACATATGGCAGATGTGGCAAAGATAGAGGAGTTAAGAAAGCAGTATGATGATTTGGCGGTAGTGTGTTATGTAAACTCCACAGCAGAGCTTAAAATGCACTCAGATATATGCGTAACATCATCTAATACACTTGATATAGTAAAGAAATTGCCTAATAAAAATATATTCTTCATACCAGACCAAAACCTTGGTTCGTTTGTAAAGGCTATGGTACCAGAGAAGAATGTTATACTTAATGATGGATATTGTCCGATACATAAGGAACTGTCGGTAGACAGTGTATTAAAGGCAAAAGAAAGACATCCACAGGCACTATTCCTTGTTCACCCAGAGTGTAGAAAAGAGATAGTTGACTTGGCTGACTATGCAGGCAGTACAGCAGGTATCATAGATTATGCAACTGCTTCTGATAAGAAGGAATTCATCATAGGAACAGAGCTTGGTGTAATGTATGAGCTTAGAAGAAGAAATCCAGACAAGGAATTCTATGCAGCAGATGAGCAACAGATATGTCCAGATATGAAGAAGATTAGCCTGGAAAAGATAGTGGAGACATTGGAGAATATCGGTAACAAGGTTGAACTAGACATAGAAGTTATAGAGAAGGCTAATGCACCTCTTAAGAGAATGTTGGAGTGCTAAAAATATTGCTAGATATAACGGTGGATAAAAGCTAGGATGAGCTGGAAAGGCTTGGTAAATATATGAAGAATAATTATGATGTGATAGTCGTTGGAACAGGCGCAGCAGGTTTGTATGCAGCGTTATCGTTGCCGAAGAGTTTGTCAATTCTTATGATAACAAAAGATGCAGCAGAGAATAGTGATTCATATCTTGCCCAGGGTGGTATCTGCATGATGCTTAATGATGCAGATTATGATAGTTACTTTGAAGATACTATGAAGGCTGGTCGTTATGAGAATCGCAAAGAATCAGTAGATATAATGCTTCGTTCATCTAAGGAGACTATAGAGAGCTTGGTTTCATATGGTGTTGAGTTTGAGAGAGATGAAAATGGTGAATACTCATTTACAAGAGAGGGTGGTCATTCTACCTTCAGAATACTCCACTATGATGATGTGACAGGTAAGGAGATAACATCTAAGTTGCTTATGGCTACAAGAAAGCTAGATAACGTGGAAATACTAGAGTATACCACCATGATAGACATTATCGAGAAGGATAAAGAGGCTAAGGGCCTTGTAGTGAAGATGGAAGATGGTACTATACAGGCGGTTGCTTGCAAGAAGATAATCTTAGCTACAGGTGGTATCGGCGGCTTGTTTATAAATTCAACAAACTTTAGGCACTTGACTGGAGATAGCTTCGCATTGGCGCTACGCCATAATATAGAACTTGAAAATCTCCATTATATACAGATACATCCAACATCATTTTATTCTAAGAAGGAAGGAAGACGATTCCTTATATCTGAGTCTGTAAGAGGTGAGGGAGCTATCTTGTTAGATAAGAATGGTGAACGATTTACAGATGAACTACAACCTAGAGATGTAGTGACAGGCGAGATATTAAAGCAGATGAAGAAGGATGGCACAAAGCACGTATGGCTATCTATCAAGGATGCTATGAGTGCTGAGGAGATAGTAGAGAGATTTCCCAATATATATAAGCATTGTCTAGAAGAAGGCTATGACTTATGCAAGGAAGCCATACCGGTGGTGCCAGCTCAGCATTATCTTATGGGTGGAATACATACAGATAAGAATGGTAAGACGTCTATGGAGAACCTGTATGCAGCAGGAGAGACGGCTTGTAACGGTGTGCACGGAGCAAATAGATTGGCTAGCAATTCTCTATTGGAAAGTCTTATATTTGCAAAGAGGGCAGCAGATGAGATAGTGGCAGATATATCAAATGATGTAGATGCGAGTACAACTGATAATGTAAATATGTCAGGTTTGGACTTGAACAGATATAATGATATACAAGCTTGGCAGTCTGAAAACAGACAGCTTATAATGAACGAAATAAAGAGAAAGGATGAGGAATTCTATGTTAAATGGTGTAACAATGAAGATTAATGTGGATGAGTATATTTTAAATGCTCTTCGCGAGGATATTACAAGTGAGGATGTAACAACAAATGCCGTTATGAGAGAGGCAAAGCTTGGCAAGGCAGAGCTTATCTGTAAAGAGGATGGTATTATCTGCGGTCTTACAGTGTTTGAGAGAGTATTTAAGCTTCTTGATGAGTCATCAAGATTTGAGACAACACTTAAGGATGGTGATGAGGTGAAGAAGGGTCAGCTCATGGGAACAATCTATGGTGATATCAGAGTGCTTCTTTCAGGTGAGAGAACAGCTCTTAACTACCTTCAGAGAATGAGTGGTATTGCAACACTTACACATGATATGGTATCAGAGCTTACAGGTTACAAGACAAAGCTTCTCGATACTAGAAAGACAACTCCTAATATGCGTCCTTTTGAGAAGTACGCTGTAAAGGTTGGTGGTGGTACAAACCACAGATATAACTTATCAGATGGTATTCTCATTAAGGATAATCATATCGGTGCAGCAGGTAGCATAACAAAGGCTGTAGAGATGGCAAAGGACTATGCACCATTTGTTCGTAAGGTAGAGGTTGAAGTAGAGACATTAGAGCAGTTGGCAGAGGCAGTAGAGGCTGGTGCTGATATAATCATGCTTGACAATATGGATAATGATACTATGAGAAAGGCTGTTGAGAGGGTAGCTGGCAAGGCACAGACAGAGTGTTCTGGAAATGTTACTAAGGCTCGTCTTAAGGAGATAGCTGAGATAGGAGTAGACTTCGTATCTTGTGGAGCGCTTACACATTCAGCACCTATAATGGATATATCACTTAAGAATCTTGCTCCTATTGAATAAGTTTGATTAGGTAATAAATAATAATGCTAAGTCATTACAGATGTATTGACTTGGCATTATTTCATTATTTTGATATATTTATATTAGGAAATGTAGGAGGTAATTCATTATGTATAAGTATGTTTTGTTTGATTTGGATGGCACTTTAACAAATCCTGAACTGGGTATAACAAACTGCGTAATGCATGCTTTGGATAAGTTTGGCATAAAGGTAGAGGATAGAAAGGAACTTCATCCGTTTATAGGTCCACCACTGGTATATTCTTTTCAGAATTTCTATGGCATGTCGGAGGATGATGCCAAGCAGGCGGTGGTATATTATAGAGAAAGGTTTTCAATTAAGGGCTTATATGAGAATGAAGTCTATGACGGTGTGGCGGAGTTGTTACAGACTCTTAAGGAGCAGGGAAAGGTTATCGTGCTTGCTACTTCTAAACCAGAAGAATATGCTATAAAGATATTAAAGCATTTTAATCTATATGAATATTTTGATTATGTGGCAGGAGCTACTATGGATGGAAGTCGTGGAGAAAAGGCTGATGTAATAGCTTATGCTATAGAAATAAGTGGCATAGAGGATAGGACACAAGCTGTTATGGTTGGTGATAGAAACTATGACATATTAGGTGCAAAGGAGCACGGGCTTGATAGCATAGGAGTGTTGTTTGGCTTTGGTGATTATGAGGAGCTTAAAGAGGCTGGTGCTACGTATATTGTAAAGACAGTGGAAGATATTTTAAAATGTGTAGTTAAATAGTTACACAAATAGGAGATAGTAAAGATGGTCACAAGGAGATTGATTTCAATTATAATCGTTTTAGTATTATCATTTTCTATATGTGCTTGTTCAAATGCAAATGGTAATGGGAATAGTGATAAGAATGATGATAAACAAAATAGTGATGCTACCATTATAGTAGATAAAATAGAGGGTATTTCTGATGATTTTATGATGGGCGTGGATATATCTAGTTTGCTTTCGCTAGAAGCAAGTGGTAGAGTTTTTTACGGTTTTGATGGCAAAAAACAAGATATTTTTAAGACATTAAGTGAATCTGGTGTAAATTATATTCGCGTAAGAGTTTGGAATAATCCATTTGATAGTAATGGAAATGGATACGGAGGCGGTAACTGTACAGTTGATACAGCTATAGAGCTTGGTAAGCGAGCTGCCCAATATAATATGGGGCTTTTTGTGGATTTCCATTATTCTGACTTCTGGGCTGACCCGGGAAAGCAGCAGGCACCTAAAGCTTGGGAAAATATGAGTATTGGAGATAAGACGGATGCAATTTACGAGTTTACCGTAGATAGCATCAATAAAATCCAAAAAAGTGGTATAAAGATAGGAATGGTGCAGGTAGGAAATGAGACTACGGGTGGTATCTGTGGTGAAAATACAAAAGAAAATATGTATAGACTGATGAAATCTGCGGCTAAAGCGGTCAGAGATACGGATGAGGATATTCTTATAGCGGTCCATTATACCAATCCAGAGAAAAGGGTGTATGGAAATTATGCCTATGATTTAAAAAATTATGGTGTAGATTATGATATTTTTGCCACATCATATTATCCAGAGTATCATGGAACTATTGAAAATGTGAAGGAACAACTGGCACAGGTACATAAAATAAGTGGAAAAAAGGTTATGATAGCAGAGACTTCATGGGCATATTCATCTACTAATGCAGGTACATATGAACGAAATGTACAGGGACAGGCAGATGAGATAAGTGCATGTATAAAAGCTATGACTGAATTGGGAGATTATGCAGTTGGTGTATTCTATTGGGAGCCGGCGTGGATAGATGTGCCGGGAGATAATGAGGCAGAAAAAAGCAATAAGAGAGAAAGCTACGGTGCAGGGTGGGCTAGCTCTTATGCAGGGGATTATGACCCTAATGATGCAGGTAAATATTATGGTATGACAGCATGTATTCCTACGTCGCTTTTTGATCCAGAAGGTCATCCGTTGGAATCACTAAAGACATTTAAGTATGTTTATTGCGGAACTGGTAATTGAGATACACACTATATCTTAAATCCATCTTAGGAAAACTAGGATAATAACCAAAAAACATCTTGCTAAAAATCTATATTTCGTATATGATAAATATAGTGGTCACACGACTGGCGGAAAGCTAAAGAGATTTGGTGGTAGGGTAACCTACAGGAAGTGTGATAATAATGAAAGATGAAAGTCGACCGCCTGGGCATGTACATAGTGACTGTACTTGTTCAGGTGGTTTTTTATACAGGTAAGTTAAAAAATTTACTTATATAAAAAGTTGAGTTACGCTGTTGACTCAATTAACGAACTATGCAGGTACGCAACAAAATAACCTACAAAAAAGAAAGGCAGGTACTTAAAGATGAACATGTTAAATCTTAGCAACGAGTTAAAGGCTAACGAATATCCAGGAAGAGGTATCGTTATCGGTAAGTCAAAGGATGGTAAGAAGGCAGTTACAGCTTACTTCATTATGGGTAGAAGCTCAAACAGCCGTAACAGAGTATTTGTAGAGGATGGAGAGGGTATCCGTACACAGGCATTTGATCCTTCAAAGCTTGAGGATCCAAGTCTTATTATCTACGCTCCTGTAAGAGTTCTTGGCGACACAACTATCGTTACAAATGGTGACCAGACAGATACTATCTATGATGGTATGAGCAAGGGTGAGACATTTGAGGTTTCGCTTAGATGCCGTGAGTTCGAGCCAGATGGTCCTAACTACACACCTCGTATCTCAGGTATCATGAATGTTAAGGATGGTAACTATGATTTCGCTATGTCTATCCTTAAGAGCAACAATGGTAACCCTGACTGCTGCAATAGATATACATACACATACGACAAGCCAGTTGCTGGAGAAGGCAGATTCATCCATACATATATGCATGATGGCAATCCACTTCCTAGCTTCGAAGGAGAACCAAAGTGGGTTGAAATCGATGGAACAGATATCGATGCATTCACAAATGAGGTTTGGACAAGCTTAAATGAGGATAATAAGGTATCTCTCTTTGTAAGATTTATCGATATAGAGACAGGCAAGTACGAGACAAGAATTATAAATAAAAACGTGTAAATACATGAGTAATGTAGAGTATTGACCAAAATTGCAAAGCAATTTTGAGGACTAACCTATATTGAATAATTAGTATATAGAAGTCATGCTCGGGTTGCGAATGTGGCGGGTGTGAGAGTTGCATAGCAACGAAGCAACCGTTTTACACAAGAACAACGAAACAACTAAGTTTTATATATTTATAAACAAAATTAAGAATAGGAGAACAAAAATGAACGAAATTCAGTTAAAGTATGGTTGTAACCCAAATCAGAAGCCATCAAGAATATATATGGCTGACGGAAGTGACCTTCCAGTAGAAGTATTAAACGGCAAGCCAGGCTACATCAACTTCCTTGATGCATTCAACGGCTGGCAGTTAGTTAAGGAACTTAAGGAGGCTACAGGCCTTCCAGCAGCTACATCATTCAAGCACGTATCACCAGCAGGTGCAGCAGTAGGTCTTCCACTTGATGATACTCTTGCAAAGATTTACTGGGTAGATGACCTTGGCGAGTTATCACCACTCGCTTGTGCTTATGCTAGAGCTAGAGGCGCTGATAGAATGTCATCATTTGGTGATTTTATCGCACTTTCAGACGTATGTGATAAGGATACAGCTAACCTTATTAAGAGAGAGGTTTCTGACGGTGTTATCGCTCCAGGATATACAGATGAGGCTCTTGCTATCTTAAAGGAAAAGAAGAAGGGTAACTACAATGTTATTAAGATTGATCCAAGCTATGTTCCAGCTGAACTTGAGACAAAGCAGGTATATGGTATCTCATTTGAGCAGGGAAGAAACGAGCTTGATATCAATGGTGAGTTACTTTCAAATATAGTAACACAGAATAAGGACATTCCAGAGTCAGCGCTTATCGATATGAAGATTGCTCTTATCACACTTAAGTATACACAGTCAAATTCAGTATGCTATGTAAAGGGTGGTCAGGCTATAGGTATTGGTGCTGGTCAGCAGTCAAGAATTCACTGTACAAGACTTGCAGGACAGAAGGCAGATAACTGGTTCCTTCGTCAGTCTCCACAGGTACTTGGGCTTCAGTTCGTAGATGGACTTGGTCGTGCAGACAGAGATAACGCAATCGATGTATATATGGGTGACGAGTGTATGGATATCCTTGCAGATGGCGCTTGGGAGAGAATCTTCAAGGTTAAGCCAGCAGTATTTACAGCAGAGGAGAAGAGAGCTTGGCTTGATAAGAACCAGGATGTAATCTGTGGTTCAGACGCATTCTTCCCATTCTCAGATAATATCGAGAGAGCAAAGAAGAGTGGTGTTAAGTACATCGCACAGCCAGGTGGTTCTGTAAGGGATGACCTTGTTATCGAGTGTGCTGATAAGTACAATATGGTAATGGCATTTACAGGCATCAGATTGTTCCATCACTAATTAAAAAAGTGTTGACAAAGTAAAAAGATAGTGCTTTAATAATAAAAAAATTAAATTACTTTAAACCGTTGAAGCGGAGATAACGGTAATTATGCTTCCACAGAGAGCCCGTGATGCTGAGAGTCGGGTGAAAAACAGATTATCAAATGGACCGCGGAGGGCGCAGTCAAATGTATTGGTTTCAGTTCAGAGTATTCTGCGACGTGTTGGCATACGTCAGTTGCCGGGGATATGTTGGTA
>JBGVKG010000072.1:0-42364 GCA_045123575.1 Lachnospiraceae bacterium
CATTATGCCAACATATATCTTCATCTATTAGCCCGCTATGCCTATCAAATATAGCTTAATCATAAATATCACCAACAAATGAAGTGGGTATACAACATAGAAGCCATACTTAACTATTGATGTATCTGCAAACTTCGGTCCCTTTCTGCCACTATATAGCATAATAGGTATCGTTGATAGTGCAGCAAAGCCTTGTGCAGGTCCCATCACCACACTCATAAGCGCCATCAATAAACAAGCCGTTCCTCTCCTATCTCGCAATAGGTAAAATACATATATAAGTGCTACTCCGTAGCAAGTATAATCCGTCATCAATACGATAGATACAACCATACCTATAATCAATATGATAGACTTCTTCATCTCATTAAACTGCCTATTGATAAAATATATAGTTAAAAGTCCTATCAAAAGTGTAAAAAACACGTTCTGACTAGTAATATCTATCCACGCATTATTCGCTACCATATCAAATGGCAACTCAGAAATAAAAGCAAATATAGTCAGTCTGCCTATATATTTACCCACATTTTTCGTGTAAAAGAATCCCTCTACTATAAGAAAACAATATATAGGAAAAGCTATACGCCCGATAATACGAAATATGCTATCACTTGGGAATAACGCCAATCCCACATGATCGATTATCATAGTAACAACTGCTATTAACTTTAGGTAAAATCCATCAATTACTGCATACTTACGTAAGGTTTTATCGCCCATCATATATTGCTCCAACTATTCATTATTATCAAATAAGTCCATAATCAATATAACTATCGCTACAGATATTTTGCAAATAACCTGTAACTATTTTCGTCATTATATCAACTATAAGCTCATAGATAACTATATTTTATAAGATAATGCCCACAATCGCAAGAAAAACCTTGCTTTTTTTCCTAAATATTGTAGAATGTATTTTAGCTATGTCGTGCAGTCATACATAGAACAGATATGCATGTAAGCTAGCTTACTATGTGGATTTTTTCGTATAACTAGCAAGACAATTACAATATCAACAAAACACAATTAATCACGGAGGTAACTATGATTAGTGCAAGTAACATAACATTAAGAATCGGCAAGAAAGCTCTTTTCGAAGATGTAAATATAAAGTTTACAGAGGGCAACTGCTACGGTCTTATCGGTGCAAATGGTGCAGGTAAGTCAACTTTCCTGAAGATTATGTCAGGTCAGTTAGAGCCTACAAAGGGTGATATCATTATCACAGAGGGCCAAAGACTTTCATTCCTTCAGCAGGACCACTTCAAGTATGACCAGTACATCGTCCTCGATACAGTTATCATGGGTAATGCCCGTCTCTACGAGATAATGAAGGAAAAGGAAGCTCTCTACGCTAAGGAAGACTTCACAGAGGAAGATGGTATAAAGGCTAGTGAGCTGGAGGGCGAGTTCGCAAATATGGACGGTTGGAACGCTGAGTCTGATGCGGCTATGCTCCTTAACGGTCTTGGTATCGAAACAGACCTTCACTACAAGCAGATGAGCGAGCTTCGTGGTTCTGAGAAGGTTAAGGTACTCCTCGCTCAGGCACTCTTTGGTAACCCTGACATTCTCCTTCTCGACGAGCCTACTAACCACCTTGACTTAGATGCTATCGCTTGGTTAGAAGAGTTCCTTATCAACTTCGAGAATACAGTTATCGTCGTATCACACGACAGATATTTCTTAAATAAGGTATGTACACATACAGCAGATATCGACTACGGCAAGATTCAGCTCTACGCTGGTAACTACGACTTCTGGTATGAGTCAAGCCAGCTCCTTGTAAAGCAGATGAAGGAAGCTAATAAGAAGAAGGAAGAGAAGATTAAGGAGTTACAGGACTTCATTCAGAGATTCTCTGCTAATGCTTCTAAGTCTAAGCAGGCTACATCTAGAAAGAGAGCCCTTGAGAAAATCGAGCTTGACGAGATCAGACCATCAAGCCGTAAGTATCCTTACATCGACTTTAGACCAAACCGTGAAATCGGTAACGAGGTACTCACAGTTGAAGGTATCTCTAAGACAGTTGATGGCGTAAAGGTTCTTGATAATGTTTCATTCATCATAAACAGAGATGACAAGGTTGCTTTCGTTGGTTCAAATGAAATCGCAAAGACTACTCTCTTCAAGATATTAGCTGGTGAGATGGAGCCAGACGAAGGTACTTATAAGTGGGGTGTAACAACTACACAAGCTTACTTCCCTAAGGATAATACAAAGGACTTCGACTGCAACGATACTATCGTAGATTGGCTTACACAGTTCTCTGAGATAAAGGATGCTACTTATGTTCGTGGTTTCCTTGGCAGAATGCTTTTTGCCGGTGATGACGGTGTTAAGAAGGTTAAGGTTCTTTCCGGTGGTGAGAAGGTTAGAGTTATGCTCTCTAAGATGATGATCATGGGCGCAAATGTCCTTATCCTCGACGAGCCTACTAACCACCTTGATATGGAGTCTATCACAGCTCTTAACAACGGATTGATGAAGTTCTCTGGTGTAGCACTCTTCGCTTCACATGACCACCAGTTCGTACAGACTACAGCTAATCGTATCATGGAAATCGTTAATGGTCAGTTAATCGATAAGATAACAACATACGACGAGTACCTTGAGAGCGACGAGATGGCTAGAAAGCGCCAGAAGGCAGCTGACATCGAGCCAGAAGATGAGTCTGGAGAATAAGATTCGTTTATTGAATATAGTGAAAATGGAGACAGCCGAGATGCGATGCATCTCGGCTGTTGTTCATAATTACCACCACCATAGATAATATTTTCCGCCAATCTTAATAAATACTCTTGTATCATGACAACTTATCTTTTCTTTGTTTTCATACCCATATATATGTAATTCAACCTGTACTATCTCGTCCACACTCTCATAATTTATACCATCATCTTCTAGATCAATATATGCTTTTTCACTTATTATTTGTTTCTTATCAAGTTTTTCTGTTATCTCATACTCATAACCTAGGTATTTTGTAGTTTCCTTCCATCCAAACAACGGACTAATCGCACCGCTATTTCCCACTAAAATGTATTTTCTCGCTTCTATTTCATCGTTCCACTTTTTGCTAATAAGATGAGTTATATAGTCAATAGGTATCGACTCATATAGCATTTGTACATCCGAAGTGAGTACTGCATCCACGTTTTTCTCAATAGCACCTAATATAGTAGTTGCTCCTTCACCAATCTCACACGCCAACATATACTTATCTATGAAACCGCTATATATTCCAGCGTCATATATTTTTTTATCAAAAGTTTCTAAGATGTAACTTGAATCCAAATAATTTGACCCAAATACACTTCTCTCAATTATAAACTGGGACAAATTATCTTTTTTAACTACAGAATTTGCCAACTCAGCTGATGCATATATTCTTTTATTCCTTGACGCATCAAAATTCTTATCTAAAATATTACAATATGGAACAACTACTGAATATAGCTTATCCATTTCCAACAATATGCTTGTATTTATTTCAGTTAAATAGTATGAACTTAAGCCATCTATTTTTAAAACAGATAAACTATCTAAATTCTTTAAACCTGTCAATGTTTCATCATTTAGTTGTATTACTCCTGCATAATTTATATATAAGTTTTTAAGAGAAGGCGTATCTATCGTTCCTAAATCCATTAAAACATCCAGATTTCTTATGATTAAAGTCTCTAATTTAGGAAACTTTTCTACAAGATTACTTATATCTCCCGTTTTTGATGCCATAAAGAATTTTACATTTTCCATTCTTGCTAAATCATCAGATATACTATAACTTTCGTCTTTATTACTTTTATTATATAAAATATTACTTGTAAGCAATTTATTTACTTGATCTAATTTTTGAAAATCACCATTATTCACTACACATGAACTTATATAAAGTTCCTTTAAACCAGTCACTTCTGAAACCCCTGTAAAATCTCCATCTAATCCTGCTAAACTTATTGTTCGTAAGTTTTTATTTGAAGCTAATGTATTACTATTTATAATAGTTGGTAATTTGTAATCCATCCTTTCATATTCATAGAAACACTCAGTTTCATTCCATATCATCTTCGTCTTATATGATACTTCCGTATTAAATATAGTAAGTGTTACAAGATTCTCAAATCTATTAAACAAACTAAAATCAATATTTTCTACATCTTCACTGATTTTAATAATAATATCCTCTACATCCTTATCCAAAGATGACAAAACGTTTTTTAACTCATCTTCACTATTAACTTCTAAGTATGGAAATACGCCTTCTGAACCATATTGATATACTAGTTTATTCGTCTTCTCAAGCCCCCTGTAGTCATAATTCCAAGCTGTTTTGTACTGTGCTAAATCAGCAACCTTCTTCAACTCATTTATAGACTTAACTGGTCTCCAATATAATCTTCCTATCTTATCTGCATCATATTGAACAAACTTTATATCCTTATTTGTTGTCTTAGACAGTAGTACATTTTTTGTATGCTCATCTATATATGTAGAGAAATCCACTGTCTTTAATTGTGGAAGTTCTGCAATAATGCCTGCCCAATATAAATAGCCCACTCCGCCAAAATTCTTTGATGTCTCTCCGGAGAAATTATATAACAAGGACAATTCTTTTAACTTTTTACAATTAGTAATAGCATCAATATTAGTTAACATACTATCCGTGCTAATATTATCAATCTTCAATGTCTCTAAATTGATAAAATATTTTAAATCTACTAAATCTATATATGTCATATTATATATAGTATTTTCATATATACTTTTTCTTCCACCTGTTTCGTTATCATCTACACTTTCAATAAAAGTCACTTCACCAACAAAGGCAGGATTATACACCTCCTGTATAACTAATTCCTTCATCTTTGCCAGTTCCCTTGTTGTAATGTCTTCACTCCATTCTTTTCCTAGAGCTTTTCTTACACATCTTTCTACCAGAAAGCTCTCAAACTCAACCTTTTCATCGACTATATCGTCATCATTTGTCTCATCTTGTTGATTACTTCCAGTATTATTCTCCTTTCCTGATGTCGTGTTCTTTTCTCCATTTCCCTTTTTTCCTCCATCTCCGCACGCCACAATAACTAAAATAGTTATTATTGACAATACTAATAGTAATGTCTTCTTCATATTAACATTCCTCCTTTGTTATTAATCTTTCATGAGCTATTATCATCACAATACATTGGCCCTTTTTGTTTTTTCTTTATTATAGAGGTTTCGGGCTATTTTGGCAACATTTTATTCATATAATATGTAAAACTGATTTTGAGGTGTTAATAATATGGATAGAGTGAATCAACGTACTAACAATCTGCTTGGAAAAAATATAAAAAGACTACGATTGGAAAACAATTATCGAAACAAAGATATAATTGCTCAGCTACAACTAAAGGGACTAGAAATATATACGTCTACTTATAGTAAAGTAGAAGCCGGTGCCAACAATCCTTCTGTAGATTTACTAATTGCATTAACCGAAATATATAATTGCGATTTTAATGAGTTTTTTAAAAGATAATTTTTAAGCATAATTTTTATTATAAAAAAGTTATAGCCAAGATGCTACTACATCTTGGCTGTTCTGAAACAAAATATATCTTAATATTCTATTTCCAACAATTTCTTATTTATCCTACTTATCACTTCGGTCTAATACAATGCTTCCTCAGCGGATAATTCATCACAATCAACAGCATTAAGTTTTTCCAGCATTTCTGAATAGCGAGTCATAAAATCAATATAATCATTCAACATCAAATAAAATCTATATCTAAATCAATCGTAGCACGTCTTGCATTATTCGATATACTTCTCATTACGACACCACCATTAATAGTGATATATTCTCTCAATGAGCTCCTTGCTATCCCTTTAAGAATAACATCCTGACACACTCATGCTTCTGCGTGTACTCTGTCATAACCTTGTTCCGTTAATTTATTTACCTCTTCCAATATATTCATCAAAACACCTCATTCATCAGTATCTCTGTAATCATCCTACTCTTTGGAAATGTACAGGCATATTCCTGTATAGTCTGTACATCCAGCTTATGAATCCTCTCCCGGTAATTACATATTATCTCCTTGTAATAATCAAATGGCAGCTTACTCTTATTGCGAATAACCTCTATCAACATACGCTCTTCTGAATACACTTTAACCTTACTTCCTTGATACTCCTTTTCCACTACACCTACATACATATAATCCTGTTTTTCAAAACGCTGCTTTATTCTCTTATCATTAATCTTTGATGAATCTTTATCTGTCGATAAACAATATTTATCTGGTATAACATCAGTCAAACCATGCATATAGAATGCCATATCCATTGTGATAACTGCATTAGGATACTTAGCTGCTATTATCGACAACTCTGGTACATATTCTTCTGTAGAATATATTCCCTTCTCTATCTTATAAAGTTCCCCATCCTTTAGTTTCTTTTTTATCTGATAGTCAGTTTTATACTTCTTTAAACACTCATCATAATTCATTAACATACCAACACCTCTATTAAAGTAGTTCTCAGTAAAAGTTTGTTTTTTTCGGATATTTGCTTAATAAAAAAGTGTACAATAAAATCAGGAGTTTGCATCGCATTCTCCTGATTTTATTGTTAAACCTCTATTTTTTCGCCAGTTCCCACACCGGCATCCCTCTGATAAGCTATCTTGAATAATACTTTGCCCGTTTATTATTCATTTTCATAACTGCCTCCTTTGACCATCAATGCGGTCTTACCTTTTCCAGCCATGTTTTTATTGCTTAATCATAGGATAAGTATATCCTTTATGTAGATAAAAATAAATTCAAACCACTACCAATTATGTCCTTCTATTTTGTTATTTTATAAACAATACAAGGTGACTGAATGCCACCTTGTATTTATGCATACTATTCTATTTTCAATTATTTCATCAGTTCCTTTGTCTTCCCTACAAGATATAACGGTATATTTATAATACACTCCTGTTCAATATATTCCTGACCAGAATATCTTATAGCCTGTCTTGGCTGATATTCTGATATATATCTTTTAAAACTATTAGACTTTATACTCTTTCCTGCTTTTATCTCTATTGGTATTATATCCATACTATTTTGAACGATTAAATCTATTTCACTTGTCTGACCTTGAACATAATATTTTAAGCTTGTGTCAAAGGTATCTCTTAATTGCTGTATACAGTAATTTTCAGTTAATGCACCCTTAAATTGAAAATCTGCATTCAATAATATTGCTTCATTACTTATACCAGCCATACATTTTAACAGACCCACATCAAACATATATAGTTTAAAATGATTATTTTCCTCATAAGCATTTAGCGGATGCTCTGGCTTACTCACATTATGGATACGTATAACCATTCCTGCTGATACCAGCCACTCGATGGCTTCCTCAAACTCCCTTGCTCTAGCACCTTCTCTAACGCAACCATATATAAACTTTCCATTATCTTTTGCTAACTGATTTACTATACTTCTAAACACCAGTAATATTCTACCGCTGTTAACTCTACCATTATGTTTCGAGAAATCATTTTCATATAGTTCTATTAATTCCTTTTGAATTTTCAACACCTTCTCTATATCTTTATACTTAATCCAATTAGCAACACATTCAGGCATACCTCCGATAATAAGATATTGCTTATACATATCCATCAATCTATTATGAAATATTTCTTCCATCCTATTACCTTTAGAAAAAGTATTATAGAATTCATATAATCCCTCATCGCACGCCAATAGAAATTCTTCAAAACTCATCGGATAAATATTCATGATATTTACCTTGCCCACAGGATAAGACTTTGGCTGTGCCAGTAATGTTCCTAACAAGCTTCCTGCCGCAATTATATGATACTCATTTGCATTTTCAAAAAAATACTTTAAACTATTTAATGCTTCTGGACACTCTTGTACTTCGTCCAATATTATCAGATGAATTTCTGGTTTAATTTTCTTTCCTTTTATCATTCCCAACAATTCTATTATACGATATGGATCTTTATTCTCCTTAAATATAGATGATATCTGTTCATCTTCATCAAAATTTATATATACAAAGTCTTCATAATACTCTTTTGCAAAATTTTGCATTATCCATGTTTTGCCAACCTGACGGGCACCCTTAAGTATTAATGGTTTTCTATCTTCATCATTTTTCCATTTTTCCAATAAATCCAGCGCTTTTCTTCTCATTTTCTCTCCCACCAATCTACTTGTATTTTCTAATTACACATTTTTATGACTTTTATATTTATAGTATTACACATTTTTATAGATTTATCAATCATATTTTTACACATTTTTACGACTTTATATTGTAGCTTTTTACACATTTTTATAGATTTTTCTATTATTCTTTTACACATTTTTATAAAAAACACAAACTTCTTCCCAAATCTATCCACTACTGTTATAATATTCCATAGAATGAAAAACACTTATACAATACAAAAAATGTGAGGTTACAATGGGTAAGAAATCTATAAAAGAAAACAAAAATATATATCAGGAATGCCGCGAAAATAAGGATTGGTCACGAGAAAAAGCTTGTGAAGAGCTTGGTTGCATCTCCCAGAGCAATCTTGTTAAGATAGAAAATGGCACTAGAACTCCTGAGCCAGAGGAAGTACTGGCTATGGCGCGTACCTATGGCAATCACAGCTTATGCAACTACTACTGTTCCAACGAATGTCCTATCGGACAGATAAATGTACCAGAGATTAAATCCAAGGAGATCTCTCAGATTACACTGCAGATGTTATCTACTCTTAATTCTCTAAATAAGGAAAAAGATAGACTTATTGATATTCTCTGCGACGGTGAGATATCTGCCGATGAGGTTGACGACTTCATTCGTATAAAGGAGCATTTCGATGAGATGACATCATCTATCGAGGCATTTAAGCTATGGTTAAATGAGACTATAGATTCTGGAAAGATAGACAAGGCTATACTTGTAGACAAACTTAATAAATAAGTATACTTACATACAAAGAGGCGATATCATACCTATTGATATATCGCCCCTTTTATTACGTATCATCTCTCAACTTTTATATAATAAGAGCTCCTAGCAAAGATTTTAGATAATCTTGTGCCCGGAGCTCCAGAATTCAAAAATATATATTCAATTATGGTTCTTCAGCAAAGTTTTCTTCGAAAACTTTGGCCTAGCCTTTATACATTTTCTTTATATTTACGTTTTTCAGCAGAATTTACTTCGTAAATTCTGGCCTATTACATCAAGAAATCCTTAATCTTCTTACTTCTTACAGGATTACGAAGCTTACGAAGTGCCTTAGCCTCTATCTGTCTGATACGCTCTCTTGTAACGTTGAATTCTTTTCCAACCTCCTCAAGAGTTCTTGGATGTCCATCCTCCAGACCAAATCTAAGCACGATAACCTGCTTCTCTCTGTCCTTAAGGTCCTCTAAGAGTATATCAATATGCTCTCTAAGCATTACAGACTCAATATTCTGCTCTGGTGTAACAGTATTGATATCTGCAACGAAATCGCCAAGGTTTGAATCGTCCTCCTCACCGATAGGTGTTTCAAGAGATGCCGGTTCTCTGGCAATCTGCATAATCTCTAGTACCTTATCCTCCGACATATCAAGCGCTGCTGCAAGCTCCACTGTAGATGGCTCATAGCCAAGCTCCAATGTAAGTTTTCTTTGCATCTTAGACATTCTATTGATAGTCTCAACCATGTGTACTGGTACACGGATAGTTCTAGCCTGATCTGCCAATGCTCTAGTAACCGACTGACGTATCCACCATGTAGCATATGTACTGAGCTTGTAGCCCTTTTCATAATCAAACTTCTCTACACCCTTGATAAGACCCAAGTTACCTTCCTGTACCAAGTCAAGGAAGCTCATTCCACGACCTGTATATCTCTTAGCTATACTTACTACAAGTCTAAGGTTAGCCTCGATAAGTCTCTCCTTAGCTACCTGGTCGCCTTCAGCCTTTCTCTTTGCCAGTCTTAACTCTTCCTCTGCTGTAAGCAATGGTACAGTACCTATTTCCTTTAAGTACATACGTACTGGGTCCTCTGTTCCTATACCTTCTAGAAGGTCAATGGCTTCAAGGTCGATATTTTCTTCATCCTCGAAATCCTCATCTGTTGGCTCAAGTAATAAATCATCTGCATCATCTGCAAAATTATCGTCCATAACAGTGAGTACATCTATCTTATTTTCCTCAAGGAACTGATATACTGCCTCCATCTGCTCAACAGTCATCTCAAATCCCTTAAAATGATGGTCAATATCTGTTATATCCAAGACACCCTTTTTCTGATGTCCCAGCTCCACTAATTTTTTCATGCTCTCTAAGAGCTTAGCTTCATCCATCGTTACTCCTTTTCTTACGTGACCTTCCTAGTCGTTCTTTGCCTCTGTCTTATCTGTCAAATGCTTTTCTGTGCTATGCTCATGCTTATGCATATCGCCTAAGATAGTCATAGCATTCTTGTTATTATATATATAAACTTCCTTATGTGAACCGCCGTACTCGCCATCCAAAGTCCAAGCTATTTTCTTTTTAGAAAAAACTCTAATCTCCGATACCTTGAAGCTGTATATAAACTCAGATGTCTTCTGATTTACAAGTGCATTTACTATATCTAACAGTTCTATAAGGTTCTTAGGTGTACGAACCAGTGTCACCTCATATAAACCATCATCTAACACTACATCATGTCCCATTATACCGCTGAATCCACCTGCCGAGTTCGAATTAGATATCATACCATATATGAAGTCATCCTCGATGACCTTATCCTCATATTCGAATCTCATTCTGTACGACTTTATGGTTGATATACTCTTGATACCCTCCATAATATATGCCTGATGTCCAAAAAGATTCTTCAGTTTCTGTGGCGTTGTATAAGACACCCTAGTAAAGATACCGAATGCTGCAATATACACAAAGTTCTTCTTATTGAAGCTACCTATATCTACCTGATACGGTGTACCCATTACGGCTATCTTTGCATTCTCCATCATATCTTTCTTAAGACCGATACTTCCTGCAAAATCGTTGGTTGAGCCAGATGGTATATAACCTACAACTGGTCTATTCTCCTTTGGAAGTCTCATCAATCCTGACGCCACTTCATTAAGTGTTCCATCTCCACCACTACACACAACCATATCGAATTCATTTGCTCGCTTAGCTATCTGCCTCTTAGCATCTCTAGCAGACTGTGTCTGATACACATCTACAAAGTATCCATGTTTAATAAAGATATCAATTATGCTGGACAACTGTTTTGTAATAGCCGCTGTTCCAGATTTTGCGTTGTAGATAAATAGTAATTTCTTCTTCATCTCAATTCCTCCGCTATTTCTCGTAAACAGCAACTTAACATTACATTTTAATTACTTTCCACAGCAGAACTTGTACTTCTTACCAGAACCACATGGACATGGCTCATTACGAGAAACCTTCTTATCCTTTACTATTGTATGTGAGCTCTTCTGCTCCTTATACAATTCTTTTCTTCTGTTCTCATCTGGAATAAGTGTCTCCCAAGCCTCAAGTGTATATAACCACTCAGCCTTTGCCTCAACCATGTTCTTGTACAATAACTCTTTATCGTAATCAAGACTAACAACTGTGTCCTCTGTCATCTCCTCAATAGGATTTGGAGTCTTTAAGCTTTCGTTAATTCCATCAAGGAAACCTACCATAATAAGTACGTCTACACCGAACTTTTCTGCTAACTCCTTAACAGTACCAGATACAACCTCATCAGTTGCTAAAATCTTCTCATAAAATGTCTTCTCTACAGTAAAATATTTTGCCCAGAATGTGTCACTATCCTGCTTTGACTGTGATGCACCATATGCCATTCCACGCCATGTTTCAAGTAGTGTGTACTCAGTTTCTGTCTTCCTTGCCATAATATTTCTACCATCCTTTGCACTATTTTTAGCCACTTTTAGGTAAAAAAGTGGCATATACTCGAAAATTATACAATATTCAAGCCCTAAAATCAAGATATTTTTTTATATTTCCTATAATAATACTCCACATTAAAGTATGTCTGCTCATCACTTTCATTTATTAACTGCCACTGTTCATCTTCATCCAGATTAGGCATATGTCTATCAGCCTGATAAGCATAGTCAATATATGTTATATAAGCGGTGTCTGCATAAGGTAGAAATTCCTTATACATACTCTCTCCACCTATGATAAATATTTCCTTACCTGTGTATTTTGAAGCTTCTTTTAATGCCTCTTCCACTGTATTTACTACAGTTACTCCTGCCACCTTGAAATCTTTATCCCTTGATAGTACTATATTTACTCTGTTTACCAATGGACGACCTCCTGGTAGACTTTGCAATGTATTTCTTCCCATTATACATACATGTCCAGTAGTCAATTCTGCAAACTGCTTCATATCAGCTGGTATGCTTATAAGCAGCTTATTATTCAAGCCTATTCCCCATTTCTTGTCTACTGCTCCTACTATACTGATACCCATAAGTTCCTCCTCGCTATACTGTGTCTTATTTGTGACATCTATTGCATTTTTCCTAAAGATACCATATAATAGCTTAGATTGCAATTAATTACATCTGCAGTCACATATTATATAAAAAAGGAGTTGGTTAACTTTGGGTACGGAAGTCGTACAGATTATTATTCTTATTATTTTATTATTACTTTCAGCCTTCTTCTCTTCAGCTGAGACATCACTTACTACAAGCAACAATATCAAGATGAAAAGGCTGGCTGATGATGGCAACAAGAATGCAAAGCTTGTACTTAAGATTACAGACAATCCAGATAAGATGCTTAGTGCAATCCTTATCGGTAACAATATCGTAAACATTTCGGCATCTTCATTGGCAACTATATTAGTTCAAGATTTATTTGGAGTGTGGGCAGTTAGCATTGGTACTGGTATATTAACAATACTTGTACTCATCTTCGGTGAGATAACACCAAAAACTGCTGCCACTATACATGCCAATTCGATGTCGTTAACATATGCCAAACCTATATGGGCTTTAATGTGTATTCTTACACCTATAATTTTTATCATAAATAAACTGGCTGGCGGCGTTATGTTCATACTAGGACTTAAACGTGGCGAAAAAGAAAGTACCTTCACTGAAGATGAGCTTCGTACTATTATGAATGTAAGTCAGGAAGAAGGTGTTATCGAAGAAGAAGAAGTTACTATGATTAACAATGTGTTTGACTTCGGAGATGCAGAAGCCAAGGATGTTATGATACCACGTATCGATATGTGTATGGTGGACGTGAATATCTCCTATGACGAGCTTATAGAAGTGTTCCGTGAACATAAGTATACTCGTATACCTGTCTATGAAGATTCTACTGACAACGTTATAGGTATAGTCAATATAAAGGATCTTATCTTATATCGTTATGGTGATGATTTTAACATAAGGGATTATCTTCGTGATGCCTACTATACATATGAATACAAAAAGCTTTCTGAGCTTATGGTTGAGATGCGAAAAGACTCCATCAACATAACCATCGTTTTGGATGAATATGGCGTTACTGCAGGTCTTATCACTATAGAAGACCTTTTAGAAGAGATTGTTGGTGATATTCGTGATGAGTATGACTATGATGAGGAGGATACATTCTCATCTGTTGGAGAAAATGAATATCTTGTAGATGGTCAAATCAAACTAGACGAAGTAAATGAACAGTTTAATCTAGTCTTACACTCAGAGGATTATGATTCTCTAGGCGGATATATTATAGGCTCCCTCGACAGACTCCCTGTAGAAGGAGATGTTGTTGAAAATGATAGTGTCAAACTTACTGTTAACACTATGGATAAGAACAGAATAGATAAGATACATATTCTTTTAAAACAAGATACTAAATCTTCTGATGACCAGGAAGAATAGATAACATGAAAAGCCGTTATATCTAGCATATTAGATATAACGGCTTTTTATTACGAATGTATCTTAGCTCCGCTAAAGCAACTTACAGTCCAGTTCTTATTAATAGATATAGCTAGCAACGAATAATCATCAACAGTATTGGCCCATGTTTCTCCGTCATTAAATGGAATGTTCATATTGATATGATATGTATGCTCCATATAAGTTGTAAGCTCCAATATCTTTTTCTCATGGCTGGTATTTGCGCCATCAGAGAAATCAATTATCGAACTCCACACCAATATATTCTCACTATCCCACACATAATATCCATCTTCATCTACATACAACAATATCTGTCTATCTTCACTTCCGTATAACTTATGTTCCTCCACAAAACATTTAAGAACTTTATCCAAATCCACCATAGGCTTTCCATATCTATCTACATTATAAAATCCTGCTGTCAATGCATCCTCAACTATACCATCTATAACGTTATTGTGCATAGTCTCAGCCATCATCTCAGTATGTACATACGAGGTTTTTGCATGCAAAACCACTATAAGACAGATAAAAAATAGTTGAAATACTATAGCCAAATCAGTAAGCTTCATATCTTACACTACCTCCATACCACGCTATTATGTCTTTATTTCTATCTTTCACAACTACCTTTAGATAATCAGTTTTTTTAAGATAATAATCCTCACCTGCTTCAAAGACCGACAATATCTGTTCATTGTAATATCTATCCACATAATACTCACTAACATTAGTAGTATTGTCCACTCTACTAATACAATGAGTAATTTCTACCGTATATATCTCATTTAGACCACCAAGCTCATCCATTAGCACATCATAGTCTTTCTTTCCTAATATGCCTGTATTCCTTACTCCGTCCGTAAAGGATACAATAGTTTCAAGTATATACGTTTGTCGTAGTCTATCTGCCTCTTCTCTCATATAGAACACAGGAACTATATACATCATAACAACTGCTAGTAATATGGCTACCATCTTGGAGAACGCATCGCTCATCTAATCCCCTCCATAATACCTCTTATCGGGCTATAATGGCACATATCGCTCCAAATATCTGTTACTCCATAGTACATCAATATAGTCAGTAATACAGCACCTGCAAACAGTGATGCGCCAAAACCTATTAACATAAGCTTACTTACATTTTCCATAAGCACCTCTACTGTTCGAATACTATGCCCACTATAACACTATTGGCGTCACGTACTACCTTACCCTTGAAGCTTCCATAAGGATTGATATAATGATCATTTACCGGGTCTAGGGCATCTGTATATGTTTTCCCTGCTTGTCCTGTCAGTTCGCCTGTAGCTTCATTAAAGGCCACACCATAATATGTGCTTATCTTATTTGTCTTTACTAGTATTCCTATGCTTTGTCCCTGATATTTTTTTATAACATTTAGCACTTCACTTCCTGATACAACTACACCATCATACAATGTCTTATCACCTTCTACAAACTCATTGTTTAACATATTTAGCTGATTGACACCTCCCGAAGCTGTATCCTTTGCTTCTCTAGCTATTACAAATCCTAAAGATATCACCACACATGTTATAATAATACCTGCTGCCAACATTAATCCTTTTAAACTATTTTCCATATATATTCTCCTTATTACTTGTTATTTCATTATATTTAATTGATATATAGCCTTGCTATAATCCCATACCACTGATTGACATTTGACTCATTCCCTCTAATACAAAAGGTATAATGAGTTTTATGATAACCACCATACATAGTGGAATATAAGCTAGAAATTTAGCTACTGCGACTCTTTGTTCTGTGCTAATAGCATTATCCTGCTTATGTTTCTCGATATAATATCTCCTATCCAGTTCCACATCTTCAAACGCTTTGTGTATATACATATCATCACATGCAATAAAACCATCTAGTATTCGATTAAATGGCAGGAAACGATTTCGCTCCTTTATCTGTGTAAACACTGCCATCCCTTCATACGATAATTTGTCACTTATCTCCTCTAGATGGCTTTTGAAGTTTCTAGCAAAACGCTCCATCTGAGCCAATATTTGTTCCACAGTTATCCTATCTGCATGCATAAGCATCAATATAATACCTTGAAATCTTATAATCTCATCTTCCTGCTCCATAGACATAAGCTGTTTCTTGGCTCTTATGTATATAACCAATCCATGATAATATGTAATAGCTAAAATCCCTGCTATAAATATGCTCCACCAGCCACATCCCACTATCAGGGCAAATATCAGTACAAAAATTGCTAAAAATATAGATGTGTATATACGTTTTATGCAAAACTCTCCTATGTTATATGGATATGCTACCTCCTTAAGAAGGATATCCACCTTTTTTAGTTTGTCCATACGACTATTCATATACAACGCATTAGCTTTACTTACAAATGAACTTTTCATCAAGTTCTTTACCCACTTTGATTTCTCTATAAAAGCTCTAGCTGGATATTCAAGGCTCTGCACTATCTTATAAAAAACCACACAAATAAGTGCCAGTATTATAGTCGTCATCCTTCCCATAACGCTGTCATAATCGCTAACAAGCTCTGGCATATTATAAATAGCCCATAACTCAATAGGCTTTATGCAAAACACCGGAATAATGCACATAGCTCCTAATCCCATAAAATGCCCTCGTAAAGCCTTCTTTTTTAATATTTCAAGCCCTATATCTTCTTTTAGGTAACCGAGATTTTTAATAAATAGCGACCCTTTATCATCCTTTTTATCGCCATACTTCATAATAGATTCGCATAATGAATAAAATGTCAAAAAGCACTGATGTGGACATCGTTCACCATAATCAACACCATTATCATAGCTATTAGCCTTAAGATGCTCATATATAAGCTGGCCATGGACTGCCATCTCATCACCACTATCTGTTATGGCATCTAATATTGCTTCCTCTAGCATTCCATCAAACTGATACCTAAACTTTACTGCTTCTATAAACTTTAGCATTTCCTCCAAAAGTTTCAGTTCTAACCTGTCAAAGCCTTTATATACGTAAGAATTGATAATGCTATATACCGTAATACCTATAACTACGGTGTAATATACTGATATTCCTGCAAACAATACCATAAATGTAACCAATGCTATAGCTATTAAATACATATTTAGTAGCTGCTTAGCCGTCTTCTTAGATACACTCTCATCATCTAACGGATATAATATAGATATTCGTCCTTCTATCCTCATAGCTATATGGGCAGTAAAAATACAACGCTTGCTTAGTCTATATATTAAATCTAGCATAGTAACGCCTCTTATCCTCCTCTCCCAAATGCTTCATCATATCATTAACTACTTCATCCGAGAAAGCTCCTGTCATAATATAGCCATCTACACCGTTGTATCTTACAATATCCCTTATCTCATATTGTCCACCATATCCTACTTTTACTATCTCCGATATACGTTCTATATATCTATGTCCATATATATCTTTTTCAGTATGTATATCAAATCTAATTGCATCAACAACCTGCTCTAAAGCTATACTTTCGCTATTAAAACTTCCAGTCATTATCAAAGCATTCCTCATATATTTTATAAGATGTTCTGTGGTCTTGGCATGATGTGTAAACAATGTAAATAATGAACCTACCTGAGACATCTGTATCATCCATGCAGCTACTTCATTGGTAGCTATCTCCCCTAGAATATTGACAACACCATCTGTTTTCTTCTGTATATCCAACCCTTCCTGGCCTGACACATATTCTGTCTCTTGAAATGTAAGAATATTCCTATCTGGATATATATCCCTTAAATGAAGCTCAAACGCAGTCTCCTGTATACGCATAGTATAGGCTGCTGGAATATAATCAAGCATACTCATAAGCAGTGTAGTCTTGCCTGTACCCTGTGCGCCTGTTATGGCAGATACCTGACATCCTCTGACTATAAGGCACAACACATCCCATACTAATTCGCCTCCTTTATCTGTTACAAGTTCCTTTATACTCTTGCTCTCTATGGTATCAAACTTCCTGACAAAGAATGCGAAGCTTTCTGCAAATGGCGGGCGAACTACTACTACTCTAGAATGATCCTTCATCTCATTTACTATATAGCCCTTAGACCTAGATAACTGTCCTGGCGAGCCATATCTATAGATATTCATACATACCCTCTCTAGCTCTGTCTCGTTTTCAAAGGATAAACATTTCAAATGTATATTTATTCCTTTATACAATATCCACACATTGTCATATTCACCCTCCCTGCCTGACACTCCACCTGAAACGCCTTCTAGTTTCATATCTCTTATATCATCTACTACACCTAACCCCTTATACTGGCTATATACTCTTTGTACCAATATATTTAGTTTGTCAACTGATGATAAATATATATTCATATCGAAATATATATCTTCAATCATCTCTTCTGATACTGTAATACCACTATGAATATCTACACCTGCCTGTAATACGTACTGTTCTAAAAGATACGATAACGCCATATCTTTGTGCTCCAGTTCAAGATAATATATTACTATGTCAAATTTATCCCTTGTACTAAGCTTATTAGGATTTGAGAACGGAATATATTTTTCATACTCGGATACATCACGAACCAGCTTAGATGTAAGCACCTTACGTATAACCTGCTTTACATGCTTCTTGGCTGCTACATCTCCTATGCCACAATTTCTAAGAGAAGCTCTTAACTGATTTTTCTTTCTTGCCACACTGGCAATATCTTTATCCCCCAATGCTGCTTCGTATAAATTACTCCTTAGAATTCCATTTATCTCCTCATTGACTGCCTGTACCAACTCTTTAATACTACCGCTCATCATAACCTGCTTTCTTCAGAATCATTTGGGTAGCCTTGAACACATTATTAATAAAATCAAAATTGTCATCAAATCTCCTAGCAGAAATATGCTTTGACAAAAATGATACTACCTTTCCCTCAACCAAAGCATCATGAAATGCTATATTATAAGGGATGCACGTTATATTTTCACGTTCAATGTTATACCTTTTACACATATCTGACAAACTTTCATTGGAAGCCGCATCATATCGACCGACCAAATAAACACACTTATCACGAAGCTTCTTTTCTGGTAGGCATACATATTGATTCATGCCCTGACATAAATTAACTACAATTACATCAGCGCTATCTAGCATTGCCTTAGCCATAGGCCCATCTCCATTTATACAATCTATAAAACTAAATTGTTCTACATCACCTAATAGCTTTAATAGACTCTTAGAATTACCTATAATCCCTTTATCATTTATATCAATTCTAACATTGTTAAATGTAGGGATATAACTCATACTGGTATTCTGAATTGGTATAATATTCTCTTTGATGTCTTCTACTGTAAGAGTATCCATCTGACATTTATCTATCAGTTCATCCATACCTTTCTTGCTATAATAAGCATATTCTTCCATGATAAGATTCACCTGTCTCTTACCCTCAAACACATCATCCAACGACCTACTTCTATAATCCAGTTGAAGTAATATACCTTTCACTGAATATATAAGAGAGGACATAATACTAACAGCAAGCATATTACCTGATGTAGCACATCTACCAGGTTGCTTACTCCAAAAGACGATATTCATCTTTCCTCCTTTTCTTACAATAAATTATCCTGTAAATACGGGGGTTTAGATTCGATATCAAATAATCATAAAAATTGAAATAAAGATGTATTTATCATACTCCAAATTTGTTCTTTTGTAAATAGGATAAATTTATCTGTTAAAGGTGTTTTCTTCGCATTGATTTTTGTCTTGATTTGTATTAAAATAACCACAATATATATAGCACTAAGATAAAATCGCGGTTATTATGCAACTGCGATTTCATGCAGAAAGGATTTATTATGAGACATTTGTTAAATCCGTTGGATTTCACTGTAGAAGAGACAGAAAGGTTACTAGATCTCGCTGCAGACATTGAGAAAAACCGTGACAAATACAAGGATATCTGTCGTGGTAAAAAAATCGCTACTCTATTCTATGAGCCAAGTACTCGTACACGTCTTAGCTTCGAGGCTGCCATGCTTAACCTAGGTGGTTCTACTCTTGGTTTCTCATCGGCATCATCAAGCTCAGCATCAAAGGGCGAAAGCGTTTCTGATACAATTCGTATGGTTTCTTGCTATGCAGACATATGTGCAATGCGTCATCCAAAGGAGGGTGCGCCAACAGTTGCTTCATTAAAGTCTAGAATACCTGTAGTCAATGCAGGTGACGGCGGACACCAGCACCCAACACAGACTCTTACTGATATGATGACTATCCGTTCTCTTAAGGGAAGACTTGATAACCTGACTATCGGTCTTTGTGGTGACTTAAAGTTTGGTCGTACAGTACACTCACTTATAGAGTCACTCGTTCGTTACCCTAATGTTAAGTTTATACTTATCTCTCCAAAGGAACTCCGTGTTCCAAGCTATATCCGTGAGGATGTTTTGGAGGCTCATAATATCCCATATAAGGAAGTATACGATATGGAAGATTCTCTTCCAGAGCTCGATATTCTCTATATGACTAGAGTTCAGCAGGAGCGTTTCTTTAACGAAGCTGAATACCTTCGTCTCCGTGATACTTATATCTTGGACAAGGCTAAGATGGATATCGCAAACAAGGATATGCTTGTACTCCATCCACTTCCTCGTGTAAATGAAATATCTGTAGAGGTAGATGAAGATCCACGTGCTGCATACTTTAGACAGGTTCAGTATGGTGTATATGTGAGAATGGCTATTATCCTAACCCTTTTAGGTTTGGACAAAGAAGTATAATAGAAAGGGGCATATTATGTTAAACGTTGGAAGCATAAAAGAAGGATTTGTATTAGACCATATCAAGGCCGGCAAATCTATGGAAATATATAAATATCTTGAGCTTAATAAGCTTGATTGTCCTGTAGCTATCATCAAAAATGCTAAGAGTAATAAAATGGGTAGCAAGGATATCATCAAAATTGAGTGTCCTATCGATGTAATCAATCTTGATGTATTAGGCTTTATAGACCATGATATTACTGTAAATATTATCCACGATTCAGTTATCGTAGACAAGAAGAAGCTGACTCTTCCAAAGTCAGTTAAGAATATCATCAAGTGTGTAAATCCTAGATGTATCACTTCTATCGAGCAGGAGCTTGACCAGATATTTGTTCTTACAGATGAGAAGAACAAGGTTTACAGATGCAGATACTGCGAGGAGAAATATAACAAAAAGAAGGAAGTATAAACCTTTTAATATCATAATCGGCGAGCAATAAGCTCGCCGATTTTTCTATACATTCTATTCACTTAACCCTACTCTAACTCAAAAGCTCCAGTATACAACTGATAGTATACACCCTTCTGACTTATAAGCTCATCATGATCACCACGCTCTATGATACGTCCATGGTCAAGCACCATTATGGCTTCACTGTTACGAACTGTCGATAATCTATGGGCGATTACGAATACTGTTCTACCCTTCATCAGATTATCCATACCCGCCTGAACAAGAGCTTCTGTTCTAGTATCGATAGAAGATGTAGCCTCATCAAGTATCATAACAGGTGGGTCTGCTACTGCTGCTCTGGCGATAGATATAAGCTGTCTCTGACCCTGTGATAGGCTAGCTCCGTTGCCAGTCAGCATAGTGTTGTAGCCCTCTGGCAATCTAGTTATAAAGCTATGTGCATTAGCAAGCTTGGCAGCCTCTATACACTGCTCATCTGTGGCATCCAAGCAACCATATCTGATATTATCCATTACTGTACCAGTAAATAGATTTACATCCTGCAATACTACACCTAGAGAACGTCTAAGATCAGCCTTCTTTATCTTGTTTATATTGATACCATCGTAACGTATCTTACCATCTGGTATATCGTAGAATCTGTTAATCAGATTTGTGATTGTCGTCTTTCCTGCACCTGTAGCACCTACAAACGCAATCTTTTGTCCTGGCTTAGCATAAAGACTTATATCATTGAGCACCAGCTTCTCATCTGTGTAACCGAAGTCAACATTCTCAAGCTGTACATCACCCTTAAGCTCTGTATAAGTTGTAGTATTGTCTGCTACATGGTAATGTTTCCAAGCCCACATACCTGTATGCTTCTTAGTCTCTACAATATTACCATTTTCATCCTTTATAGCATTTACAAGTGTTACATATCCTTCATCCTTCTCTGGTTCCTCATCAATAAGATCAAATACTCGGCTGGCACCTGCCAGACCCATAGCAATCATAGCTACCTGGTTTGATACCTGGCCAATAGTCTGCGACAGCTGTCTGGACATACCTAGGAAAGTTACTGCTATACCGATTGATAAAGGTGCAAAATCACCCTTAATAATAGCTGATAAAGATGCATTTGGTACCTTATAATATACCAATGTGGCTCCTATAAGTGCCAATGAAACATACATTATATTTCCTATATTACCGAGAATAGGCATAAGTATATTGGCATTTTTATTGGCACTTTCACTTGCCTTAAACAGCTCCTCGTTAAGCTCATCAAAAGCTTGCTTGCTTTCTTGCTCGTGACAGAATACCTTTACAACCTTCTGTCCTTCCATCATCTCCTCTACGAAGCCCTCTTCCTTTGCCAATGCCTGCTGCTGAGCCACCATATACTTTGAGCTTGCACCTGCTATCTTTCCCGATACCATCAAAGATATGAATATAAAGAATGCTACTGCAAGTGTAAGCCAAAAGCTGTAGTTAAGCATCATAAATATCAGCGACAGCACTGTAAGAGACGACTGGAATATCATCGGTAAACTCTGGCTGATAACCATACGGATAGCATCTGTATCATTGGTATATGTACTCATAATATCGCCATGAGCGTGTGTATCAAAGAACTTAACAGGCAATGTCTGCATCTTATTGAACATATCATTTCTAAACTTCATAAGAGAGTTCTGTGTTACATACGCCATAATTCTCTGATATATAAAATTAGCCAATATACCAAATGAATATGTTACTGCCATCAGCATGATAACCTTCATCAATTCTCCCCAGACACTGTCTAGGGCTTTATCTGCATTTTCTACGCCAAGCTCATTCACAATCTTAAGTCCTGGTGTGATAACATTATCTATAATCATCTGCATCGATGCAGAGGCAACTATAGTTGTGCAACCTGCTATAAGTATACATACTATAACAGTTATGAGAAGTGGCTTATGCGCATCAAATACATACTTTATCAGCCTGCTCATTGTTCCCTTCTTCGCTCTTGGCATAGGTGGTCTACCCGGACCTTTTCCATTTGGTCCCTTGCCCATTGGAGGTATATCCTTCATATCTGGTTTCTTATTTACTTCTGACATGTTTTACGCCTCCTTTCCCTTAGTCTGAGTCTCATAGACCTCAGCATATATTCCGCCAAGCTTTACAAGCTCATCATGGTTACCCATCTCTACTATCTTGCCATCATCCATGACGATAATCTTGTCAGCATGTTCAACTGATGAAACTCTCTGAGCTATGATAATCTTGGTTGTATCTGGAATCTCCTCCGCAAAAGCTCTACGGATAAGACTATCTGTCTTAGTATCTACTGCTGATGTAGAATCATCTAAGATAAGCACCTTAGGTTTCTTTAAAAGCGCTCTAGCTATACAAAGTCTCTGCTTCTGACCACCTGATACATTTGTACCGCCTCGCTCTATATGAGTATCATAACCATCTGGAAATTGCTGTATAAACTCATCAGCCTGTGCCAGCTTACATACCCTTACTAACTCCTCGTCACTGGCTTCCTTGTTACCCCAACGAAGGTTCTCCTTTATAGTACCTGAGAACAATACGTTCTTCTGTAATACTACTGCCACCTCATTTCTAAGAGCCTCCAAGTCATACTCTCTTACATCCTTGCCGCCTACTAATACGCGACCTTCTGTAACATCATACAATCTGGAAATAAGCTGTATAAGTGAAGTCTTTGATGAACCTGTACCACCTATGATACCAAGTGTCTCACCTGCTTCAATCTTCAAATCTATATCAGATAATGCCATCTTATCACTCTTTGCAGAGTACTTAAATGAAACATTTTCAAATACAATACTTCCGTCTGCCACATGTGTCTCGCCATTTTCAGGGCTCTTTAACGAAACCTCATGATTAAGCACCTCAACGATACGCTTTGCTGCCTCTGATGCCAATGTAGTCATAACAAAAACCATAGACAACATCATAAGTGACATAAGTATCTGCACTCCGTATGTAACAAGCTGTGACAACTCACCTGTTGTAAGTCCTCCTGCCACACTAGGATTAGCTCCACTCTTAACAACAAGCTGTGCACCAAAGAATACTACCAATGTCATAGTAAAATTCATACAAAATGTCATAATTGGACTGTTAAGTGCCAATATCATATCAGCCTTGGTAAAGCTTGCTCTAACATCATCAGATGCCTTACCAAACTTCTCCTTCTCATAATCCTCTCTTACAAATGACTTAACTACTCTGATACCTGCGATATTTTCCTGAACAGAATTATTGAGTGCATCATACTGCTTAAATATTCTCTTAAATATAGGCATAACTATCTTGGCAATAGCTATAAGAGAACCACCTAACACTGGCACCATAACTAAGAATATAAGTGCCATTTTAGCATTGATAGAGAAACTCATGGCAACTGAGAATATAAGCATAAGCGGTGTTCTAACTGCTATTCTTATAATCATCTGGAATGCCTGCTGCACATTAGTTACGTCTGTTGTAAGTCTAGTAATAAGGGATGATGTAGAGAATTTATCTATATCTGCAAAAGAGAAATCCTGCACCTTATGGAATAAATCCTCACGTAAATTCTTGGCAAAGCCACATCCTGCTGTAGCTGCTACCTTTCCTGCCATCATACCGCATAAAAGCGACAATAATGCCATAGCTATAAGCACTACTGCGTATTTGGCAATACCTATTGGCTCTATGCCTACTGTCATATCGTCGATAAGTTTCGCCATAATAAGTGGAATAATACATTCAAGCACTACCTCTAAAGATACGATAACTGGTGACAATATGGTAGGGAGCTTGTATTGTCTTATCCTACTAGCTAAAGTTTTAATCATACTTTTTACTCCTTTTCTTAATTTATATGCTTATACAAGTTTGTCGTCTGCATTTTCTATATTTTGACTTATTCGTTCTAGATACTGGCAAAGCAATTCTACTTCCTGCTCTGAAAAGCCCTCTATAAGCTTTCTCTCCATCATATCAGCATCTTCTTTCATCTTCTTGGCATACTTGGCTGCTTCTTCAGTAAGTACTAGTTTCTTTAGCCTAGCATCACTCTCTACAGCCTCTCTTCTTATAAAGCCCTTTTGTTCCATCAAAGATATCACCTTGGACACGCAGGAACGGGTTATACAAAATGTCTCCTCTATATCCTTTTGAAATACATCCTTACCCTTGTCCGCCTGCTCTGCCACATAGGCCAATAGCCACGTGTTCGTCCCTGTCAGCTTATTCATCAACTGACTGGTTGGCTGGTTGGTTATGTATCTCTTTATGATATTATTCACATTTCGAAGCTGTATGCCTACTCTTCTTTCATTATCCATAGGCGTCTCCTTTTATCAAATACATAAGGATTGTTGAATATTCAACAATCCTTATGTATTATAGCACTACGTATTTATATGTCAATGGAGTTCACAGAAAGTTAATATATTGCGCCAGATTTTCATCGTATAGGGAAGTTTAAAGAACTTTCCTATACGATAAAAGACAGCCTATACTTTTCAGTACGAGCTGTCTTTTCATTCATATAATGAGTAAAACTATAAGCCGGGTTATGTTATCGATGATCATCTATCTAGTTCTAGCGTCACCACTAGAATCAAGCGACCTACCCGAAAGTAAGGCGGGCAACCTTATGCTTTCTATTCGGTCTTGCTTCGGATGGGGTTTACAATGCCCTGCTTGTTACCAACCAGGCGGTAGTCTCTTACACTGCCCTTTCAGCTTTTCCCATGACATAAGCCATAGGTAGTTTCCTTTCTGTTGCACTTTCCTTAGAGTCACCTCCACCAGACGTTATCTGGCATCCTGCCCTATGAAGCCCGGACTTTCCTCACCTGCACCCTTTCGTTTGTGCAGCCGCGACCATCCGTTTTACTCACACACACTTATAACATTTTTTGCTTATTTTGTCAATTCGCAAACCTCTTATATACATAATTCACATTATCGGAAGCTTGGTGATTTTTTATCGGGTTTCCGATTTTTTAATTAAGGATTTTAATAACCATAGCTATCTAAATATATTTTTTGCGCTGGTGGCGTGAACTTGTAATTTGCTAAATGCTCTCTTGAAGCTATCTTATTAGCCCCTGTTCATACGATGTCAGACAGCTACGCCTAAGGATGTTTGCGTGGATGAGCACAGCATAGAGATTTTCGTAAAGTTTTCATCACCCCACGACATAAATAATGTCGCGTGTCGAATCTGTTTGAAGGCGCTTGGCTTATACCCCTATTATAAATAGGCCAAGCGCCACAGTTATGCAGACGCGCGATTAATGAACATTTTATGGCGTGGGGTGAATAAAAATAGAAAATCGAATCAGCTGTGCTCACCACACCAACATACTTGGCTAACGGTCTGCCTTTCGTCTGTACAGGGGCGATTTGCTTAAAGAGAGCATGTAAGCAAATTATCAAAACCCCGCCAAGGCTGCAAAAAATATATTTAGATAGCTTATGGTTATATAGAATTTTGTTAAAAAAATCGGAAACTCGTAAATATATCTTACAAGTTTCCGACAATGTGAATTATGATTATATGTTATATAGTTTACGAATTGATATTACACCTTAAAGCATCCTCCACCTACGAACTCTCTTAATAGTGAGTTAGTCGGTATATTCTCACTACCTACTGCCAAGAAGTAATCTAAGAACTTAATAAGTCTTTGTGCCTCTGAGAAGCAAGGACTTGTTCTAGGTATACTAAATAACAATGGCTCACAATATTGCTTGAGCACACATAACTCATATACAAGCGCTGAATTAAACATAACATCAGCTTCCTCTTGATATGGGAATATATGATTTTCCTCGCCCTTTCTAACTGATGGCCATCTAGCTATAGTTTCCTCTGCAGATGTAGCACGTGTTCTTGCATCTCTTACCATTCTTCTTATAAGTCTACCGTCTGTTGTAGGTATACGATTATGTTCATCTACATTCAAAGTTGTAAGTGCGCTGATGTATATCTTAAACTTGCTATCTCTATCAAGAGAATATGATAGCTTATCATTGAGACAATGTATTCCTTCTATAACCAATACATCACCAGTGTTAAGCTTTATCTTATTCCCTCTATATTCTCTCTTACCTGTCTTAAAATTGTAAGTAGGCATAGATACTTCCTTTCCTTTACTAAGATCGGTCATATCCTTATTAAACTGTTCTACATCCAACGCCTCTAATATCTCGAAATTATAATCTCCATTTTCATCTCTTGGAGTTCTCTCTCTATCTATGAAATAATCATCCACAGCAATAGTATGAACCTTCATGCCTAAAGTTCTTAGCTGTATGCTAAGTCTATGAGAAAATGTGGTCTTACCTGATGATGATGGACCTGCTATCATAACGAACTTCACATTTTTCCTCATATGAATCTGTGCTGCTATATCGGCTATTTTCTTCTCCATCAATGCTTCTTGTATAAGTATAATGTCGTTGATATCTCCTGATGCAATATGCTCATTTAATGCACCAACAGTATTTACCTCCATCATTTTTCCCCAGTTAGATGTCTCTGTCAACACATTGAACAACTTATTCTGTGGATTAAATGGTGGTACAACCTCTGGTTCCTGTCTTACAGGCATCTGTAGTACAAAACCTTCATCATATGGATACAGTTCAAAATATTTAAGATATCCTGTAGATGGCAACATATATCCATAATAATAATCTTCAAAACCATTCAATGAATAAACATTTACCCTTGAGCTTCTTCTAAATCTAAAAAGCTTTTCCTTATCATACATATGATGCTTGGCAAATCGCTCTATTACCTCCTGTGTTGGCAATGAAGTCTTGATGATAGGAATATTTTGATTTACCATCTGTTCCATGTGTTTTTGCACAGACATAAGTAACGCTCTAGTCACCTTCACATTGCCTTCAAGCGTACAATAATATCCCTTGCTTAGCGAAAACTGGACTGTTAGCTTATCAATATTGTTCTCTCCACAAATATTGTAAAATGCCTTTAGCATCATAAGAGTTACACTACGTCTGTATGCCTGATTGCCACACGCATCTCCTGTTGTTATAAACTTAAGATCACATGAACGTCTAAGAACTTTCTGCAATTCGCATAGCTTATTATCTACCATCGCCAATGCTATATCATGCTTAAAGCTTTTCTTATATTCCTCTGCTATCTCCAATATTTGTATACCCTCTGGATATTCTCTGACCTCACCACATACATTTACAGAAATATTACCCATAAATTCTGTCTCCCTTCTATGTAATTATATTTCTAAACCTATCGCTGTCAGCTTTATTAAATCCTCCATCTGCTCTAATCTCTGCTGTCCTGCCTCGGTTTCATTATCTTTTAAACCTTCTGCTATCTTCTTATATGTATTCTGCTCCTTCTGCAAGAATTCCATAAATACTTCTGATTTTTCTTTTATAAGATATTTGCCATAACGTATATAGGCTCTTTTAATATCTTGTACACTCCATAATCCTTCATTTTCCGCAGTATTATTGTTCCCATCTGCATACATCATATTCATTTCATCATCATTCATAACTCGTCTTGCATGCATTACCACATAATACTTGCCTGCATCATAGACCATTCCTTCTCTGTCTATAACGAAATCTGACTCTCTTATAAAGTTTCTGACTGCATCTGCCTCTGTGTGCGGAGACAATACAAGCTCCTTAGCTGTAGATAACGCCTGTGTACCGTCTGTAAGTATACGTACCATTAGTTCTCCACCCATACCTGCTATCAGAATTGATTCTGCTTCGCCTGCTGCCAATTTCTCTAAGCCGTCTGACAATCGTGTCTCTATTTTATCTGCAAGCCCATTTTCTATTATATGCTCATTAGCTCTCTCTAATGGACCTTTATTAACATCCATCGCATATGCTTTGGGTGTTCCTTTGCACATTACTTGGTGAATAGGTACAAAACCATGGTCTGTACCTATATCAGCCAAGATATATGTGGGGGTAATAAAGCTTGAAATATACTGCAAGCGTGGAGTAAGTTCTGTTATTTTCATTACATATCTTCCTTCTCTCGTCAAATCAATCTATTTTTTAGAGTAAACCGATTGTTTCTTTTCTTCGAAAATCTCACAATCGGTCTATTCATAACTCCGAGCTATCGCTCTTCGTTATTCATAGACTTCATTCGTCAAATACATATCCAGATTTATGCAAGCATAATCTGGATATGTATTTGACTCATTGTTTACTCTAAGTAATCGACTAATTTTTTGCTTCTGCCAGGGTGTCTCAGCTTTCTAAGCGCCTTAGCCTCTATCTGACGAATACGTTCTCTTGTTACATTAAAATACTGTCCCACCTGCTCTAATGTCATAGGTGGAGCATCATTTAAGCCAAATCTCATGCTTAAAACCTGTTGTTCACGTTCTGATAAATCCTGCATCACGGCCTTTATCTGCTCTCTTAAAAGTATAAGTGTTGCTGCCTCGGCTGGTGTAGAAATATTTTCATCCTTTATAAAATCTCCAAGGTGGCTATCTTCCTCCTCACCTACAGGCGATTCCAAAGACACTGGCTCTTGAGCTACCTTTAATACCTCTCTTACCTTTTCTACAGATATGTCCATTGTTTCAGCTATTTCTTCTGGTTGCGGCTCTCTTCCTAGCTCCTGCAATAACTGTCTTGATACTCTAGTTACTTTGTTGATAGTTTCAACCATATGGACTGGTATACGGATAGTTCTTGCCTGGTCAGCTATAGCTCTGGTAATAGCCTGCTTAATCCACCAAGTAGCATAGGTGCTGAACTTATATCCCTTTGTATAGTCAAACTTCTCTACTGCTTTTATTAGTCCAAGATTTCCTTCCTGAATTAAGTCTAGAAACTGCATTCCTCTGCCAACATATTTTTTTGCAATACTTACTACTAGACGAAGATTTGCTTCTGCAAGCTGACGTCTGGCCATTTCATCGCCTTCTTCCATCTTCTTTGCCAATTCTATCTCGTCCTCCCATGTAAGCAATGGAACCTTTCCAATCTCCTTTAAATACATTCTCACAGGGTCATCTACATTGATAGCATCTACTATACCCTGCTCCAATCTTTCGATGTCTAATTCTTCCGCAGAGATTTCATCGTCCTCTAACTCTTCCATAGGTATTTCATCGTCCATATCATCGGTAATGCGCAAAATATCTATCTTCTGCTCATCTAACTCATCTAGTATTTTGTCCATCTGCTCGCTATCTAAATGAACATCCTTAAAATAATCCATTATCTGGTCGTATTCTACCATATTCTTATTTGCTTTGGCATCGCTTACAAGCTTTGCTAAACATTCTTCAAATTTCTCCATCTTATCCTCCCTATTATCGAATTATTATAGATAAATGTGCAACTTACTAAGCTCATTTTGCTCTTTCATAATATTCATAAGCTCACTCATATCTGTTACTGTTCTATTTCTATAGTCAATACTGTTCTTCTTTACCATTAAAACAGTATCATTTAAAGTCTTTTCTCTTTCCTGTGGAGACAATCCCTCTAAAAGACCCTTATTGAATAATGATGCTACCTCGGACTGTTCCTCCTCACTATCAAATCTATTGATAATAGATGCTGGATTAACTTGTCCACTTTCAAACTGTTCAAATAGCATCTTGGCAACTTTGTTAAATGGTGGCTCCACAAAGTCTGTCGCCTTTATTATATCCTTTATCTTCAAATATAAACTAGGTTCCTCTATAAGCCATGTTATAAGAGTTTTTTGCGCTGCCTTGATTCCATCATCCTTTGGCATCTTTGACTCTGCCTGCTTTTCTTCCTTTTTAGCAAATGACTCCTCATACTTGGCCCTGTCAGGCTCATATGTCAATGCCAGCTTATTAACTGTCTTAATAAGACTGTCCTTTGGTATCATATATTCTTCACTAACCGCGTCAATATATACATTTCTTTCTAGCTCATCCTCAAACTCTAGCAATTTCTTTGCTACCGAATTATAGAATTTCGCTTTTTGCTCTGGGTCAGTAACATCTGTATCTGCCTTGAGTTTGTCTATCTCATAGAGGAAACTATTTCTAGCATTCTCTATACGTTTCTGATATTCCTCCGCTCCTAGTGCTTTTATAAACTCATCTGGATCCTTATACGGTTTCATATCTACAACCTTAACAGATAAGCCTGATGCTTTAAGCATCGGTATAGCTCTAAGTGCCGCCATAACACCTGCCCCATCACTGTCAAATGTAAGATATACCTCACTTGCATACCTTTTTATAAGTGATGCTTGTCTAGATGTATGGGCTGTTCCAAGAGATGCAACTGCATTGGTAAATCCAGCCTGATGTAATGCTATAACATCCATATAACCTTCACATATAAGGATATAACCATTTCTTGAAGATCTAGCTACATTCATACCATACAGGTTCTTGCTCTTATCAAACAATACTGTCTCTGGTGAATTTAAGTATTTTGGCTTGGCATCACCCATAACTCGTCCACCAAAACCTATTACCTTATTATTTATATCCATTATAGGAAACATAACTCTGTTGTTAAATTTGTCGAATACGCCCTTCTCGGAATATGAAAATAATCCACTTTCCTTAAGCACTTCATCTGTGTATCCTTTAGACTTTATAAATCTATATAGATCATCACTATAATTGCTAGAATATCCAAGTCCAAACTTAGTGATAGTCTCATCTGACAGTCCTCTGCTCTTGAGATATTCATATGCTCTAGCGCCTTTCTCACTTTTAAGAAGCCTATGGAAATAAAGTGCCGACTCTTTATGAACTTCTAATAATTGCGTTCTTAGTTCTGCATTTTTCTTCTCATTGTCATTATAATCCTGCTCAGGTAAATCTATACCAGCCTTGTCCGCCAATGCCTTAACTGCCTCTGTGAAGGTCATATTCTCATGCTTCATCATAAATGTATATGCATTACCACCCTGACCACAACCAAAGCAATAGTACATCTGCTTAGATGGGGTTACTGAAAAGGATGGTGATTTCTCATTATGAAATGGACACAATCCAAAATATGTACTACCCTTCTTAGTAAGGCGCACATAAGAAGAAACCACATCTACAATATCGTTTCTGCTTCTTATCTCTTCAATTAACTCATCTGAATAGTACATATGTTGTTACCTTTCTTTATATCTACGTTCATCATCGAAATTTCTTTCAGAAATTTCGGTCTGACTACGTTATATTTTCTTTATATCTACGTTCATCATCGAAATTTCTTACAGAAATTTCGGTCAATGTCATGCCCAAAATTTTGGAATGAATATTTCTTTATATTTTGTCACTGAATATTGGTCACTCATACCCGATATATAGTCGCAAACTACTCGCTCTGGTTCCTCGCCAAGCTCTTCTATAAGGTATGTAAATTCCTGTGGTAGCTTATCTCGATGATTAAGGTAATAGTCGTAAAGACTCTTAACCATACTCTCAGCTTTAGACTCCTGACCCTTGGCAACAGGATTTTTATATACACTTTCAAACATATATGAACGAAGTCCCTTCATAGCCTTCTCCATATCTGGTGACATATATATATCATCCTTATCCACACTATGCTCCACTATATCTCTTATGAGTCCGTCTAATCTGCTTTTCGTTGTTGTACCTAGTACGTCTGTAAACTCTTTAGGAATATCACTCTCTGTTAATATTCCACCACGTATAGCATCATCTATATCATGATTAATATACGCTATTTTATCAGACAATCTTACAACCTTGCCTTCTAGTGTACAAGGATTGCCAGATGTACGATGGTTTAAGATACCATCTCTTACCTCTTTGGTAAGGTTTAAGCCTCTACCATCCTTCTCTAGTATCTCTACAACTCTTACACTCTGCTTGTAATGAGCGAACCCAACACTACACACATCATTTAAAGCACGCTCTCCTGCATGACCAAATGGAGTATGCCCCAAGTCATGGCCTAGCGAAATAGCCTCTACCAAGTCCTCATTTAAACTCAATGCTCTAGCTATAGACCTAGCTATCTGAGACACTTCCAATGTATGTGTAAGTCTTGTTCTATAATGGTCGCCCGCTGGTGCTAAGAAAACCTGTGTCTTGTGCTTCAAGCGTCTAAATGCCTTACAATGAATAATCCTATCTCTATCTCGCTGGTACACAGTACGCATATCGCACTGTTCCTCGTATCGTTCACGTCCCATAGAATCTTTACTATGTGCAGCATATTTACTTAGGGTTGTCTCTTCTATTTTTTCCCATTTTTCCCTAATATTCATATATATTCCTCATATCCTCAATATATTACAATTTTTTATAAATTTCCTATATATTTATGGCAGTATCTAGCGCTATCTCCATCATCTTTGTAAATGATGTCTGTCTCTCCTCTGCTGTCGTAACCTCATTAGATACAAATGAATCTGATATAGTTAAAAGACACGCTGCTTTTTTACCAAGAGTAGCTGCATTATGGAATAAAGCAAAGCTCTCCATCTCCACAGCCAGGCATCCCTTATCCTTATATAAATCCTTGTAATACTCTCCATCGCCTTCTCTGTAAAATACATCTGAAGAATGTATACATCCCTCATGAATATCTATTCCAAGCTTAGAGGCACTTGACTTAATTGCTTCATTTAACTCAGTGGATGGATATGTTTTATCCTTATCATAGCCACTCTGAGTTCTTGCAAATGATGACTCTGAGTAGGCCTCTGTAGCCAATACTACATCATACACCTTTGCCTCCTCACAATATGAGCCTGCCGAACCAATTCTGATAATGTTCTCTACATCATACTGGCTATACAATTCATAAGAATATATGCCGATAGATGGCATACCCATACCAGAACCCATTACAGACACTTCCTTACCTTTATATGTTCCTGTAAAGCCAAACATATTTCTTACATTATTAAATTTTGTCACATTCTCCAAAAAAGTATTTGCGATAAACTCCGCACGAAGTGGGTCACCAGGCATCAATACCGTTCTTGCTATTTGTCCCTTTGTTGCCTCATTATGTGGTGTTGCCATATAATACCCTCCCTTTAAAAATTCAAGTTACAATTACATTATATTGTACCACAATTTCGCAATTATTTCAACAAAACCACGCTTTTTATCTATTATTTTGTATTAACAACTGTCAAGGGGCAAAATTTTATTAATTACATCTTTTGAAAGTATATTTACGCAACTTTTAGCGCACTATTTACTTATGATTTTGAATCAAGTAATTGTGTAAAGGAGTGGTATTTTATGTCTGTTTATAAAGTTGAAATATGTGGAGTAAACACCAGCAAACTGCCTATTCTTACTAATGCTGAAAAGGAAGCTCTATTCGACCGTATTGAAGCCGGTGATAAGGACGCTAGAGAACTATTTATTCAAGGAAATCTACGTCTCGTACTAAGTATAATCCAGCGTTTTGGTAATGCTGGTGAAAATATAGATGATTTATTTCAGATAGGTTGTATTGGTCTCATAAAGTCTCTAGACAACTTTGACCGTAGCCTAGGAGTAAAATTCTCCACCTATGCCGTACCTATGATAATAGGAGAGATACGCCGCTATCTTCGCGACAACAATAGCATTCGTGTATCCCGTTCTCTTCGCGATACTGCCTACAAGGCCATATATGCCAAAGAACATTTGACAAAAGTTAATCAAAAGGAACCTACTATTATGGAAATAGCTGCCGAAATCGGCATCGACAAAGAATCTATAGCTATGGCATTAGATGCCATCCAAAGCCCTGTTTCTCTATACGAACCTGTATTCAACGATGGTGGTGATACACTTTATGTTATGGACCAAATCAGTGATAAAAAAAGTAGCGAAGAAGCTTGGGTTGAAAATATCGCATTAAACGAAGCTATCAAACGTCTACCGGAACGCGAAAAGAATATTATAGACTTACGTTTCTTTAAAGGCCGCACTCAGATGGAGGTAGCAGATGAGGTGGGTATAAGTCAGGCACAGGTCAGCAGGTTGGAGAAAAATGCACTAAAATCTATGCGTGCTTATTTGAAGGAATAAAATCGTATATAGTTTTTTTATAAGGGGAGATTATATTTTCCAAATATATTCTTCTCTTCCTTTTACATAATTCAACTATTCAACATCATTCTTTTAATTTTGGATAGTAATCTTCTAAATGATGAAAAATCCCAACAATATAAACAATGTTGGTATCTACTCTATATATTATTATGTAATTCATATCTGGGATTATAGCTTCTCGATACTTTCTGCTACTTAAATATTCATCCTTACATATAGGGAATTGAAATGGATTTTCTTGAATTCTATCGTAGATTTTTGACACACAATTAACTAAATGAGTTGCTGCCTGTTGGCTATTATAATTATAAATTAAATGTTGAACCAAAACCTCAAATAACTCATCTGCTCTTTCTGTAATAATTAAATTATATGCCATACTTCATCCTCATTGCCTCTAATGCTTCTATGGCATTTTTAGTTTTTCCATCTTCTATCTGTTGCTCTGAAATCTCGATATTTTGATAAACATTAATGGTACTCATAATTTTTTCATACACCTCCATACTCATTATAACCATATCGCCATACCCATTCTTTGTAATATAAACAGGACCATCCGTCTTTTTGCATAACTCTGATATCTCGGATGTATTCTTTAAATCTTTTATTGGTATTATCTGTGGCATACGGTCACCTTCTTTCTCTTTTATACCATAATGATACCATAATTATGGTATATGTCAACCATTTCATATGTCTATATATTTTAAAATATACATAAAAGGTCGATTTAGTTAACACTAAATCGACCTAAAAAACACAATTCTTTCTACACTTCCTTATAAGGCTTGCGTCCACAGCACTTTTTCTCAGTACAGTATCCAGCCACCTCACACTTTGGCATAAAGTAGTTATCTACCAAGTATGCCCACTCCTCAGAGTAATCTCTAAGAGCAGCCATCAAATCATTCATAATCTGACGATACTCCCAGTAAGCTCTTGTGCAAAGGCGTACATGCGACATCTCTATAAGATTACGAACATTACGCTTATCTACTACCTTTGTACCCATTCCTAATGGAAGAAGCATAGCTGCATCCTCTCTAGGGATACCGTATTCACCCTCAAGCTTGCTACAAGCTGCTGTGATAGCCTCCATAGTCTCTATATACAACTGCTTAGCTTCTTCATTTTTCTCAACCTTTGGTGGGATAACGTAAGAAAAATCCTTGTAGTTAATATATCTAGTACTAGCCTGAAGTCTAGTTGGTGCTCCACCGATATGTGTGTACCACTCTCTTATAACTCTAGCAGAATATCCGTCCAGTATCATCTCTACATTGACATATTCCATTACACGGTGATGTCCAGACTTGATACAATCAATTCCTCTGGCATAGTTCTTTTCCATATCATCTATATTGGCACCCCAGCATACACCGGCTCTTTGTCCCATAAGTGTTATAGGATTCTTTGGTGTTTCCTGGATAATTGTTATCTTTCCCATAGTACTTCTCCTTAATTATATATAAGTGCATATGCACATTTAATCACTAACATACAATATAACATTCCTTCGGTCTTTTTTCAATTAAAAGATATCCAATGAACACCCTTTTATAAAACTCGATATATAAAAAGATGTATCCCGAAAGAATACATCTTTTTCTCTCAAATGTTATTTAAGAACCAGCACTCTCGTATGCTCTAAGTCCTCTATTCCAGAGTAATATTGCAAGCGAAAGAAGCACTGTAGCTATGGCACTTCCAACTCCAAAGCAGAACCAAGGATTAGCTCCTCTTAGAATATAGCTTGCTGGATAGTAGGCAGTAAATGCAAATGGTATAATATATGTAACAATATTCTTTACAAAGTTGCTATAAATAGTTACAGGATACTTTGCAAAATCGCTTGTCATATAGAATATCTGCAAGATACTTCCACTTGACTTTATCCATAAAGCTAAAGCTGCACCAGCTATCTTGATAGCAGCATATATAACAGTTCCAAATACAAAAGCAAGTAACATAAGCGACACTCTACCAAAAGTATAGTCAATTCCAAGCTCAAGCGATGCTATAATCATAAGCACCACACCTGTAAGCAGCTCTCCCAATGCATCGAACTGTACCTCTTCCATAATAACATGGAGCAATGGATTTATTGGTCTAGTCAAATACTTATCAAATGCGCCCTTTCTTACTATAAACCAAGACACCTTCCACAGATTATCTGTAAGCAAGTGGTCTAAGCCCTTTGGTATCAATGAGAATCCGTATATAAATATAATCTCGTAATACTTAAATCCCTGCAGATGTGGTATCTGCGAGAATATTATACTAATGAATACAATATTTGTAATCTGTCCTACCAAGAAGCTTGCCGCTCCTGTAAGGAAATCGATTCTGTACTCCATCAAACGCTTAATCTGCTGTACTACGAGAGTCTTGTATAATCTAAAAAATCTCTTCATAATATCAACCTCCCTGTACTGCCAGACGATTCTTCGCCCAGTTCCACATAAGCTTCGCTAATCCTATGAATACTAATACCCATATAAACTGCTTAGCCAATGCTATTGCCAAATCGACACCCTGTATCTTACCCATATATATCATAACAGGTGTATATACCATAGATGCAAATGGCAACTCCTTAAATACCTGTCCTACAACATCTGGAAAGAATGCTAATGGGATAAGTGAGCCTGAGAAGAACTTTATTATGCTTCCCTTAAGGATACTAAATCCCCAAATATTCATTAACCAGAATGCCAGATATCCAAACAGCAGATTCAAGTAGAACGATAAAATGTAACTAAGTACAACACTTAGTAAGAAGCTTAAAAACATCAGTATGTTAAATGCCACATAACCTAGCGCAAAGTATCTATACACTTCCACACCTACCATAACTGGAAGGAATATAAACGCTGACATAACCATCTTGTCACCAAGCTCAGTTGCTAGCAAACTTAAATCTACATTTACAGGCTTTATCATACGCATGATGATATTACCCTCTCGTATCTCCTCCGCAAGTGCCTGCGTAGAATCTGTTCCTGTTAAGAAACCTACTATATTTGCCAAAAATACATATAGTGTCATATCAGTCATAGTAAAGCCCATAAATGTACTCTCACCAGATGCGGCAAATACTGCCTTCCATATGAAGTACATTACGAAGCAATACAATGTCTCGCCTAAGAAGAATCCAAAGAAGTTTAGCTTATATGCCATGGCACCCTGTGCACCAGCTCTGGCAAAACCACCATAGACTCTCTTAATATGTCCAAACCATTTCATTCCTCGTCACCTCTCTATCCCTTGTAAAGACGTCTTATAATTTCCTCAATATCCGCCTCACTTACAGATATATCTTTAACAGTTATAGTACCAAGGATGTATGAAAGCATCTCAGATACCTGAACCTTAGATGAGTTAAACTTAACTACAGCCTTCTTGCCTTCTACCTTTATCTCCAAGTCATCATCTGACAAACCAAACTGCTTGTCAAATGCCAGCTTCGACATATCATCAGCAGACTTAAGGTTAATATGAATCTCTCTCATCTTGCCATATTTTTCCTTCATAGCATCCAGCTCACCATCGTAAACCTTCTTACCCTTATCAATCATAACGATACGCTTGCACAACAGCTCGATATCACTTAGATCGTGAGTTGTAAGAATGATAGTTGTTTTCTCATTCTTATTTATCTCTGCTATGGCCTTTCTGATGTTATCCTTTACTACTACATCAAGACCTATGGTAGGCTCATCAAGGAAAAGAACCTTTGGACTATGTATCAGCGATGCTGCTATATCGGCACGCATTCTCTGTCCCAGCGACAATGTTCTAACTGGACTTGTTATGAACTCATCAAGCTCAAGAACCTGATTTAAGAAATCCATCTTCTCCTTAAATGCCTTATCTTCTATCTGATATATCTCCTTCAACACTGTAAATGTCTCAGATAATGGTAAATCCCACCAAAGCTGTGTTCTCTGGCCAAATACAACGCCTATCTCCTTAACATACTTCTTTCTGTTCTTGTATGGCACCTGACCATTGATAACAATCTCACCAGATGTAGGTGTAAGGATACCTGTAAGCATCTTTATCGCTGTACTCTTACCAGCACCATTTGGTCCTATGAAACCTAATATCTCACCTTCCTCTACTGTAAATGAAATATCGTCAACAGCTTTTACTATCTCTACCTTCTTGTTAAAGAGCGACTTTACACTTCCCTTAAAGCCCGACTCTTTTACTACCTTCTTAAATTCCTTAGAAACGTTTCTAACGTCTATCATAATATTTTTCTTGTTATCACTCATAACGTTCTCCTTCTTCCCTATTGTACTAAATATTGCTGTTAAATAACTTTCTTTAATTCTTCTATAATAACCTTTATATCGTCTGCTAAAGCCTCATTATTCTTAAACATATCAGCATAAAGTCTATTAAGATTTTCCTCGAAATTTGCTGGCAATATTTTGCACCATTGCTTGCACAGGGTTATCAATCTCTTCTCTCCTGGATGCGTCAATTCATTTAAAGCAAATAATACATCGAAATATGACTCCATAAACGCTGCTGTTCTATGATTTATGCTGATTAAATCACCTCTTTTAGTAGCCTTTACTATCTGCAGCTCATACGCAGGCATAGCATCCGATAGTAGTTTCATATTCCTCTCAATTATATTATTCTTAAGTTCCTGAGGGTAAGCCACATCAAAGCGTTGCTTTGTAGCTTCAAGCCTTCCCTCTCTGTCGTAGATAATCTTGCAACTCTTTAGATTATGCCACATACATGTTGTGTAACCATTGTGCGGTTCATATTGCTCTACAACTGATGCCACATCGTTTGAAAATTCATCTAAATTTCTATACAGAATATCAATATCTATGCCATTATTCAATACACAGTTATCCTCATATTCCCAGAAATGATTTCCAATCTCCATCACACTACAATACTTTGATAGTATTTCTCTTCTCTTATCCTCTGAAACGTCCCCAGTGCAATACAAATACACATCATAATCTGACTTCTCGTCGAAATTATCACCTGCTCTAGATCCTCCTAAGGCTATAGCCTCTACCTCATCTAACATTGATAATTCTCTAAATAATTCATTAATCATATTTTCCTCCTATCCCTTGACTATACCCCATTCCCCAAGGGCAGAGTCAACATTTTTTACGTATTAAAATGAAAAAAGCACCGACAATTATATGTCGATGCGATTAATAAAATGTATATATAAATATATTATCAAAAATAATACATAACTTATATCTCATCTATGCACGACATATACTTTATAAGACCTATACGCCTATAATCGTGCATCTGATGTTACACCATTACAAGCAAATATGTCCGTGGACCATATTCATTTTTTGTGTAGTTAATAAGTTACGCTTCATTTTATTCTCATCCTTTCTTTTAATACTGACAAAATATACCACCATCATTTTATATTGTCAAACTATTTTTTTCATTTCTTGTTTTTTTTATATAAATATATGATTTTCAACATTTCTATTGATTTGTTTACAACTAGCCCCTTATTGGCTCAACTTATTTGTCATACAATGCAAACTATAAATGAACAGGCACATAATCTTTAGCCCACACTTCATCTTTTGTCACATCACATTCCACAGCCACTATGTTTACACCTGCCTTTTTAGCTTCTCTTAAAGCATCGCCAAATGCCTTATGCATAGCATCATTAGGCGTAAAATATCTTATGCCATCCATCTGTATCACAAAAACAATATTTGCTTCATATCCCTCACCTTTGGCCTGTATCAGCTCATAGATATGCTTTACACCTCGCTCTGTAGGTGCATCTGGAAATCTTGCTACATCATTATCCTCTAAAGTAACTCCCTTTACCTCCACAAAACCTTTTATGCCATTCTCTCTCTCGTAATATATATCAAATCTCGAGTTATCATACTTACACTCTCTTTTTATATATCTTATATCTGGATACAATCCACCTTGCTCCATCCATTCCTTTACTATCTGATTAGGCGCCTGGGAATCCATATTGATAATCCTGTCGCCCTTCACAACCTTTATCAAAGAATATCTGGTTTTTCTCTCTGTATTCTCACCGTGATCCTCAAGATATACCTTCGTTTTCTCTGGTATCAATAATTCCCTGCAACGACCTGTATTCTTTACATGACATATCACTATTTCTTCTCCCAACCTAGCATACGCTATAAATCTATTAGGACGTTCTAAAAATGTCGCCTCTACAATATTGTTATATTTCATAGTTTTGTTGCTCCTACTCCGCTCACTCAAATATTTTTCTCATCTTAATATGCTCACACCATTCTTCATAATAGAACTGGCCCTCGCCTATATAACCAAGTTTCTCATAGAATTCCCTTGCTCTTGTCTGCGCTGATAAAACCGCCTGCTTTGCGCCCAGCTCTATCACTTTCTTTTCCGCCTCTTTTACTATATAGCTACCTAGTCCTCTACCACGATATTCTTTTATAACCGCTATACGCCCTATGGCGTATACATCCTCCTCAATAGGAAAATATCTACACATAGCAACTGGCTCGTCCTCATCATACATAACTAAAAATGTGCAGTTATTATCTATATCATCAAATTCTTCTTTAAAATCCTGCTCTATCACAAATACATCTGTACGTATTTTTACAATGTCATCGTGCATATAATCGTATTTCTTTATCTCCATGCCACACCTCCGCATTTTCGCATCTTCGTATTTTCGTATACATACATTTATATCATTGTATCATTCTTTACTAGTTAGTTCTATAGAAAATTCTGATTTAACTGTTTAAAAGAACTTCGAGTAAGAATGCTACAGTTTTATTCTAGGTTACGAGTATTAGATTTTCTAAACGATTTGATAAACATTTTTAAATAGCACGCAACCGCCGACAACTCACCGTCCGTGGTTCGGAGTCGGCTCGCCGGCAACTGACTTCGCTATGCTATTGATATATTTATTTGGTATAGCAAAATTCCTTTGGAATTTTGGTCACGCTCGTGTTCCGGCGTTGCTATTTCTAGAACAAATCATTAAGAAAATCTACATACTCTCCACATGAATA
>JBGVKG010000073.1:0-11453 GCA_045123575.1 Lachnospiraceae bacterium
TGCGCCTGTAAATAGATGACATCATTAAGCAGGTGTATTATGTAACCAGTGGCATGGCTTATCATTTCTACCCATACAAGCTAAATCACATGCATAAGTAAGAAAAAATGGTAAATCCAACTTAAAAAGTATACCTTTTCAAACTAAATGGTATGCAAAAGTAAGAAAAAATGGTGAATTCAGCTTGGAAAGTCTACCTTTACAATCTAAATGGTTTGTAAAGGTAAGATAAAATGGTGAATCCAACTTAGAAATTCTATCCATACAAGCTAAATCATACGTAAAGGTAAGATAAAATGATAATTCTACTAAAAAAAGAACTTCAAGTAAGAATGATGCAAGTTTTATTCATGTGGAGAGTATGTAGATTTTCTTAATGATTTGTTTTAGAAATAGCAATGCCGGAACACGAGCGTGACCAAAATTCCAAAGGAATTTTGCTATACCAAATAAATATATCAATAGCATAGCGAAGTCAGTTGCCGGCAAGTCTCCTCTGAGCCACGGATGGCGAAAAGGAGACGTTTGCGTGCTATTTAAAAATGTTTATCAAATCGTTTAGAAAATCTAATACTCGTAACCTAGAATAAAACTGTAGCATTCTTACTCGAAGTTCTTTCAGTAATACAAATTAGAATTTATCTAACTAGCAAACACCCTGTGCAAGCATAGCATCTGCAACCTTCTCAAATCCTGCAAGGTTAGCACCTACTACATAATTGCCTTCAAAACCGTACTTCTTAGCTGAAGCATCAAGATTACGGAAGATGTTAACCATAATCTGCTGAAGTTTAGCATCTACTTCCTCGAATGTCCAGCTAAGTCTCTCACTGTTCTGTGACATCTCAAGAGCTGATGTTGCAACACCACCTGCATTAGCAGCCTTACCAGGAGCAAAGATAACTCCATTAGCCTGTAAGTACTCTGTAGCCTCGATTGATGTAGGCATGTTAGCACCTTCTGCTACTGCTGTTACGCCATTAGCAACAAGTGCCTTTGCATCGTCGATAAGCAACTCATTCTGTGTAGCACATGGAAGAGCGATATCACACTTAACTGTCCATACACCCTTGCCCTCATGGTACTCAGAGTTTGGTCTGTAATTCTTGTACTCTGTAAGTCTTGCTCTCTTAACTTCCTTAATCTCCTTAAGAGCTGCAATATCGATACCTTCTGAATCGTATACCCAACCTGTAGAATCAGAAACTGTTACAACCTTTGCACCCATCTCTGTTGCCTTCTCAGCAGCGTAGATAGCTACGTTTCCTGAACCAGATACACATACTGTCTTACCAGCGATGTCAATTCCGTTTGTCTGTAACATTTCCTTTGTGAAGTAAAGTAAGCCGTAACCTGTAGCTTCCTTTCTAGCAAGAGAACCACCGTAAGATAAGCCCTTACCTGTGAGAACACCTTCGTATACGCCCTTGATTCTCTTGTACTGACCGAAGAGATAACCAATCTCTCTTGCACCTGTTCCGATATCACCTGCTGGAACGTCTGTATCTGCTCCGATATACTTGCAAAGCTCTGTCATATAGCTCTGACAGAATGCCATAATCTCTCTATCACTCTTTCCCTTAGGATCAAAGTCTGAACCACCTTTACCGCCGCCGATTGGAAGACCTGTTAATGAGTTCTTAAATACCTGCTCAAAACCAAGGAACTTAATGATACCAAGGTTTACAGATGGGTGAAGTCTTAATCCGCCCTTGTATGGTCCTATAGAGCTATTAAACTGTACTCTATAACCTGTATTAACCTGTACCTGTCCCTTATCATCAACCCAAGGAATACGGAACTTAAGCTGTCTCTCTGGATTAACTATTCTCTCAAGTAAAGCCTCTCTTCTGTATAATTCCTCGTTTGCATCAACAACTGGACGTAAAGAATTTAAAACTTCCTTTACAGCCTGATGAAACTCTGGCTCTGATGGATTCTGCTTTACAACTAACTCGATTACCTCATCTACATATGACATAATTATTTCCTCCTATAAGCGTCGCTAAAAGCAACTTTCTTAAAATCATTTTTTGTTTTCGAGCCCTATTATAATACAGGTTGTTTTTCAATTCAAGTGTTTTTTGCTTTAATGTGTTAAATTTTTTGTTTTTTTATAAAATTATTATATAACCAACTCTAAAAACAAAAAGAAAAGCCTGATAAAATCAAGCTTTTCCCTAATACACCTTAGATTTTCTATTCTATGTGGTTGTCTCTGTTTCTGATTCCTTGCCAGAAGTCGACTGCTCTGTAGCTTTATTTGCCAAGCCAGTCATCATATCATATACTTCCTTTAATTCTGAATCAGCAGCTAATGCAGTATTAAATGCATCTAATACCTGCTTCTCTAATTCATTTATACTAGCAACATAATCCTCATTAGATACCTTTAAATCTAAGACCTCCTGGTCTGTTAAGTTGTGGATTAAATATTTGCCATCTGCGCCCTGCTTTACAACCAATGCCTCTCCGCTAGGAATTGCAGTATCAATATTATACAGTTTCAAATCATATGTTACAAAAACAACATATGAGTTCTCTACTCTAGAAGTATCAAACTTATAACACTTAATATTATCTACGTTTTCATAATACTTGTCATAAGTTTTAAGACGTGATTCATTAAAGTTTGTCGCATCGTCGATATACTTCTTTACTTCATCTATAGTTGCCTTCACGTATAATGCATCAAAATATGAAGCTACTATCTTATGAATATCTGATTCTGCCGACTCTACTACAGGACCTTTATCTTCCTCTACATCTGTTGAACTCTCTGTCTCACTTGTATCCTTCTCCTGCGAAGATGTCTCTGGTGCTAATACTTCATCAGTCTTCTTGTCACCTACATTTGTAAGTACAATTGCCACCAATAATATCATAGCAAGAGCTCCCAATGCTCCATATAATATCTGCATTGTGTATTTATGATATATCTCAAGCCACTTTTTCCATAGATTAACAAAGAAAGTGATAACTGATGATATAACATTTTTATTACTCATATTGTCATTATCTTCAGCTCTCTTTGACTTTTCCTTATGAACTTTTTTAGTATAATCCTTTTTTCTTCTACTTCTAGACTTCTTCTCTAAAGCAGCCTGCTCCTTTGCTTCCTGCTTTTCTCTTAATCTCTGTCTTGTTCTTGTAACAACATCTAAATCACGTGACAAAAACTCATGGACCTCATCATCATCTGACATATCCCACTCTTTAAGAGAATCTTCGTTATCCATCACATTCTCATTTGTTTCATCTATATTCTCATTATTATTCATATTTTCTATGTTTTCAATATTTTCAATATTCTTATTATTTTTCTTATTATGTGATTTCTTCATGGTTTCTCCCTGCTTGTATGCTCAATATACATCCTACATTTCATCCCCGAAACAAAACCCCTTTTATTCTAACAAAAATATCAAAAAAAATCAACAAAGTATTGCGTGACAACTCTTATTAAGTGTATAATATGAAACGTCGTGCACCTGTAGTATAACGGATAGAACGCACCCCTCCGGAGGGTGAAATGCAAGTTCGATTCTTGTCAGGTGCACTTTTTTTCCTAATTTTGTTAAACTATACCGCTTCCGCGTTTATAAAAATAAACATTATCGGATAAAACTTCTTTCGGATCTATATCTGTTCTATTGACAGACATAACAATATTTTTTAATTCCTCCTCATCTGAGCAAATACTCTTTGGCATCAAAATAACCTCATGTATGCTACATGGAAGTATATATACATCATCATTTATTTTGTCTGTTATCTCCTCCATATATTCATCAAATAGCATATTTACAGCACCATAATCAGATTCCAAATAGTTTAATATATACATTTCCCGCTGTTTTGTCTGCGCTATAACATTTATAGCTGTGTCTAATAATTGGTCTAATTCACCATCTTCTCCTTCTCTATATTCGCTTTCCACCAATCGCTTTTTTAGCATATTAAATAAAATATTACTCATTTCTATAAGTTGATATGACTTCTTTGTCTTCGCATTATGTATGGCTTGAGCAAACAATTCCTCCTCTGTTATCCCCCACAACTCCAGATGTTTTGTATGCACAAGCATTGTAGCAAGACAACCACCGTCCGGCATTTCTGCGTAAACAACCATCGATAAATCTTTTTTATCAATATGTGGTATCTTCTTAAGAATAGATTCATTTAATTGATTATTTATAACTTTTACATATAAGAGTTCTTTTATTACACTATAGTCAGATATAACATCTATATCTATTCTAACATCACTTTTACTTATCTCATACTGAACAATGATGTTTAGGCTTATATCTGGTATATTTTTTCCTTGTTTATACTCTTCATAGTACTTTTCAAGATATATTGTCGGTGACAATCTATCATTCTTTTTGCATATAACAATAGCTTCTTTTGTGACATGGTTGTTTTTTACAACCTCTTCTATACGGACAGCATAATCTTTACCCATCATTTTACTTACTTCTTCTTTGATGGATATACAAAATTCTTTATAATTCATTTTTATTTATGTGGGGATTTAATTTAATAATCGAATTAAGATAGGTTTATTGTAATTTCAATGTAGATAAATGTCAAGCATAACGTATAAAATGATTTCATACTGGACGCTCGGCACATACGTGTAAACTGAATATTTGCTTCTTCTAAGCAAATATTCCCAGTATTCATAGCTTCGGGCTTTCGCTCTCGCTATTTCATACTGGACGCTCGGCATCTCATACGTGTAAACCGAATATTTGCTTCTTCTAAGCAAATATTCCCAGTATTCATAGCTTCGTGCTTGCGCTCTCGCTATTTCATACTGGACGCTCGGCACATACGTGTAAACTGAATATTTGCTTCTTCTAAGCAAATATTCCCAGTATTCATAGCTTCGTGCTTACGCTCTCGCTATTTCATACTGGACGCTCGGCAAAATAATAGAAGGAATATCATATAAATATGATATTCCTTCATTATTTTGACTCGCTGTTTACACTACACTCTTGATAAGTAGTCGCCTGTTCTTGTGTCAATCTTGATTACATCATTTGTCTCAACAAATAATGGAACATAAACTGTTGCACCTGTCTCAACGATAGCTGGCTTTGTTGCACCTGTAGCTGTGTCACCCTTGAAGCCTGGCTCTGTCTCTGTGATCTGAAGTTCAACGAATAATGGTGGCTCGATAGCGAATACATTGCCATTGTGAGAACAAACCTTAACCATCTCGTTCTCCTTAACAAACTTAAGAGAATCACCGATAGCGTCCTCTGTTAAAGCTATCTGCTCGTATGTCTCTGTATCCATAAAGTTGTATAAATCACCATCAGAATAAAGATACTGCATCTCTCTTCTATCGATACGAGCCTGTGGGAACTTCTCTGTTGGTCTAAAGCTCTTCTCTATAACACCACTTCCTGTTACGCTCTTAAGCTTTGTTCTAACGAAAGCAGCACCCTTACCTGGCTTTACGTGCTGGAACTCTATAATCTGGTAAATATTGTTATCCATTTCGATTGTGATACCGTTTCTAAAATCGCCTGCTGTAATCATATAAAATAATTCCTCCTAATTGCGTTGTGCATAGCTATCATTATTTTATAATAGTACATATTTTTTTTCAACTATTTTTTGAGATTTTTTCCATTATTTCGGCACAAATTTCCTTTACCGCTTTATTATCCGTCTCAACAATAACATCTGCGACTGATAAATATCTGTCTTTTCGCTTATTCATAAGCTGTTCTATAAATTCTACATTCATATTGCCATTAAGTATTGGTCTGTCTGTAGATTCCTTTACTCGCTCAAGTATTGTCTGTGGTGTAGCTGTAAGTAAAACTATAACTCCACCATCCTTCATATATGATACATTTTCATCCTTTACTACTACACCGCCACCACAAGAAACAATCAGATCATCCATCTTCATTATCTCTATAAGACTTGCAGTCTCCTTAGCTCTAAAGTATTCTTCCCCAAATCGGTCAAATATATCTGTAATAGCCAGACCTTCTTTTTCCACAATATAGGCATCCATATCCAATTCTTTTCTGCCAGTCATTTTGCTAAGTTCTCTAGATACAGTAGTCTTACCTGCTCCCATAAATCCTATAAGCATTATATTGTTCTTCATTTTTGTTCCTCTCATTTATAAACTAATATTATTCTACGATAGACAGAATGTTTTTAAGTTCATTTACTTCAATCTGTCCTGGTGCGGAAGCTAATTCCTTTGTCTTAGCTCCAAATGTCATCGCAGAGCCAAATGTTCCTCCAGCCAATCGGCTTATAACTCCCAACTGTCCCATTGACATTGTTATTAACGTTATATCTTCTCTCGCTTTCTTTGTGTCCGATGTGGCCTGTAACAATGTCAACACATCCTCTGGACATTTTGGCATCACTGCTATCTTTGATATATGAGCACCTTTGTCTTTCATAGATAATAATCTAGCGATAAGCTCTGATTTATCTGGTGTTTTATCAAAATCATGATTAGATGCAATAACTATACAATCATACTCTTCTGCCTTAGCTACAATATCCTCTAATACACCGTCTCCCATAAAGAGCTCCACATCTACAGCAGCAGCTTTTCCCTGCTTTATCACTGCCCCTAATAGCAATTTATAGTAAAGAACATCTATATATTTTTCTCCACCCTCTGCCTTTGTTCTGAATGTAAAAAGGACAGGCTTATTATCCAAAATATCTGACAGTTCATCTAATACCTCTAATACCTTATCAAGGTTCATCACATGCTCAAAGAAATCTGCTCTCCATTCTACTATATCTACTGGAAGCTTAACGATATCTCTAGCCTCATTTAAGATATCCTCTTTTGTTGTAGCAATTATAGGTAGGCATACTTTTGTAATGCCATCACCTAATACAACATTTTTTATTTTAACACTCATATATCCTCCTAGCTAATGACCAGTCCCTATAAAACCATTAACAATATAACAATTGCAGCAGCTACTACCACTAGACTTGCCCCTATACCAACTACAAGCTTATGTTCTGTTATATAGTCCTTAAGTCTTTCTATAGGTGTTAATTCCTCTATCAAATCTGGATTTTCCTCATCGATACCATAACCTCTGCTCTTTGGTATCTCGTCTTCATCAAACTCCATACTCAAATAACGTTCATACTCCTGCTGACGCATTCTGTTATATTCCTCTCGTGTCATTCCTTCTGGTTTATTACTTCTTGATACTTCACCAGAATATGTATCCATATATCTATCATCGTTTTTATCTACGGACATACTCTGACGTTCTGCCCTGGCTCTCTCTACTCTTGCCCTAGCTGCATCTAATCTATCGTAGTCTATAAATGCTTCCTCTACATTCGGCTTTTCTCTGTACTTTATCTTCTTAATAATATATATAACTACTGCAAATACACTAAAAAATCCTGCTCCAAACAAAACATTTCTCGTAGTTTCATATACTGTTTTTATCTTTTCCACATCCTCGCCTACGATTTGTCTAGCAACACTTTCTCCGCTCTTAAGCCATGCCATTGCCAATGCTATCAACATAACAGAAGCAAGCGACGCCAAGGCTGCCCATACATCTTTATTCTTCTTTTTCTTATTTAACTTCTCTCTTTTTCTGATATCTTTATCCATTTTATCAAATGCCTTATCTACACTTCTCATACATTCACTTCCTATTCCTTCTCGATAAAAACAGCCCTTTTTACTGCTCCTACACCATATTTACTACGAATGCTATCCATAGCCTTATCCACTGCCTCTAGTTTCTCATAATTTGTATCGTCAAATAAGCTCATTTGCCTTAGTGCAATGTCCTTACTCACCTTGCCTAATTGTATCCCTAACAGTCTTATAGGCGTTCCATCCCACATCTCATCAAATAACCTACATGCTGCCATATATACGTTTGCGGTTATATTTGTAGGCACATCTAATATCATCTGATGGGAGGTTTTAACCAAATTAAAATCCTTTATAGTCACAGAAATAGACTCTGCAACCACACCATTCTCTCTTATTCTACTTGACACCTTTTCCGCCAATGATAACAATACCAGCTTAGCTGTGGTTTCATCTGTCACATCAAATGCTATTGTTGTAGAATTTCCATACCCTTTATTTGCCTCTGGCTCAGTTTCAACCATTGATACTGCAAGACCATTTGCAAAATTCCATATAGCTTCTCCCTGTTTTTTTAGGTTGCTTCTTAGTATCTCAATATCTGTACAGGCCAGTTCACCTATAGTCTTTATACCCAATCTATGTAGCGCTGCAGTGGTAGATTTGCCTACATATAACAAATCGGACACTGGTAACGGCCACATCTTTTCTTTTATCTCTTCTGTATACAAAGTATGTACCCTGTCTGGTTTAGTAAAATCAGATGCCATTTTTGCCAATAGCTTATTGTCCGATATCCCTATATTAACTGTAAAGCCCAGCTCATTTTTGATTCTGTCCTTTATAATATGCGCGGCCTTTAATGGTTCGCCAAACAATCTTTCTGTTCCAGTCATATCCATAAAAGCTTCATCTATACTAAACTGCTCAATATCAGGTGTATAATCCTTAAGAATATTCATAAATGCTTCTGAATACTCCTCATATAGCTTATGATTAGATTCTACTATTGTAAGATGTGGACATTTCCTTAATGCTTCTGTTATAGGCTCACCTGTAGTTATGCCATACTTTTTTGCCGGAGTAGACTTCGCCAATATAATTCCTCGTCTCTTGGACTTATCGCCACCTATAGCAGATGGAATATCACGTAAATCCACATCTTGTTCACCACGACTTATTCTATAAGCAGCCTCCCAACTAAGAAAAGCCGAATTAACATCTATATGAAATATAACTTTTCTCACCTGGCACCTCCTACATTCAGTAATATACATCATAATCATACCACAAAACTTCATTTATTTAAAGAATTAAATTATTGACATTAAAAAAAATATATTTTATGATAAATTTAACGTATTCAATAGAGTATAGCCCTGTTTACTATCTCTGTTAATGAATTAGGGCTAATATACAAAAAGGAGATTATTATGAATCAGAATATTACTGGACATACTGTGCTAACTGGCCTTTTGGGTTCGCCTGTAGCACATAGTATATCACCACTTATGCATAATGAAGCTTTTAGACAATTAGACTTAGATTATGTATATCTTTGCTTTGATGTAGGCACAGATAATTTAAAGGTTGCTGTAGACGGACTTAAAGCGTTGGGGGTTAGAGGCTTTAATTGTACTATGCCTGATAAAAATCTTATGTGCGATTTAGCTGATAAGCTTTCACCTGCCGCTGAAATGATAGGTGCTGTAAATACTGTCGTAAACGATAACGGTATACTTACTGGTCACAACACTGACGGCATTGGATATATGATGGCTGTTAAGGACGCCGGATATGATATCATTGGCAAGAATATGACTCTTATGGGTGCCGGTGGTGCTGCCACTGCTGTCTGTGTACAGGCTGCGCTTGACGGTGTAGCCTCTATCAATGTATTTAGTTTAAAGGACCAATTCTGGGATAGAGCTGTACGATTGGTAGACACCATTAACTCTAAAACCTCTTGTAAAGCCGCATTATACGATATAGCAGATGAGACATCTCTAAAGCAAAGCATCGATAATAGCTATATACTGACAAATGGTACATCTGTAGGCATGGCTCCAAATACAGATAGGTGCATCATCAAAGACAACTCCTTCTTCCACGAAGGTCTTGTAGTTTCCGATGTCATTTACAATCCAAGAGAAACCAAGTTATTAAATATGGCTAAAAACAATGGTTGCCACACATTTAATGGCTTATATATGCTTCTGTATCAAGGTGCTGAGGCTTTTAAGATATGGACTGGCAAAGATATGCCTATTGACATAATAAAAGAAAAATACTTCTCATAAAATGTAACTACTAAGCAAATACAAAACAGGCTGTAAATCTATTATACTAGTTTTACAGCCTGTATCTATTATATTCTGTTTAATATTATCTTAAATGATGTATTGGAGCGTACACTGGTAATCCGTTCTTAAATTCCTGAACATACTCACCCTGTACAAGTGGCAATAAGTATTCCATCAATTCCTCTGTTACATCATTGCCTGCCTCATTTATCCATTCTCTTGGAATAGACTTAGCTTCGTTGGCGATTTCCTTGATATTAGCGTATGTGTATTCAACTGTATAAGGTGCATTTGATACACGCTTTATACATACCATAGAGCCTGTCACATTCTGAGCAGCAAGGTTTACGCCATATTTTCCCTGTGCAAATGACTCATCTATATCTGTCTTAGATAAAATGTGCGCTGCACATCTTTGTAAAATGTTAATCTCTACTGAACGAACCTTAACACCTATCTTTTCCTTCACCATCATCTCTAATGCCTTACCTGCTCCACTTAACTGAGCATGTCCAAATGTATCAGCTACTGCTGTTGATGATGTAATATAGTTGCCCTCTGCATCATGTATACCCTCTGAAACAGCTATAACGATGCTATCCTTCTTCTCTAATAATGCCTTAACATCAGTTATAAAGCTTGCCTCATCAAAGTTTGTCTCTGGAAGATATATAAGGTCTGGCACAGAATTATAATCATTTCTAGCAAGTGCTGCCGATGCTGTAAGCCATCCTGCATCTCTTCCCATTATCTCCACAATAGTAACGCTCTTAACTGGATATATGCTTGTGTCATGAGCTATTTCAAGCATAGATGTTGCTACATACTTAGCAGCTGAACCAAAGCCTGGTGTATGGTCTGTAATGCACAAATCATTATCTATAGTCTTTGGTACACCTATGATAGATATATCATAATCAATGCTCTTAGCATACTCAGATAACTTCAATACTGTATCCATAGAATCATTTCCACCAATATAGAAAAACGCCTTTATATCCATTTCCTTAAATCTATCAAAAATAGCCTCGTAAATGGCTGGGTCTTTTTCTACAGATGGTAACTTAAAACGACAAGAGCCCAAATACATAGCTGGCGACAATTTAAGTCTATCAATAAAACCATCTTCTGTTGCCTTCTCTGTAAGATTCATAAATGTATTATTAGTTACACCTGTTATTCCATTTAAAGAACCATAACACACATCAAAAGCTTCTGATTCAATAATACCTGCTACTACACCTGCTAAACTAGCGTTGATTGCAACAGTTGGTCCTCCTGACTGTGCAACTATACAATTTCTACCTGCCATATCTGTATTCCTCCAAGTTAATGTAATATGTTTCTATCTTATCCTATATTGTGGAAATATACAAGACAAGAAAGAATCTCGCTTGCGAGATTCTCCGCCTGCGGCGGGTTGCTTTAGCAACATCTACATCTCCGCCGCAGTGCGAAATCAATCGCAGTCGCTCGCGACTACGATTAAGCCCTTAGCGGAGCGTTTTTTATCATAT
>JBGVKG010000074.1:0-6259 GCA_045123575.1 Lachnospiraceae bacterium
GGTGTTAAGGATATAGTTTTATTCATGTGGAAGGCAATTAGATTATCTTAGGGCTTTGCAATTGAATAAACTAGCAATCTTCTGACACGATGTCAGAAGAAGCCTCCTCCGAGCCACGGATGGCGAGTAGGAGGCGGTTGCACATACATAAAAAATTACAGGCAAAGACCTTAGAAAATCTTTTGCCTGTAACCTAGAATAAAACTATATCCTTAATACCAAGCCCTTAGTAATACAAACCAGAATTTAGCAATCTACATTATAGAAAAGTTTAGCTTTATGAAAGGGAGAATTTGGTGTATACTAACTATGTAAAAAGATTGTGAGGTAACGTTTATGGAAGGTCGTATTCATTCAATAGAGACATTTGGTACAGTAGATGGACCAGGTGTAAGATATGTTATATTTGTGCAGGGATGTCCTATGAGATGTCAGTATTGTCATAACCCAGATACATGGGATCCTAATATAGGCAATCTTAGAAGCACAGACGAGCTTATAGAGGATTATGAGAAATACCGCCCATATTTAACAAATGGTGGTATGACAGTGACAGGTGGCGAGCCTATGTTGCAGATGGATTTCCTTATAGAGTTGTTTACAAAGGCTAAGGAGAGAAATATTCATACATGTATAGATACATCAGGTATCGTATTTAATAGAAATAGTGAAAGCTTTATGGACAAGCTTACAAAGCTTTTAAAGGTTACAGACCTTATTATGCTAGATATTAAGCATATAGATGATGAGGAACATAAGAAGCTTACAGCTCAGTCCAACAAGAATATTTTGGATTTTGCAAGATATTTAAATGAGATAGATTTCCCAATATGGGTAAGACATGTAACAGTGCCGGGTATAACATACAAGACAGAATATTTAGCAGCGTTAGGAGAGTTTTTAGGAGAGCTTAATAATGTTAAGGCATTGGATGTGCTTCCATATCACACAATGGGTGTGCCAAAGTATGAGGCACTGGGTATGGAGTATCCCCTTAAGGATGTACCAGCACTTGATAAGTCTGAGGCTAAGAAGGCTAGGGATATTATTTTATATCATTTAAAAAAGGCTAAAAGTGCTAAATAGCTTTGATAAAAAAGACTAGGTATATAGAAAAAATAGAAAGGTCATATCCTAAAATTTCAACATATTTTAGGTAAAACATGAAGTAGCTATGGCAGATATAGATAGATTAAGAAAACAGATGGCGTTTTCATTGGAGATGGATAAGGAAAAGGGCATAGGCAGACAGACATATATATTGGATGCCCTTAGAAAGGAAAATGATGCGGAGCATGGATGGCATCTGGCACTTATGGCGATGGTATTGTCAGAGTATGCCAATGAGCCGATTGATGTTATGCGTACTATGAGTATGGTGATTATACATGATACTGTAGAGATAGATGCAGGGGATACTTATGCCTATGATGAGAAGGGGCATGAGACAAAGGCTGAGCGCGAGCAGAAGGCGGCAGACAGAATATTCAACATATTGCCAGAGGATCAGGCAGCAGAGTTTATGGCTTTGTGGAGAGAGTTCGAGGAGGCAAAGACACCAGAGGCTAAGTTTGCCAATACTTTAGATAGTGTACAGCCACTTATGCTTAACGATGCTTCAAATGGCTTGGCGTGGAGAGAACATCAGGTGGCAGCTTCTAAAGTTCGAGATAGAGCAGAACGCAAGATTAGACCAGGCTCAGAGAGACTTTATCAGATGGTTATGGAGATAATCGATGAGAATGTGAAGAAAGGCAATCTTATCGACGGATAAATAGGGTAAATCTATATCGATAAAATAATATAGACAGATGTCAGTTTAAAAATGCAGGGAAATATAGTAGAGAAATTAGCAGAAATATTAACAAAAATTGACATAATGGAGAACGCATGACTGAGGAAGAGATATATTTACAGAAAAGATTTAAAGAGCTAGGAGAGAAATCTTGGAGTAGTAGCCAGTTTTTTTTTACTGGCTTCTTGTCGCTTGCAGATATATCGCTTTTGCATGAAACCTGCGACAGAGCAGGTATAAAGTACACACTTTGGGGTGGTGTAGAGGAGTGCGAAAGACAGATGGCAAGATTTGGCGATGTGGATAGCATAGGCTACCAATTATCATTTCCTATAAAGCTATTGTCTATTAAGCCTATGATGGAGAAGTTTGCGGAGGTACTTAATCATAGAGATTATCTAGGTGCCATAATGAATCTAGGTGTAAAGAGAGAGACGATTGGAGATATATTGGTGAAGGGCAAGGAGGCGTATGTATTTGTAGATGAGAAAATGTCTCAGTACATAGTAGAAAATCTCGATAAGGTACGCCATACACATGTCAAGATAGAGGAAATAAATGATTTGCCAGAACAGCTAACGGTAAAGAGAGAAGAGCGAGAATTGCTGGTTTCATCTACTAGACTTGATGTGGTGGTTGCAGGCAGATATAAAGTGTCTAGAAGCCAAGCGTTGGAGCTTTTTAGGGCACAGAAGATATTTCTAAACGGAAGAGTTTGTGAGAATAATAGTTATCAAGTGAAGGAGAATGATGTTATATCAGTCAGAGGTCACGGCAAGATGTGCTTTAAACAGATTTCTGGAGAAACCAGAAAAGGTAGGATATATATAACCATTGAGGATTATGTATAGGTGTATAATGAAGAGGACATTGTACATAGATATAGGTGGGAATGAGTAAAGAGATTTGAAAATACGTTTATATAAGTAAATGAATAAATAGATTTGAAGTTACATTTGTATAAGTAATTGTATATGAAATAGAAAGGAAATCGAGATGATAGAAGAAATTTATATCATAGAAGGTATGTCGTGTGCAGCGTGTTCGTCAGCAGTTGAGCGAGTGACGAGAAAGCTCGATGGTGTAGAGCGAAGTGATGTGAATCTGACAACCAATCGTATGACCATATATTATGATGAGAGTAAGGTGACGCCAGATCTTATTATGGCAAAGGTGAAGAAGGCAGGCTTTGGCATAAAGGCCTTGGATGATGAAAAGCCGAGCGAAATAAAGACATGCAATAGTGGTATATGCAGTTTAGAAAATAATAAGAAGACTAAGAGTACCGAACAGTCGAAGGAACTAGATAATCTTAAGGAGCATAGGAACAATATTATCTATTCGGCTATATTCACAGTGCTGTTGTTATATGTATCTATGGGACAGATGCTAGTGAAGGGGTTGCCTATTCCAGCATTTATGGATATGGACAAGTATCCTACTAATTTTGCATTGACGCAGTTGTTGCTTACTATACCAGTTTTGTGGTTTGGCAGAAAATTCTTTATAGTGGGTTTTAATGCGCTATTTCATCTGAATCCAAATATGGATTCATTGGTTGCCATAGGAAGTGGAGCATCGTTTATATACAGTATAGTTATGACGTATATGATACCTATGAATAGTCATCATGTACATCATTTATATTATGAATCAGCAGCTACAGTTATTACCCTTGTTATGTTTGGTAAATATCTAGAGGGTAGAAGTAAGTTAAAGACAAAGGGAGCCATAACTAAGCTTATGGAATTAGCACCAGATGTAGCGCTTCTAGAGGATGGCACAGAGGTTCAGACGGAGACACTGAAGCCAGGAGATGTGGTTATGGTTAAGCCAGGGGCAAAGATTCCTTTGGATGGAATAGTCATAAAGGGTGAATCTGGTGTAAATGAAGCTATGATAACTGGTGAGAGCATACCGGTAGACAAATCCATAGGCAGTAGTGTTATAGGGGGAAGTATAAATATAAATGGCGTGTTGTATGTAAAGGTAACACGAGTAGGAGAAGATACAACCCTTGCTAAGATAATAAAGTTTGTGGAAGATGCGCAGGGAAAGAAGGCACCTATATCAAAACTAGCAGATAAGGTTGCGGGCATATTTGTACCTGTAGTTATAGGTATCGCTATTGTGGCATCTATCATATGGCTTGTAGCAGGGCAGGATATTTCATTTGTATTGCGCATATTTACGTCGGTATTGGTCATCGCTTGCCCTTGTTCTTTAGGACTAGCCACACCTACAGCTATTATGGTGGGAACAGGTCTAGGTGCATCTAACGGCATACTTATCCGTAATGGCGAGATATTGGAGGTGGTTCATAAGATAGATACTGTAGTCCTTGATAAGACTGGAACTATAACTGAGGGTAAACCAAAGGTTGTAGAGGTGATGGGCTTTGATTATATGGAAGATGAGTTATTGAAGCTTGCAGGTGCAGTGGAAAATGTATCTGAGCATCCACTTGCCAGTGCGGTAGTAGAGGCAGCTTATGGTGACGCTGCTAATGTGTCAAAGGATTATGATATAACTCAATTTGAAAATATATCTGGAATGGGTATTGTGGCAAAGGTTATGTATGGCGGCACTAATCAATATTCTGTGGCTATAGGTAATGTTAGATTGATGGAAAGTCAGGGAATACATTTAGAGGAATCTTTTGCAAATATAGCTAAGAAGATAGATGAACTTTCAAGCGTAGGTCAGACACCGCTAATAGTTGCGGTAGATGGTCGTATAGCTGGTATTATCAGTGTATCAGATGCTATTAAAGAAAGTAGCAAAGGCGCTATCGAGACTTTAAAAAGTCAGGGAATACACGTCGTTATGCTCACAGGCGATAATAGGAATGTTGCAGAAACTATAGGCAAGCAGGCAGCGGTAGATGAGATTATCGCAGAGGTATTGCCAGAGGATAAGGCAAATATAGTGGCATCATTACAGAAAAAGGGTGCTAAGGTAATGATGGTTGGAGATGGCATCAATGACGCCCCAGCTCTCACGCAGGCAGATGTAGGCTGTGCCATAGGAAATGGCTCAGATATAGCTATCGAAGCTGGAGATATAGTGCTTATGAAGTCAGACCTTGCAGATGTGCCAGCGGCAATTAGATTAAGCAGATTGACTATCAGAAATATAAAGCAAAATTTATTTTGGGCATTTTTATATAATACTATTGGCATACCATTGGCAGCAGGTGTATTATATCCAGTGATGGGATTATTACTTAGCCCGATGTTTGGAGGCTTTGCAATGTCACTAAGCTCTGTATGTGTGGTGACAAATGCATTAAGGTTAGGAACAAAGAAGCTGCATACTAAATAAGATGGTAGATAGTCTATATGTGATATAAGAGATTGTATTATGAAAAGAACGGAGGTAAGTAGGCTATGGGAGATAATCTCACAGAAAATGACATAAAGAAGATACAAGAAGAGATAGAGTATAGAAAACTGGTGGTTCGTCCAGAGGCTATAGAGGCTGTAAAGGAAGCTAGAGCACAGGGAGACTTAAGCGAGAATTTCGAGTATTATGCAGCTAAGAGGGACAAGAATAAAAACGAAAGTCGCATACGTTATCTCGAGAAAATGATAAGATTTGCCAATGTCATATCTGACGAATCAAAGGATGACGAGGTAGGCATCAATAAAACAGTAGAGCTGTATTTCGAGGAGGACGACGAAACAGAGAAGTTCAAATTAACTACATCTATTCGCGGTAACTCTGTCGGTGGAAATATAAGCATAGAGTCGCCTATAGGTAAAGCTATCATGGGCCATAAGGTAGGTGACCGTGTCGAAGTAGCCGTAAACGACAAAATTTCATACTACGTAGTCATCAAATCTATCGAATGTACAGATGACTCAGATGACCAAATAAGAAGCTTTTAAGGAGGAAATAAAAATGGCAGTATTGAAGGTAGAGGATATGCACTGTGGAAAGTGCGTAGAGAGAATTACAAATGCATTGAATGAGGTTAATCTTGATTTTGCAGTTTCTTTGGAGGATAAGACTGTAACTATCAATGGATGTGCGCATTGCGTGAAGACAGCGGTTTCTGAGCTGGATGACCTTGGCTTTACAGCAGTGGAGATGTAGATTCTGGTTTGTGCGCGCAAGCAATGAGCCATGCATAGAAAAATATAAAACAAGGGTCTGCTGGGAGTTTACTCACATAGCAGGCTCTTGTTTTATATTTTTCTATATACGGCGAATGCCGCGACAGCGAGCTAAATTGTGCTTGCGAAGCAAGTGCAATTTGCAAGCCTGTCGGCATGGCTCATCATTTCTACCCATACAAGCTAAATCATATGCAAAGGTAAGAAAAAATGGTGAATCTAGCTTGGAAATTCTACCTTTACAAGCTAAATCATATGCAAAGGTAAGAAAAAATGGTGAATCTAGCTTGGAAATTCTACCTTTACAAGCTAAATCATATGCAAAGGTAAGAAAAAATGGTGAATT